>NZ_JAUNUG010000040.1 GCF_030538285.1 Corynebacterium sp.
CCGGGTGCTATCGATTCGTCAGAACACTGCTACTGGACGCACGTCCCTAACATTCGGCAGCCGCGTCGGCGCCGGAGCGCGCGGATTCAGCCAGCAGGCGAAGGAAAAGTTCGACCAGACCAGGGAGAGGATCGACACCCCGGAGAATCGGGCGCGCTTGGCGCAGTCACGCAAGCAGGCGCGGTCATCCTTGGGCACGCTGCCGTTGCCGGCGAGCGTCTACGGCGTGGTCGCGGTATTTATCCTCATCATGGCCTGGTTCCCATGGTTCTCGATGAGCATGACGCACCGCGCGGCGATCAATATGGGTTTCTGGGGCGCTTCCGTGGGCGAGTCGGCTCTAAGCGGCGCGTTCAACGGCTTCGGTATCGGCGCGGTGGTCGGCGGCATGCGAGCGACGGGTTCGCGGGATTCCTACACCGAAGAGACGATGGTCCACGGTCTTCTCCTGGCTGCGACACTTCTGGCGATCGGAGCTTTGGTCGCAGCGGCATTGATGGTGTGGCGCTACAACAAGAAGGTGGGCAACATTGTCGCCGTCGCCGCGGGTGCGGTGTACGGCATCTACCTCATGAGCTTGCTCGACGGACGGATCTGGCAAGGAGCCATTAATGCTGCCGACGCGGAGGCCGGTCGCCGATCCAACCCCTTGGCGCAGCTCAGCAGCTCGGCTAACACTGCCGATAGTCCGGTGGTATACCTGGTGATCCTGGCGGCGATCGTCGTTGTCAGTATCGGGGTGTGGCAGTTGCTGCAGGCCCGCAAGGCTCAAACGAAACCTGTAAGCAGGACTCTCGGATGACAACCCCTCCCCCGATCCCGCCCCAGCAACCGACCGGCTGGGGTGAGCCTCAGGTTCCACAGAACAGTAGCTGGGGTCCGCCGCAGCCAGTTCCCGGCAGCACCCGTGGCGGCGAGCAGCTCAGGTCCCGCGAAGATCATTTACGCCGTGGCGGCAGCACTGGTGGTCGTTGCGGCGGCGTTGCCCTGGTTCACGGTAGTCACCGCGGTCGATGCATCGCTCGACCACATCTTCGGCACCACCTCCGCTGCCACCGGGTATTCCGTGAGCTTCAACGGTTGGGGCATCGGGTTCTCCTCGTTCACTGCCCCGGGTGTGGAGGAAACCGAGTGGGGCTTTGACATCAGCCTGTTCGCGCTGACACTCCTGGGCGTCGGCGGCCTTATCGCCGCCGCGGTACTGGCATTCTTCCGCCAGCGGGCGGCGCATATCGTGGCGATCGTGGTCGGTGTCCTCTATCCGCTGCTCACCAGCGTTGTTTTCGGCTTCGGCAACATCTGGGACGGCGAGAACGCCGGCTTCGAGTCTGCCTCCGGTGACATCAGTATCTTCGGTGTCACCGTCGGCGGCGGAACGACGATGTCGGATTCCGCCGCCTTCTACCTCACCATGCTGATCTTCCTGGCTGTCGCCGGGGTCGGCGTGTGGCGGTTAGTGGCGGGGCGTCGATAAGCAGCTTATCGACGCTGCACCGCTTCCCTCCCCTCCCAAATATCGCGCACCTCATCCGACTCGGGGTCGTTGAGGTAGCGCTCGAGGGAGGAGTCGAGCTCATTGATCCACTCGGTGTGGTGCTGCGCGGCCATCGTGCCCGTCATGACGGAGCGGTAGGTGGCGTTGCGGTAGCCCATGATGTCGTGCTTTTTGTCCTGCACCCAGCCCTTGAGGATGTCGGCGACCTGGTACAGGTCGAACATCGGGTAGTCGGTCTGGGAGATGAGGTCGCGGACGTAGTCGGTCTGGAAATCGATCTGATCGTCGGCGGTCTCCAGGGCGTCGAAACGCTTGCGCCAGGTGGCCATGTGCTCGCGCTGCTCGGCAAGCGAGGGCAGCTCAATGCGGCCGAGGATGACGTCGCGGACGAACCAGGCCTGGGCGTCGAACATGTTAAAGGTCAGCCACTGGTCCTGGGCGCCGAGCCAGAACAGCTTGTCGTTCACCTCGGAGACAACACCCTGGTAGAGGTGCTCCGGGTAAATGTTGTTGTTGGAGTGCAGGGCCAGCTCGGACGGCAGGAACGGGTAATGGTGCAGGTAGCCGGTGCACAGAATGATGGCGTGGAAGTCCTTGGACACGCCGTTGACGAAGTGCACGGTCTGGCCGTCGATGTACTTGATGCCCGGCTGCTCGGACATGCCCTCGGGCCAGTCGTACCCCATGGGTGCGGAGCGGTAGCTCATCGTGACCGAGCGGGCACCCATCTTGTAGGCCTGGGAGCCGATGTCCTCGGCGGAGTAGCTCGCGCCGATCATGAGGACGTCCTGGTTGGCGAAGCTCTCCGCGCCGCGGAAGTCGTGGGCGTGGTTGACCACACCGGGGAAAGTCTCGATGCCGTCGAAATCCGGGTAGTTCGGGAAGGAGAAGTGACCGGAGCCGACGATGACGTGGCTGAACTCGGAGGTCTCGGTCTCCCCGGTCTTCAGGTCCTCGACGGTCACGGAGAAGGTCTCGGTATCTTCGTTGAACTCGACCCAACGCACCACGGTGGCGAAGCGCACGAGCTTCTTCACGTCCGACTGCTTCACGCGACCATCGATGTAGTCCCACAGCACCTCACGGGGCGGGTAGGAGGAGATCGGCTTCCCGAAGTGCTCGTCGAAGGTGTAGTCCGCGAACTCGAGGACCTCCTTCGGGCCGTTCGACCACAGGTTGCGGTACATGCTGGAGTGGACCGGCTCACCGTACTGGTCAGTACCGGTGCGCCAGCTGTAGTTCCACTGGCCACCCCAGTCGTCCTGCTTTTCGAAGCAGACGAGCTCCGGGAAGTTCTCCCCCTTTTCTTTGGCGGACTCAAAGGCCCTGAGCTGGGCGATTCCGCTCGGGCCGGCTCCGATGATTGCAATGCGCTGCTGGGTCAAGCATGCCTTTCCGGCCCCCTCGGGCCCTGATCCGTGGCGTGAGGGGCCAGCCCTGGGCGGGATAGCCGCGCTGCACGCGCTGTGTCGTCTCTTTCTCGGCGACCTTTTCGCAGCGCAGCATGAACTGCGCCGGCCGGGGAGATCCAGAGGGGGCCACCACACCCAGGGACCGTCCGTGGCCTGTCCGGCCTGCCGTGGTCGCTGGGTCTGCGGTAGCCGCCGTTCATAATGAAACACTCTGAACTGGGCCACACCCGAGAGGCCAAGCTATCACAATTTGCCGCCTAATGCATGAAAGAGTGGTTATTAGGGGCGGGAAAGCACGAAGCCGGCGACACCGTGCAGTGGTGTCACCGGCTGGAGCCTGGCAGGTGATTTAAGGCGAGACGCCGAAGACCAACGGGACCAGGGTGTAGATGACCACCAGGATGAAGCCGAGGGCCACGAAGTTGAGCCAGAAGCCGGCCCGGACCATCTGCTTGATGGTGATCTGGCCGGAACCGAAGGCCACCGCGTTGGAGGGGGTTGCCACCGGCAGCATGAAGGCGGAACACACCGCGAGGGTGACCACGAAGGTCATGAGCAGCGGATCCACCCCGGCACCAACGGCCACAGCGCCGAAGATCGGGAAGAACGCGGCTGCGGTGGCCGTGTTAGAGGTCAGCTCCGTCAGCCCCAGGGAGACAACCATGACGGCGACGATAATCACCCAGGACGGCATGGAGGACAGCCCCTCGACCTGGGTGCCGATCCACTCGCTGAGACCCGTGGCGGTGAACATCGCCGACAGGGACAGGCCACCGCCGAACAGCAGCAGCAGGCCCCAGGGGACCTCCTTGGAGTCGGCCCACACGAGCAGGTTGCGTCGCTCACCTTCCTGCCCGCGGCGGGTGGCCGGGGTGAGGAAGCAGGCGATGGCGGCCGCAACAGCGACCTGGGAGTCATTGATCCCGCCGAGGAAAGGCAGGGCATCGGCAACCGCGGGAATGTCCGCGATGAAGGGGACGGCCACCCAGAAGAAGATGGCGGTGAGGAAGATCGCGGCGATGCGCCGCTCGGCGGTACCCATGGGGCCGAGCTTGGTGATCTCGTCCTGGATCAGCTGCTTTCCGCCCGGGATCTGGTCGACCTCGGCGCGGTAGACAATCTTGCTCAGAACAATCCACGCCAGGGTGAGCATGACAACAGCCCACGGGACGCCGACAAGCATCCACTGGGCGAACCCGATGTCGATGCCGAGGGACTCGCCGACGTAGGCCTTCATCAGCGCCATGGGCGGCTGACCGATGAGGGTCGCGGTGGAACCGATGGTGACGCCATAGGCCACGCCCAGAAGCATCGAGGCTGCGAACTTGGTGCCCGCGGCCTTCTCATCGACCTGGCGCACCAGCTGCAGGATCGAGGTGGCGATAGGCACCATGATCACGGCGGTGGCGGTGTTGGACACCCAGGCAGAGATGAACGCGGAGGCAATCATCAGGCCGAGCACAATCTGCGAAGGCTTCGTACCCACCGCCCGCACCGTGAGCAGCGCGATACGGATGTGCAGGCCAGACTTCTCTGTGGCCAGACCGAGCATGACACCACCCATGACCAGGAAGATGACGGTGTCGGCATACGGTGCCGCCACCTCCTTCATCGTGGCCATCCCGAACAGGGGGAACAGCACGAGCGGAAGCATCGAGGTCACCGGGATCGGCGCTGCCTCAGTGACCCACCACAGGGCCATCCACAGGGCACAACCAGCAACGGCGCGACCCTCGAAGGAAAGGGAATCCGGCAAGGCAAGTGCCAGCAGCAGTCCCAGCGCCGGGCCGAGAATGAGGGCGATGAGGTTGCGTCGCGACGACGGCTGTTCGTTCTTCGTCTCTTCGACGACGACAGGTGTGGACATGAGGAAACTCCAGTCAGCGCCGGACTTTCCGACGGTCCAAACATGTTACGAATCTTGACGCACAGAGCCTAGACCATACTTTTGGACTACCTCAGGGGATTCCCGGGCCCCGAATCCGGGGAGGCCGGGCGGAGCACGGGGTTCTTTCCCGAGCAAAATTTCCTGATTTTGGTTCCCACTACCCCCGACCCTAGTTTTCTCCCATTTTCCTCCACGACCTTTGCTTAAGCCGCGAACTGGCCCCAGCGGAATGTGGGGACCAACGTCCCACGCGCAGCAACCGCTTCCGTGGGCGGTCCGAAAAGCGTCCTGCTCAGCGAGGCGCAATTACCTCGGCAACGACTTGAGTGCGGCGGGTGCTGGTTCCGATACCGCGCCCACGATGATCCGCGCCACCACCCACTCCGCCGGCCCTCGGCGAAACCTCCAACGCCACAGAGAAGCAAACACCAGGAAACCGATGAGCTGTGCCACGAACAGGGTCGGCCACAGGGGGTCCTCGACAGGCACCGCCGTAGGGAATCCCGGGGGCGCAGAAGGTACCGCCGCAACATCCTCGAAGGCCGTGGGGCTGACGAAGGTGCCGTTGGCGATGGTGGTGGCAATGACGTGGACGATGTAGACCGTCAACGACATCGCCCCGATGGAACGCAGCGGGTAGGTGGCCCACACGATGGCACCCACGCGGCAGGCCAACAGGCAGGCCCCGATCACGGCGGCGGCGAAGGAAGCGGAGCTGAGGACATCGAAAAGACCGCCCGTATGAGGTTCGGCGAAGAGCCATTCTCCGACGAAGCCTTCCTCAGGTGTGCGCAGGCCGGTGAGCATGATGACACCCTGCAGGAACAAAAATGCCGAGGTCCCCAGGAGGAACAGCACCACATCCCAGGCCAGGGCCACCCGGTGGATGAGCAATCCCAGCAGGGTGTACGCCAACCACGCGGTGATCGGATACGAGCCATAAAGCAGATCAGCGAAGAACTCATTTGCCCAATCCGGGTGCAGCCACGTCTGCAGCGCACCGACCAGCGGGCCGAGGACCACGAGGGCACCCAGCAGCACCACCAGCCAGCGGGTGCGCCAGGCTAAAGCCGGCAGGAGCAGGATGTAGGACACCCCGATCGCGATGAGCACGATGACGATATAGGACTGCACCGCCGCCAGCACGACCCCGATGGCGACGAGGATGACGGCGCGGGTGATAAGGCGGAGGCGGGCGTCGATAAGCGAGGACGTACGGGAGGCGATTATGCCCATCGACACTCCCGCCAACACCGCGAACAACACCGAGGGGAAACCGTCACTGAGGAAGTGCTCGGGGCCCATGTGGGCGGCCATCATGCCGATGATCGCCAGTGCGCGGGCCAGGTCGAGGCCGTGGATTCTGCTCACGCGTCAATGCTAAGCGACGCCACCGTCGCGTACTCCCCCACCTCCGCCATGAAGGACTCATCGTGGCAGGTGATGACAAGTGCGGTGCCCGCGCGCAACTCGTGCGCGATGAGCTCGTGCATGCGAGCGCGGCCGCGGTGATCGAGGCCGACGTCGGGCTCATCCAACGCCAGGACCGGGCGGCCCAGCGCGGCCACAGCGAGGAACTGCGCCAGACGCAGATCCGTGGCCCCCAGATCAAGGGGATGGGTCTGCGGATCCACGTCGAGTTCGCGGTGGCGGGGACCGATGAACTCGGCGAGCGTGGAATCCACCACCTGATCGGCCGCGCGCTGCACCATGAGCGAGACATCGCGGGCGGGCGCGCCATCCAGTCCCGCGAGCGCGCGCAGCAGGGTCGTCTTGCCGGAACCATTGGCCCCGCGCAGCCACAACACTCCCCCATCACGCACCGTGACGTCGACGGGACCGATACGGAATTTCTCCGCGGAGCGCAGCTGCCAGAAACGACGCTTCCCGCCGCGCTGACCAGTGACCTCGCCGAGAGATCTGCTAGCACCCGGGCCAACGGGTGCTGGGAGTTCGATGGGTGCGGGAGGGAAATGGGGGGTGAGGTGAGCGTCGATAAGCGAAAAAACGTCGCCCGGCAACGGTTGGGGCGAGTGACCGAGAATGACGATCGCGGTGCCGGGCAGCGACAGGCACAGGGTGCGCAAACGCTCGGACGAGGCCGGGTCCAGGCCCGCGAAAGGATCATCCAGGATGAGGACCTCCGGTTCGAGGACCGCGACGGTAGCGATCGCCAACCGGCGCGTCTGGCCGCCGGATAGGTGTGCGGGGCGCATGTCCGGGGCGAGGTCGATGAGGCCGAGCATGCGGGTGACCCGCTCGTGCATCTGGGCGTGTGGGATGCCACGCTGCTCCAGGCCGAAGGCGATCTCCTCGGCCACCGTGGCCCGCAGATGCGTCACATGGGCGAGGGCGTCCTGGCTGACCACCGGATGCCCCAGCGAACGCGCCCAGCGCGTCAACCCCTGCCCGGAAGCGCCGATGACCTGAGTGATCGTGCCCGGGATCAGATCAGGACGCATGCGATCACCCCCAGCGGGATCAGGATGCGCAGCGCGCGCTGGGTGGGGCTGTCCGGGGCGGGGCGATAGATCGTGCGGCGCCCGGGCAGGTCCAGACCGGCGGTCTCCAGGGCCAGGGAACGCTCGACGTTTCCGGTGAGCAGATGCGTCATCACCGGCACCGCGGCGCGGGGAATGGCGGTGCGCGCGGTGATGCGACGGCCGGCCAGGCGCTGCGCGTCAGTGACCGTCTCCACGGCACGCCGCCCCTGCGGCAACAGCTGCAAAGCGGAGGCGACGATGTAGGCGACCTTGGGGCCCAGGGGGCTGGTCTGCAGGGCTTTCGCCAGTTCCGGGACGGTGATGAACGCGGCCGCGGCGAGCAGAGCGGCCATGAGTGCGGTGAAGCGGGCCGTGAGCTCCGCGGCGGTGAGCACGCCATCGCGGGTGAGCAGCGGGGCAAGTTGCTCGCTGCCGTAGGGGGCGTGGACGAGCAGCATCGACAGGCCGGTCGGCAGCGCAAGGGCCACCGTGGCCGCGAGGACCGAGGCGTTGCGGGTGCGCCAGGTGCCCAGCACCAGGGACACGGCGATGACGACGAGCGAGAGCCGCCAGTCGTTGATGCCCAGCACCAGAATCCACGAACTCAGCCCCGTGACCAACGCGGTCAGGGGGTTGATGCGGGAGGTGGTGGGCATGAGGGGGTGTCCTTGATGGGGGCGCCTGAAAATCTGACATCGAGAGCGCGGCCGGTCGACAAAAGGCTAGGTCAGCGGAATCCTGATGTAAGAGAATCAGGCGGGGACCGGCGCGGCGGGTTCGCTGGGAGCCGGGTCGGGCTGGAAGGAGCGCAGGGTCTTTTTCGGCAGCGCCTTGATCGCGGCGAAGACGATCGCCATGACGGCCAGCTTGTCCAGCGGATCAGAGATGAAGGACTGCATGGTCACCGAGGCCAGCAGCGAGTTACCAAACTCCCGGAACAGGGAGACAATCGCACCCGTGCCCACGCCGGCGGTACCGCCGTAGACGAAGGCGGCGACCGGGGCGGCCAACGCACCACAGATCAGACCGATGAGCAGGCCGGAGACGACCAGCTTCCACAGCTTCGCAAACGCCCCCTTCTCGATCGCCACGCCGGCCAACCAGCCGGTCGCCGCCGCGACTGCCGCAAAGGGAAGGGCCGCGGGGTTGAGCAGACCCCACACCACAGAGCTCAGCGTGCCGGTGGCCAGGCCCGCGATCGGGCCGGCGAGCGCCGCGACGAGGATGGTGCCCACGGAATCGAGGTAGAGCGGGATGCCCACTGACCCGGCGATCTGCCCGATGACGATGTTGAGCACCAGGGCCACCGGGATGACGCTGATCATGCGGGCGGGCAGGGCCGGGAGGGTGGCGGCCAGCAGCAGGGCGGCGCCACCGACATAACCGGCCAGCGTGATCAGGGCTTCGGTGGAACCACCCACGGAATCCCAATCGGTGGGGCGCACGAGCACCAGGTAGAGCCAGGTGGCGGCGACGATGAGGGCGCCGGCGATCGCGAGGGCCCGGCGCGCGGGGGTGAGGTGAATGTGTGACATGGGAAATCCTTCGCGGGGAGACGACTGGATGGGCCCTATGTCACCTCGGGCCGGAAGTGAAGGTGATTTTAACCCACTCGGCCAGCAGGTGATAACCCCCGCCCCCGCTTTAAAAATTGTTGAACAATCGTCTACAATGACCCACATCACAAGCAACCATGACCTACGTCACGAAACGAGAGGCACCATGCGATGAGTAACCCTGACAACCGCGCGACCTCCGCGGACGCCGCAGACGCCACAGGCGCCAGCAGCACCGAGGGCAGCACCGCCAACCCGATGGCCACCGCCGCGAAGAACGCCACCCGCCGCAGCGCCCTGCTCGGCGCGATGTTCCTCATGGCCACCAGCGCCATCGGCCCCGGCTTCCTCACCCAGACCAGCGTGTTCACCGCGCAGATGGGCGCGGCCTTCGCCTTTGCCATTCTGGTGTCGATCATCGTGGACATTGCCATCCAGCTCAACGTCTGGCGGGTTCTCGCGGTGTCGGATATGCGGGCGAATGAGCTCGGCAACACCGTGGTCCCCTACCTCGGCTGGGTGATGGCGGCCTTCGTGTTCGTCGGCGGCCTGGTGTTCAACATCGGCAACATCGCCGGCACCGGCCTGGGACTCAACGCGATGCTGGGCCTGGATGCCCGCATCGGTGGTGCGATCTCCGCGGTCATCGCGATCCTCATCTTCATGTCGAAGAAGGCGGGCCTGGCGCTGGACCGCATCGTCGTCGGCCTCGGTGCCGTGATGATCCTGCTCATGCTGTATGTGGCGATCGTCTCCCAGCCCCCGGTCGGCGAGGCCCTGAAGAACACTGTTTTACCGGAGGAGGTCGATTTCCTCGTCATCACCACCCTCATCGGCGGCACCGTTGGCGGTTACATCACCTTCGCGGGCGCCCACCGCATGATCGACAGCCGCATCACCGGCCCGGAGAACATCCAGCACATCACGCGGGCGTCGGTTATCGGCATCATCGTCACCGGCATCATGCGTGCCCTGCTCTTCCTGGCGATCCTCGGCGTGGTCGCCACCGGCGTCACCCTCTCCCAGGACAACACCGCCGCGGATGCTTTCCGCCACGCGGCGGGTGAGATCGGCCTGCGCTTCTTCGGTGTCGTGCTGTGGGCTGCAGGCCTGACCTCGGTCATCGGCGCGTCCTACACCTCGATCACGTTCGTGACCAAGCAGTCCACCAACCCGCGGATCCGCACGATCCTCACCGTCGCGTTCATCGCGGTCTGTGCGATCGCCTTCCTCATCCTCAACACCGCCCCGCAGGCGCTGCTCATCTTCGCTGGCGCGTTCAACGGTCTGATCCTGCCGATCGGTTTCGCCGTGGTGCTGTGGGTGGCGTGGAAGCGCACCGACCTGCTGCAGGGTTACACCTACCCGAAGTGGCTGCTCATCATCGGTGGCCTGGCGTGGATCCTCACGATCTTCCTGGGTTACATGTCCCTCTCCGGAATCGCGGCACTGTGGAGCGCCTAAACCCGGCCCAGGCCCGCGCGCGTTTCCGCGCGGGCACCATCACCCCCACCTCCGGCATCGCCCCCGGTTTCGCGCAGGCGAATCTGCTGGCGCTGCCGCAGGAGGACGCCTTCGATTTCCTGCTATTCGCGCAGCGCAACCCGAAGCCGTGTCCGCTGCTCGGGGTGCTGGAGGCCGGGCAGGTCACCTCCCCGCTGCTGGCGGGCGGTGATATCCGCAGCGATATCCCCTCCTACCGCCTCTTTAAAGACGGAGTGCTTATCGACGAAGCCCCCGACGCCACCTCCTGGTGGCGCGATGACCTGGTGTCCTTCCTCATCGGTTGTTCCTTCACCTTCGAGGACGCGCTACGCGACAACGGCATCACGGTCGCGCACATCAATCAGGGGCGCAATGTCCCCATGTACCGCACCACCATTGATACCCTCCCTGCCGGCCGTTTCTCCGGCCCGCTGGTGGTGTCGATGCGCCCCATCCCGGCCTCGCAGGTGGCCGACGCGGTGCGCATCACCTCGCGCTACCCGGCTGTGCACGGCGCCCCGGTGCACATCGGCGATCCGGCAGCCATCGGTATCGAGAATCTCGCACACCCCGATTTCGGCGACGCCGTCGACATCGCCGCCGGTGAGATCCCCGTGTTCTGGGCCTGTGGGGTGACCCCGCAGGCAGTGGTCGCCGCTTCCCGCCCCGCGCTGGCGATCAGCCACAGCCCCGGCCACATGCTCATCACGGATGCCCGTGACCTGGAGTATCAGGTCCCCTGAGCGATGATGTCCTGCACCCGCCGACTGGTCTGCACGAGTGAATCGTGCAGCGCCGCGGCGGCTTTTTTCTTCTGCCCCGCGGCCAGGAGCGTGAGCACCCGCCTGTTGAGCCCTACATAATCGCCGTGGAATCCCGGCTCCCGGCGCAGGACCTGCAGGAACACCAGGCGCATCCGCGCGAGCAGGCGATCCATGTTCGCATCGAGGGTGGCCGAACCCATCCCGGCGACAATCTGCCGGTGAAATTGTTGGTTAGCCAAGGCCACGTCTGCGTGGCGGCCTTCGCTCAGCGCCTGTTCGGCGCGTGCCACCACATCATTGAGCTTATCGACGTCGTGGTGCTCCCCCCAGGCGATCGCCGCCGGCTCCACCGCCGCCCGCGCCAGGTAGAGATCGCAGATCTCCGCGGCGCCGAGCTGCGCGATAAACACCCCCCGGTTGCGGATCCTCAGCAGCAGGCCATCGGCCACCAACATGGCGAAAGCCTCCCGCAAAGTGTTGCGGGAGACGTCCAGCCTTTCGGCCATATCGGCCTCGATGAGCTGTTCACCGGGCGCATACTCTCCGGCGGAAATTGCCCGGCGCATCGCCGCGGCAGCTGAATCGGCACGCATGCGAAACAGTCTAGGAGATAGTCCCCAGGACGCAGCCCTTGGAGATCTTCTCCCCCGGCTGCACCGCGATCTGCAGGGTGCCGGAGGCCGGGGCCTTGACCGCGCTCTCCATCTTCATCGCCTCGACGCTGGCCACGGCCTGGCCTTCGGTGACCTCTGCACCGTCCTCGACCTGCCACGCGACAAGCGAGCCAGCGAAGGGCGAGACGATCGCCCCCTCCGCGTTATCCTCAGCGGGCTCCGCGGGCTCGGGTGCGGTGCCGGGGGCGGCTGCCCGGCCGAAGACATTCGTGGGGATGCCGACCCGGTGCAGGCGCCCGTCGATCTCGATGACGATCTGCTCACGCTCGGTATAGACGTGCTCGATGTCGATGCCCGCCTCCGCCAGCTGCGGGGTGTATTCGGTATCCACCCAGTTGGTGAACACCTCCAGCTGTTCCCCCGCGAACGCCGGGTGGGTGACCATGTCACGGTGGAAGGGGATGACGGTCCGCACGCCGCGGATGGTGGTCTCGGAGAGGGCGCGGGCGGCGCGTCGTAAAGCAACATCCCTGTCCGGCCCCCAGACGATGAGCTTGGCCAGCAAGGAATCATAGAAACCGGGGACCTCGGAACCAGAACGCACACCGGCGTCCACCCGGATACCCGGGCCTGTGGGGGCCTCGAAAACAGTGACCGTGCCCGGGCTCGGGACGAAACCATGGGCCACGTCCTCGGCGTTGATGCGGAATTCGAAGGCGTGGCCGGTGGGCTGCGGATCCTCATCAAAGCTCAAGCGCTCGCCAGCGGCAATGCGGAACTGCTCGGCGATGATGTCGATGCCCGTCACCGCCTCGGTCACCGGATGCTCCACCTGGACGCGGGTGTTGACCTCCAAGAACGACACCGTGCCATCCTCAGAGACAATGAACTCTACCGTGCCCGCGCCGACATACCCGGCGCGCTCACAAATGCTGCGGGAGCCCTCGATGATCGCCTCGTTCTGCTCCTGAGTCAGAAACGGCGCCGGGGCCTCCTCGATGAGCTTCTGATAGCGGCGCTGCGTGGAGCAGTCACGGGTCCCCAGGACACGGACGTTGCCGTGGGTATCGGCCAGGATCTGTGCCTCCACGTGGCGGGGGCGGGTGAGGAACTTCTCCACGTAACACTCCCCCCGCCCGAAAGCCTCCTGCGCCTCCCGGCCGGCTGCGGCGAAAGCATCCTCAATATCACCCATCTCCTCGACCACCTTCAGACCGCGGCCTCCACCGCCGAAGGCCGCCTTGATGGCGATCGGCAGGCCGTGCTCCTCGGCGAAGTCCTTCGCCTCCTGCCAGTCCGCGATCGGATCCGGGGTGCCCGGGGCCAGCGGGGCGCCGACTTCCATGGCGATGTGGCGGGCGGCCACCTTATCTCCGAGCGTGTCAATGTTCTCGGGGGTCGGGCCGATCCAGGTCAGACCCGCCTGCGCGACGGCGCGCGCGAAAGTGGAGTTCTCGGACAGGAACCCGTAGCCGGGATGGACGCAGTCGGCGCCGGCGCGGAGGGCGACGTCGATAAGCGCGGCCTGGTTGAGATACGTCTCCGCGGAACTCGATCCGGGCAACTGATAAGCCTCATCCGCGATGAGGGTGTGCAGCGCGCCGGTGTCCGGCTCCGAGTACACGGCGATGGAACGGATCCCCAGATCCCGGGCAACCCGGGCGATGCGGACGGCGATCTCACCGCGATTGGCGATCAGGACAGCGTTGAGTGAACTCATAGGCCTCTAGCTTTCGGGTTCGAGAGTGTCGGGATGAACGGGGATGAAACTGAGCGTGCCACCGGGGGGCAACTGGCCGGCAAGATCCAGATCCTCGGCGACGACCGTGGCCACCACCGGATACCCACCCGTGACCGCGTGATCGCGGAGAAACACCACGGGCAGGCCATTCGCCGGGATCTGCACCGACCCTGCGACGATGCCTTCACTGGCCAGCTCGCCATCGCGCTCGCGCGTGAGGGGATCGCCCTCCAGGCGCAGGCCCACGCGGTTGGACTGGCCGCTGACCTGCCACACCTGGGAGGTCAGTGCCTCCACACCCGCCCGAAACCAGTCATCGCGGGGGCCGGGCACGCAGCGCAGCTGCGCGTGGGTCACCCCTGCGCGCTCAGTGACGCGCAGCGGGTTGCTCTCACGGGTAGCCGCGTTGTTGCGCGGGACGAGGCCGCCGGACAAGTCCCCGCCGCGGACCGCCTGCGGGCCTAACCCGGACAGCAGGTCCGCCGCCTGGGAACCGAGGACCGGCGTGGCGATGAGACCACCACGCACCGCAACATAGGAGCGCAGGCCCAAGGTGGCTGCCTCCACGGCCAGTTGTTCCCCGGCGCTGATCAGCGCAGAGGCCCCCAGCTCGACGGGGCGTCCCGCCACCGTCACCTCCGCCTGCGCGCCGGTGACGGCCACCACGGTATCCACCAAGGCCGTCAGCGTGATGCCACCGATGTTCTCCAGCACCGCGGCCGTCGACGGGTTGCCCACCGCCGCGTTCGCGGCCCGGGCGGCCGCCCGATCGCAGGCACCGGACTCGGTCACGCCGAGGTTGCCGTGGCCGGGACGACCCAGGTCCTCAATGAGGGTGAGCAGCCCCGGATCGTCCACCCGCAGCACCGGGCGGGCCGGTTCCGCTGTTTCGGGTGTGGTGGCCTGCGCGGAGGTGATCTCCACGTGCTCACGGACCGCCCGGTAGCGCACACTGTCGCCCGGAGCGATAAGCGCGGGCGGAGTGGCGGCCGAATCCCACATCGGGGTGAGCGTGGTGCCGATCAGCTGCCAGCCGCCCGGGGACTGGCGCGGATAGACGGCCGAGAAATCTCCGGCCAGGCCGACGGCCCCCGCCGGGACCTCGGTGCGCGGGGAATCGCGGCGCGGGACATTGCGTGCCTGCGCCGGATCCGCCGGCACGCAATAGGTAAAGCCTGGGGCGAAACCGCCGAAAGCGCCCATCCATGGCTGGGAGGTATGCCACTCAATGAGGCCGTCCGGGGACATGCCGAGCAGGTCAGCGGCTTCGTGGAGGTCGGCGCCGTCGTAAAGCACGTCGATGGTGACTTCCTGGGACGCTTTTTCACTTATCGACGCCGGAGTGAAGGACCGCAGCCGCTCAGCCGCGCTGGCCGCCGAGCGCGGAGAGTCCGTGGTCACCAGAACGGTGCGCGCCGCGGCGATGACATCGACCTGGCCGTCGAGAGGTTCCGCGGAAAGCCCCGCATGCCACGCCATGACGGTGGGCAGGTCCGGTAGGTCGACGAGGATGGCCCGCGAGCCCACCCGGTGAAAGACAGGTTCGCTCACAGGACGCTCCTGATCTCGATTCCCTCGGTGCGCAGGCGCTCGACGATCGACTGCGTCATGGCCACCGAGCCCGGGGAATCCCCATGCACGCACACGGAGGTGGCCTGGACGTTGAGGACAGTGCCGTCGATGGCGGTGATCGTGCCCGAGTCGGCGAGCTGCAGGACACGGGCCGCCACGAGCTCCGGATCCGTGATCACCGCGTTGGACAGCTTGCGGGAGACCAGGGTGCCGTCGGGGTTGTAGTTGCGGTCGGCGAAGGCCTCGGAGATCACGCGCAATCCGGCCTTTTCCGCGTGGTGGACCGCGATGCCACCGGGCAACAGCATGACAGCGAGGTCGCCGCCGAAGGCTTTGATGCCGTCGATCACGGCCTGGGACTGCTCCTCATGGTGCACGATGGCGTTATACAGGGCACCGTGGGGCTTGACATAGCGGATCGCGGTGCCGTGTTTGCGGGCGAGCGCTTCCAGGGCGCCGATCTGGTAGAGCACCTCATCGGCGAGTTCGTTGGGGGCGTACTCCATGAAGCGACGGCCGAAACCGGCGGAGTCACGGTAGCCGACGTGCGCACCGACGGTGACCCCCCGCTCGGCGGCGGCCTCCACGGTGCGGGCGATGTCGTGGGGATCACCGGCGTGGAATCCGCAGGCGACGTTGGCGCTGGAGACCAGCTGGATCATCGCGGCGTCATCGGCCACGGGGTTTCCGGCGGTGGTCTCGCCGAGGTCTGCGTTGAGGTCGATCTCTGCCATGTCATCCTCCTCATCGAAATTGTTGAACAATCCTGAGTGTATCGGGAATGGGCAGAAAAGTGAAGTGGATCATATCCGAGCATGGGGAGGGACCTGCCCTACACCAGCGCCCGCACTGCCCGGAGAAACTCCGCGTGGGCGGCCTCGGTATCCGCGCCGGTGACCAGGCGGGCATTGTGGGCACGATCCCAATGCCCTCGCAGATCCGCCACCGAGGTACCCCGCAGCAGCTCACTGTGCGCCTCTACCGCAACGGTCGTCGAGGTACCCTCATAAGGGATCGTGCGCAGAGCGATCATGCAGGTGAGCAGGTCATGGATCTGCGCCTGATACCCCTCCCCCTGCGCCTGGTGGAACTCGAAGTAGAAACGCAGAATATCGGGCAGGTGCGCGGCGATGGGGTGCTCGCCGAGTGCCCGGATAAGCTGGCTGAGCCGCGGCGGATCGATGAGAAAACGCTCCGTCACCTCCAGCGAGCACAACGTGATCTTGCCGTGTGGCGGGTGCGCAAACACCTCCGCCGCGGCATGCGGATCCACCCAGAAATTCCACTCCGCGGTGGGTGTGGTGTTACCCCGGTAATTCACCGCCCCACCCATCACCGTGACATGGCGCAGGCGCACATAGCGCTCCGGATGCGATAGACGGAAGGCATCCAGGTTAGTGAGCGGCCCGGTGACAATCAGGTGCAGGTCCGGATGCTTATCGACGCCCCGTTCCCACAACCCCTCCCAGTCCCCGCCCGGATCGGCAGCGGGGACATCGAGATACCCCAGGCCGGTGGGCCCGTGGGTCTCCGGGGTAGTAACCAACGCAGTGCTGGCCGGATGGGGCTGACCGGGGAGGACGGGGACGTCGATAAGCAGCTGTTCCAGCACCCACCGGGCATTACCCGCCGCTTGCATGGCCGTCGTGTTGCCGGCCGTGGTGGTCACGCCGACGAGCTCGATCTCGCCGGCGTGGTGAAGCCCGGCGAGATAGAGCAACGCGAGGGTGTCATCGATACCGGGGTCACAGTCGATGAGGACGGGGGTCATGGGCATGTCGTTAGTCCTAATGCTGCCAAAGCGGGTCGATGTCAAAGCCGAGAGGGAAATCCATCTCCGCCAGCCACTCCTCACGCGCAGTTTCGAGGAGTTGCCGAAGATCACTCACACTCTCGGAACAAGGGTCCACGTGTCCGACTATGTAAGCAGCTATGGCAAGCACGTAGTGAATCCGGGATTCGTCCGCACCGTCCAGTGCCGTTCTCAACTCAGGCGGAGGGCTTTTGATGGTCACTCCTCGAAGTGAGGTGGTTCTGTTCCAGATTCGGGAATGATGTGCTGCTCCGTTCCGCAGCACGGTAAACAGGCGCAGGAAACTCACCAACGCAGGCCGATTCAGCCCAGCCCCCTTGGCTATTGCCTTGGCCAGAGAATCCTCTCGAAGATTCTCGTACCATTTGGACAGGAGCCCGAGCGACATCAATTCCGTCGCCATCCACAGCGGCGGCCTCTTATCGGAATAGTTCTGACGAAAAGCAGTGACAAACGCTTCCGGAGATTTAGCGTTGATCATCTCGTCCAGCTTTGCGACATCTCTTTCAAAGGCTTTCGCGTTCGCATAGATCCCCTTAGAGAGATAACCCATCGGGCCATGCCGTTGACAGACTTCATTGGCAAACGCTGCACGTAACCACACTTCAATCGAATGTGACATACGGAGAACCAGCACACGCAGTTTGGCGTCAAATGCATACAACTCGAGAACGTCCTGCAGCGACGTTGATTCCCGAATTTCCTGGCCATCTTCATAGAACCACCACAGGTAGCCCGAGAACCTGTAGTAACTCATGCGGGCCAACGTGGCTTTCAGTTCCTCAGGATCGGCGTCCAGACCTCGATCCCGGAGTTTCTTGACCTGGTCCTCCAGACTCAGAGCTGGCTTACTGAACTTTCGCGACAATAGAATAACCCGCCTATTTGAGGATCAACTGTTTCCAGTGGACTAGCCTTGGCGGGTCTTGTTACACACCACTATAGGACCCCGCCTTACTCCACTCGACAATCATACCCCCATTTGGGGGACGCCGGGAGACCACGATGTCAGTTAACGCACCTTCTGCAGGCTCACTCCCCGCCCGCCCTCGAGAGTCTCCCGGCCGAACGCCCACACCGCGGCGGCGGCTAGGCCGATGACGCCACAAATCAGGAAACCGGCCTCGAAACCATAGGACTGCGCGACGGCGCCGATGAGGATAGGGCCGATAATGGCACCGAGGTCCTGGGCCATCTGGAAATTCGCCAGCACCTTGCCGCCGGAACGCTGATTTCCGATGACATCCGCCAACACGGCCTGCTGTGCCGGGTTGAGCATGCCCGCGCCCGCGCCGGAGAGCGCGGAGACGATGAGCAACGGCCAGAAACTGTCAGCGAAACCGATGGCTCCCGTGAAGATGGCATTGATCACCAGGCCCCAGATCACCAGTGGCTTACGACCCATGGTGTCGGCCAGGCGCCCCGAGAACTGCAGCACGACGGCGTTGCCGAAGGCGAAGGCGGCCATCGCCAAGCCGGCGATTGCGCCGCCATGCTCGAAGACGGCCGCGGCGAACAACGGCAGGGTGGCCACGCGCACGCCGAAGTTGACCCAGCCGAAAGCGAAGCCGGAGAACAGCGTGGAGCGGTAGGCACTGTCGCGGATCGCCTCGCCGAACTCCATCGGGGGCTGGGCGTCTTTTTTGGCACCGGCCGCATCGCCCGCGCGGCGCGGCATTTTCCACCACACGACGAACGCCGCGAGCGCCACGGATGCACCATAAATGACGAAAGGCGCGCGCATACCGATCATCGACAACGCCGCACCCACCACCGGGCCGATGACGTTGCCCACCAGGAAGGCGGTGGCGTAGACAGCCGAGGCACGACCGCGGATCTCCGGTGGCGCCATCCGCACGATAAGGCCCATGGCCGAGACCGTGAACATGGTGGATCCGATACCGGCGATGCCGCGCAGCAGGAGGATGTGCCAATACTCCTGGGCGGCGGCGACGAGCGCCGTCGTCACCGCCACCGTCAGCAGACCGGTGAGGTAGACCTTGCGGGAGCCGATGGCGTCGATAAGCCTGCCCGACATGGGGGCGAACAGCAGGCGGGAGGCCGCGAAGATCGACACCACCGCACCGGCCGCGGCCATGGAGACGTCGAAGCTGACGGCGAACTGCGGGATGATCGGCGCGATGAGTCCGTACCCAAGGGCGATGATGAAGGCCGCGGCGACCAGCACCCAGATCTCCGTGGGGATCTTCGGGCGCGCTTGTTGATCTGTCATGTTGAGTTCAGGGTACCCCTTGCGTCAAACCGGGATCTGTCGTACACTTGTTCTAGTTTCGAACGTACGTGTTGCCTTCAGCCCCTAGAGTGCGAGCCATGACGATCAACCACCTGCCTAAGACCCCGTCCTCCATTGCCATCGACCTGCGCCGCCACCGCGCGGACACCCTCCGCGACCTGCAATCCATCCTCCACCACCCCCGCTCCCTCGCCCGCCCCCACGCCGCCTGGCGCCCACCGAGCAAGCAACTGCCGGACGGGCTGACCATGACACTCACCCGTCACCGCGTCAGCGAGCGGGTCAAAGCCCGCGTCCTAGGCTTTGGCGAACCACGCGAGCCGGCCTACCTCATCACCGTCCGGATTACCGAACAGCACGGCGCCGTTGATCCGATCCGCGCCGAGGGCTGGGTGCGGGCACTGGTGGAGAATTCGCTTGTCGACGCAGTGCATGAGGTCCCCTCCGGCCGCGCCGCCACCTTCGTCTGGCTGGTTGACGCCGCTTTCCGCCCCGTCCATTCCCCCGCGTCGATGTTCGCGGGGTTCAGCGAGGCCGCTTAGTAGGCGTCCAGGTAGCGGTAGATCACTTCGAAGGGCTGGGTCTCAATCGAATTGACCGAACCCGCGATGAACACCGCCTGCGACGGGCAGGAGAACGCAAAAGCCCCGTGCACGCCGGTGTGGCCGAGGATGAGCGGCGCCGGGACCAAGGGGGAAAGCACCTTCGGCAGACCCATCGCCTGCATGCCGTTGCCATAACGCAAAGGACGGTGCTGGATCCGGCGCAACGTGGGGTTCTGAATATGGTGCAGCTCGAACAGTCGCCCGGTGTGGAACGCACGGATAAACGCCACAAGGTCCACGGCCGTCGATAAGATGCCCGCCGAACCGAGGGAACTCGACAGATAGCGGGAAGACCACACCGGATGCTTCGGCGTGCGAACTTCTGCATAGTCATGGACCCCGGCGCGAACGAAGGTCGTGTGCTCCAGCTCCAGCGGCGTCATCACGTACTGGTAGGCCAGCTCCTGATAGGTCATGCCCGTGGTGTGCTGGGCGATCTGGCTCAGCAACTCGGCGTTGAGATCCGAATAGTGTGCCCGGTTGCCCTGACCAGGCGCGAACTTCGCACCGATCCGCGCCGCCGTCTCCATCTGCTCATCGACGCCGACCACACGATCCCAGTCCACGATCTGGTCGATGACGTCACGCCCGCCGGGATCCTTCGCATCCTCCCAGCTGGCCAACCCGGAAGTCATGTCAATGAGGTGGCGGACGGTGATTTCCGACCCGAAATCCTCACCGCGAATCACGTGCAACCCATCCAGCGAACCAGCGGGCACACGGGAGGCGACGGTGGTGTCGTAGCTGAGCTTCTTCTCGTCGATAAGCTTGAAGATGATCGCGTGAGTGAACAGCTTCGTCACCGAACCAGCCGCAAAACGCGAATCCGGATCAAGCGCGCCGGTGGTGAGGACGTGATGATCGGAACCGTCGGCACGCTCCATCGCCAACGAAAGGTCGCCGAGCTTCGGCATCTGCGCGACCTTCCGATCGACAGCTTCCAGACGCTCCGTAACCGGCGGGCGCTGGCGCATACGCTCCACCCGCTCACGAATCAAAGACATCGGAAACCTCGTGGTCAACGCCACAACCCATCACTCTCCCCTGTCCAGACTTCCGTCTTCCCTGCGCATCATAGCGGGATCCCCGCTCGGCGCACGTTCAGCGGCTACTAGGCTTCGTCGTGATCGCCCTCGTGGTCCTCGTCGTCCTCTTCGTCGTCGAAGTCGTCTTCGTCATACTCCTCGTCCGCGCCATAAATGTCGTAGACATCGGGCTCCTCAAACTCCTCCTCATCGAAGGGGACGAGCTGCTCCTCCCAGTCCTCCGCCTGATCAGCGGCGAGCGAGATGACATCAAACAGCCGGTCGAAGTCGGTGAAGATGCCGAGGTCAAGCACCTCGTCGGTGGCCAACTCCACCTCCGCGGAGAGATCCGCGAACATACGCTGGCGGTCCTCCTCCGTCAGCTGAGCATCACCATCGGACTCCCACAGCTCATTGATGGCCTGATCGATGAGGTCCTCAAAGGACTCGCCGATGGCCACGAACTGCACCACAGCCGACGGCACCCCGTCGATGACCTCAACGAGCACCTGCAGCTCAGAGTTGTTGCCCACCTCAGCCCGGACCAGGTTGGCGTTGACCGCGTCCTGGTAGAACTCCAGATCACCGATGCGCTCATCGGTGCCCTCCAGCAGATCACGCAGAACGGTGACCACCTGATCGGTGGCGACATGGCGGGCGACGGTTTCCACGGCGTCGTCAAGCGAGAAGACAACGGAGACCAGCACGGCCTCAAAATTCTCGTCATCCTCATCAACATCAGCGGCCGCGATGTAGACGTTGGCAGCGGGCATGTGCGGATCAATCTCCACGAACTGGATCTCCAGGTCCGAGGTAATCGGCACAAACATCGTGTCATCGTGCACGCGGGACTCAATGCCCTCATTGTCCAGAGCGGCGGCAATATCCTCGAAGAAGCTCATGGTGGTGGTTCCCTTCCCGGTAGCTGGTGACCGCCAACGGCAATCCCGCACCAGCCTAGCCGCGCGCGTTGACTCATGCGTAGGGATTTCTCACCCGACAGGGAACCATCCTCGCCTTTCGGCAGTCTAATAGTGGTGCCACCACATCTGAGAGACGAAGGGAACAATGAAATACCAGGGGGAGAACATTGACCAGATGATCGCCGGAGGGAGCGGTCGCCTGGCCGTAAAGGACGGCATGGAACTCAATGCCGCACAGTTTCCACTTCCGATTCCGCTGACCTCAAATGCGGACACCACGCGACTCATCCCGATCAGCGCCGCCCACGGCATCAACCCAGAGCAGGCCCGCCCCCGAGGACTGGTCAGCCACGACGCCACCCACCACCCGAAAGCCATGCAATACCGGGCAGACGCACGCACCCGCATCGTCGCCCACCTCTGGGAACACCCCACCTGGATCGCATCCCACTTCAGCGCCGCCGCCCTACTCGGTATCACCCACTTCGCCGACAGCGCAGACGCCTTTGTCCTCACGCGCAATAGGCTGCACCTCACAGAAGACTTTCGCTTAGCGACGCAACGTCAAATCCGCCGACCCAGCCCCTCCTGGACGCTCCAACTTGGCGAACACTCACTCCTTGTCACACCTCCCATGCTCACCTTGGCCCACTGCCTACGAGCCACCCTCGGCGAGGAACACTCGTGGCACACACCTGAAGGGTTACCGGTATCAGGGCCGCACGTGCGGGCGATCCAGGTCATCGACCGTTTTCGCCGCGAATTCGGCCTCACCGCCACCGATGTGGCAGAAGGAGTGCGCGGGCTGCTCAACGCACGCCGATTGCAACAGCTGCTGGAACTTTCCGACGACGGCGCAGACTCCCCACCCGAGACACTCATCCGACTCATCGCCCGCGACTGTGCACCGCAATACCGGTGGCAGTCGCAGGTACCCGTCTACACCGACGGAACCATCGGAGAACCCGGCACCACCGATCCCGATTTGAGGTTGCTCACCATTCTTGATCTGGCCGCCATCGCGCAACGGCACTACCTCTACTACGACGGCGAGCACCATCTGGAACGCGAACGCCGGGACCAGGATTCCTCAATCACCGCTCAGTTGACCTCCTGGGGATGGACCGGTGTGCGCATCACGGCCGGCATACTCAACGAAATGGACTTGCTGAGGTCCCACATCATGGCCCTGGGGCCCGCCCACCCGGCCGCCGCCTGATTCTCTTACATCAGGAATTAGCCGACCTGGGCTTATGCTGGCCGGACCCCGCGCGGACGTAAGATTTTCAGGCCAGGGTGGGGTGGGGTGGGGCCTGGCTCGGGCG
>NZ_JAUNUG010000041.1 GCF_030538285.1 Corynebacterium sp.
TCTCGGAGGTGGCCACCGTGTCGTTCTCGTTGACGATCGGGATGGCGCGCAGCTGACGCAGCCGGTCAATGGTGCGTTGCGCATTGCGCGCCCGATCGCGGCGGCCCGCGTCGGAGGCAGTGAGCAGGACCTGCCCGATCGTGCGGTGGTAGCGGGCGAAGGAACGCCCCCACTGGTGCGCAAGGTGCACCTGGCCGACAGCCGCCGCCGCCTGCTTCGTCGCCAGGTCGGTCGGGCGCTGCGTCAGCCCCAGCGGGCCCATCCCCGCGGCGACGGCACCGGAGGAGACGACGATGATGTCGGAGCGCACCATGCGGGCCTGCAGGGCGTCCACGATGTGGTTGATCTTGTTCGGGTCGACCATGAAATCATCGTTGGTCAACGACGAGGATCCGATCTTGACCACCACTCGCTTGGCCTCGGCGATGTGTTTGCGCATCTCCGATTCGTGGCCGAACGCGGGGCTCGCCTCGGGGGAGACGGCCGGACCGGGGAACTCGACATCGTCGTCATGATTCCGGTACGGGGACAGGGGCAGTCCAGAAGGTCGCGTAGTCATGATGAACCAGCCTACCGAACCGCCCCGAGCCTAGCCTTCCCAGCGTTCGCGGGAGGCCTGCTCGCCGTCGCCATAATCGAACTCGTCGATGAGTCCGCGGCGGGCCTGGGAGGCACGCTTGCGTTCCGCGGCCGACGTACGCTCGGTGGACTGCAGTCGGGCATCCTGGCCGCGGCCAGCCACCGTCGGATCCACCCCGGCGCCGGTCAGCGGCTCCCACTCGAAGGAGATGTCGCCGATGGTGACCTGCGCTCCCTCCCGGGCACCGGCCTTCCGCAGCGCATCTTCCACGCCGATCTTGGCCAGGCGATCTGCGAGGTAGCCGATGGCCTCCTCGTTCTCGAAGTCGGTCTGGTTGATCCAACGTTCGATCTTCGGACCGCGCACGATGTACGCGCCCTCGAACTCGGGATCATCCTCGACGGTGAACTCCGGCTCGCCCATCTTGCGGGCGTCGACAGCCTGCGGGCGGATGATGGTGTGCTCAGTGTCCACGGCCACCTTCGGGCGGCGGCGACGATCCTTCTTCACGGTTTCCAGCAGGTGGTACTTCAGCGGCTCCAGGCCCTGGTGGGCGACGGCGGAGATGATGAACACGGGCCAGCCGAACGTCGACTCGATGTCTTCCTTGAGGAATTCCGCCAGCTCCAGGGCCTCGGGCACATCCGCCTTGTTGAGCACGACGACGCGCGGACGGTCCCGCAGATCGCCCAGGCCCAGGTCACCGTCGAGGACGGATTCATAGGCGGCAAGTTCTGCCTCCAGGGCCTCGATATCAGAGATCGGGTCGCGGCCCGGATCCATCGTGGCGGTATCCACCACATGCACAAGCACGGAGGTGCGTTCAATGTGGCGCAGGAAGTCCAGGCCCAGGCCCTTGCCCTCCGAAGCGCCGGGGATCAGCCCGGGGACATCCGCCATGGTGAAAGACTCATGTCCAACGTTGACCACCCCCAGGTTGGGGGCCAGCGTGGTGAAGGGGTAGTCCGCAATCTTCGGCTTCGCCGCCGACAACACGGAGATCAGCGAGGACTTACCCGCCGAAGGGAAGCCTACGAGGCCCACATCAGCCATGGTCTTCAGCTCGAGGACCAGGTCGTGCTGCTCGCCTTCCTCGCCCTTGAGTGCAAAGCCCGGTGCTTTTCGACGATGCGACGCCAACGCCGCATTCCCCAGCCCACCGGCACCGCCCTCGGCAGCGATGAAGCGGGTACCTGGCACCGTCAGATCGGCGAGGAACTCGCCCTTCTCCGACATGATGACGGTGCCCACCGGCACCTCCAGCACCAGGTCTTCGCCGCGCGCGCCGTGGCGGTGCCGGCCGGCACCGTTAGCCCCGCGCGGGGCCTTGAGGTGCGGCCGGAAGTGGAAGTCCATGAGGGTGTGCACCTGCGGGGACACCTCGAGGATGATGTCACCGCCGTGACCGCCGTTGCCGCCGTCCGGCCCGCCGAGGGGCTTGAACTTCTCGCGGTGGACGGACACACAGCCGTGGCCGCCGTCGCCGGCGGACAGGTGCAGGACAACGCGGTCTACGAAGCGGGACATGGTGGTCTCCTCCTATGAGGTGTGGTTGTTTTCCCAGAGTAGTCAGGTGGGACTTAAGATTTTCAGGGCCGCGCCCTGAAAATCTGACACACCCGGGTGAATGCGCGAAGCCCGCCGCTCCCTCACGGGATGCGACGGGCTCCAGGACTGTTGCAGGCCGACTTAAGCGTCGACGGTGACAGCCTCGTTCTCGACGATGTTGACCATACGACGGTTGCGCTTGATGCCGAACTGGACGGCACCAGCCTTGAGGGCGAAGAGAGTGTCGTCGCCACCGCGACCGACGTTCTCGCCCGGGTGGAACTTGGTACCGCGCTGACGGACCAGGATCTCACCGGCCTTGACCTGCTGGCCACCGAAACGCTTCACGCCGAGGCGCTTGGCCTCGGAGTCGCGGCCGTTGCTGGAGCTGGATGCACCCTTCTTAGTTGCCATTGGTTACCCTCCTTGGCTTACTTGATACCGGTGACCTTGATGACCGTCAGCGGCTGACGGTGACCCTGGCGCTTCTTGTAGCCGGTCTTGTTCTTGTACTTGAGAATATCGATCTTCGGGCCCTTGGTGTGCTCGACGATCTCCGCAGCGACGCTCACCTTGGCGAGGTCCTCGGACTTGGAAGTGACGTTGGCACCGTCGACGAGCAGAACCGGGGTGAGAGCCACGGACGCGCCCTGCTCACCCTCGATCTTCTCGACCTTGACGAGGTCGCCTTCGGCAACCTTGTACTGCTTGCCGCCGGTCTTGACGATCGCGTACATAGAGGGTTACCCCTTATCTAAACTCGGACCAGGCACACCGACAGCGCGCCTGAATGGACGTATTTCACTTGCGTTCCGGGGCAGCAGCACGCTTGACCTGCTAAAATCAGGCGGCGCAATGTCCCCAAAACAGCGACTGTCAAAGACTACCCCGTAAGGGGCGAAAAAGACAAACCGCTGCTAACGGCTGCTTGTGCGGCGCGCCACGCGGCGTCGCCCACGGCTCCGTGACGGCTGCTTCTCGACGTCCCGAGCCTCCGGCTCCGCCTTCCGCTCCGGCTGTGCCGTGGTGGTGGGCGTCGTGCGGCGCACGGCGCGGCGCCGTCCGCGGGAACGCGTCACGGTTGGAGTCTGCTCCTTCTCCTCGGTCTTCTCCTCGGCCTTCTCAGGAGCCCGACTGCGGGAGACACGACGACGGCGACGGCGGCCGGCCTCCTCCTGCTCCTGTTCCGGCTCGGGGCGCTCGGAAACCTTGATCATCGTGTCCTCTCCGCTGGGAACATCGCCCGGGAAGTCCTCGCGCTGCGGGCGACGGTCCGAGCGGGAGTTGCCGCGGGTGCGGCGACGGCGGCGCGGGGAGGCGTCGAACTCTTCGACGGCCTGCTGGAAGGACTTCTCCGGCACGTAGTCGGCGCCCGTCGGCTCGTCCGGGTCCTCTTCGCCGGCGTGGTCGAGGGCGGCGGAGACGATCTCCTCGATCTCGGTGACGTCGGTGACAGCTTCGCGTCCCCGGCTCGTGCCGCGGCGGGAACGGCGGCGTCGAGAAGCAGAGTCGTCGGAGTCATCAGTGACGACGACGGAAGCGGCGAGCTCCTCAATATCGGCGGGTTCTTCCTCGCGCTTCATGGCGCGGGCGGCCGGGTGCTCCTGCGGCTTCTTGCGGGGCTTCTCAGGGATCTCGACGGGCTCCTCGACCGGATCCTCATGGAGGATGAGACCGCGGCCGGCGCAGTGCTCACACTCGGTGGAGAAGGTCTCGAGCAGGCCGGTACCCAGGCGCTTGCGGGTCATCTGGACCAGACCGAGGGAGGTGACCTCGGAGACCTGGTGGCGGGTGCGGTCGCGGCCCAGCGCCTCCTTGAGGCGGCGCAGGACGAGCTCCTGGTTCTCGGGCAAGACCATGTCGATGAAGTCGACGACGATCATGCCGCCGAGGTCACGCAGGCGCATCTGGCGGACGATCTCCTCGGCCGCCTCCAGGTTGTTGCGGGTGACGGTCTCCTCGAGGTTGCCGCCGGAGCCGGTGAACTTACCGGTGTTGACATCCACGACGGTCATCGCCTCGGTGCGGTCGATGACCAGGGAGCCACCGGAGGGCAGCCACACCTTGCGGTTCAGTGCCTTCTGCAGCTGTTCATCGACGCGGTGCTCGGCGAAGGCGTCGAGGCCCTGGTGCTCGCTGCGCTGGTACTTCTGCACGCGATCGAGCAGGTCGGGAGCGACGGACTTCACGTAGGCGTGGACGGTGTTCCAGGCGCGGTCGCCGTCGACGACGAGAGCGGTGAAGTCCTCGTTGAACAGGTCACGGACCACCTTGACCAGCATGTCCGGCTCTTCGTACATGGTGACAGGCTTGGAGCCGCGGGAGTTGATCTCCTTGTCCGCGCGGGTCTGGATGTCCTCCCACAGGCGGTGCAGGCGGTCGACGTCCGCTGCAATGGCATCCTCGGAGACGTTCTCTGCGGCGGTACGGATGATTGCGCCACCCTGACCGGGCACGACCTTCTCCAGGATCTCCTTGAGACGCTTGCGCTCCGGCCCGGGCAGCTTGCGGGAGATACCCGCGCTACGACCACCTGGCACATACACCAGGTAGCGGCCGGCCAGCGAGATCTGCGTGGTCAGGCGCGCGCCCTTGTGGCCGACCGGGTCCTTGCTCACCTGCACGAGCACCTGGTCTCCGGACTTGAGGGCCTGCTCAATCTTGCGGCCACGACCGCCGAGCCCGGCAGACTTCCAGTCCACCTCACCGGCGTAGAGCACACCGTTGCGGCCTTTTCCGATGTCGATGAACGCCGCCTCCATGCTCGGCAGCACGTTCTGTACGCGACCGAGGTAGATGTTGCCGATCATCGAGGCCTGCGCCTCACTGGTGACAAAGTGCTCGACCAGCAGATCATCCTCCAGCACGCCGACCTGGGTGACCATGCCCGGGTGATCGTGACGCGCGCGCTCGCGCACCACCATCGTGCGTTCGACGGATTCGCGCCGCGCCAGGAACTCGGCCTGCGACACGATGTGCTTCTTGCGCCGCCCCTCCTCGCGCATCTCCGCACGACGGCGACGCTGCGACTCCAGACGAGTCGAGCCCTTCAGGGCGACGGGCTCCTCGGGGAGGTCCTCTTCTTCCTCTTCGGCAGGCTCGGTGTCGGTGGGCTCGTCCTGCTTATCGACGCCCCGCCCACGCCCCGCCCCACGACGGCCCCGCCGGCGACGTCGAGAAGCAGCGGGTTCCTCGTCCTCTTCCTCTTCTTCCTCCGCGCCCGGTGCCATGAACAGGGGCACGAACTGCTCGACCGCGGACTCCTCGGTTGGCTTCGGGGTGATCTCCGGAGTGACATCCTCCAGCAGATCCTCCTCCGGCTGCTCCTGGAGCAGTTCCGCAAGGTCGGCCTCTACCTTCTCCTCGATCTGGGAGATTTCGTTGGCGACGTTCTTGCGCACCCGGGTGCGGATCTTGTCGTCTTCCTTCTCCTCCGGCTCGAGAGCCGCCTTGACCTTCTCCACCTCCTCGGCGCTAAGGGTGGACTGGGCGACCTTCTTCAGGTCCATACCCGCGAGGACCTCAATGATTTCCTTGGAGGTCTTCCCCAGCTCCTTGGCCAGGGCGTGAACTCGGATCTTCGGGGACGTTTCAGCGGTCGTCTTCCGGGTGGCGCGGCGCTTCTTGGTGGGTTCGGTGGTGTCAGCCACGGATTCTCCTGTAGTTGTGTTCGGCCGACTCCCCCGGGCGCTGGCGAGGTGTCTCGCCGCCGCCGCACAGGGGGCCGACCGCAAAATTTCTCGGTCGTCTTCTTTATTCACTTGTGACTTCTGCGGGTATCGCTGCGTGCGACCCGTGTTCCATTGTGACACACCCGGGGCCGGGGGTTCGCCAACGACTAGGGTGGGCTGTCATGGTTCCCCTTCCCAGGGCCCTGGCCCCCAGCCTCGGCATCGCCGACTACTCCCGCTGGGACCACATCCGCCCCTTCATCCCGGGTTCGCTGGGATTCCTCTCGGGCTCCGTCCTCGGCGACCTGCCGACCCCGCCGATCGTGTGGCCCTTCTACTTCGCCTTCGCCACCGGGGTGATCCTGTGGACCTTCCGGTCGGAGGGGCCAGCGCGCGCTGGATCAGACCTCGCTGGAGGACGCCACGCTCCCGACGGGATCCGGGCGCGGATGTGGCGTCTGGCCGGGCATCTTGATCGGGAGGTCGCCGAGGTCCGTGAGAAGGTGCTCGCGTTGCAGAAGGTCAAAGTCGTCAGCGTCTCCCCCATCGACGCCGGCCCGGACACCTCCCGCCACCTGGTGGAGATCACGCCGGTCGGCGTGCGGGTGCTCACCGAACTGCGGAATCGCTGAAGGCCGCCCTCCTGGGGAGGACGACCTGTCGTCGATAAGCGTCTAGAGGTTCGGGAACCAGATGTTGATCTCGCGCTCGGCGGACTCGGCGGAGTCGGAGCCGTGGACGACGTTCTCGCCGACGGTCAGCGCGAAGTCACCGCGGATGGTGCCCGGGGTGGCCTTGGAGACCGGGTCGGTGCCGCCGGCCAGCTGACGCCATGCCTCGATGGCGCGCTCGCCCTCGACGATGCCGGCGACCAGCGGAGCGGAGGTGATGAACTCGACGAGCTCACCGAAGAAGGGCTTGTCGGAGTGCTCCGCGTAGTGCTGCTCGGCGGTCGCACGGTCGGCGACGCGCAGGTCCAGAGCGGCAAGCTTGAGGCCCTTGCGCTCGATGCGGGCGATGATCTCGCCGACGTGGCCGTTCTTGACACCGTCCGGCTTGATGAGGATGAGAGTGCGTTCAGTCATGGTTGGTCATCTTAGCGCAGGTCCTGCACCACCGCGCGCGCAGACTCCGGGGTGGCGTCGCGGAACCACAGCTGGACCTGGCGGACGGCGGCGCCTTCGTCGTCGCGCTCGAGCATGGCGCGCAGGGTCTCGCGTTTTTCTTCGTCGAGGACGATTGGCTTGGGCTCACGGATCGCGGCGGTCATCTTCAGGCCGAGGACGAGGAATACGCCGGCCACGAGCAGAGCCAGGACGGCGGCGATGTCGGAGATGTTGAAGAGCTTGAAGGCAAGCGCCGCCACGCATAGGGCGGCGGCGAGACCGAGGTAGAGGGCGCGCATGGGGGTCATCCTATCGACACCCAAAGTTGAGTGCATGTCAACAACTTCTCTGGTAGGGTGAAAACATGTCAGTCACCGATGCCCACCCCGAGGAGCTGATCCTCGCTCCCGACGCCCCGCACTGCGCCGACGGTGCCCACGTCGAAATCATCACCTCCCGCGCGGTCCCCCTCGGCGGCCCCCGCGCCATGACCGTCAACCGCACCCTGCCGCAGAAACAGCGCAGCCTCATCGGAGCCTGGTGCTTCGTCGACCATTACGGCCCCGACGACGTCTCCACCACCGGAGGCATGGACGTCGCCCCGCACCCGCACACCGGGCTGCAAACCGTCTCCTGGCTTTTCGAGGGCACCATCACCCACCACGATTCCGGCGACAACCACGCCGTCGTCCGTCCCGGCGAGGTCAACCTCATGACCGCAGGTAGAGGCATCTGCCACTCCGAGGTGACCACCCAGGCCACCACCACCCTCCACGGCGTCCAACTGTGGACCGCACTACCTGACGCCGACCGCCACGGCCCCCGCCGCTTCGACCACTACGCCCCCGAACCCGTGCTTTTCGACGGCGGCCAGGCCCTCGTCTTCCTCGGTTCCCTCCTGGGTTCCACCTCTCCTGTCACCACGTTCACTCCCATTGTCGGGGCGGAAATCAGGTTGGAGGCGGGGGCGTCGATAAGCATTGATGTCGATCCGGAACACGAACATGGACTGCTTGTCGACGCCGGCGACATCGACCTCGAAGGCGTCACCGTCGCCCCCACCGAACTCGCTTACACCGGCGTCGGGGAACACCGCCTGCGCATCCGCAACAACGGCTCGACGGACGCGCGGATGCTGCTCATCGGCGGTGAGCCCTTCGAAGAAGAGATCATCATGTGGTGGAACTTCATCGGCCGCACCTACGACGAAATCGAAACCTACCGCGCCGAATGGCAGGCCGAGGACGAGCGCTTCGGCGTCACCGAGGGCTACATCAGCCACGACCCTGACGGGCTGCCCCGCCTGCCCGCCCCGGAACTGCCCAACGCCCGGATCCGCCCGCGCGTCAACCCCGCCCCCATCGCCCGCCCCGAGGAGAAAATCTGATGATCGTCCAGGACAACAACCAGTTCGTGGTACGCGCCGGCCACACCGACTACCGCGACCACAACGGCGAACGCCTCTTCTTCCACACCGAGATCGCCCCGGAGTTCAGCGGGCAGGGCCTGGCCGGCAAACTCGTGGAGACCGCACTGGCGCAGACCGATCTGCCCATCGTCGCCATCTGCCCCTTCGTCCGCGGCTGGCTGGAGAAAAACGACCACACCTACACCTGGCGCAAGCCCACCACCGCAGACCTCACCTGGCTGCAGGAGGAACTCGCATGACCCGCAAGCCCCCGTACCTGGACAAGTTCTACCCCGAGGTCTACAAATCACTGACCGAAGTGTCGAAGAAGCTCAACACCCTCTACCCGGATGTGGACCTACCGAAGGCCCTCATCGAGCTAGTCGCCGTCCGCGTCAGCCAAATCAACGGCTGCGGCACCTGCCTGTCCATCCACATCCCCGCCGCCCGCAAGGCCGGCGTCCCCGACAACAAACTCGACGCCCTGCCCGCCTGGCGCATGGTAGCCGAGTTCACGGACAAGGAAAAAGCCGCGCTCGAACTCGCCGAGACGCTGACCCTGCTGCCCGGCGGCCAGGACAATTCCCGCGCCGCCCTCCCGGCCTGCGAGATCTTCGCCGAGGAGCAGGTCGCCGCGCTGGAGTGGTCGATCATCATGATCAACGCCTTCAACCGGGTGTCCATCGCGTCCGGGCACCCGCTGCTCTCGCGTTAGAAGGTACCGCGCCTACAGGTGCTGGGTGGTCAGCCAGCCGCGCTTCATGCGCTCGATGAGTGTGGAGCGCAGGTGCAGCAGATACCACCACACGATGATGAAGATGATCGCCACCATCACCGCGGAATAGTGGACGAAAAAGCCGCCCACCAGCAGCACGGCCTGCAGCGCGAGGTTCACCGGAAGAGCCCAGTTGAAGCGCTGCACGAAGGCCATGAGCACATGCGCCACACCGACGGCGGTGATGAACGCCCAGTTGAAGGTGGTCCAGTAGACACCGTCATTGACCTTGAGGATCACGGTGAGGATGAGCAGGATCGTGATCGCCTCGAGGATCAGCGTGCCAGCCATGACGCCGCGGATACCCTTCATCGGGTCCTTTTCCGGGGCGTGGCCGGGGCCGAGGGGGCTGACCTCGGGTTGTTCTGCCTGGCTCATGCGGGGTCCTTTCCGAAGAGGGTGCGTGCCTCGCCCGCGGTGACCACCGAGCCGGTGATGACCACGCCGGCGCCGGACTGGATGTCGGCGTCCTCGGCCAGTTCAACGGCGAGTTCATAGGCGCTGGCGAGGTTGTCGTCGACGTGGACGCGTTCCTCGCCGTAGATGTCGCGGGCGTATTCGGCCAGATCGTACGCATCCAACGCGCGCGGCGAGGAATTCTGGGTGATGACGACCTCGGAGAGGTAGGGCTCCAGGGCGACCAGAATCCCGCGGGCGTCCTTGTCATCGAGCACGCCGACCACGCCGATGAGGCGCTGGAAGTCGAAGTCCCGGTCCAGCGCGGCGCCCAGCGCCGTGGCGCCGTGGGGGTTGTGTGCGGCGTCGACGAAGGTGGTCGGCGAGGTGCGGACGCGCTCAAGCCGGCCCGGGGACTGCACCTGGGCGAAGCCGTTGCGTACCGATGTCACATCCAGCGGCCTCCCCGCCCCGGCCCCGAAAAAGGCCTCGACCGCGGCCAAGGCGACGGCAGCGTTGCGGGCCTGGTGCTCGCCGGACAGGGGCAGGAAGATGTCCTCGTACTCCCCGCCCAGACCGCGGAGGGTGAGCTGCTGGCCACCGACGGCCACGGCCGCGGACACCACGCCGAACTCGGCTCCGGCGCGGGCGACGGCGGCGTCGACCTCCACGGCGCGGGACAGGATGACCTGCATCGCGGCCGGATCCTGTTCCGCGACGATGGCGACGTTGTCCGGCGGGGTGAGCAGGTCATCGGTGTCCCAGCGGGATTTGATGATGCCGGCCTTCTCGGCTGCGATCTCCTCGATGGTTTCACCCAGGTAGTCGGTGTGGTCCATGCCGACGGGCATGACCACGGCGACATCGGACTGGATGACGTTGGTGGCGTCCCAGGTGCCACCCATGCCGACCTCGACGACGGCGACGTCGACGGGGGCGTCGGCAAACGCGGCGTACGCCATGGCGGTCAGGACCTCGAACTTGGACATACGGCCGACGCGCTCGTCGACAAGCTCGACATAGGGCTGGATCTCGCGCCAGATGCGCACGTAGTCGCGCGGGTGGATGGGCACCCCGTCGATGCCGATGCGTTCGGTGACCAGCTGCAGGTGCGGGCTGGTGGTACGCCCGGTGCGGCGGTGGAAGGCGCGCAGGAGGGATTCGATCATGCGCACGGTCGAGGTCTTGCCGTTGGTGCCGGAGACGTGGATCGCCGGGAAGGAATGCTGCGGGGACCCCAGCAGGTCCATGAGCATCTCGATCCGCTTGAGCGAGGGGTCGATCTTGGTCTCCGGCCAGCGGGTGTCCAGCTCGGCTTCGACGACGGCCAGCTCGGCGAGGTCCTCGGCGGTGATCTCCACCGGTTCCGGCTTCTCGACGTCGCCTAACTCAATGTTGAGCTTCAGGCCCTGGTCGGTGATTTCGACGGGGCTGTCCTCCTCGTGGCTCACTGGAGCCCCTCCAGACGGGCGGTGATGCGCTCGACTTCCTCCTGGGCGACCTGCTGGCGGGTGCGGATCTTCTCCACGACCGCCTCGGGAGCCTTGGAGAGGAAAGCCTCGTTGCCGAGCTTTTTGGCAGTGCCCTCCAGCTCCTTGTGCGCGGCGGCGAGGTCCTTTTCCAGGCGCTTGCGCTCGGCTTCGACGTCGACGGTGCCGGAGGTGTCCAGTGCGACCGCGATGGTGGCCTGCGACAGGCGCAGCTCGATGGAGGCGGACTTCGCGAAGCCCTCCTCGGGGGCGGTGACGCGGGCCAGGGCGCGGACCAGGTCTTCCTGGGCGGCGAGGTCGGCGGCGGCGAAGTCGATCGCGGCCGGGACCGGCTGGGAGGGCTTGACACCCTGGTCGGAGCGGAAGCGGCGGATCTCGGTGATGAGCTTCTCGGCGTCGGCAATGCGGCGCACGGCGACCTCGTCGGTGGTGGCACCGCCGTTGGTGTCGGCGACGCTTGGCCACGGTGCGGTGACGATGGTGTCCTTTTCGGTCAGCGCCTTCCACAGGACCTCGGTGACGAAGGGCATCGCCGGGTGCAGCAGGCGCAGCACCACATCAAGCACCCGGCCAAGGACGATCTGGGTGTTCGCACCTTGGCGGGAGGAACCGTCTCGCGGGATCTGGGTCTTGGCGATCTCCAGGTACCAGTCACAGACCTCGTCCCACGCGAAGTGGTAGAGCTCCTCGTTGGCCTTGGCGAACTGGTAGTCGTCGAGATACTTATCGACACTCCCCCGCACCTCCTCCAGCCGGTCCAGGATCCAGCGGTCGGCGTCGGTGAGCTCATCGCGCGGCGGCAGCTCCCCCACCTCGGCGCCGTTGAGCAGCGCGAACTTGGTGGCGTTGAACAGCTTGGTGGCGAAGTTACGGGAGGACTGTGCGGCGTCCTCGCCGACGGGCAGGTCGACGCCCGGGTTGGCGCCGCGGGCCAGGGTGAAGCGCAGGGCGTCGGCGCCGTACTGGCGGACCCAGTCCATGGGGTCGATGCCGTTGCCGAGGGACTTGGACATCTTGCGGCCGTGCTCGTCGCGGACGAGGCCGTGGAGGAAGAGATCGGTGAAGGGGATCTGCGGGCGACCCTCCTGGCCGGACCCCAGAACATCCGGGGTGATCTTTGCGGCGAAAGTGCCGAACATCATCATGCGGGCCACCCAGAAAAACAGGATGTCGTAGGCGGTGACCAGCACGGACGTGGGATAGAACTTGGCCAGCTCCGGGGTCTTCTCCGGCCAACCCATGGTGGAGAAAGGCCACAGGGCAGAGGAGAACCAGGTGTCCAGGACATCCGGGTCCTGGGTGTAGCCCTCAGGGGCCTGCTCGTCGGGGCCGACGCAGACGATCTCGCCTTCCGGCCCGTACCAGATCGGGATGCGGTGGCCCCACCACAGCTGGCGGGAGATGGTCCAGTCGTGCATGTTGTCGACCCACTCGAAGTAGCGGGGTTCCATGCTCTTGGGGTGGACGGCCGTATCACCTTCGCGGATGGCGTCGCCGGCCATCTGGGCCAACTCCTCGACCTTGACGAACCACTGCAGCGACAGGCGTGGCTCGATGGCCTCGCCGGAGCGCTCTGAGTGGCCGACGGAGTGCAGGTAGGGACGCTTCTCCGCAACAATGCGCCCCTGCTCAGCGAGCGCCTCGCGCACGGCCACACGCGCCTCTTCGCGGGTCATGCCGTCGAACTGGGTGCCGGTGTCGCAGATGCGGCCGGTGGCGTCCATGATCGTCGGCATATCCAGGTCGTGGCGCAGGCCGAGGGCGTAGTCGTTGGGGTCGTGCGCCGGGGTGATCTTCACCGCGCCGGAGCCGAACTCGGGGTCGACGTAGTCGTCGGCGACGACCACCAGCGAGAGATCCGAGCGGAAGGGGTGCGGCAGGGTTTGCCCGACGAGGTCGGCGTAGCGGGCGTCGTCGGGATGGACGGCGATGGCGACGTCGCCAAGCATCGTCTCCATGCGGGTGGTGGCGACGACGATGTGCGGCTCGTCGTCGTTCATCGAGCCGTAACGGAAGGAGACGAGCTCGCCCTCGACGTCCTGGTAGACGACCTCGATGTCGGAGACGGCGGTTTCCAGCACGGGCGACCAGTTGACCAGGCGGTTCGCGCGGTAGATGAGGCCGCGGTCGTAGAGCTCCTTGAAGATGGTCTGCACGGCGCGGGACAGGCCCTCGTCGAGGGTGAAGCGCTCGCGGGACCAGTCGACGGAGTCACCGATGGCGCGCATCTGCTCGGCGATGGCGCCGCCGTACTGCTCCTTCCACTCCCAGACCTTCGCGATGAACTCTTCGCGGCCGTAGTCGTAGCGGTCCTTGCCCTCGGTCTCCTTGAGCATCTTCTCCACCTTGGTCTGGGTGGCGATGCCTGCGTGGTCCATCCCCGGCAGCCACAGCACCTCGAAGCCCTGCATGCGCTTGCGGCGCACGAGCGCGTCCATGAGGGTGTGGTCAAGCGCGTGGCCCATGTGGAGCTGACCGGTGACATTCGGCGGCGGGAGGACGATGGAGTAGGCCGGCTTCTCGCTGTCCGGGTCGGCCGTGAAATGCCCGGCGTCGACCCAGCCCTGGTACAGCTCGGCCTCCACCGACTGCGGATCCCAGGACTTCGGTAGCGCGTCTGCTCGGTTCTTACCCATCTGTTTCTTCCCCTCGGTCTGGTCGGTCACTCGCACAATCATAGCGCCCGCCGCTTGGGGCTTGACCCTCACGTGACGTCATGGTTCATGCTGGTGTCATGAGAATCTCCGAGGTCGCCCGCGCCGCCGGTTGCTCCGTCCGCGCCGTCCGCCACTATCACGCCTCCGGCGCGTTGCCCGAGCCTCCGCGCACCGCCGGCGGTTACCGGAATTACGGTCTCGCCGATCTGGCCGCGCTGCTGCGCGTCCGCGCGCTCGTCGACGCCGGCATCACCCTCGCCGACATCCGTTCCGACTCCTCCTCACTTATCGACGCCGCCTTATCCCGCATCGAATCCCAACTCACCGCCCTGCGCGCGCAGCGCTCCCGCCTGCTGGCCCTGCAGGCCGGGGAGCTGGGACTACCCGCCGACATCCGCTCCGGGATCCGGGAACTGCTCGGGGACGGTGCTCCCGCCCGGATGGAGATCGACGCCCTCGACCTCATGGGGCTCACGGGCGTTGCCGGGCCGCAGACGTGGGAGGTGCTGCGCTCCAACCTCGCCGCCCCTGCCCGGCGCGCCGATACCCGGCGCTTTAGGGATCTGTGGGAGGAGCTCGGTGACCTCGCCCCGGCGGAGGCGGATGACATCATCACCGAGCTGCGGGGGCTGCGCGGGATCAGCGACGGCATCCTCCCCACCCTCACCCCGGGTGATGCACCCCTGACACTCCGGGACTTCCCCACCCGCGGTGCCCAGTCCCGGGCCCTGGCCGAATTGTCGGGTGCGCTGTGAGGCGCGTGCTGCCAGTGGCGGTGGTGGCCGTCGCACTTCTCGACGCCTGGCTCTGGTGGAACGGGCACCTCTCCGGGTGGGGTGCGGTGGCACTTTTCCTCGCGGTGGAGGCCGTCCTCGCAGGTGCGTACGTATGGAGTTCCCTGCGCCGGGGAATCCGGCCGCTGCCGGTGCGGATCTTCCTCCACGAGGTCCGCGCCATCACCGACCTGGGTCGGCTACTCAGGGGCCGAATCGTGGTGCCGGAAGGTGCGATACCCTTGCACGCGCGGACCAGGTGGTGGCACCTGCCGGCGATGTTCACGGTGGCCATCGTCATCGAGATCATCGTCATCGAGCTGCTCGTGCCGTGGCCCTGGCTGCGACTGCTACTACTCCTAGGCTCCCTGTACTCGATCCCGCTGCTGTGGGGATACCTGGCGGGCCGGGTCGTCCACCCCCATTACCTTGGCGAGGACCTCGTCCTGCGGGAGGGTCGGAAGGAGATCCTCCGGGTGCCGGCCACAGACATCGTGGCGGTACGGGCGGTGCGGGGGTTCGCAGCGCAACGACAGGGGCTGATCCTGGGCGGACCGGAAGGGACCAACGTGGAGATCCACCTCGCCGACGGTCGCTGCGTGGCGTTATGGCTCGACGAAGGAGCGGCGGCGATACCGGCCCTGAAAATCTAACATCACGATTTTGCTGACCTGGTAAAACGCGGGCGGCAGGCCTCCCAGACGTAAGATTTTCAGGCCCCTAGACAAGCCAGCGGAATCACCCACACACCGTTCGGTAATCGGGTGACCGGCCCGGTCGGGATGATCACCACGAGTGCTGCAGGCGGTCGCTCCACTTTCGCGGCTGTGGCCAGCAAATGCTCGGCAGCAGACTCGATGTGCAGGTGGGACAGCTTGACCTCTACACCGATCCACGATCCATCCCGGTTCTCCACCACCGCGTCGATCTCATCACGACCCTTGGTGTCCCGAAAGTGATAAACCCCGCGCGCCCGGTTCGCCTGGGCGACCACCCGGAGATCATGAATGGCTTGGGACTCGAAGAGGATACCCAGGGTCTCCAGGTCGGTGAGTAAGTGGTTCGGAGTGGCTCCGAGCAGCAAGGCAGCGAGCGATGGGTCCGCGAGGTGACGCTTCGGCATCTGTACGAGGGCGGTCCGGGAGCGCAGCTTTGTGGACCAGGCTGGCTGATCTTCCACGAGAAACAGGCGGGACGCGAAATCATGCAGCGTGTCAACGGTTCCCGGCGCGGGCTCCGCGCCCGAGAGCTCCCCGATGCGCCGTCGGATGGCGGCCCCGGTGGCCGGCTGCGCGACCAGACCTGCGTAAGCCCGTAGAAAGGAAAGCAAGCGGCGGGGGTCCCGGCGCATGCCACCGATCTCGGGGTAGTAATGCTCGGACATTTCCTGTAAATAGGAGGCGACCTCATCGGCGGCGTCGAGCGGGTCCAGGTAGCGAAAACCTGGCCAACCGCCGGCCACGATCCAGTCCGCGTAGTCCGCGACCGTGGCCTGGGTGCCGGGACCCGATTCGAGGGTGCCGTCGAGCAAACTGGCCCACGAAGCGTGGTGTTCATTGGATCTTTCAGAAACCGTCATCGTGCGCATGATGAGCGAGCGCACACGTCCCGCTCCCGGGTGCCTTAAGGCATCGGTGGCGGGAGTGGCGGAACCAGTGAGGATGAATTGCCCCCTCCCCTGGCGATCATCCACCGTGTGCCGGACAGCGTTCCACACCTCGGGGACGGCCTGCCATTCGTCGATGAGCCGCGGTGTGTCGCCGTCCAGAATTAACCGCGGATCGGTTCGCGCGAGAGTGATCTCTGGCCCGTCGACATCGAGGCGGACCTCGGAAGCAGCAACCTGACGTGCCGTCGCGGACTTACCGCACGCACGCGGCCCCTTGATGAATACAGCCCCGGACACCCCTAGAGCACGCTCCAGTTCACGGTCGACGATGCGCGGAATGTAGGAGGTCATGACCTGCACTCTAGTTGAAATGTGCGGATTTCTCCACACCTCATGTGTGGATTTATCCGCACCTCATGGAGTAATTACTCCACCACGGAGACCGTCGCGGTGACCTCGAAACCATCGGCCGGGCACTGGATGCTTATCGACGCAATACCGTTGGGATCAATCCGCACCGTCTCAATAACCTCGGGGCCATCGTCCCGGCGCTCGACGGGGACGGCGGCGAGCTCGGCGTCGGAAAGCGAGCGCAGCGCCGGGTCGAAGGGGACGAGAACCTCGGCCAGCAGGGTGAGATCACCGGCCTCGAGGGCGGAGTACTCGACGTAACGGAACCAGCCGACGTTGTGAGCGGCGCGGTAGCGGCGGGTGACGGTGATGGTGGCGTCATTATCCTCCTGGGCTTCGGGGCCGACGAGGGAGTCGAAGCTGACGGCCGCGCCGGCATCGCGCTCGCGGAAGACACCGATGCCGCGGGAGAGCCGGTCGCGGAGGTGATAATCAGAATCCGGGTCCGCGGCGATCGCCAGGCCCACGGCCGTGGAGGCGGTGGGCAGCGGCGAGCGATGGACCCGGCGGCCGAAGCGTTCGCGCAGCATACGGGGTACGAGCGGCAGGGCACTGGCCCCGCCGACGAGGTAGACGCCCGCGATATCGGTGTCGGTGAGGGTGTCATCGGCGCCGATCAGCGGGGCCATGGCCTCCAGGGTCTGCTCCACCAGACCAGCCACCGAGGCATAGAACTCCGGCACGGGGACGATGACATCATCGTCGCCGAGCTCCATGATGATCCGGCGGGACTGCGGCTTGAGCTGCTCTTTGGCGGTGCGGGCCTCGTCGAGAAGCTTCTGTCGGGCGCGGCGGCCGAAGACATCATCAGCCCGGCCGGCGGTGGCCAGAGCAAGTTCGGCCAGTGCCTCGTCGAAATCATCGCCGCCGAGGCGGGAAATGCCGAGGGAGGTCTCGACGACGTGGGACGGGCCGTCGATACGCATGAGCGTGACGTCGAAAGTGCCGCCACCCAGGTCATAGACGATGACGCTGGAACGGCGGGCTGTCAGCGTGCGCGCGTGGCGGTGGGTGTACTCGAACGCCGCGGCGGAAGGCTCGTTGACCATACCGATGACGTTGGCGCCGGCACGTCGAAAAGCATCGAGAGTGAGCAACCGCTGCGCCGAACGGGCGTTGGCGGGCACACCGAGCACGACCTCAACATCGCCGTAACTGCGCAGCTGCTTGACGACGCCGTCCGCGAACGTCGCCAGCACCTCCCCCAATGGTCGCTGTTCCGTGCCGAGAGGCACCGGCGTGTCCGCCGTAACATCGGGCGAGGTGAGCAGCCGCTTGAAGGAACGGGTGACGGTGGGATCATCCACCGCCAGGGCCTCCCACCCACCGACCAGACGATCGCCATCGAGGGCGACGACCGAGGGGATGTACTCCCGTGGGTCACCGTCCGTGTCCGCGACGTTGACCACGGGGTAGTTCCCCCGGTCAACTGCCGCAATGACAGTGCGGGTGGTGCCAAAATCAATCCCGAAGCGCATGCCCCAGAACACTACCGGGATTGAGCGCGGATGCTACTTAAGCAGATTCTCCACCGCGTCGCGCTCGGCCTTGAGCTCGGCGACGTTCTTGGCGATCATCTCGCGCTGGAAATCGTTAAGCTCCAGGCCCTGGACAATCTCCCACTGACCGTTGCGGGAGATGGTCGGCATACCCGCCACCAGGCCCTCATCGATGCCATAGGAACCGTCGGACGGCAGCGCGGCGGAAGCCCAGGCGTCAGTGCCCTGGACCCAGTCACGCATGTGATCGATCGCGGCGGAAGCGGCGGAGGCGGCGGAGGACTTGCCGCGGACCTCGATGATCTCGGCGCCGCGCTTGGCCACGCGCGGGATGAACTCGTTGACATACCAGTCGTGGTCGATCTTGTCGATGACCTTCTCGCCCTTGACCGTGGCGTAGGTGATGTCCGGGAACTGGGTGGCCGAGTGGTTACCCCACACGACGACATCCTCGAAATCAGTGGTCAGCACGCCGAGCTTCTCGGCCAGCTGGGACAGCGCACGAGAGTGATCCAGGCGCATGAGGGCGGTGAAACGATCCGCCGGGACGTCCGGGGCGTTGCGCTGGGCGATCAGCGCGTTGGTGTTGGCCGGGTTACCCACGACGAGCACGCGCACGTCATCCGCGGCGTGGTCGTTGATGGCCTTACCCTGCGGGGCGAAGATGCCGCCGTTGTTCTTGAGCAGATCACCGCGCTCCTCGCCGGCACCGCGCGGCTTCGCACCCACCAGGAAAGCAGCGTTGGCGCCGTCGAAAGCGGTCTCTGCTTTATCGGTGATGGTGATGTCGCGCAGCAGAGGGAACGCGGAATCGTTGAGCTCCATGGCTACGCCCTCGGCGCCGCGCACGGCGTCCGGGATCTCCAGGAGGGTCAGCTCGATCGGGGTGTCGTGGCCGTAGACGTCGCCGGCGGCGATACGCCACAGCAGCGAGTAGGCGATGTTACCGGCCGCACCGGTGACGGCGATCTTCACGGGATTCTGGGACATGCAGGGGGTTCCTTTCGGGCATTTCGTGCAGTGGGCACAACGCCGCCGAGTCTAGTCGCTTGGCCGCATCCCGGCAGGCACCCCCGGATGGGCGTACCCTTCGGGGCGAAATGGCCGTTTCTGCAGGAGATTGACCCCGGGTTCGGGTGGACCTTTGATTTTCGACCTCACACACAGCACGGTCAGACCACGAATCGGGCACGATGGTGCCAGGGCCAATTCCGCACACCCGCACCCCTGGAGGGACTGCTCAGCCATGTATGACGACGACCTGACCGTCCTCGACGACTCTGCCACCATCGACGCTGTCGTCGACGTCGCCATCGAGCAGTTCGCCGAGCTGGGGTTCCAGGACACCCGCCTGGATTCCATCGCCAAGGAATCGGGCATGTCCAAGCGGATGATCCACTACCACTTCGGCGACAAGAAGGGCCTGTACCTGCGCTGCCTCAGCGAGGCCGCCCACCGCGTGCAGCCGCCGGCCGATGAGATCATCCCGGAGACTCTGGTGCCGGTGGAGGGGGTGACTCGACTGGTGGAAGCGGTGTACTCGACGATGATCTCCCACCCCGAGTCGGTGCGACTGCTCTCCCATGAGGGCCTGCATCGTGTGCTCAACATCACCGGGGTGGCCAACCTGGTGCCCGGCACGCACGTCTCGCTGCAGCTCGACAAGTTGCTCATGCAGGGTCAGGATGCCGGCGCTTTCCGCCCGGGGATCGGCGCGGAGGACATCTTCTACCTGCTGTTTTCCCTGGCTTTCACGCGGGTGGCGCACCGTGACCTCATGGTCAACCTCGTCGATGTGGACACGATGAGTAAGGAGAACACGGCAGGAATCGGCCGCCTGGCGGTGGACACTGTGCTGGCGTTGCTCACCGCGAACATCACGCACAGCGGGGACTCGTATCTCACCGCCGATCGTCTGGATGAGGACTCGCAGACTGGTCTGGGCATCTACGCGGATGAGTCCGACATAGAATAAAATCACCTTTAGCTGGCCTTTCTCCCTTCGGCCCAAATGTCCCCTGGGGGTACATAGCGTGGTACCGTCACACCCTAACGGAAATTTATTCATCCCCCAGGAGTGGCAACCATGCTTCTCGAACGTTTCCATGACGAAGGCCTCGCCCAGGCCAGCTATTTCATCGGCTGCCAGGCCCAGAACACCGCCGTCGTCGTCGACGCCCGCCGCGACATCACCGATTACCTTGACCTCGCCGCCCACCACGGCATGGAGATCGTCGCAGCCAGCGAGACCCATATCCACGCCGACTACCTCTCCGGCACCCGCGAGCTGACCACCGCCACCGGCGCGAAGATCCACCTCTCCGGCGAAGGCGGCGAGGATTGGCAATACAGTTTCGACGGCGAACTGATTTACGACAAGGACACCATCCAGATCGGCAACATCACCATCGAGGCCCGCCACACCCCGGGGCATACCCCCGAGCACCTTTCTTTCCTCATCACCGACGGCGCCTTCGCCGACACCCCCGGTTAAATGCTCTCCGGTGACTTCATCTTCTCCGGCGATCTCGGTCGCCCGGACCTTTCGGATGAGGCCGCGGGCGGCGTCGATACGCGTTTCGGCGGCGCGAAGGACATTTTCCGCAGCCTGAAGAAGGTGTTCCTCAAGCTCGAGGACCATGTGCAGGTCTACCCGGCCCATGGCGCCGGCTCCGCCTGCGGCAAGGCTCTCGGCGCGCTGCCGTCGACCACCGTCGGCTACGAGCGCACCTACGCCTGGTGGGCCGAGTACCTCAAGAATGACGATGAGCAAGGCGTTGTCGACGAGCTTCTCGACGGTCTGCCCGACGCCCACGCCTACTTCGGCCGCATGAAGCGCCAGAACAAGACCGGCCCGGCCGTCCTCGGCTACCCCACTGCCGGAGCTTAAGGAAGCCTCTTCCTCCGACCTGTCCGAGCGCATCGAATTCGGCGAGGCCATCGTCGTGGACACCCGCCACCACAGCGAGGTCCACGAGGGCACCGTCAAAAACGCCGTCAACGTCCCGGGCCTGGCCAAGGCCGCCACCTACGGCTCCTGGGTCTACGACCCGGAGACCGACACCGCGGACGTCATCGTCCTGGCCGCCGACGCCGAGGAGGCCGCCGACTACCGCGACCACTTCCTCCGCGTCGGCATCGACGAGGTCACCGGCTTCGTCACCAGCTTCGACGGCCTGCCGCAGATCACCCCCGAGGTGATCGCCCAGTCCGAGCTTTTCGACGCCGCACCCACCATGCTCCTCGACCTGCGCAACAAGACCGAGCACGCCGACGGCCGCATCCCGGGCTCCTACCAGCTCTCCGGCGGCCGCGTCCTGTGGAACCTCGAGGAGCTGCCCAATCCGGCAGATTCGACCATCATCTCCTACTGCCAGTCCGGCGTGCGTAACTCCGTCGCCGCCTCCGCTTTGCGGCGCAAGGGCTACAACGTTCAGGAGCTCGAGGGCTCCTACCTGGGCTACCTTGATCACCAGAACAAGAACTAAGCCGTGTCCGCAACCCTCACGGCGGTTCTAGTCCTCGCCGTCTTCATCGGACTCTCCCTGGGTCTGCTGGGCGGCGGCGGCTCGATCCTCACCGTCCCGCTGCTGACCTACGTGGCGGGTATGGAACCCAAGGAGGCCATCGCCGCCTCGCTGTTCGTCGTCGGCGCAACCTCCGTGGTGTCCACGCTCACCCACGCCCGCATGGGCAACATGCAGTGGCACACCGGACTCATCTTCGGTGTCGCCTCCATGGCGGGTGCCTTCCTCGGCGGACTCATCGGCGCGCCATGATGATCGCCACCGCCGCCGCCATGCTGTGCGGCCACAAGAAGCGCGAGGGCGGCGAGCGGAAGAAGCTCCCGCTGGGCAAGATCCTGGTGGAGGGCGTGGTCGTCGGCCTGGTCGGCGCGGGCGGCGGCTTCCTCGTCGTCCCGGCGCTGGCCCTGCTCGGCGGGCTGAGCATGCCGGTGGCGGTGGGCACCTCGCTCCTGGTCATCTCTATGAAATCCTTCGCCGGGCTGGCCGGCTACCTGACCACCATCTCCCTGGACTGGCCACTCGTCCTCGCCGTGACCGGCGTGGCGCTGGTCGGCGCGCTGGTCGGCCGTCTGACCAACGTCGTGCCCGAGAAGGCCCTGCACCAGGGCTTCGGCGTGTTCGTCCTGGTCATGGGCTTCTTCGTGCTCTTCCAGGAGCTGCCGGGCCTGTTCTAACCCGCTTATCGACGCCGCCCCGGCCCCTCCTTCATCCGGAGGGGCCGGGGCGGTTTTTGTCGTCGGTGTCGAATTCACCCGGTCGATAAGGAGCCTCTGCGGTGTGGAAAGGGCACTGAATTCGACCGCGTGAATTCGCAGGGGCCTCGCCTACGCCGTCTCCTGCTGCTCCCCGTCGAGCACCAGCTCGGGCTCGGCCTCACCGCGGACGGCGTCCGCGGTGATGAGGACCTCGGCGACGTCGTCGCGGTCAGGGATGTCGTACATGACGGGCACGAGCAGTTCCTCCATGATGGCGCGCAGACCACGGGCGCCGGTGCCTCGCTCGAGGGCCAGCTCGGCGATGACCTCGAGGGAGTCCGGGGAGAAGGTGAGCTGGACATCGTCCATCTCGAAGAGTCGCTGGTACTGCTTGACCAGGGAGTTCTTTGGCTCGGTGAGCACCTGCACGAGGGACTGACGGTCTAGGTTGTCCACGGTGGCCACGATGGGCAGGCGGCCGATGAACTCGGGGATCAGCCCGAATTTCACCAGGTCCTCGGGGCGGACCTGCTCGAAGAGGTCGGTCTTTTCCCGGTCGGTGGCGGATTCAATCTCTGCTCCGAAGCCGAGGCCTTTCTTACCCACGCGCTCCTGGATGACTTTCTCCAGTCCGGCGAAGGCGCCGGCGACGATGAAGAGGATGTTGGAGGTATCCAGCTGGATGAACTCCTGGTTGGGGTGCTTGCGCCCGCCCTGCGGCGGGATGG
>NZ_JAUNUG010000042.1 GCF_030538285.1 Corynebacterium sp.
CCATTAACCAGGTCTTCGTCGTGGCCTGCGGTTCCGCCTACCACTCCGGTCTGCTTGCCAAATACGCCATCGAGCACTGGGTGCGCATCCCCGTGCAGATCGAGGTGGCCTCCGAGTTCCGCTACCGCGATCCGGTGCTCGATGAGCGCACCCTGGTCCTCGCCATCTCCCAATCCGGGGAAACCGCCGACACGCTCGAGGCCGTCCGGCACGCCAAGACCCAGGGCGCGAAGGTGCTCGCGGTGTGCAACACCAACGGCTCCCAGATCCCCCGTGAGTCCGACGCCGTGCTGTACACCCATGCTGGCCCGGAGATCGGGGTGGCTTCGACCAAGGCCTTCCTCGCGCAGGTCGCCGCCAACTACATCGTCGGCCTGGCTCTCGCCCAGGCCAAGGGCACGAAGTACCCCGATGAGATCGCCGAGATCTGGGCCTCCCTCGAGGAGATCCCGGGCAAGATCGAGGAGCTTCTCGACGTCCGCGAGCAGGTCGGCGCCATCGCCGACGAGCTCGGCGCCGTGCAGACCATGCTTTTCCTCGGCCGCGGCGTCGGCTTCCCCGTGGCGCTTGAGGGTGCTCTCAAGCTCAAGGAGTTGGCCTACATCCACGCCGAGGGTTTCCCGGCCGGTGAGCTCAAGCACGGGCCGATCGCGCTTATCGAGGATGACCTGCCGGTCGTCGTCGTGGTGCCCTCCCCGCGTGGTGTGAAGCTGCTGCACTCCAAGATTGTGTCCAACATCCAGGAGATCCGGGCCCGCGGCGCGCAGACCATCGTCATCGCCGAGGAGGGCGACGAGGCCGTGCGCGAGTTCGCCAACTACCTCATCGAGATCCCCGCCACCTCCTCGATCATGCAGCCCCTCCTGGCTACCGTGCCGCTCCAGTTCCTTGCCGCTGATATCGCGCGCGAGTGCGGGAACGAGGACATCGATAAGCCGCGCAACCTGGCGAAATCGGTGACCGTGGAGTAACTCCAACGGCGGCCCGCCGACTTGGGGGGAAAGCGAGTCTGAACTCATTCGGAAGGCAGTGGACGCGTATCTGGAATCCGCCTGACGATTGAGCCACCGGCGGTCTACCCTGGCCCGCATGAGCCTGAACTTCACCCATGACACCCTGGCCCAGCGCGTTCTATTCGGCGCGGGCCGCGCCGCGGAGCATCTGCGCGAGGAGGTGGCGCGCCTGCAGGCTGCCCGAATCATGGTGATCACCACGCAACGCGGTCGGGAGCAGGCCGCGCAGGTCGCCGAGCTTATCGACGTCTGTCTCTGGCACACCGACACCGCCCAGCATGTGCCGGTGGAGGTGGCGGAGAGGGCGCGGGACGTCGTCAAGCAGCACGGCATCGACCTGATGGTGACCGTCGGCGGGGGATCGGTGATCGGCCTGGCGAAGGCGGTGTCGCTCACCGAGAACATTCCCTCGATCGCGGTGCCCACCACCTACGCCGGCTCCGAGGGCACGAACATCTGGGGTCTGACGGAGGGCGGGCGCAAGAAGACCGGTACCGATGATCGGGTCCTGCCAGTCGCCGTCATCTACGATTCCCAGCTCACCTTCACTTTGCCGATTGACCTCTCGGTGGCGTCGGGGCTCAATGGACTGGCGCACTGCGTGGATGCGTTGTGGGCCCCGCGCGCCAACCCCATCAACGCTGCGCTAGCTACGGAGGGGGCGCGGGCGCTCGCCGAGGGGCTGCCATTGATCACCCGCGACCCGCAGGGTATTGATGGCCGCGACCTCACTCTTTACGGCGCGTATCTCTCCGCCGTGGCGTTGACGTCCGCCGGCTCCGGCCTGCACCACAAGCTCTGTCACATCCTCGGCGGAACCTTCGGACTTCCGCACGCGCAGACGCATGCGGCGGTCCTGCCGCATGTCCTCGCCTTCAATGCCCCGTATGCACCCGCCGCGGAAGAACGTCTGGCCAGGGCTTTCGGTGCCGCGTCGGCGGTGGAGGGATTGGCAGAACTTTATGGGCTTCTCGACGCCCCGCGCTCCCTCGCCGCGCTTGGTTTCACTGCGGAGGGGATCCCGGATGTTGTTGAGCAGGCCCTGGAGGTCGTGCCGTTCAACAACCCGCGGGACGTTACGCGCGAAAACCTCACGCACCTGCTGGAGAATGCTCTTGACGGGGGAAATGTCTCCGACTAGGCTAATGTTCTACATGTAGGAGGTGTGTGGTGTCCGTTCCGGTTGACAAGGTCTCCCTCCGGGAGCTGAACCAGCGATCTGGCCGCATCATTGATGTCGTGCGCAGGGGGCGTTCCGTGGTCGTGACCGACCGGGGCAAGCCCGTGGCCAAGATTGTCCCTTATGAGGCCGAGAGCGTCGTCGAGAAGCTGTTGGCTGAGGGGTTGGCCAGGCCCGCGGCATGGCGGTCCACGGCGGAGGGGCCGAAGGAGGGGTGGCCGCTTCTGCAGCTGCCGGAAGGAATCGCCTCCGCTGATCTGTTGGCGGAGGATAGGCACGAGTGATCTACCTCGACACCTCAGCGGCATTCAAACTGCTGTTCCGAGAAGCTGAATCTGCCGCATTGATCCGTTTTCTGCGCGGACACGTCGATGTGATGTCTTCTTCCCTGTTGCTCGTCGAAGCCGCACGTGCCTGCGTGCGGGTAGGGGTGGAACCCGCGGCTGCGCGCAGCATGTGTGACGGCGTCGATCTCATTGCCATCAGCGATGAAATCATCGATCTGGCGGCCGGGTTCACCGAGCACCTGAAAAGCCTGGACGCGATCCATCTGGCGACCGCGTTGTTTGCCGCGAAGCGGGGCGCTGAAATCACCGTGGTCACCTACGATCGCCAGCTGGCAGCCGCAGTGAAAAGGGCAGGACTGAGCCCCGTATCACCGGGAGTGGCACAATAACAGCCATGGATCTCCTCACCACCCGCATCGATCTAGACGCCATCGCCCACAACACCCGCCTGCTCAAGGATCTGGTGGGTGAGGATGTCAAACTCATGGCGGTGGTCAAGGCCGATGCATATGGACACGGCGTGGAGCGGGTGGCGGCCGTCATGGCGGAGCACGGGGCGGACTGCTTCGGGGTGGCCACCCTCGATGAGGCGGTGACACTGCGTAATCACGGCATCTCCAAGCCGATCCTGGCGTGGATCTGGTCCCCGGAGCAGGATGTGGCGGAGGCACTGTCGCTGAACATCCGTCTTGGTATTCCTTCAGTGGAACATGCCCGCGCGCTTGTCGACGCCGCCGTCCCCGCCCGCGTCTCCGTCAAGGTTGACACCGGGCTGCACCGCTCGGGCGTCGATGAGGCCGACTGGGCAGAAGTGTTCACCCTGCTGCGTGATGCCGATCACCTCACCGTCACCGGAGTGTTCTCCCATCTGGCCTGCGCCGATGAACCGGAACACCCGGCCAATGAGCAGCAGGCCGCAGCGCTGGAGCGGGCGATCACCCTGGCGCACTCGCTGGGGCTGGCGGTGCCGGAGAATCACCTGTGCAATTCCCCGGCCACTCTCACCCGCCCGGACCTGCACCATGATCTGGTCCGTGTCGGGGTGGCGCTGTACGGGCTCTCGCCGATCCCGGGGGTGGATCCCGGATTGAAGCCCGCCATGAGCTGGATCGGGCGGATCACCGTGGTCAAGCCCGTCAAGGCGGGGGAGTCCACCTCCTACGGGCACACCTGGACCGCGGAAGAAGATGGTTGGTTGGCTGTGGTCCCGGCCGGATACGCCGATGGTGTGCCCCGCGCATGGCAGGGCAAACTGCAGGTGGGTATCGGCGGCAAGCTGTACCCGCAGGTGGGGCGGGTGTGCATGGACCAGATCGTGGTGTCCCTCGGGCGCAATGAGTTCGGTGTCCAGCCGGGCGATGAGGCTGTCCTTTTCGGTGAGGGCGGCATGAGTGCCACCGAGTTGGCAGAGACCACCGACACCATCAATTACGAGATCGTCTGCCGCCCCACCGGACGCACCATCCGCGAATACGAGGGAGGCATCGAGCTGTGACCTTCCCGCCCGAGGGCACCCGTGAGCTTCCCACTGCCGCCGATACCCAGGCGTTCGCCGCGGAACTGGGGGCCAGCCTGCGCGCCGGGGACGTGGTCATCCTCGATGGCCCGCTCGGGGCCGGCAAGACCACGTTCACCCAAGGCCTGGCCCGCGGCCTGCAGGTCAAGGGGCGGGTGACCTCCCCGACGTTTGTCATCGCCCGCGAACACCGCTCCACCGTCGACGGCCCGACGCTGATCCACTTGGACGCCTACCGGCTGCTGGGGGAGGGTTCCTCCGGGGATCCGCTGGGGGAACTCGACGCCCTCGACCTGGACACTGAGCTGGAAGACGCGGTCGTCGTCGCCGAATGGGGCGGCGGCCTGGTGGAGCAGATCGCCGAGCGCTACCTACTCGTCTCCTTTGACCGTGAGACAGCAGTGATCCGCGACCCCGAGTCGGAGGCGCGGATCATCAGCTGGCGTTGGGTGGAGCAGGCGGACTAGACGGCGAGACGGGCCGCCTGCAGGTAATAGGGCTCCGATTCGCGGCCTGCATTGAGGCTGGTGAAGGACGTGTGCTCGATGCGGCCGGTGGAGTTGTCGAAAAGGTAGAGGATCGGCTCGGCGCCGAGGCGGGTGAAGTACTGGCGCACGGGGTGTGAGCCCAGGGCCCGGGCTAAGGCGGGGGTGGCGTCGAGGTGGGCGTCGAAAAGAGAGCAGACCTCGGCCAGACGCGGCGTCGACAAAGCGATGCCGGTTTCCGCGGGTGACCAGCGGGACGCCGGGCTGGTGTCATCGCCGAGGTCGGCGAGGACGTTGAAGGACGGGTGCAGGGTGGCACCGGTACGGATAAGGGTCGCGCCGTAGATCTTGTCGCCGGGGAGGCGATCGGTGTGGTGCTCGAGGGTCTCGACGAGTGCGGCAGACAGGACGTGGCTGAACGATTCAATGGTCATGTTTCCTCCTGAGGTGAGGCCGAGCACCCCACACCCTAAGCGTTGGTGCCCGTTCCCGCTCGGCGAACCGGGCGCCACACCGCCGGGGCGGCCTGCAGGGTTCGGGCGGCGGCCAGGTTGAGCTCGCCTTCCCTGCTCATCACAGCGCCGCCGCGCATCACAAGGATGGCGGCGGCGTATGAGCTGGTGGAAAAGGAGTTCGGGCTGCGACTCTAGGGTGTGGCTTTAAGCGCGGCGGCGGAACATAAGCAGCGCGCCACCCGCTGCGGCCAGCAGGCCGACGGCCACGGCGACCAGGGTGCCGGAGGTGCCGTTGTCGGCGAGCTGGACCTGCTGCGCGGCCGGGGCCGGGGTGACCTCGGCGGCCGGGGTAGAGGCCACCGGGGCGGTGGCGGTGCCGGCGGCCGGAGCCGGGGCAGTGGCGGCCTGCTGCTGGGCGAGGACCTTGTAGTCGACGAAGTTGGTGCGCTCGTCGGACAGCACCTCGGAGGTCAGCTCGTCCTCGTTGCCGTTGGTGGTCTCATCACCATCGACGTCGCTGGCGCAGGGAACTTCCTCGCGCTCGGTCCAGGTGCGGGACTCGGTGACGTCCTGCTCGACGACCTCGAACGTGATGAACTCCGTGATCTGGTTCTTGTTGTAGCCGTAGTGGAAGGCCTTCACGGTGTACTCGCCGGTGGGGGTGTCGCCCGGGATGCGGGCGTTGACGGTGGTCTCGCCTTCCTTGACCTCTCCGAAGGTCCAGCCCTCGGGGCCTTCGATCTCGCCGATCTGCCAGTCGCCCTCGCGCTCGGTGGGCTGGGCGACGGTCTCGGTGGCGATGACCTTCTCCTCGGTGACGACCTTCTCGACGAAGCACTTATCGCCGATCTCGAGGATCTCGTCGGCCTCGGCGTGGGCGGTGGGGATCTGCAGGGTGAGCAGGGAGATGGTGGTACCGGCGATGATTGCCGCGGTTGCCTTGTTCATCACAGTTCTCTTTCGGAAAAAGCTGGGGGCCGACTTCTTATGGTCCCCAAGAGTACGACACTAAAGTGAAGGTTGAGACTTCTGTGGCTGGTGCGACGAGAAAGTGCACCGTAGGAGGGCAGACGTTACCCTAATATGGGGGTGCCTTGCCTGGCAATGTTGGTGAATGGCTTGCATCTGCGCCATTCGGTGGGTTGAAAATGTGACTGGAGTGAATGCGGTGACGGCACGACCCCGCGCGTGCAGACCTCCCCACCTCCCCCGAGCCCCCCGGCCCCCTTGTTAGAGCGACTCGCCGAAGTCCTCGCGGAACTTGGCCACCAGCTTCTCCAGCCAGTCCGTCTTCGGGGTGAGTCGACCGTAGAAGAAGCGCAGGATCTCCGGCTCCTCCTCCCATTCCAGGCCCCCGATCAGGGTGCGGTTCTGGTACAGCCAGTCGAGGCGGTCGATGACGTAGTTGACCTGGGAGAGTGTGAATACGCGGCGCGGCATGGCCAGGCGGACCAGCTCCATGTCGGCCAGCGGCTCGACACCATCGGCGTCGCGGGCCTCGGACATGGTGCCGCGCTCCATGCCGCGCACACCGGAGCAGACGTACAGGGCGGCGGCCAGCGCGGCGGCCGGGTACTCGTTCTGCGGGATGTGGTCGACAAAGCGCATGGCGTCGACGTGGGCGCCCAGGCCACCGGCCGGGGTGATCACCGGGATGTTGCGCTTGTCCAGCTCGGTGACCATGTACTCGATGAACTGCGGACCCTGGTTGATCATGTCCTCATCCATGGTCTCCTCGAGACCGACGGTGATGGCCTCCATCTCACGGACGGACATACCGCCGTAGGTGAGGAAGCCCTCGAACATGGGCACGTAACCGCGCATCTGCTTGTACAGCTCCTCATCGCGGATGCAGATGCCGCCGCCGCGGCCGAAGCCGAGCTTGCGGGCGGAGAAGTACAGCACGTCACACAGGTCGGCGATTTCGCGGGTGATCTCGCGGATGGACTTATCCAGGCAGGTGTCCTCGCGGACCTTGTTGAAGTAGAGGTTATCGGCCAGCAGGGAGGCATCCAGCACGAGCGGGATGCTGTGCTCGCGGCACACTTCGGAGACCTCTCGCAGGTTCTGAACGGAAAACGGCTGACCGCCGATGAGGTTGGTACCGGCCTCCATGCGCACGTAGGACAGGGCGTCGGCGCCGCGGGCGTCGATAAGCTCGCGGAGCGCGCCGACATCGAGGTTGCCCTTGAAAGGGTGATCCGAGGTGACCTCGAGGCCCTCCGGGATGACCAGTTCGACGACCTCCGCACCGTTGACGGTGATGTGCTGCTTGGTGGTGGTGAAGTGGTAGTTCATCGGCACGAGGGTGTCGGGGCGGATCATCACCTGGCTGATGATGTTTTCCGCGGCGCGGCCCTGGTGGGCGGGGAGGAAGTACTCCATGCCGAAGATCTCCACGAGCTTGTCGTAGAGGCGGGTGTAGGTGGCGGAGCCGGCGTAGGCATCATCGGCCATGAGCATGGCGGCCTGCTGGTCCTGGGACATGGCGTTGACACCGGAGTCGGTGAGCATGTCGAGGAAGACGTCCTTGTTCTCCAGGAGGAAGGTGTTGTACCCGGCCTCGGCCATCGCCTCCTGCCGCTCTTCGATCGGCAAGAGCGTGAGCTTCTGGATGATGCGGACCTTGTGCATCTCAAGCGGCAGCTGCTGGCCGCGGAAGAATGTCACCTTCGACATGGGACTCCTTATTAGGAATGAAAGAAATCAGGCAAGACCGCTTTTCATTCTTTCACGCATGCCACAGGCAGGGGAGATCGGCTAAAGCTTGCTCGCGCCCTCCCCCCGGCGTTCAATGGGGTTCGTGTTGGATTTCCTCGCCGCCCAGCCCCTTGTCGCGCTTATCGCGATCCTCACCGTCGGTCTCGCCCTGGGCAAGATCCGGGTGTTGGGAATCTCGCTGGGTGCGGCCGCCGTGCTGTTCGTCGCCCTGGGGGTGTCCACCGCGAATCCGGAGATCCAGATCCCGCCGCTGCTCTACCAGCTGGGCCTGGCGATGTTCGTCTACGCCATCGGATTAAGCGCCGGAGCGCAGTTCTTCGCGGAGTTCCGTTCCCGCGGGTGGCGGCTGACGGTGTTCATGGTGGCACTGTTGGTCACGCTGGTCGGCGTGTCCTATGGGGTGATTCAGGCGTTGGGTCTCGGCGAGCTGCTGGGTGCCGGCATGTTCGCTGGCGCGCTGACCTCCACGCCGGGTATGGCCGCGATCGTCGATATGGTCGAGTCGGGTTCGCTTATCGACGCCACCCGCGCCGGCGAGCCCGTCATCGGTTACTCCCTGGCGTATCCCGGCGCTGTCGTCGGTTCCATCCTGGTCGCTGCGATCGGCGCGAAACTTCTCCGAGTGGACCACGTCGCGGACGCGAAGAAGGAGGGTCTGATCATCGCGCCGCTGCAGTGGGACGGGGTGGTCATCGGCCCCGGGGTGCAGGGCACGGTGGCGCAGCTGCCCACGTTGGCGGGTGCGGAGATCATCGCCACCCGCATCGTCCACGGCCCCTATGACCACACCCTGGCGGCGCCCACCGACCGGCTGCACGAAGGAATGGTGCTGCTCATCAACGGCACCCGGGAGGCCATCGAGAAGGCGCAGCGCACCCTCGGTCACCCGGCGCAGGTGAGCATCGAAGGCACTGACCTCGTCTATAAGCGGGTCACCGTGTCCAACCCGCGGGTGGTGGGGCGGAGGATCTCCGACCTGGACACCCTTAGCGCTGGTTTTCAGATCGCGCGTATCCGCCGCGGTGACGCCGAGGAGGTCCCGCACTCCGGTGATGTGCTCAACTACTCCGACCGGGTCCGTGTCGTCGCACCGCCCAATCGTATGGCCGAGGTCCGCGCCTTCCTCGGCGACTCCGAACGATCCCTGGCGGCGCCGGACCTGCTGCCCTTCGCCCTCGGACTGCTCGGTGGCCTACTGCTCGGCTCCATCCCGATCCCGCTGCCCGGCGGATCGATCCTCTCGCTGGGCTTCGGTGGCGGGCCGATTGTCGCCGGCCTGGTCCTCGGTGCGCTGCACCGCACCGGCCCGATCACCTGGACCATGCCCTATCACGCGGTGAACACCCTCAACACGCTGGGACTCTCCCTCTTCCTGGCGGGCGTGGGCACCACCGCCGGGGCCGGTTTCAAAGACGCCCTCACCGACCCCTCCTCGCTCACGATCATGGCCGCCGGCCTGTTCATCACCGTCGCCTCCGCTCTCATCTGCGCGGTAGTGGGCATGTTCATCCTGCGCCTGACCTGGGACGAATCGATGGGCGTGGCCGCCGGTGCCACCACCAACCCGGCAATCATCTCCTACCTCAACGGGCAGACCGGCACTGAGCTGGCCACCCGCGGCTACGCCACGGTCTACCCGACGGCGATGATCGGCAAGATCATCGCCAGCCAGATACTTCTCCTGCTTCTGCTGTAGATACAGCAACCTTCCAGGATGAGGGAGTACGGTGGCAGGGTCTGAAACCACTACCAAGGGAGTCATCTGTGCGCCTGTCCACCACCGCCCGCCTGCTCATCGCCATCGTCATCGTCGCCTGGATCGGCATCCTGGCGCTGCTCATTGGCTCCCGGATGGGCACGGGCGCAGAGACCCGCTTCACCAACTCCGGTGCCCTCGAGCAGGCGGTGTCCTCCGCAGAAGCGAATGGCCAGGCCATCACCGGTGTCGTACCGGCGGATGTCTACGGTGAGGAATGGATCGCCGCGGCCGTGATCTGCCCCTTCGAAAGCGAGCAGGGCATCGCCCAGACCTATGACGTCGACGCCTCTGAGCTGAAGCTCGGCGGTAGCGGTGTCCCCGAGGACACCAACTACCTCCTGCTGCGTTCCGCTGACGGCGGCCACGCCTTCGACCGCATGGACCGTGCCGACATTGACCTGTGCACCGTCCCGATCGGCCAGTACATCGACTCCCGTGCCATGCTGCCGCTGGGCGAGATGGAGCACGGTGGTTGGGCGCTGCTCAACTAGCACTAGGCTGGGGGCGTGCTTGTACTGGCGATTGACACCTCCACCCCCGACCTGGTCACCGGCCTGGTCGACACCACCACTGGTGACACACATGACCGGGTGATACCGGGCACACGCGCGCATAATGAGCAGCTCACGCCGACCGTGCGTGCCCTGCTTGCCGACGCCGCGCTCACCTTCCCCGACCTCGGCGCCGTCGTCGTCGGCTGTGGCCCGGGTCCCTTCACCGGTCTGCGCGTCGGGATGGCATCGGGCGCCGCTTTCGGTGACGCCCTCGGCATCCCCGTCCACGGGGTGTGCTCGCTGGACGCGATTGCCCGCCGTTTGCCGGCCGGTCGTCAGCTGGTGGCCACCGACGCCCGCCGCCGGGAGGTTTACTGGGCTACTTATGAGGATGGGGTGCGCACGGGTGGGCCGGGCGTCGATAAGCCTGCGGAGCTCAAGCTCCCGCACGACGTCGAGGTGATCTCCGTGCCGGAACACCTCGCCGCGCAGCTGTCGGAAGCTCTGCACGACCTCCCGCATTATGATTTCGCGCCCGATGCCGCCTCGCTGGTCGCCGTCGCCGACCTGGCGGCCACCCCGGAACCGCTCGTGCCGCTCTATCTGCGCCGCCCCGATGCCGTCCCACCGAAGGCGGTGCCGAAATCCCCGGCCATCCCGGAGGTGGAACTGTAGTGGAAATCCGCCGACTTACCTTCGAACATGCCGCCCGCTGCGCCGAACTAGAAGAGCAGCTCTTCCCCGGCGATAACCCCTGGACCCGCGACATCTTCGTCGTCGAGTTCGCGCAGCCCGCCAACCTCTACCTCGGCATCTTCGACGATGATGAGCTGTTGGCCTACGGCGGGATCTCCCAGCTTGGGCCGCGGCACGACCCGGAGTTTGAAATCCACACCATCGGCGTCGACCCCCAGCACCGCCGCCGCGGACTCGGGCGCCTGCTCATGGATCAGTTCATGGCACTGGCTGATCGGGCCGATGGGGAAGTGTTCCTCGAGGTACGTACCGACAACGACGCCGCCATCGCCCTCTACCAGGCCTTCGGCTTCGCGATCATCGGTGAACGCAAGCGCTACTACCAGCCCTCGGGGGCGGACGCTTATTCGATGAAGCGGGCGTCGATAAGCGAACGAGGGGTTTGACGCATTAAGTTTCCGGTCCAGCTCCGTGACCGCATCAAGGAGATGGCGTCGCGCACCATCTCCCGTGACGCTCTTTGGCCTGGGGGGTAACCTCAAGGCCATGATTGTTCTGGGTGTGGAGACCAGCTGTGATGAGACCGGCGTCGGCATCGTCGAGCTTGCCGATGACGGCACCGTGACCATCCTCGCCGACACCGTCGCCTCCTCGATGGCGGAGCACGCGCGCTTCGGTGGCGTGGTGCCCGAGATCGCCTCACGCGCGCACCTGGAGCAGATGGGCCCGGTGATGCGGGCGGCGCTGGCTGAGGCGGGCGTCGATAAGCCGGATGCCGTCGCGGCGACCGTCGGCCCGGGCCTGGCTGGCGCACTGCTCGTCGGGGCCTCCGCCGCGAAGGCCTACGCCGCCGCCTGGGACGTCCCCTTCTATGGCGTCAACCACCTCGGCGGGCACGTGGCCGTGGCCAACCTGGAGGGGGAGGCGCTGCCGCACTCCGTGGCGCTGCTGGTTTCCGGCGGACACACCCAGTTGCTGGAGGTGGACGCCGTGGGGCGTCCGATGCGGGAGCTGGGATCCACGCTTGATGACGCCGCCGGCGAGGCCTACGACAAAGTCGCCCGCCTTTTGGGGTTGGGGTATCCGGGTGGGCCGGTGATCGATAAGTTGGCGCAACGCGGGGACCGCGACGCCATCGCCTTCCCGCGCGGCCTGATGAAAAAGTCCGACTCCCGCCACGATTTCTCCTTCTCCGGGCTGAAAACCGCCGTGGCCCGCTACGTCGAGGCCGCTGAACGCGAGGGCCGGATCATCTCCGTGGAAGACGTATGCGCTTCCTTCCAGGAGGCGGTGTGTGACGTGCTCACCTTCAAGGCGGTGCGCGCCTGCCAGGACGTCGGCGCAAAGGTGCTGCTGCTGGGCGGGGGAGTGGCTGCCAACTCACGCCTGCGGGAGCTGGCGGGGCAGCGCTGTGCGCCCGCCGGGATCGAGCTGCGGGTGCCACGTTTATCGCTGTGCACCGACAACGGCGTCATGATCGCCGCGCTGGCCGCCCAGCTCATCCACGAGGGCGCAGGCGCCAGCGAGCTCAGCGTGGGCACCGACCCGTCGCTGGAAGTGGAGATCCCGCTCGTCGCCTCCTGAGGTATATCTCGGCAGGTATATCCCGAGAGGTATAGCTCGAGTAGCCAGGGCCCCCAAGCGGGCGGGCTCTCGACCTATCCATGGGGTGATATACCTGCCGAGATATACCTATCCAGGGCCCGGATCCACTCGCGCTGCGGACCGGGGCCTGCGGGGTTACGGTGAACGCGACCTGTCTGCCGACTCCCCTAAGGAGAGGACCTCTCATGATCACTGGTTTCCTGGTTCGCCCTGACCTCACCCACAACACCGTCGAGTTCGAGCTCGATCAGGCCGCCCAGTTCCTGGGCGGTGTCAGCGAGGACCGCGTCGCGGTGGCCTTCCAGGAGGACGGCACCGACTACGCTGCGCTGTTCAACCCGGAGGCCAAGGCGCAGGGCGCGGAACCGAACCCCGTGGCCTCGCTCGGCCGCAACGCCGCCGCCACCGGTGACGCCTCCTTCTTCTCTGACCCGACCGCCGCCATCTGCGGCACCGTCATCTTCGTCGGTGCGGAGGGCGAGGACATCGGTCTCGATGACATCCGCCGCGTCAAAGACGGTATCCGCGCGGTGCGCAACTACCAGGAGGACCAGCCGGAGGAGTACCACCTGTGGCGTGCGGCGGTGCTCAACATGGGTGAGTTCAAGGTCGACTAGCGTCTGGCAACCGTGAATGTTGAGTGCTGGCACTCGCGAAGGTAGAGTGCCAGTCAGGTTGTTTCACCCACAGTTGTTCACCCGCGACGACGGCTGTGCTGGCACCACAACCGGCATAGAAGATCCAACTCACTTTTCACGAAAGGCAATATCGTGGCAAACGTCAACATCAAGCCGCTCGAGGACAAGGTCCTGGTTCAGATCGTCGAGGCCGAGACCACCACCGCTTCCGGCCTGGTCATCCCGGACTCTGCGAAGGAGAAGCCGCAGGAGGCCACCGTCATTGCCGTGGGCCCGGGCCGCACCGATGAGAAGGGCGAGCGCGTCGCGGTCGACGTGAAGGAGGGTGACACCGTCATCTTCTCCCGTTACGGCGGCACCGAGCTGAAGTACAACGGCCAGGAGTACCTGCTCCTGTCCGCGCGTGACCTGCTCGCCATCGTCGAGAAGTAGTCGATATGGCAAAGCTCATCGCATTCGACCAGGAGGCCCGCGAGGGCATCCAGCGTGGCGTGAACACGCTTGCCGACGCAGTCAAGGTCACCCTCGGCCCCCGCGGCCGCAATGTCGTGCTCGACAAGGCTTTCGGTGGCCCGCTGGTCACCAACGACGGTGTCACCATCGCGCGTGACATCGATGTCGAGGATCCTTTCGAGGATCTTGGCGCCCAGCTGGTCAAGTCGGTCGCCATCCAGACCAACGACGCCGCCGGTGACGGCACCACCACCGCGACGCTGCTCGCCCAGGCGCTTATCGCCGAGGGCCTGCGCAACGTCGCCGCCGGTGCCAACCCCGTCGAGCTGAACAAGGGCATCGCCGCGGCGGCCGACAAGACCGTCGAGCTGCTCAAGGCACGCGCCACCGAGGTGTCCTCCTCCGCGGAGATCGCCAACGTGGCCACCGTCTCCTCCCGCGACGAGGTCGTCGGCGAGATGGTCGCCGGCGCCATGGACAAGGTGGGCAAGGACGGTGTCCTCACCGTCGAGGAGTCCCAGTCCATCGAGTCCTCGCTGGATGTCACCGAAGGTATCTCCTTCGACAAGGGCTTCCTCTCGCCCTACTTCATCACCGATGTGGATACGCAGCAGGCCGTGCTTGACGACGCCCTGGTGCTCCTGGTCCGCAACAAGATCTCCTCGCTGCCCGACTTCCTGCCGATTCTGGAGCAGGTCGTCGAGTCCGGTAAGCCGGTCCTCATCATCGCCGAGGACATTGAGGGCGAGCCGCTGCAGACCCTGGTGGTCAACTCCATCCGCAAGACCCTGCGCGTCGTCGCTGTGAAGGCCCCGTACTTCGGCGAGCGTCGCAAGGCCTTCATGGATGATCTGGCCGTGGTCACCGCCGCGACCGTCATCGACCCGGAGGTCGGTGTCAACCTCAACGAGGCCACCCCGACCGTCTTCGGTTCCGCCCGTCGCATCACCGTGACCAAGGACGACACCGTCATCGTCGACGGTGCTGGCACCGCGGAGGAGGTGGAGGTCCGTCGCGAGCAGATCCGCCGCGAGATCGCCACCACCGATTCCTCCTGGGACCGTGAGAAGGCGGAGGAGCGCCTGGCCAAGCTGTCGGGTGGTGTCGCCGTCATCCGTGTCGGTGCCCCCACCGAGACCGAGGTCAACGAGCGCAAGCTGCGCGTCGAGGATGCCATCAACGCGGCCCGCGCGGCCGTGCAGGAGGGTGTCATCGCCGGCGGCGGTTCCGCTCTCGTCCAGATCGCCGAGGAACTCAAGGCCTGGGCCGAGGACTTCGAGGGCGAGCAGCGCACCGGCATCCTGTCGGTGGCCCGCGCCCTGGCGAAGCCGTGCTTCTGGATCGCCGAGAACGCCGGCCTCGACGGCGCCGTCGTCGTCGCGCACACCGCTGAGCTGCCGAACGGGGAGGGCTTCAACGCCGGCACCCTGGAGTACGGCAACCTCATCGAGCAGGGCATCATCGACCCGGTCAAGGTGACCCACTCCGCAGTGGTCAACGCCGCGTCCGTGGCCCGCATGGTACTCACCACGGAGGCGTCCGTGGTCAACAAGCGTGAGGAGGCCGCCGCCGGCGCCGCCGGTCACGGCCACCACCACTAGTTGACACGCAGGCAAACCCGACCGGCCCCCACCGGTCGGGTTTTTCTCTTGGGGTGTCAGCCGCGGGCGGCGACGGTGACGCGGACCTTCTGGCGGTCGCTGCGGCTGCGCAGGACGGCGAGACGCTCAGACTCCGACAGTCCGCCCCAGATGCCGTAGGGCTCGGCGACCTGGAGGGCGTGCTCGCGGCAGGCCGCGATGACGGGGCAGGCGTGGCAGATGGCCTTGGCGCGGTTCTCGCGCTGGGCGCGGGCGCGGCCCCGCTCGCCGTCCGGGTGGTAGAACACATCCGACTCTTCGCCACGGCAGGCGCCGTGGAGCTGCCAATCCCAGAAATCGGCGTTCGGTCCGGGAAGCAGGTGGGGCTGTGACATGTTCTGTTCTCCTCAGCTCTTTCACGATCCGGCGTGGTGGCCGGATGCCTGATGCAATTGAGGAGTGTGGACCCCGGTGGTGAACAAATGGTGTCTTGATCGTGGCCTCGTGGTTGCCCTTGCGGAAAGCCCTGTAAACACACCCGCGTGACCAGCGCAAACGCTCAAGGTGAACGCTTAATGAACTTTCGGTGCATTAGTCATGGTCCCGTTATTGGCGGAATGAAACTCGATTGCGGCGGGAAGAGGGTATTCTGGGGCCGCCCGTTCAATGGAGGAGAGTAAACGTGAGCGAAACCGAAAACGAGCTGGCCGAGCTGGTGCCGCTGGCCGTCGACGGTGATCGCCGGGCCCTCCAACGCATCATGGCCATCATCCATCCGATGGTGCTGCGCTATGCGCGCGCCCGTATCGGCGGTGGTCGCACCCCGACACCTGAAGACATTGCCCAGGAGATCTGCCTGGCGGTGGCGACGTCGATAAGCAAATACGTCGACAAGGGCCGACCGTTCATGGCATATGTGTACGGCATCGCCTTCAACAAGGTCGCCGACGCGCACCGCTCGATGGCGCGCGATCATTCGCTGCCCACCGACGAGGTTCCGGACTCCGCCAATGAGGTAGACACCCCCGAAGATTACGCCCTCACAGCAGACGGAAGTAACAGAGTGAGGGTTCTGCTCGATTCATTAAGTGAGAAGGCTCGCGACATTGTCATCCTGCGTGTCTTCGTCGGACTGTCGGCGGAAGAAACCGCCGCGGTTGTGGGCAGCACCCCCGGCGCCGTGCGAGTAGCACAGCACCGGGCACTGGCCACGTTGCGCAAGACCCTGGACGCCGATACCGCGAACGCCCAGGTCACAAGGAATGAAGGAGTGAAGTGATGAAGCGTAGGCACCGTAATGCCAACGAAGGTGACATCACTACCCAGCTGGGACCGCTGGTGGATGATGATGCCTTTCTCACTGAGCTCTCGCAGGGCAACGACCCCTCCGATGGTGCGGATGAACTCGCCGCACTGTTCCTGGAACTGCGCGATGATGTAGAGAAGCAGATGCCCCCGGCACCCCTGATCGAGGGTGCTGATGAGGAACCTGTCGTGATCTCGCTTGCTTCTCGACGTCGCGCTCGGGCCGGCCGCCCGTTCGTGTCCGGTCTGCTCGGTGCCGCCGCTGCCACACTCGTCATCGCCGGCTCCGGCTCCCTGCTCTACAACGCGACCCCCGAATCCCCGCTGTGGGGCGTGTCCAGCGCGCTGTTCAGTGACCGGGCCGCCGTCGTGGAACTCGCCGGCACGCTCGAGGAGATCGACTCCCGCGCCGCCGAAGGGGACATGGACGGCACCCGCGCCCTGCTCGAGGAAGCCCGCCGCATGGTGAGCAACGTCCGCGACGAACAGGCCACGACCACCACCCAGCGCGTCCCGCGTGAGCAGGCAACCGTGACCACCACCGTCACCACCCCCGCCACCGGGCAGGCGGAGCCCGCCACCGAGACCGTCACCGAGACGGCCCACCACACCGAGACCGCCACCGTCACGGTCACCGAAGGCCCTGCCCCTGTGCGCCCCAACCCCCTGCCGGTCCCCACCGAGCCGAGCCCCCTGCCGGATCCGCTCCTGCCGGGAAATCCGGGTGGCGGCGAGGAACTCCCGACGCTGCAGCCCCCGCAGATCCAGGAGTAACTAGCGGGCGCCGAGCCCGTCGAGGAAGCCCGCCGCGTACTCCCACGGGACGTACGCGTTGACATCGGGCTCCATGGACGGCTCATGCACCGGGGCCAATTCACCGCGCAGGGTGGCCACCATGTTGGCGGCCATGATGTCCCAGTCGTAGTAGTGCAGGTCATCGCAATCCTCGCAGAGGAAGAAGATGCCCAGAATGCCGTGCGGCGTCAGATGCTCGCGGAAGCGCCTGACCAGAGCCAGGTCCTCGGTGATGTGCGCGCGCTCCTCATCCGAGAGCGGGGGAGCCGGCTCATCCGGATCGAGGAAGGACGCCGGATCATTGGGATCATCGGCGAACGGGTCCAGCGGCATATGCGAGTCGTAGTTCACACTCGTCACCCTATTGGGGACCTGCTTAATGGGCAATTTACTGCCGCTACCAGTCCGCGGTGAAAAGGCACTAAGGTGAAGGCATTGCGGAAGCCTCACAGTGCGAAGGAGCCACATTTCCATGACCGATCAGCGTGTGTCCACCGGCGGAGACAACCCGGACAAGATCGCCCTGCTGGGCCTGACCTTCGATGACGTTCTGCTGCTGCCGGCAGAATCCAACATCATCCCCAGCGAGGTTGATACCTCCACCCAGTTCACCCGCAACATCCGCCTCGGCGTGCCGGTGATCTCCGCCGCGATGGACACTGTCACCGAAGCGCGCATGGCCATTGCCATGGCCCGCCAGGGTGGACTCGGCGTGCTGCACCGTAACCTCTCCGCGGAAGAGCAGGCCGGTCAGGTGGAGATCGTCAAGCGCTCCGAGTCCGGCATGGTCACCGACCCGGTCACCGCCACCCCCGACATGACCATCGGCGAGGTCGACGCGCTGTGTGCCCGCTTCCGCATCTCCGGCCTGCCGGTCGTCGACGCTGACGGCACCCTCGTCGGCATCTGCACCAACCGTGACATGCGCTTCGAGCCGGACATCAACCGCCGTGTCGCCGAGGTCATGACCCCGATGCCGTTGGTCGTCGCCCCGGAGGGTGTCACCAAGGAGCAGGCACTGGAGCTTCTGTCCGCCAACAAGGTGGAGAAGCTGCCGATCGTCGATAAGCAGGGCAAGCTCGCCGGGCTGATCACCGTCAAGGACTTCGTCAAAACCGAGCAGCACCCCAATGCCTCCAAGGACGACCAGGGCCGCCTGCTCGTCGCCGCTGGCATCGGCACCGGCGACGAGTCCTGGGACCGCGCCGGCACCCTGGTCGAGGCCGGCGTCGATGTACTGGTCGTCGACTCCGCCCACGCCCACAACAACCGCGTCCTCGAGATGGTCTCCCGAGTGAAGAAGGACTTCGGCGACCGCGTCGACGTCGTCGGCGGCAACCTGGCCACCCGCTCCGCCGCACAGGCCATGATCGACGCCGGCGCCGACGCCATCAAGGTCGGCATCGGCCCCGGCTCCATCTGCACCACCCGCGTCGTCGCCGGTGTCGGCGCCCCGCAGATCACCGCCATCATGGAGGCCGCCGTCCCGGCGCACGCCGCCGGCGTCCCGATCATCGCCGACGGTGGCATGCAGTACTCCGGCGACATCGCCAAGGCCCTGGCCGCCGGTGCCTCCTGCGTCATGCTCGGCTCCATGCTCGCCGGCACCACCGAGGCCCCCGGCGACGTCGTCGTCGTCGGTGGCAAGCAGTACAAGCGCTACCGCGGCATGGGCTCCATGGGTGCCATGCAGGGCCGCGGCCTGACCGGCGAGAAGCGCTCCTTCTCCAAGGACCGCTACTTCCAGGGCGATGTCAAGAGCGAAGACAAGCTCGTGCCCGAGGGCATTGAGGGACGCGTCCCGTTCCGCGGCTCCATCGACGCGATCACCCACCAGCTCGTCGGTGGCCTGCGCGCCTCCATGGGCTACACCGGCTCCGCCACCATCGCCGACCTGTGGACCAAGCAGTTCGTCCAGATCTCCACCGCGGGCCTCAAGGAATCCCACCCGCACCACATCCAGCAGACCGTCGAGGCACCGAACTACCACTAGTCTGCTCTTTCCGCCGCCAGGCCGGGTACCCCGCGTGAGGGGCCCCGGCCTGTGTTGTGTGCGGTAGAGTTGATCCGGTTAACAGAAAGGACCGCCACCATGCGTGACTACGTCGAGATCGGCGTGGGCCGGGAGGCCCGCCGCACCTACAGCCTGTCGGACATTTCCATCGTCCCGTCGCGGCGCACCCGCTCCTCCAGCGACGTCGACACCACTTGGCACATCGACGCCTACACCTTCGGCATCCCCGTCATGTCACACCCGACGGATGCACTGGCCAGCCCCGACTTCGTCATCGAGATGGACAAGCAGGGCGGACTCGGCGTCATCAATGCGGAAGGACTGTGGGGCCGCCAGGCGGACCTCGACGCCGCCGTATCCCGCGTCGTCGAGGCTGTCACCTCCGATGAGAACATCGACGTCACCGGTGCGCAGGCCATTGCCCTGCTGCAGGAGCTACACGCCGCCCCCATCGACGAGGACCTGCTCGCCGACCGCATCGCCGAGGTCCGTGCCTCCGGTGCCACCGTCGCGGTGCGCGTCTCCCCGCAGCGTGCCCGCGAGCTGGCCCCACTGGTGATCAAGGCGGGGGCCGAGATCCTGGTCATCCAGGGCACCATGATCTCCGCTGAACACGTCGCCACCGGTGGTGAGCCGCTCAACCTCAAGGAATTCATCGGATCCCTCGAGGTTCCGGTGATTGCCGGTGGCGTCGCCGATTACACCACCGCCATGCACCTCATGCGCACCGGCGCCGCAGGCATCATCGTCGGCGGGGGCACCAACACCAATGAGTTCGCCCTCGGCATCGAGGTCCCCATGGCCACCGCCATCGCGGACGTCGCCGCTGCCCGCCGCGAGTACCTCGACGAGACCGGCGGCCGCTACGTGCACATCATCGCCGACGGTGAGATCGAGACCTCCGGTGACGTGGCCAAGGCCATCGCCTGCGGCGCCGACGCCGTCATGCTCGGCACCACCCTGGCTCCCGCCGCCGAGGCCGCCGCGGGCGGATCCTTCTGGCCCGCCGTCGCCGGCCACCCGCGTTTCCCGCGCGGCCTCGTCGAGCCGCCGGAGGGCTTCTACTTCGAGGGCGTGGAGACCCCCAGCCTGGAGAAGATCCTCCACGGCCCCTCCACCCAGGCCTTCGGCAACCAGAACATCGTCGGCGGCCTGCGCCGCGCCATGGCCAAGTGCGGGTACACCGACCTGAAGTCCTTCCAGAAGGTGGGGCTGGCGGTCAAGCGGTGACATTTGCGCGCTCTGTTCGTTAAGGGGATACCCTCACTGCTTCATGATCAGCCCGCTCGCCGCAAAAGCGGAGCGGGCTGATCTTCCCTTGGGAGGGTGCAAGGGCGGGGGAGGGGATGAGGATCGAATACCAGATACCAGAAGCACCGGTTAGCTCAAAGCCTCGCGGCCCCATAGTGAAGAGCCCCTTTAACGCTTACATCTGTGGAATGCATTGCCCTGTAGGGTTGACAGCTTCTTGTCGTCTCGTCGGTGAACCATTTCACGATGGAGGGGGGGTAGTCTAGGGAGAAAATTCATAGTCCGCCGGGAAGCCGCTGTATCGCGTTTTAGGAAACGGATTCAGGGCATAGGGACTTTGCCAGGGAACGGGCAATTTCCACACGTCCCCCCATTCCCAATTCGGGTTATTCCCCAGAAACTGCTGTACATCTTGCTGTGTAAAATAGGCCGCCTGTCCGACTGGATCGGCGATCTCTAGCGCTTCGGGATGACGTTGTTCGATTCCGCCTTGAAAAAGCACGTACACGGATGTTGGAGGATTCTGTGTGTAAACCTGACTGCGGACGGGAACTTCTTCCCACCAGATTTCGTACCCTCGCCTACGTGCTTCAGTCTCTAGAGTCCTCACTTGCTGTTTTTCCCAGAAAGCAGCACAGATCACATCATGGTGTGAAGGATCGTCGGGGGAAGATCCGCGATGGACAGTGCGTCGGCGATACGCGAGAATGAGCCTCGTCATAATATGGACCTCCCGGGTCTTTTGATGGGAGCATTTGATACTGCAGGACGGTCTACCATTGGACTCCCTTTTTTGAGTCTTCCCCTCTCGTTACTCGCGCCCAGAGGTTAAGGTACCTCGCATTCTGCTGAAGTCGGCCTGCTGTAACTTCTGGCATAGTAGGTGCCAGTGTTTGTCACAATCGTCCCCTCGGTGACTCCGATGAAAAGGGTTTTTACCTTTCCTTCGCAACTCTGACTCAAGATCTTGGTGGTGTAGTCGTGTGTGAATCCCCGGTTTCGGTGCTTGGCAGGAACCTGGCTTCCCGAACGCATTTCTGGATTGAAATCGGATACCCCGTTAATGCTCGGCGCCTTATGCCACCATTGGTACCACTTGTACCGCAGATCACTCTTGTGCCTGACACTGATCACGGGCCCTTGGCAACGCGTAACCGGTTTAAATCCGACTGTATTGAAATTGCCGCTCTTCCTTGCGTGGGGGTTCTCGGCTTCAAGCTCGCATGGTCCGTACCTTTTCGCTGCCGCCTGAACGGTCATCGCTGTGACGTGGTTCTCTGCCTGCGACCAAAGCTCCTCGGACGAGGATAGTTGTTCCAAACCTTGTTCGACTCGGTTGAAGAACTCTTCGGCAAGTGCAGGAGAGTCGAAATGGATGTAGGGGGTGGTGATTGCAGCCATAAGTGGGTTGAGCTTCGCGGCATCAATGTGTCCGTTTTGGAAACTCTGGGTAGAGAAGTCCCCGTCTTCCTGTGCTTCGGCCACTGGATATCCGAACTCTCCCAGTTCGTACCCGGAGGCTGCCCATTCCGAGAGCACTGGCTCGGTGATTGAATGCGCGCCCGTGTTGGGATGCCAGTAGATGGAGCCATTCTGGAAGATGCTGAAGCGTCCGATGGGGTCGGTTGTTTTGGCTTCGTCGGCGATGGGGAAGCCGAGGTCGCTGTTGGGTCCGCCGATTTCGAGCCATTTGTCGAGGATGGCTCCGTTGATGCTGGCGACCTGAGGGCCGTGGG
>NZ_JAUNUG010000043.1 GCF_030538285.1 Corynebacterium sp.
AGCGCACGCCTTTCGGGCACACTGCTGGCGCCTACTTTAGCCCCCTGGCCTGCGAACACCAAACCGAAGCCCAGAGTTGTCCACAGGCTAGTCACACCCGTCCCACTATCCACAGGTTCCCTGCTTATCGACGCCCCGTTTCCCGCGCAGTGCTTAGCGTCAAGGGCATGCGGTGGTTATTGATTGTCTTCTTGCTCATCGCGTGCGCGGCCCCCGCCCACGCCTACGTCTCCCCGACCGGTTCCGTCCGCGTCCTGCGTGCCTTTGACCGCCCCGAACACAACTGGCTCCCCGGGCACCGAGGTGTCGATTTGGCCCTGTCGGTAGGTGGCGCGGTGGTGGCGGCCGGGGACGGGGTGGTGGCGTTCGCGGGCGTGGTGGCCGGCACCCCGACGGTGTCGGTGGACCATGCGGATGGGGTGCGCACCACCTACCAGCCGGTGCACGCCCGGGTATCGCGCGGCGATGAGGTGACGGAGGGGCAGCTGTTAGGCACGCTGGGGCACCCCGTCGACGGCTGGCCCGGCCTGCACTGGGGCGCGCGGCGTGGCGCGACGGACTACCTCAACCCGCTCGGGTTGCTGGATGCGCCAGTGATCAGGCTGAAGCCGAACCCTTGACCGCAGGGGCGTCCCACTGTTCCAGGTAGCAAACGCCACTGAGAGCACCCCGCACCAGCGTGGTGTTCCACGGAACATGCCCGTCATTCTGGAGACGCCCAATAAGCACCAGTGGATGCACTCCGAGACGCTGAGACTCCGCATCGATCCATCCCCGGCTGATGCGCCCCGGTATTGCCGGCAAAGAGTCCGTGATAGCCAGAGACCCCGCCAGCTCATCGGCCTCCCGCTCCCGACCGTCGTCCGCAGGTGCAGTGAGATCGTCCGCAATGACACCCTCCGCATGCTCGAGATGTCCGAGCAACACGTGGGCCGCTTCGTGGAGGATGGTAAAGAGGATCTTGTCTAATCTCTTTCCGCGACCGGAGATGCCGATGACCGGGGAGCTGTCGAGAAGCAAAGCACAACCGTCGAGTTTCGCCCCCGGAAAGGCATCGAGATAAACGAGCCGCACCCCAGCTCCGGCGAACTGCTCCTGGAAGGTGACCAAACCCCTCGGGTCCTGGACCTGCGACGACAACCCCCGCACCGTCGCAGCAAACGCCGCCTGGTTATAATTTGTCGTCGGCAACTGCGCAGCAATCTGACGTACGCAGGCAACCCACGCCCGCTGAACGGGAGTCACGTCATCTTCGCCGTTACTGCGACGTGCTGCAAACGCCAACGCCGGCGAGTCGTCGAGGGCCTGCATTCCCAGAAGGTTCTGAATGTCGCGCACCTGCTCCTCCAAGGAACCATCACTGATGATGCCCCTCTTCTGCAGCTCCCGCACAGGTGCCAGTTCCCGCAGGCGGGCACGGGTCCGCACCTGATCGATCGTCGCCTGCATCTGCACGTCCTGTGATTGCAGCCAGAGCAGATAGCTGTCTTGCAGGTTGAGCCACAGCTCTGCCGACGTACCCAGGGCAGCCCCGATCTGTGCCGCGGACTCGCGGGTGATCTCGCGCTTGCCCGTGATCACCTCGGACACAAACTGCACCGGGCGCCCCAGCACCGCAGCGAAGTCCTGCTGCGACCAACCCCGTGCTTCTAGCTCCTCTGCCAGAAACTCTCCGGCCGGGAACGCTTCGGCCATCTGCTGCGCGCTCATCTCAATCACCTACTTTCCAGCATTACCTGTGGTAGTCCACCATCTCCAGGACGACGACTATCAGTCCGGCCTGATCAGTGTCGAACCGAAGGATGAGCCGGTACTTCCGATTCAGTCGAATGGAGGACGTGCCCTCGCGGTCACCGGACAACTTCTCCAGCCTCAAAGACTTCATCGCCCTAAGATCACGTTCATCGGTCGCGCTCTTGATGATCTGGATTTTCTTGCGGTAGCTCTTGATGATCTCCGCGTTCCAACGGGCCACCTTGTAGCCCGGGTCTTCGGCGATCAGTTCCAGCTCTCGGCCTTCGTAAAGGACCCGCAACTACCCTCCTTACCGGGAGCGGAACAACTAGTCGGTTTCGAGGCTTCACACCTCACATGAATCACCCTAACCGAGTAGCGCTACCGCGGCAATCCCTACGCCCGCGGGTGCGCCTGCTTGAACACGTCCTTGAGCCGTTCGGCGGAGACGTGCGTGTAGATCTGCGTGGTCTGCAGTGAGGAGTGTCCGAGCATCTCCTGCACCACGCGCAGATCGGCACCGCCCTCCAACAGGTGCGTGGCAGCGGTGTGACGCAGGCCGTGCGGGGTGATGGCCTGGCCGGTGACCTGCCCGGCCTTCTCCACGACACGGCGCACCTGGCGGGGGTCGATCCGCCCGCCGCGCACGCCGACGAACAGCGCCGGAGTGTCCCCGGCCAGCTCCCCGCGCCCGCGCTCCAGCCACTCGGTGACGGCGTCGGCCGCGGCCTCCCCGAAGGGCACGACGCGTTCCTTGTTGCCCTTGCCCAGCACCCGGACTGTGCGGCGTGTCAGGTCCACGTCCTTGATATCCATGCCCGTCAGCTCGGAGACGCGCACCCCGGTGGCGTACAGCATCTCCAGCATGGCGCTGTCTCGGAGGAACTCCACCTCATCAGCGGAGGCCGCGTTGCCGACGAACTCCCCCGCCCTCTCCACGCCTAAGACCTCCGGCAGTGGCCGCGAGACCTTCGGGGACACCAGCCGGGCCGCGACGTCGGAATCCAGGTGGCCTTGGCGCAGAGACCACGTCGAGAAGCTGCGGACCGAGGCCGTGCGCCGGGCAATGGTGGCCCGGGATTTGCCCTCCCGCATCGCCGTCGCCAACCACCCGCGCAGCGCTGGCAGGGTAAAACCGGCGAACCTGTCGACTGACTCGGCCAGCGACAGCAGGTCGGAGCGGTAGCCGCGGACGGTGGCCTCGGAGCGGCCGAGCACGAGCCGGGAGTGGTCGGCGAAATCCTCGATCGCCGCCACCAGCTGGGACTCGTGCTCGCTCATGGGGTCATAGTTTATCCGCCCGGCGCCACACCGTCCCCTCCCGTGCCACTACCCCGCGGTTGATCAGTTCCATGAGCAGGTGCACTGTCAGCGGGATCGGCAGTCCCGCCGCTGCCGCGACCTCCTGCGCGGCCGACCCGGCGGGATCGATGGCGTCGAAGACGCGCAGCTCATTCCGTGACAGTGACTGCACCGGTGTGGCGGAAAACGCCAGCTCGTACTGCTCCGCCACATCGAGTGCACCTGCAGCTCCGAGCAGGGCGCGGATGTCATCGCTGCCGGTGACCAGCTGCGCGCGTCCGGCTTTGATCCGCTCGTGGCAGCCGAGCGACCCGGACCCGGTGATCGGCCCGGGCACCGCCATGGTTACCCGACCCAGGCCTTCCGCCCAGGACAGGGTGTTGAGGGCGCCGGAGCGCCACGCCGCCTCCACGATGACTGTCCCCGTGGTCAGCGCCGCGACCAGGCGGTTTCGGGTGAGGAAGCGGTGGCGCTGCGGCGGGGTTCCCGGCGGGTACTCGGTGACCACGCAACCGTGGTCGGCGATGCGGTCGAATAGTCCGGTGTTGCGGGCCGGGTAGGTGCGGTCGATGCCGCAGGCTGTCACAGCCACGGTAAGCCCGCCGGCGCCGAGCGCCGCCTCGTGTGCTGCGGTATCGATGCCCAGCGCTCCCCCGGAGACCACCGTCCAGTGATGCGTGGCCAGGCCGGCGGCGATCTGGCGGGTTGCCTCCACTCCGTAGCGTGTCACCGCCCGGGTGCCCACCACGCCGACGGACTGCGCCACCGCCGCCCCGAGCGGTCCCCCGCGCACCCACAATCCGTGGGGTGGCACGGCATCTGCCTGATAGCTGCGCACGTGGTCACTGCGACCGGTGGCGGCGAAACCGAAGGCGAGATCGAATTCCGCGCGCGGCCATTCAGCGCTTTCCGGGGTGATCAGGCGTGCTCCCACCACGGCGGCCGCGGCGAGGTCCTCTTCCGCCCGTTCCCAGTCGTGGCGCGCGGCGGTCTGCGTCGCCAACTCCCCCAGCCACGACGCCCGCGTGCGTACCCCACGTGCGATCTCCCCGGCATCCCGCCCGGCATTCAGCAACTCCTGCAGCGGCCGCGAGGGCCCCTCGATCACCCGGTTGAGGTAGGCCCAGTCCGTGGTACTCATTCTTCACCCCGCAGTTGCGCGGCGCGGGCGATGTGGTCGATGTTGGGCTGGGTGGCTCCGTCGAGGTCCGCCAGCGTCCACGCCATCTTCAGGGTGCGGTCGACGCCGCGTTGAGAGATTTCCCCAGCTCCGAGCATGTTTCCGAGCATCGACATCCCGACCTCATCAGCAGGGTGTTCGCGGCGTAAGCGGTGCGGATCCATCGCCGCGTTGATACACCCGAAGCGCGCACGTGCGCGCATTCTGGCCTCCCCGACCCGCTCCGCGATCACCGCTGAGGGTTCCTCATCCCCGTCCAGTCTCCCGATCGTCGTGGTGCGTGCAGTGATGTCGATCCGGTCGCGCATCGGGCCGGAGAGGTTGCGCAGGTATCCGGCGCGTTCGCGCGAGTTGCAACGACACCGTGCGGGATCTTCTGTTGCGCAGCGGCACGGGTTGGCGGCGAGTACCAGCTGGAAACGGGCCGGGAACACGACCTCTCTTTGCGATCGCATGAGTCTGACCTGCCCATCCTCCAGGGGCATGCGCAGTCCGTCGAGGATGGCGGCAGGTACTTCGGAGGCTTCGTCGATAAACAGCACCCCATGGTGGGCCAGACTCACCGCCCCAGGTCGCGGTTGCCCGGAACCCCCGCCGAGCAGCGCGGCGCGGGTCACGGAATGGTGCGGGTCGATATAGGGCGCGCGCCGCATGACCTGCCCGTTGCCCGCCACCGAATGCACGGCGGTGGCCTCCAACGACTGCGCCGGGGTTAGCGGCGGCAAGATGCCGGGCAGTCGTGCCGCGATCATGGATTTGCCTGATCCCGGTGGCCCGAGCAGCAACATGTGGTGCCCGCCGGCGGCGGCCACTTCGGCGGCGAAACGTGCCTCCTGCTGCCCGTTGAGGTCAGCGAAGTCCGGTACTTCCCGCTTATCGACGCCCCCTCCTCCTCGCGCCTGCGGCAGTTCACCGTCACCAGTGGCCCAGGCCCAGGCGGCCGCCAGCGTGGGTGCGGCCAGGATGGTGAGCCCGTCGATCAGCGCGGCTTCCCCGGCGTTGCCAGGTGGGATGAGGGCGTGGGTGAAACCATTCTGGCGGGCGGTGAGCAGGGCGGGTAATACCCCGGGGACCGGACGGACGCTGCCGTCGAGTCCCAGTTCCCCGACGATCACCGCGTGGCGCAGCCGCGGTGCGGGCAGCCCGGCAGCCAGCACTGCCAACGCGGTGGACAGGTCGAAGTGGGAGCCGGATTTGCGTAGCGAGGCCGGGGACATCGACACGATGATTTTCGTCTTGGGCCACGGCAGCCGGGCATTGGCCACTGCCGTTCGTACGCGGTCCTTCGACTCACTTACCGCCGCATCACCGAGCCCGACGAGATGGATGCCGGGTAGCCCGGGGCCGATGTTCGCCTCCACAGTGACCAGGCGCGCGACCACCCCGTCGAGGGCGATCGTGTGGGCTCTACCAAGCGCCATGTTCGACCCCCTCGTAGAACTCCACGTCGAAACCGTGGCGGATGGTGGTGAAGACGAGGACGTCGAAACGCACGGCCGTGTACGCCCGGCCCTCCAGCCAGCGTGCGGCGGCGCGGCGGATCCGCGCGAGCTTGCGGCCGGTGACAGCCTCCGCCCCGCCGAAACCCCGGCCGGAACGGGTCTTGACCTCAACGAACACGATCGTGCCGTCGGGTTCCCGGCAGATCAGGTCAAGCTCACCGACGGGATAGGAGACGTTGCGGTCGAGGACTTCCGCTCCGCGGCGACGGTAGAAGGTGGCGGCCTCGGATTCTCCCCGCCGGCCAAGTCGGGTGCGACGTTTCTGGGCTACTGACATGTACTTCCCCCCTGGAGTTGGTGTGGTGACCCCAGGGTGGGCGTCGAGAAGCACGAAGAAAAGTGCAGACAATAAAAAAGGCCTGGAATCTGTGGATAACTCGAGTTATCCACAGCCCGGGCCGCCGCGAAAAACGCTACCCCTCGTTTTGTGCTAGGAGTTGAAAGGTTATGGTCTCACCCAGATTACCGTTGGCCTGGGCACTCACCGCGTGCTCCCCGGGGTGGAGAGTTCGTCTGGTGAGCTGCTTGAACGTCCGGCGCTTGCACACCTGCGCGACCTCGCCAGCGCCCACCGTGATCCGTCCGAGTTTGAATGTCGCCGGACGCAGAGATCCATCCCCGCGGCGAAAGTGGATCTGGTAGTCGACGATGATGTCGCGGGTCTCATCCGACTCCACGGACTCACCGATGCGCACCCGCTCCGGCACCACGGACACCTCACGCACCGTGATCGCCGGATCGGGGCTCGCCCCGAGTATCTCCAGCGCCCCGGGATGGCCCTTCTTGACCAGCGTGCGCAGCCCCTTGGTCACGATCCACCGACTACGTTCCGTTCCCGTCTCCCACCAGCGCCGGGCGAGATCCACGGCCACCTCAGGGTGGTCCCTGGAAATGTAGTTGAGGTTGTTGTCCACGGAGGTGCGGACGTAGAGCGAGGGGTCGTCGATAAGCATGTCCACCACCTCGATAATCGGCCTTGGGTCGGCGATGAACGGTGTGTACTGACTGGCCCACGGCAACCGTGGGCGGATACCTTCTCAGGCCAGGCGTCGCACATTGGGGATGTCTGACCGCGCCCACTGCCGGACTGCGTCCATCGTCAGATCATGCCACCGCAGAAGGTAGGGGCGTATCGCGTACTCGCCCGTGTGCCGACGGGTGATCTGCTCAATCGCCGCCAGTGACTCCCGCGGATGCTCCAGGCCGAACTCCTCCACGTACCGGGCCACCGGCATGAGGTACCAGGATTCGGTGAACATCCCCTGGTCCTCACGCAGCTCCGGCCCCAGGGCATCCACGAGCATGCTTATCGACGCCACGTAGTCCCCACCCGACCGCTCCCCGAGCAACGCAGCGATGCGCCGGGCACAGTCACCCGTGAAATGGCGCTTGAGGCTGTAATCGCTCATCTACTCGGGAAGCACGAGGTCAGGCTTGTCCAGCTCCTCGATGTTGACGTCCTTGTAGGTGATCACCCGGACGTAGCGCACGAAACGGGCGGCGCGGTACATGTCCCACACCCAGGCATCGGACATGCGTACCTCGTAGTAGACATCTGGCCCGTCGGTGTGCGGGATGAGCTCCACGGCGTTGGCCAGGTAGAAGCGACGCTCGGTCTCCACGACGTAGGAGAACTGGCTGACCACATCCCGGTACTCGCGGTACAGGGACAGTTCGACCTCTGCCTCGTAGTTGTCGAGTTCCTCAGCGCTCACTGTTTTCCTCCATGCTCAAGCCATTCGTCGTGGGCCTTTAAGACGTTGGCGTAAGTGTATCGGTGCTCTGCGCACCCACCGTGCTGCCGCACCGCAGCCATGTGAGCCTTCGTGGAGTAACCCTTGTGGGAGGCAAAACCATACCCCGGGTAGCGGGCATCCAGCTCCACCATGAACCGGTCGCGGGTGACCTTGGCCAGGACACTCGCCGCGGAGATGGCGCGCACGTGCGCGTCCCCGCCGACGACGGGCAGGTGCGGCACATCCAGGCCGGGGATACGCCAGGCGTCGGTGAGCACATAGCCGGGGCGGACCTCCAGCTGTGCGACCGCCCGGCGCATTCCGGAGATGTTGGCGTGCTGGATGCCGCGGGCGTCGATGGCAGCTGCCGAAATGCTCACGACGGACCAGGCGAGGGCGGCGTCGATAATGCGCGGGTAGAGCTTCTCCCGCCAGGCGGGCGTGAGCTTCTTGGAGTCGGTGAGTTTCTCCAGCCCCGCGATCTCCCCCGGCGGGAGGATGCACGCGGCGACTGTCAACGGCCCACAGCACGCACCGCGCCCCGCCTCATCGACGCCGGCGACGGGGCCGAGACCGCGGGCGTCGAGAAGCTCCTCCACTACTCCTGGATGGCCGGATCGTCGACACCGCCGATGCGGTTGAACGGGAAAATGATGAACTGGACCTTGCCGCGGATGTGATCCTCCGGGATGGTGCCCTGGTGCTCATCACCGATGTGCGCGCGGGAATCAGCGGAGTTGGTGCGGTTGTCACCCATCATGAAGTAGTTGTCCTCCGGCACGGTCAGCGGGCCGAAGTAGGGGCCGCCGCAGGCCTCGGAACCCGTTGCCGGATCCACCGGGTACGCCAGGGGCTGCAGGGTGTAGGACTGATCGATCGGCTCACCGTCGACCATCACCGCCGGATCACCCTCCTGGCAGGACACCGTCTGCCCACCAGTTGCCACGATGCGCTTGACCAGGTCATTTTCATCCGGCGCGACCAGGCCCACGTAGGAGCCGACATTCTGCAGCGTCCGCACGACATCGTTCTGTGAACGCTGGGAGACAAAGCCCTGATTCCACGAGTCGGTGCCCTTGAACACCACGACATCGCCCGCCTTCGGATCCCCGAAACGGTAGCTGACCTTGTCGACGAAAATGCGGTCGCCGGTACAGCCAGCGCAACCATGGAGTGTCGGCTCCATCGACTGCGAAGGGATCATGTACACGCGCCCGACGAACGTCTGGATGAGGAAAATCGCCAGCAGCGTCACCAGGATGACCACCGGAATCTCGATGTACCACGGTGCAGGCTTTTTCTCTTCCGCGTGCTCCGCATCGCTTGCCGACGCCGCCGTCGAACCGCCCGGCTCCTCGTGGTTTCTCTCCGCATCAGTCACGGAGACAGAGCCTAGCAGCAGGGGGCGGGCCGCACTGGAACGACATGACAACCCCCGCCTTTCGGGCGCAACTGCAGATGCCGGAGGGACGATCAGCTCGCAGCACTCGGTCCGTCGCCTGCCCTACTACCCTCCCCCGCCGTGGCCGCGTGGGGCGTCGATAAGCATCATGGCCCCCTCCGACCTGACGTCGGGTGTCCATTTGCACCTGACATGGTCGTTGCGTTTCCCCAGGACGGCCTGAATTCGGCACTTTAATGTCAGGTGCAAATGGACACCCCCCGGACCCCAAGCAATAAAAATCCCCCGCACCACCAAGGTGCGGGGGAAATCCGGACAGCGTTTAGCGCTTCTCCTTGATGCGGGCTGCCTTGCCGCGCAGCTCGCGCAGGTAGTACAGCTTCGCACGGCGGACGTCGCCGCGGCGAACGACCTCGATGGAGGCGATGTTCGGGGAGTGGACCGGGAAGGTACGCTCCACGCCGATGCCGAAGGAGACCTTACGGATGGTGAAGGTCTCGCGGATGCCGGAGCCCTGGCGACGGATGACGACACCCTTGAACAGCTGGGTACGCTCCGTGGAGCCCTCGATGACCTTGACCTGGACGTCGAGGGTGTCACCGGCGCGGAAGGCCGGGATATCGTCGCGCAGCTGCGCGGCGTCAACCTTGTCGAGAATGTTCATGCGACATGTTCCTTTTCAGTTCTGGACAGAGGACCCTGGCGGCATTTTCCCTGCTGGGACGCTCGACCGGTTCGTGCCCGTTACATACAACCTGGATAGTCTCCCACACCCGGCACCCCCACGCAAAAGCCGGGTGGTAGGATGACCGACGACCCCACGGGCGCCCGAGGCATCGGGCTGAGATTGCGCTGGTCAGCCGCGCAAGCACCGTTCGAACCTGTCTGGTTAGTACCAGCGAAGGAAGAGAGGCGTTGGCATGCAGCCTACCCATGACTCCAGCACGGAAATTCACCCTAAGCACCGATTCTCCCCCATCGAGCACAACGGCCTGAGCGTCCCGGAGACGGAGATCCAGCTGGATGACTCCCCCACCGGCCCGAACGAGCCGTTCCGCATCTACCGCACGCGCGGCCCGGAGTGCGATGTCACCGTCGGGCTGCCGGCCCTGCGGGCGGGCTGGATTGAGGGACGGGGGGACGTCGAGAAGTATGAGGGCCGTCCCCGCAACCTGGCCGATGACGGCAGGACGGCGACCCGGCGCGGCGAGGCGTCGGCGGAGTGGCAGGGCGCGAAGCGCCCCACCCTCCGGGCGCAGAGCAACAAGCGCGTGACGCAGATGCACTATGCGCGGCAGGGCATCATCACGCAGGAGATGGAGTTCGTCGCGCTGCGTGAGCACTGCGATCCGGAGTTCGTCCGCTCGGAGATCGCCCGGGGTCGGGCGATCCTGCCGAACAACATCAACCACCCGGAGTCGGAGCCGATGATCATCGGCCGGAAGTTCCTCACGAAGATCAACGCGAATATCGGTAACTCGGCCGTAACCTCGTCGATCCAGGAGGAGGTGGAGAAGCTGCGCTGGGCCACCCGCTGGGGCGCGGACACGGTCATGGACCTGTCCACCGGCAACGACATCCACACCACGCGTGAGTGGATCCTGCGCAACTCCCCCGTGCCCATTGGCACCGTCCCGATCTACCAGGCGCTGGAGAAGGTGGCAGGCATCGCCGAGGACCTGACCTGGGAGATCTTCCGCGACACCGTCGTCGAGCAGTGTGAGCAGGGTGTGGACTACATGACCATCCACGCCGGCGTGCGCCTACCGTTCATCCCGCTGACTACCGAGCGCGTGACGGGGATCGTCTCCCGCGGCGGTTCGATCATGGCGGGTTGGTGTCTGGCGCACCACAAGGAGTCCTTCCTCTACGAGAACTTCGATGAGCTGTGTGAGATCTTCGCGCAGTATGACGTCGCCTTCTCCCTCGGCGACGGCCTGCGCCCGGGCAGTCTCGCCGACGCCAATGACGACGCCCAGTTCGCGGAGCTCAAGACCATCGGTGAGCTCACCCGCCGCGCCTGGGAGTACGACGTCCAGGTCATGGTTGAGGGCCCGGGGCATGTGCCGCTGAATATGGTGCAGGTCAACAACGAGCTGGAGCAGGAGTGGGCCTCGGATGCCCCCTTCTACACTCTCGGCCCCCTGGTCACCGACATCGCGCCCGGCTACGACCACATCACCTCCGCCATCGGCGCCGCGCATATCGCTATGGGTGGCACGGCGATGCTCTGCTACGTCACGCCGAAGGAGCACCTGGGCCTGCCGAACCGCGACGACGTCAAGACCGGCGTGATCACCTACAAGCTGGCGGCCCATGCGGCGGATGTGGCGAAGGGACATCCCGGCGCGCGGGACTGGGACGACGCCATGTCCAAGGCGCGTTTCGAGTTCCGCTGGCACGACCAGTTCGCCCTCTCCCTCGATCCGGAGACCGCGCAGGCCTACCACGATGAGACCCTGCCCGCGGAGCCGGCGAAAACCGCGCACTTCTGCTCCATGTGCGGCCCGAAGTTCTGTTCCATGCGCATCAGCCAGGACATTCGCGATGCCTTCGGCTCGACGCTGGGCATGCCCCAGGTGGGTGAGCCGGAGTCCGAGGATGGGATGCGTACCATGTCCGAGGAGTTCCGCAAGCGCGGTTCCCACGTCTATCTCGAATCGGTGAATGATGCGTCCCTCCCTTGATCTCCGCTGCTACCTCGTGACAGGCTCCGGCACCCGCGAGCACATTCTTAAGGTGGTGCGCGAGGCCGTCGCTGGCGGTTGCGGCACCGTGCAGGTGCGCAGCAAGCCGATCGATGCGCTCGATCTCTATGAGCTCACCGCGGACATCGCCCGCGAGGTCGGCGATCGGGCAACAGTGCTTATCGACGACCGCGTCGACGTCGCCCTCTCCCTCATGCGGCTGGGTCTGCCCGTCCACGGCGTCCATGTCGGGCAGAGCGATCTGCCCGTGGAGCAGGTACGTCAGCTGCTCGGCCCCGATGCCATCATCGGGCTGACCACGGGCTCCCGCGAGCTGGTGGAGGCCTCCAACGCGCTGGGTGATGTCATCGACTACATCGGCGCGGGCCCCTACCGGCCCACGCCCACCAAGGACACCGGCCGCTCCCCACTGGGTCTTGAGGGCTACCGGGAGCTGACGGAACTCTCGAAGGTGCCGGTCGTCGCCATCGGCGATGTCACCGCCGATGATGCCGCCGACCTCGCCGCCACGGGTGTGGCCGGGCTGGCCGTCGTGCGTGGGCTGATGAACGCCGCGGATCCCCGCGCCTACGCCGCCCGCCTGGTGGCCGGTTTCGAGGAGGGCCGGAAGTGATCACCGTCGTCGGCGGCGGGCTCATCGGCCTGGCCACCGCGCTGCGCCTGGCCGACCGCGGGCACGAGGTCACCCTGCAGGACCCTGCCCCCGCCTCCGGGGCCACCCACCACGCCGGCGGCATGCTGGCTCCGGTCGCCGAGGTGGTCTACCGGCAGGAGGGCCTGTTCCCGCTGATGCTCCGCTCGGCGGAGTTGTATCCGGGGTTGATGCGGGTCGTCGATAAGCATACGAACCTGCCCACCGGATACCGCACCGAGGGCACCCTCGTCGTGGCCGCGGACCGGGCCGATGCCACGCATCTCACCGAGCTTGCCGAGTACCAGTCCGCGCACGGCATGAATGCGCAGCGGCTGCCCCTGCGGCAGGCCCGCTCCCTCGAACCGTCGCTGTCGCCGCAGCTGGCGGGGGCGGTGCACCTCCCGGGCGACCACCAGGTCAACCCGCGTCTTCTCGCCGCCGCACTTCTCGACGCCCTGTCCAACCTCGGCGTGCGCATCGTCCGGGAGCGCGCGGACACGCTGCCCGCAGGACAGGTCATCCTGGCCAACGGCCTCGGCGCCGCCGCCCTCCACGAGGGACTCAAGCTGCGCCCCGTCTACGGCGACATCCTCCGCCTCGGCGTGCCCGCGCACCTGCAGCCGCTGCTCACCCGCGTGGTGCGCGGTTTCGTCGAGGACCGCCCTGTCTACCTCATCCCGCGCAGTGACGACACCATCGCCATCGGCGCCACCTCCCGTGAGGACGACCGTCCGGTGCCGCGCACGGGTGCCGTGCATGACCTGCTGCGCGACGCCACCCGCCTGGTCCCCGGCATCGAGGAGTGCGATTTCCTCGAGGCCACCACGGGTGCGCGCCCAGGCACCCCGGATGATCTTCCGTACCTTGGGAGGGTGAGCGATAACCTCATCGTCTCCACCGGGTACTTCCGCCACGGGATCCTGCTCACCGCCCTGGCCGCCGATGTGGCCGTCCACCTGGTGGAAGGCACGGACCCGGGCATCGACCTCGCGGCCTGCGACCCGCACCGACACTAGGAGTGACCATGAACCTGACCGTCAACAACGAGCCCGTCGAGACCGCCGCCACCACCCTCCTGGGGCTTGTCGAGGAGACCCTCGGTGAGCTGCCCGGAGCTGGCGTGGCCGTCGCCGTCGACGGGGACGTCGTCCCGCGTTCCGAGTGGGACCGGGAGCTCACCGAGGGCCAGACCATCGACATTCTCACCGCAGTCCAGGGAGGCTGACGCATGCTCACCATCGCCGACCGCACGCTCTCCTCCCACCTCATCATGGGCACGGGCGGGGCGACGTCGATGTTCATGCTGGAGGATTCGCTGCTTGCCTCCGGCACGGAACTGACCACCGTGGCCATGCGCCGCCATGCCGCGCGCACGGACGGTGGCGAGTCCGTCTTCGACATGCTGCAGCGTCTGAACATCGCCCCGCTGCCCAACACCGCCGGCTGCCGCACCGCGCGTGACGCCGTCATCACCGCCAAGCTGGCGCGGGAGGCGCTCGGCACGAACTGGGTGAAGGTCGAGGTCATCGCCGACGAGCACACCCTGCTCCCCGACACGATCGAGCTTATCGACGCCTGCGAACTCCTCGTCGCCGAGGGCTTCGTCGTGCTGGCCTACACGTCCGATGACCCGGTGGTGGCGAAGCGTCTCGAGGATGTCGGCTGCGCGGCGGTCATGCCGCTGGGCTCGCCGATCGGCACCGGCCTGGGCATCCTCAACCCGCACAACATCGAGCTCATCTGCTCGCGTGCGACCGTGCCCGTGCTTCTCGACGCCGGCGTCGGCACCGCCTCCGACGCCGCCCTCGCCATGGAGCTCGGCTGCTCCGGCGTCCTGCTGGCTTCCGCCGTCAACCGCTCGCAGGACCCGGTGGCGATGGCCACCGCCTTGAAGATGGCCGTGGAGGCCGGTCGGTTGGCCTCGGGTGCAGGCCGCATCCCGCGCCGCGAGCATGCCGTCGCCTCCTCCAGCTTCGAAGGACTGGTGTCCTGGTCGGACCAGGTGCTTTAGGATGCGCGATCAGGAACTGCGCCGGGTGGCCCGCCAGCTGGCCCTGCCCGGCTACGGCATGGCCCAGCAGGAGGCGCTTGCGCACGCCCACGTGCTCGTCATCGGCGCCGGCGGTCTCGGCTGCCCTGCGATGCAGTCGCTGGCGTCCGCGGGCGTCGGCCACATTACCGTCATCGACGACGACACCGTCGATATCACCAACATCCACCGCCAGATCCTCTTCGGCGCCTCCGACGTCGGCCGTCTGAAGGTGGAGGTCGCCGGCGAGCGTCTCGCCGAACTCCAGCCGGGGATTGAGGTCACGGCCTTGAATGAACGCCTCACCACGTCGAACGCGGTCTCGCTGGTCGGGTCCGCCGACCTCGTGCTCGACGGCTCCGACTCCTTCCAGACCAAGTACCTCGTCGCCGACGCCGCCGAGATCACGGGCACGCCGCTGGTCTGGGGCACAGTCCTGCGCTTCCACGGCGACGTGTGTCTGTTCACCTCGGGGCCTTCCGAACGCGGCGTGGGCCTGCGCGACCTGTTCCCCGAGCAACCCCCGGGTATCGAGGACTGCGCCACCGCCGGCGTCCTCGGCGCCACCACCGCTGTCGTTGGGGCGCTCATGGCAACCACCGCCATCGGCTGTGTGGCCGGCCTCGACGTCGTGCCCGGTCGCATGCTCAGCTACGACGCCTTCCCCGGTTCCACCCGCACCTTCCAGATCACGGCGGATCCGGCGCGGGTACTGGTCACCTCGCTGGAGCCGTCCTACGGGGAGGCGGTGTGCGCGGTCGGCCCATCCCCGCTCGACGAGGTCCGCGCCGGCCGCGCCATCCTCCTCGACATCCGCGAGCCGCACGAGAAGATGCTCAACGACTCCTTCGCCGACCTAAATCCCGTGCGACTGCCGTTGTCGGATATCTTTGGACCGGACACGATCCGCCGGGCACTCGGCAACGCGTCACGAGTAGTGGTGCACTGCGCGTCCGGTGTCCGCTCCGCCCGCTTTTGCGAGCAGTACGCGGACCTCGGCTACGAGTTCATCGACCTGCCCGGCGGTATCAACGGTTAGTCACTCCTCTTACAGGGGGTTTGAGGGCTTACCGGTGGTTTAAACCACCGGTAAGTGTTCGTAGGGCCCGTAAGAGTTGAGGTCTAGCGTCCCAGGCCCGCGCGCTTGAGCGCGTCCGCCATGGACCCACCCGCCTGCTGCTGCCGGGGCTTACGCTGCCCGCCACCGCCCCCACGCTGGGGCTTCTTCTTGGGCTGGCCCGGCTCGTCGTCAAGCCGCAGCGACAAACCGATGCGCTGCCGCTCGACGTCGACCTCCATGACCTTGACCTTCACCACCTGGCCCGAACGCACGACCTCGCGCGGGTCGGAGACGAAACGATCCGACATGGCGGAAACATGGACGAGGCCGTCTTGGTGGACGCCGACGTCGATAAAAGCGCCGAAGGCGGCGACGTTGGTGACAGTGCCCTCGAGAATCATGCCGGGCGTCAGGTCCGAGACCTTCTCCACACCCTCCTTGAAGGTCGCCGTCTTGAACTCCGGGCGGGGATCACGGCCGGGTTTGTCCAGCTCGGCGATGATGTCGGTGACGGTGGGGATGCCGAAGGTGTCATCGGCGAAGTCGGCGGGCTTCAACCCGGAGAGCACGCGGGTGTTGCCGATGAGTTCCTCGACGCCGAGTCCGGTGGCGGCGGCGATGCGGGCGACGACAGGGTACGCCTCGGGGTGGACGGCGGAAGCGTCGAGTGGGTCGCTGCCGCCGGAGATACGTAGGAAGCCGGCGCACTGCTCATAGGCCTTGGGCCCCAGGCGCGGGACTTTGAGCAGTGCCTTCCGGTTGGCGAAGGCGCCGTGATCGTCGCGGTGGGCGACGATGTTCTTCGCCAGGGTGCCGGTGACTCCGGCGACACGCTCCAGCAAGGGCACCGAGGCGGTGTTGAGGTCCACTCCGACGGCGTTGACGGCCGCTTCGACGACGCCGTCGAGGGTGCGGGCCAGGGCGTGCTGGTTGACGTCGTGCTGGTATTGGCCGACACCGATGGCCTTGGGGTCGATCTTCACCAGTTCCGCCAGCGGGTCCTGGAGGCGCCGGGCGATGGAGACCGCACCGCGCAGGGAGACGTCCATGTCGGGGAACTCGGCCGCCGCAATCTCCGAGGCGGAGTAGACGGAGGCACCCGATTCACTGACGACGACCGGGGTGGGGCGCTTCCCACCGGCGTCCTTGATGAGGTCCGCGATCTCGTGGCTGAGCTTCTCCGTCTCCCGCGAGGCGGTGCCGTTGCCGACGGCCATAAGGTCCACCCCGTGCGTGGCGCACAGCCCAGCGAGTTCTTGACGGGCGGCGTCCCAGCGGTTCTGCGGCTGGTGGGGGTAGACGATGGAGGTGGCCAGCACCTTGCCAGTGGGATCCACGACGGCGCACTTCACGCCGTTGCGGAAGCCCGGGTCCAGACCCAAGGTGGCGCGCTGGCCGGCCGGGGCGGCCAGCAGGACATCGCGAAGGTTGGTGGCGAAGACGTCGAGCGCGCCCTCCTCCGCTTTCTCCTTCAGGCGCATGCGCACATCCAGGCCGGAAGAGACAGCGAGCTTGGTGCGCCAGCCGAAGCGGACGGCGTCCCCCAGCCAGCGGGATTCAGGCAGCTCGAAATGCCGGGTGATCATGCCCTCGTAGATGGCGTCATCGCCCGGGTCGAGGTGCAGCTGCAGCACCCCCTCGGACTCGCCGCGCAGCAGCGCCAGGATGCGGTGGGAGGGGAGCTTGGTGAACGGCTCCGAGAAGGAGAAGTAGTCCTTGAACTTGGCACCCTCGGCCTCCTTGCCGGCGACCACCGAGGAGGTCATCGCGCCCGTGCGGTACATCTGCTCACGGATCTCGCCGACCAGGTCGGCGTCAAGGGCGAAACGGTCGATGAGGATCGCACGCGCCCCCTCGAGCGCCTTCTTCTCGTCCTCGAAGCCGTCAGTGAGGTAGCTCGCAGCCAGGGCCTGGGGGTCGGAGGAGGGGGCGTCGATAAGCGCATCAGTGAGGGCCTCCAGCCCGGCCTCGCGGGCGATGTCCGCCTTCGTCTTGCGACGCTTCTTAAACGGCAGGTAGAGATCCTCGAGGCGGGCCTTCGTCTCGCAGGCGGCGATGAGCGCGCGGAGATCGTCGCTGAGCTTGCCCTGCTCCTCGATCGCCTCCAGGACCGCCTGCTTGCGCTCTTCGAGTTCCCGCAGGTAGGTGGCCCGTTCCTCGATCGTGCGCAGCTGCGTATCGTCGATCCCGCCGGTGGCCTCCTTGCGGTAGCGGGCGATGAACGGGACGGTGTTGCCTTCGGCGAGCAAGTTCAGAACGGCGCGGATCTGGTCCTCACGGACCTGCAGTTCACGGGCGATGGTGGTGACGATCATTCGGGACAGTTTACGCGGGCGCACCCACGGAAACCCCCGACCCCCGCAGTAGTTTCGCTAACTGATCATCCATGACCCGCGGCCAGTATTCACGGCTCAACATGAACGCTGCATCCGTGCAGGCCACGAAACCCCAACCGGGTGTTTGCAGGGGTCTTAACCGGGCATCTGCAGCAAGCCCCTAGGCCCCCGCCTTCTTCTGGTTCTGCCGCCAGGCGCGGAACACCATGAGGGCCACCAGGCCGAGGGTGATCCACAGCAGGTAGCGGTTGACCACCTCGACAACCTCGAGCACCTGCTCGCCGTAAGTGAAACCGAGCCACAGGAACAGGCCGTTGACGGCCAGAATGCTCAGGACGTTGACGGCCAGCATGATGAGGAAGCGGATCTTCAGCAGGCCAGCGACGGCGTTGACCACGGTGTTCGGCACCGGTCCGGGCAGGTAGCCCAGCGGGATGAAGGCGAGGGTGCCGGCGTACATCTTCGGCGACTCGTTTTTCACAGCCCGCTGGAAGAAGCGGTGGGCACGGGGCATGTACTGCAGGGACATGTCAATGAACTCCATACCCCACTTGCGTCCCATCGCCCAGTACACCGGCATGAACTTCACGGCGCCGATGACGGAGCACAGCAGGTAGACCCACCAGATGCCGTTGCCCACCGAGGCGTTCGCGCCGGAGACGACCGCGGAAGTGTAGCCGCCGACGGCGAGGGTGTAGATGAGCGGATGTGAGAGCAACCAGGCGCGCAGCGGGATGAGCACCAGCGACCAGATACCCATGAGGATGAGCGCGGTGAAGAGGATCTTGTCGGTGCGGTCGGGGTGGGAGAGGAATCCGGGGAGTTCGGATTCTTTCTGCTCTGTCATCTGCGTACTGACCTTGCCATTCGGGAGATTGTGTGCCGCCGTCCGCGGATCGTCTCACTGAGCGTATAGATGTTCAGCGGGTCCGCCAACCCGCCGGGCCCGGCGTCACCGATGTGCTGGATGTCGGCACCGGCGATCTTGTTGTCATGGGCGATGCGTCGGATGGTGGCGGGATCCGAGGTCTCCTGGCTGGTGCCGATGGTAGTCATCACGAGGCCGCCGCCCGCTTGGACGGTACGGACGATGTCGACGAGTTCGTCTTGGGTGAATCCGGGGATGCTGCCGACGGCGGGTACCAGGATGATGTCGGCTCCCGCGTCGAGGTACTCCTGTACCGCCTGCTTATCGACGACCCGCTCACCCACCCCGGCCCCGTGCATCTTCCCGGCAATCACCAGTCCATCGAAATGCTCTTTGCACAGTCGCACCGTGGCGGCGATCTGTGCGTTGCTCACTCCGGAGCCGGGGTTGCCGGTGAGGCAGAGGAAGTCCGCCCCGAGTTCCGCGGCGCGTTGAATGGAGGAAGGCACTGCCTGCCGACCAGGCGCGACGTCCTGTCGGTCCTCCAGCATGGTGGCTGACGTATCGACGGGTTCGAGGTTGATGCCGACGGGCCGGCCGACAAGTTCACGCAGCCGCCGCACCGGATCCCCGGTCTCGTCGAGGCCGTGGATGTAGGGGCGTTCGACGTCGAGGAAGTTGAGCAGAATGAGGTCTGCCCCGAAGGCGCGGGCGATCTCGGCGTTGGTGATGTCGGTGACCTGCGGGACGAGCGCGGTGACGTTCTCCGAGCACACCACGCGCCCCTCACTGGCCTGGATCGACTGCTTAAGCTCGGCTGGCGTGAAGGCGAGGATGTCGGAGGTGTCGGCGCTGATGAGACGTTTCACTGGATGCTCCCGGGGTGTTTCATGAGTTGGAAGGCGATGAAGGCTGGCACGCGGGAAAGCTTCTCGTAGGCTGCGGGGTACTTCTCCTGCATCGTCTCCGTGGGGCGGGGTTCCACGAGCTTCTCGACGACGAACCCGGCCCTCCCGAACTCGTCGACGAGGGTGGACAGCGGGGCGCGTCGATAAGCAACCTGGAGGCCCATCGACCACGTCTCCTCGATGCGTTCGGTGGTGAAGTAACTGCCACCGCGGCGACGCCAGTCATCGGTGGGGTGGCCGGTGGACAGCAGAAGGCGGCCATCGTCGCGCAGGACCCGGTGGAACTCCCGCAGTGTGTTCACTGGGTAGTGGATGTGGTGCAGGACGAGTGCCATGAGGACGCGGTCGAAGCTCTTGTCGGCCGCCCAGGTCAGGGACTTCTCCAGGGGTTGAACATGGAACTGCGCCTCCGGGGCGCGCCGCCGGGCGAGCCGGATGAGCTCGGAGCTGGCGTCGACGCCGACTACACTGGCCCCGCGTTTGAGCAGCTCGGCGGCGTAGTGGCCGGAGCCGCAGCCGGCGTCGAGAATGTGCAGGCCGGAGACATCGCCGAGCAGGTCGAGCATGGCGGGGCGGTCGTAGTGGGCGTTGTAGGCGCTGTCTGCGGCGTGGCGGTCATAAGCCTCGGCCGCGCGGTCGAACATCGCCATTTAAGAACGGTCCTGCCATGCGCAGGCGGCGCCGATTCCGGGAGTGGTGCTGCCCTCGCGCGAGGTGCCGTACCAGTAGGTGTCCGCGGGCAGCGCGGCGACGACCTCCGCGGTGGCCGCGCGTAGGTCAAGGCCGCTGGAACCGTTGATGATCACCCGGTAGAGCACCTCGGTGATCGGCATGCGGCCCTGCTCCTGTGCGTACTGGGCAAGCAGCATGTTGTCGGGCTCGCAGGTGAGGTCAACGATCTCACCGTGCACGGTGCCGACGTCATAGCCCGCCTTCCCCAGTGCGGCGGGCAGCTCGGCTGCGACCTGCTCCCATTCCGCCGGCCGGGCGAGGATGTTGAGGTCCGTGGAGATGTCTCGACTCATGTCCCCACGCTACTCGCCACGTACACTTGCTGAGAAGAGCAACCCAAGGGGGCTTCCGTGAACATCCGCGCCATATCCAGCGTGCTGTTAGTCGGAACGCTCGCGGCCTGTTCGACCTCCGATCCGCTGATGCGCGAACTCGACGCCTCCTCCCACGATCCGGCGGTGGTGTCACTGCCCGACGTCTACGGCGACGAATGGACACACTTCGGGCGTGCCTGCCCGTACATGTCCACCGAGCTGATCGCGCAGACCCTGGGTATCACCGATGGAACTCTCCCCGACTACTCCAGGGTCGACCACCTCAACGCGCTCGTCCGATGGAATGACGATGCCGTGGAGTACTCGGAGTTCCCCCGCACCCGCATCGATCTGTGCGGACCGGAGACGCTGTGGGACCCGGACCTGGAACGACAGATGCTGAGCTTCGACAGGGCCAGCAACGGCGGCTGGCGACTACGCTAACAGAGGAGACTTTTTAAACTACGATTTAAAAAGTCTCGCATTATAGAACTCTTTAAACTACACCTTAAACATGGAAGCGCTCCATCGTCGCCCACTTTACCTCCGGCAGTTGACCGCCCTGCAGGATCGCGCAACGGTTCGAGTTCTCAGCGGGGTCCACCGATCCGGCAAATCAACCATCCTGGAGCTATACCGACAACACTTGATCTCCGAAGGCGAATCTCTGATTCCATTCTCTCCATCACTTTCGAGGATCTGACAAACGACCCGCTGCGGGCGGAGTGAGGTACCTCCTGGTGGATGAGGTCCAAGAAATGGCGGATTGGGCACGCACCATCAATTCACTGCGCACCGCTCTCGACCTGGAGATCACCGTCACCGGGTCTAATGCCTCGATGTTCGCTGGCAAGGGACTGACCTACCTGGCTGGCCTCTACGTCGCTATCACCGTGTTCCCGCTCTCGCTATCGGAGTTTCGTCAGTTCCGTCGGGTGCCGACTGAGACCTCGGCCGAGCAGTCCTACCGGGAATGGGTAGAGATCGGCGGATTTCCGGCCTCAGCCTTGTCTACTGACGCCCGAGTGACTTCCCAGCTCAACGACGCCCTCTTCGATTCTATCTTCACGCGCGACATCGCCCTCCGGGAACAGCTACGCGATACAGCAATGTTCCTCAAAGTGGCGCGCACCGTCGTCAACACCATTGGGTCGCCTATGTCCGTCAACAAAATGGTCAACACATTGGCTAGCGAAGGCTTCACAACCAATTCACCTGTTAGGGACGTGCTTTTAGTAGCACGGTTCTGACGAACGGATAGCGCGGGTAT
>NZ_JAUNUG010000005.1:0-24550 GCF_030538285.1 Corynebacterium sp.
TTCCGCCCATTGTGCAATATTCCCCACTGCTGCCTCCCGTAGGAGTCTGGGCCGTATCTCAGTCCCAATGTGGCCGTCCACCCTCTCAGGCCGGCTACCCGTCGACGCCTTGGTAGGCCATTACCCCACCAACAAGCTGATAGGCCGCGGGCTCATCCCACACCGAAAAAACTTTCCACCCCCCACACTAAAGGAGGGTCCTATCCGGTATTAGACCCAGTTTCCCAGGCTTATCCCGAAGTGCAGGGCAGATCACCCACGTGTTACTCACCCGTTCGCCACTCGAGTACCCCAGCAAGCTGAGGCCTTTCCGTTCGACTTGCATGTGTTAAGCACGCCGCCAGCGTTCGTCCTGAGCCAGGATCAAACTCTCCACAAAAACTTCTTTAAGAAGAATCAGGCGTGAAAAGCCCAAACCCAACCAAAAACAAACAACCAGCACACCACCAAAAAAGGCAGTGATAAATGATTGTCCAAAAAAATACAAACACCCCAACCAACAAAAAAGCCAGCCAGGACACGTTCGCGTCTATCACGTGACCCCCACCAAACCCGACGGGGAAAGGACCAAGGGCCACAAAAATATACTCATGCGATCATGATCATGCCTGCACCACAACAACTCACACCAGAAAACCCAGCGCGCATTATTTACAGTGACACCCTGTTGAAGAAAGGTACCACCCGGCACACACCAACCAACCCAGAACACATCCAGACCAGCCAGCACACACAACCAACAACCACAAACAAAAGTACATTGGCACACTATTGAGTTCTCACACAACAACCGCACACAGCTACGCTACCGATCTCGTCGGGATTGTCTCTGTGGCTGGAGATTCGACTTTAGCTGACCGTTTTTCAGAAGTCAACATCCGGTTCATCTCTATGTCACTTCGTGGCCTCCGCGGTGTTCTTCGCGGCGCTCTTGGCGACCTCCATTAAGTTACTCACCCGCCCCACCTTCAGCAAATCGCCTGTTCAGATGGGGTATTGAGCGGTGTAAAGCAATCAGTCAACGACCTGCACGCCAGCGAAGTTCTTCTTACCGCGGCGCAGCACCAACCAGGATCCGTGCAGGAGATCGCTCCCGGCGGGCTCCCATTCCTCGGAGGTGATTCGCTCATTGTTCACGTATGCGCCACCTTCCTTGACGGCGCGTCGCGCATTGCCGCGGGAGTCGACCAGGCCGGAGCCGACCAGAAGGTCGACGATGGTGCGGGGCTCCCCGGCACCAACTGTGAGGACCTCGGTTTCAGAGACCGCAGAAGCCAGCGTCTTCTCATCCAGGTCTGCCAGCTCCGCGCGGCCGAACAGCGCCTGGGAGGCGAGCTCGACGGCGGCGGTGGCTTCCTCGCCGTGCACGAGGTTGGTCATCTCGCGGGCCAGGCGGCGCTGAGCCTCGCGCTTGAAGGGACGCTCGGCGACCTCGGTCTCCAGCTCGGCGAGTTCCTCAGCGTTCAAGAACGTGAACCAACGCAGGTAGCGGATGACATCGGCGTCGGAGGCGTTGATGAAGTACTGGTACCAGGTGTACGGGCTGGTCATCTCCGGATCCAGCCACAACGATCCGCCACCGGTGGACTTGCCGAACTTCTTGCCCTCCGAGTCGGTGACCAGGGGCACGGTCATGGCGTGGACGGAGGCGCCATCCATACGGCGGTTGAGATCGACACCTGCGACGAGGTTGCCCCACTGGTCGCCGCCGCCGACCTGCAGCACGCACTCGTAGTTGCGGCGCAGCTGTACGAAGTCGTTGGCCTGCAGCAACACGTAGGAGAACTCCGTGTAGGAAATGCCGTCGGTCTCCAGGCGACGCTTCACCGTGTCGCGGGAGAGCATCGTGTTGAGCGGGAAGTGCTTGCCGATGTCGCGCAGGAAGGAGATCGCGCTGAGGTCCTTGGTCCAGTCGTTGTTGTTGAGCAGCAGCGCGGCGTTGTCCCCCTCGAAGGAGACGAAGCGCGAGAGCTGTCCGGAAATGCGCTCCGACCAATCGGCCACGGTGTCGGCGGAGTTCATGGAGCGCTCCCCCACATCGCGCGGATCACCGATCATGCCGGTGGCCCCACCGGCCAGGACGATGGGACGGTGCCCGGCCTGCTGAAAACGTCGCAGCATGAGCAAAGGCACCAGGTGCCCGGCATGCAGAGAGGGGCCGGTGGGATCAAAACCGCAGTACAAGGTGATAGAGGTACCGTCGGTGGCCTCGCGCAGGGAATCCAGATCAGTGGACTGGTTGATCAGTTCGCGCCAGGACAGTTCATCAATGATGTTCATGTAGAAGAAATCTCTCGGAATCAGAAGGAAAGCGGAAGGGGCGTTACTCGGCGGTGGGCGGCCAGGGGGTCGCTTCGTCGATAAGCATCACCGGGATGCCATCGTCGATGCGATAGGCCAGACCGAGCCGCTCATTGACCAGGACCTCTTCTGGGGCGAGATAGGTCAGCGGGCCCTTGTCCTTCGGACAGGCGAGGACTTCCAACAGCTTCGGATCGAGACTCATAGTTCAGTATCGTACCTGGGGGCCGGTAGGCGCCCGAACTGCAGGCGCAGAGCCCGATTCTGGTCCTCCAGCTCACGCAGCGTGTCATCGAGGAGCGCCTGCCGGATGCGCTTGACCTCGTCGTTGAGCAGGCCCAGTGACCCGGTGGTCTGCCTGATCGCCTGCGGGTGATGCCGGTCCGTGACAGCCAGGTAACCGCGCAGCGTGGCGGGCAGATACTCATCGACGATCGCTTCCAGGACGACACGCTGCTCGGGCACATCATCCAGGCGATCCCATTCCACCAGTACCTCGCGCAGGGATCCGCGGAGCACGGCGAGAGAATCCAGCACTTCATTGGCGGGCAGCGCTGCGTAGAACTTCCGCGAGGTACGGTCCAGATCCCCCAGCAGGCTGTGTCCGTCCTTCTCCGCCGGGGCCGGTGGCAGCTCCTTGCCCCGCGCGGCCGGGGTGAGCGCGACCCCCGCACCCCACCCGAGCGCAGCCACCAGCGGCCACAGAAAGCCCAGGCCCACAATGAGGTGAACGACGATGACCACCACAGCGATGATCATCCCGACGAGGTTCTTAGGGGAGAGGAAGAAGTTATTGGTAGCCACGGATCTCCTTGAAAGCGGCCTCGAGATCACCATCGAGGGCGTCGAAGACATGACCGCCGGTCATCTCGGCCACTGCCCTCATCTCGGCGACATTCGCCTCACCGTAGAGAATGACGAACACGGGGATATCAGACTGCGGGGCATCGAGAGAGTCGTGGAAGGCCCGGAACTGCGCGAGGGTGGCACCGGACGTCACCTCCCCGTCACTCATCAGCACGATCGAGGGGATCGCGCCGTCTGCGGCTGCGACCGTGTCGAAAGCACTCATCAGGGCGGAGTACAGGGATGTCGCGCCCTCCGCACGCAGCCCCTCCACCGCCGCGGTGAGCTCCTGCGCGGGGCCCGGGTCCGAGGTGCTGAAACGCAACGTCAGCGGTTCGGCGGGGACATCCGCGAAGGGCTGGAGGCTGACACGCTCGCGATCTCGCAGGCCGACGCCGCCGGCTGCTCCCTGGGCGGTGCCGTCGATAAGCGAGAGCATGGTCTCCTGCAGCATCGACAGGCGCTCGCCCTCCATGGAACCGGAGGTGTCCAGGACGAAGGCGGTGTCGCCCGGCGGGCGCAGCTCATTGTGGAACGCGGCGACCAGCTGATCGGTGATAGCGCGGGTGGCGGGGAAGGGCAGCTCGATGAGCAGCTGATCCGCCAGTTCGGGGGGAAGATCGGTGGCGTCGACGGGGCGTCGATAAGAATCTGTCATGATCTCCGGACGCTCCAGCAACCATTCGGACAACGCGGCGACCTTCTCGCGAGCTTCCGGCTGGGCGGGTGATGCCAACGTCGACAGCGGGTAGTCCGCAGAGACCACACCATCGGCTGGGACGATGACCTCCAGGTCCGCCCCCTCCGAGACCTGGGTGTGCAGGACCGACTCGTAGTTGATCAGCGCATCCGCCCGCGAGCGGTCCTCCAGGAAAGTGTCGGTGAGCCAGCCGGAGGAACCGGAGGTCAGTGTCTGCCCGGAGAAAAAGCCCTGCAGCTGCGGGGTGATGCGCTCGATGTCGGCCTCGGTGAGGGCGGACCCGGTATCGGCCAGGGCGGTCGCCACCGACACCAGCGCCGAGAAACCGGAGTTCGACGCGGAAGGATCCGTCATGCCGAAGGTGACATCACCATCGGCGGCGGCGGTGGCGATCTCCGACCACGTCGGCTGGCGATCATCCCAGCCGAGTTCGCTGGCCTTCGTACTATCGACACCGAACGCCACCGGCGACAGGCCGATTTTCGTCTGGTCGCGGAGTTTGCCCGTGGCGCCCAGAATGTCGACGTAGCGGTTGGTGGCGAACCACGTGGCATCGTATTCGCCGTCGAAACCACCCTCCAGCAGAGTGCGGGAATTGTCCAGGGTGCCCGCCGGGAAGCTCAGCTCGATGGGGAAACCGAGGTCATCGGCCGCCTCCTCAATTACCGGTTGCAGGTCCTGCAGCTCCGTCGCGGCGACAATACGCAGCGGGGTGCCATCGGTGGTGGAACCCCCCGGAGTCGGGATAGGCAGTTCATCGCTGCACGCCGTAAGGCCCAGTGCCAGGGACAGCGCGATCAGCAGACGGGTGACTACGTTCATTCTTCGCTCTTCTCAGGCGGTGCGGGGCTGGTGTACTGGGCGCCGACGGCGTCGATCAGTTCCTCCAGCCGGTCATAGTCCGGCGGGTCGACGGTGGCCAGAAACGCCGGGGGGGCGGTGATCTCATGTTCGGCGAGAGTGTCGGCGAACAGGCTCGGATCGCCGGGGCGGAACCCGTGTTTGGCGGCCAGACGCTGCAGCTGCGGATCATTGCTGAGCAAGCGGCCGATCTCCCCGCCCGTATCGTTGAGCGCGACAAGCATGTGGGTGGAGTTGATCGTCGGATCCGGGTAGGCCACGACCATGTCACCGCGGATACGGGAATCCGCGGCCATCTGCTCGCCGAGGAACTGTGCCTCGTAGACCATGACCAGCGGGCGGGCGCCCATCCCCTGCGCGAGATAATCGGCGAAGGGCCCGGCGGAGGTCGACTCGGTGTAGCCCTGCCCCACAAACAGGGGGCTCACGGCATCGGTGACCTCGCGGACCTGAGCGTCCGTCGTGGTCACCGCCCCACCGCGGCTCACCCATGCGAGGATGGCCAGATACATGGCCGCCGAGTTGGAGGTGCGGATATCCGTCGAGGAGATCTGCACGGTGCGTGGGGAGGGGTACTCGGAACCGAGCTCATTCCAGCGGCGGCCGCTGTCGGCCAGCGCGATGTAGGCCTCCATGTCGATGAACCAGTGCCCACCGTCGTGGCGGGCCACGCCTTCCCGCTCGAGGATGCCCAGGATCGGCTCGAAGGTGGCCACCGCCATCGGCGAGTGGAAGGGGGTGTGCGTACCCCGGTTCGGGGTGCTGGCCGCGATCTTCTGCCCTGCCGGCGCGGAGGCCGGGAAGGCGAAATCGTAGATGTCCAAGTCAACGTCTGTGGCGATGCGCCGGGATCCTGCGGTGTCCACCGATACGTCATAGCCGTGGGAGGCGAAGACCTCGCGCACCTCCGGATCCTCGAAGAAGGCCCGCTTCTCCGAACCGATCACACCGGCGACCCGCGTGGTGTCCCCTCCCCCGCTCACAGCGCTCAGTCCGGGGATGGTGACCATGTCCCGTCCGACGAGGACCGCCACAACCGCCAGAATCAACAAAATCAGGCCGACGATGACAGAGCATCCCCGGCCTGATCCACGTTGTGTCTTACCCATGGCCGAAGCTTAAGGCGCTTCGACCACCTCGGCCACTCGAACGGTCTGGACCACTAACCCCTAACCGGGGTATTCGCCCACGCCAGATGTTCGCGGCTGGCCTGCGCCACGCGCTCGCGCTGCTCATTCACGCGCACGCCGGCGGTACCACCGCGGGTGGAGCGGGAGGCGACGGCGCCGTCGATCGTCAGGACCTCACGTACTGCCGGGGTCAGTCGCTCATCGACGCCCGCCAGCTCCTCGTCCGTCAGCTCGTTCAGGCCGACGCCGCGGGATTCGGCGATGCGCACGCACGCGCCGGAGGCCTCGTGTGCCTCGCGGAACGGCACGCCCTCGCGCACCATCCACTCGGCGAGATCGGTGGCCAGGGTGAAACCGGCCGGGGCCAGCTCGCGCATGCGCTCCTCGTGGAAGGTCAGCGTGGACACCAGGCCGGTCATCGCCGGGAGCAGCAGATTCAACTGGGCGACGGAGTCGACGATGGGCTCCTTGTCCTCCTGCAGGTCACGGTTGTAGGCCAGGGGCTGTGCCTTGAGGGTGGCCATGAGCCCGGTGAGGTTGCCGATGAGGCGACCGGTCTTGCCGCGCGTAAGCTCCGCGACATCCGGGTTCTTCTTCTGCGGCATGATCGAGGAACCCGTCGACCAGGCATCAGAAAGCGTGACGTAGCCGAACTCCGGGGTGCACCACGCGATGATCTCCTCCGCCAGCCGCGACATGTCCACCGCGATCTGAGCCAGGACGAAAGCGGTCTCAGCGGCGAAGTCACGCGAGGAGGTCGCGTCGATGGAGTTATCGGCGGCGGAGTCGAAGCCGAGCTCCGCGGCGATGGCCTCGGGGTTGAGCTGGAGTGAGGAGCCGGCCAATGCGCCCGAACCGTAGGGGCTGACTGCCAGGCGCTTATCCAGATCGCGGATGCGCTCCAGGTCACGCAGCAGCGGCTGGGCGTGGGCCAGCAGCTGATGTGCGAGCAGCACGGGCTGCGCGGCCTGGAAGTGGGTCTTGCCGGGCATGATCGCGTCCGGGTGGGCGGCGGCCTGGTCGACGAGGGCGTCGATAAGCTCGGTGACGCCGACGGCGATGCCGCGGACGGCGTCGCGCACCCACATACGGAACAGCGTGGCCACCTGGTCGTTGCGGGAACGGCCCGCGCGCAGACGGCCACCGACCTCCGGGCCGACGCGATCGATGAGACCGCGCTCCATCGCACCATGGACGTCTTCATCAGAGGGCTCGGGGCCGAAGCCGCCGTTGGCGACATCGCGGCCCAGCCGGTCGAGGCCTGCCAGCATCGTCTCCAGGTCAGCATCAGAAAGCAGGCCCGCGGAGTGCAGCACCTTGGCGTGCGCCTTGGAGGCCAGGACGTCGTAGGGGGCGAGCACCCAGTCGAAGTGGGTGGACACGCTCAGGGCGAACATGGCCTCGGAAGGGCCGCCGGAGAACCGGCCTCCCCACAGGGCACCTTCGTTCGTACCGCGCTTATCCATTTAATTCTTCGCCTCGCGGTCGCGCTTGTTGGCGATCTCCGAGGACAGGCCGTGGAGCTTGACGAAGCCCTTGGCCATGGTCTGGTCGAAGGTGTCACCGGTGTCGTAGGTGGCCAGGTTGAAGTCGTAGAGCGAGCTGTTGGAACGGCGGCCGTTGACGGTGATGGTACCGGCGTGGAGGACCAGGCGGATGTCGCCGGTGACGTGCTCCTGGGTGGAGTCGATGAAGGCGTCGAGGGAGCGCTTGAGCGGGCCGAACCACAGGCCGTCGTAGACCTCCTCGGACCAGCGGGCGTCGATAAGGCGCTTGTAACGGGCCAGCTCGCGCTCGACGGTGACATCCTCCAGGGCCTCGTGGGCCTTGATGAGGATCATGGCACCCGGGGCCTCGTAGATCTCGCGGGACTTGATGCCCACGAGGCGGTCCTCGACCATGTCGAGGCGGCCGACACCCTGCGCGCCACCGCGGCGGTTGAGCTCCTCGATGGCCTGCAGCACGGTGACCGGCTTGCCGTCGATGGCGACGGGCTTACCACCCTCAAACGAGATGATGAGCTCATCCGGGGCGTTGCCCAGGGTCGGCTCCTCGGTGTAGGCGTAGACGTCCTTGGTCGGCGCGTTCCACAGGTCCTCCAGGTAGCCGGTCTCGACGGCGCGGCCCCACACGTTCTGGTCGATGGAGAACGGGGAGGAGGCGGACTGCTCGATCGGCAGGTCGATCTCCTCGGCGAAGGCGATGGCCTTGTCGCGGGTCCAGGCGTAGTCGCGGGCCGGGGCGATGATCTCCAGGTCCGGGTTCTCGTTGCGGAAGCCGACCTCGAAACGGACCTGGTCGTTGCCCTTGCCGGTGCAGCCGTGGGACACGTGGGTGCCGCCGTGTTCCTCGGCAGCCTTGACCAGGTGCTTGACGATGAGCGGGCGTGAGATTGCGGAGACGAGCGGGTACTGCTTCATGTACATGCCGTTGGCCTTGATGGTCGGCAGGCAGTACTCGTCGGCGAACTCGTCGCGGGCGTCGATGACGATGGACTCGACGGCACCGGAGTCCAGGGCGCGCTGGCGCACGGACTCCATGTCCTCGCCGCCCTGGCCGAGGTCGAGGGACACGGCGACAACCTCGCCGCCGGTCATCTTGGCCAGGTACGGAATCGCGACAGTGGTGTCGAGGCCGCCGGAGTAGGCGAGGACGACGCGTGCAGACATAAGGGGTTCTCCTTGAGGTTTTGGTGATACTGATTATTGAGGATACTTGGGGGCTTTAAGCCCCGGTGAGCAGGTGTCCCAGCTCGGCGCCCGTGAGGGGCTCGCGGGCCAGGACGAAAATGGTGTCATCGCCCGCGATGGTGCCGACAGTTTCGTCCAGCCCCACCCGATCGATGAAGCTGGCCAGATACTGCGCCGCCCCTGGCGGGGTGCGTAGCACCGCGATGTTGCCCGAATGATCGGTGGCGACGACCAGCTCATCGAGCATGCGGCGCAACTTCTCCTTCGGGCCGGTCAGTTGTTCCGCGAGATGCTTCTCGACGTGGCCCACCACATAAAAGGCCCTCCCCTGGTCGGGGCGGATCTTCTTGGCACCCAGCTCGTCGAGATCGCGGGACAAGGTGGCCTGGGTGATGTCGACGCCTTCGTCGAGAAGCAGTTCGGACAGCTGCACCTGGCTGGAGACCCGGGTCTTGCCGAGGATCTCCAGGATCTTGCCCTGGCGGGCGGTGCGGGTGACGGGAGCGGACATCATCTACTCCGGCTGGTTCTCCAGCAGCCACACCATGAGCGCCTTCTGCGCGTGCAGCCGGTTCTCGGCCTCGTCGAAGACGCGGGAGGCGGGGCCGTCGATGACCTCGGCGGTGACCTCGTTGCCGCGGTAGGCCGGCAGGCAGTGCAGGAAGATCGCGCCGTCGGCGGCCTGGCCCATGATCTCCTCGGTGACCTGGTACGGGAGGAAGGGTGTGCGGCGGTCCTTGCCGTCGTCCTCCTGGCCCATGGATACCCAGGTGTCGGTGATGACCACGTCCGCGCCTGCGACTGCTGCCGTATCCGAGGTGACCTCGACAGTCGCCCCGGTTTCCTGGGCGCGAGCCTGCGCACGCTCAACGAACTCGGCCTGCGGCTGGAAGCCCTCCGGCGCGATGATCGTCATGTCCATGCCTGCGGTGGCAAAGCCGATCATGTACGAGTTGGCCATGTTGTTGTCGCCGTCGCCCAGGTAGACCGCCTTTTTTCCGTGCAGCCCGGTGGGGCCTTCCTCAGGGCAGAGGTTCTCGACACAGGTCTGCAGGTCCGCCAGGATCTGGCAGGGGTGCAGGTCATCGGACAGGGAGTTGATGATCGGCACGGTCGCGGTCTCGGCCAGGTCGTGGAAATTCTGGTGCGCGTAGGTGCGCCACACGATCATCTCCACGTAGCGCGACAGCACCGCGCCGGTGTCCTGGATCGTCTCGCCCTTGCCCATCTGGGAGGAGCCGGAGTCCACGACGATGGGATGCCCACCGAGGTGGGCGATGCCCGCGTCGAAGGAGAAACGGGTGCGGGTGGACGTCTTGTCGAAGAGCACCGCTACCGACAGCGGACCCTCGAGCGGGCGCTTCGACAGCGGGGCCTTCTTCAGCTCGGCCGCCAGTGCCAGGACCTCGGCCTGCTCGGCCGGGGTGAGGTCGTCGTCGGCCAGGAAATGCCGCACGGTGTGGGTGGTCATGGTCAGTCCTCCTTCGTGAGGTCGTTGAAGAGTGCCGAGAGCTTCTCGACGGCCGCCTCCATCTCGTTATGGCTGATAATCAGCGGCGGGGTGAGGCGGATGATGTTCTCGGCCGGGGCGTTGAGGATGAGCCCGTGGTCGAAGCCCTGCTTGACGGCCTCCTTGGCCACCGGCTTGTCCAGCACGACGCCGAGCATGAGCCCGCGCCCGCGGACGTGGTCAACGCCTTCGATCTGGTTGAGCTTCTCCGCGAAGTAGGAGCCCTTCTCCCGGACCTCGGCGCAGAAGTCCTCGTCGACAATCTCCAGCACCGCGTTGGCGGCGGCGCAGGCGATCGGGTTACCGCCGAAGGTGGTGCCGTGGGCGCCGGGCTGAAAGAGCTCGGCGGCCTTGCCGCGGGCGATGGTCGCGCCGATGGGGATGCCGCCGCCCAGGCCCTTGGCCATGGTGATGACATCCGGCAGCACGCCGTCATGCTGGAAGGCGAAGAAGTCGCCGGTACGGCCGACGCCGGTCTGCACCTCATCGCAGACCATGAGGATGCCGTGGGTATCGCACAATTCACGTACCGCCTGCAGGAACCCAGCCGGAGCAGGCACGACACCGGTCTCGCCCTGGACGGGCTCGAGGAAGATGGCGGCGACCTCGCCGGGGTTGGTCTCCACCAGTTTGGTGAGGTAGTCGACGTCGCCGTAGGGGTAGAACTCCACGCCAGTGGGCAGCGGCTCGAAGGCCTTGCGCTTGTCCGGCTGGCCGGTGAGCGCCAGGGAGCCCATGGTGCGGCCGTGGAAACCATCAACGGCGGCCAGGACCCGGGAGCGGCCGGTGAGCCGGGCCAGTTTGAAGGCGGCCTCGTTGGCTTCACCACCGGAGTTGCAGAAGAACACCCGCGCCGAGTCGTCGCCGACACGCTCCTTCAGGGTCGCGGCCGCCTGCATGGCGGGGCCGGAGGCGAAGAGGTTGGACACATGCCCCAGCTGGGAGAGCTGGTGGGTGACGGCCTCGATGATCTTCGGGTGTCCGTGGCCCAGCGCATTGACGGCGATGCCGGCGAGCAGGTCAATGTGGACGCGGCCCTGGGTGTCCTCCACGGTGGCCCCCTTGCCGGAGACGAGCTCGATCGGCGGGGTGCCGTAGTTGTTCATGAGCACGTCGTTCCACGTGAGGTGTTCGGTCACTGTTCAGCGTCCTTCCTGAAGACGGCGCCGGCGGGGTAATCGCCGCGGTCGTAGTTGTCGGGCAGCACCATGGTGCCGATACCACCCATGGTGAGCAGCTCGAGGATGACGGAGTGCGCGATGCGGCCGTCGATGACGTGCGCCGCGGACACCCCGCCCTGCACGGCGCGCAGGCAGGACTCCATCTTGGGGATCATGCCGGAGTCGAGGCTCGGCAGGATGGCCTCCAGCTCAGAGGTGACGATCTTCGACAGCAGCGAATCGCGGTTGGGCCAGTTGGTGTAGAGCCCCTCGACGTTGGTGAGGATGAGCAGTCGCTCCGCCCCGATGGCCTTGGCCAGGGCGCCGGCGGCGGTGTCGGCGTTGATGTTGTACACCTCGCCGTCCTCACCGGGGGCGATGGTGGACACGACCGGGATGCGACCGGCCTCGATGATGTCCATGACGGCCGCGGGGTTGACGTCGACGATGTCGCCGACCAGTCCGATGTCGGTGGGGACGCCACCGACGTCGACAAGCCTCTTTTCAGCGGTGAACAGGCCGGCATCCTCGCCGGAGGTCCCCACGGCGTAGGGGCCGTGCGAGTTGATCAGGCCGACGAGCCCGCGGCCGACCTGACCGAAAAGCACCATGCGGACGATCTCCATGACCTCCGGGGTGGTCACGCGGAACCCCCCCTTGAATTCGCCGTCGAGGCCGAGGCGCTTGAGCATGCTCGAGATCTGCGGGCCGCCGCCGTGCACGACGACGGGCTTGGCACCGACCGTGCGCAGGAAGACCATGTCGGCGGCGAAGGCGGCCTTGAGGTCCTCGTCGATCATGGCGTTGCCGCCGTACTTGACCACGACGATCTTGTCGCGGAAGTGCTGCAGCCAGGGCAGGGCCTCGGCCAGCACGTGCGCGCGGGCCTCATTGCTGAGCTTCTTGAGTGCTTCCATGGCGGGTTCCTAGCTGGAGTAGGCGGAGTTGATGTGGACGTAGTCGTGGGAGAGGTCCGTGGTGCGGACGGTCGCGCGGCCGGGACCGCCGGTGCCCAGGTCGACGCGGACGTCGATGTCTGCGCCGGAGAGGTCAACTTCACGGGCGGTGGGCGTGCCGGTGGTGTTCTCACACACGGCGTGGCCATTGAAGTAGACGGAGATGTTATCCGGGTCCATGTCGGCGTCGGCCATACCGACGGCGGCGAGGACACGACCCCAGTTCGGGTCGGAGCCGAACATCGCGCACTTGAAGAGGTTGTCACGGGCCAGGGTGCGGGCGGCGTTGACGGCCTGCTCTTCGTTGCCGGTGCCCTCGACGGTGACGGTGACGCGCTTGGTCACGCCCTCGGCGTCGGCCTGCATCATCCGGGCGATGTCCTCGCTGGCCTCAAGCACGGCCGCGTTGAGCTCCTCCTGGCTCGGGGTGACACCGGACGCGCCCGAGGCGAGCAGGAAGACGGTGTCGTTGGTGGAGGTCGAGCCGTCGATGTCCAGGGTGCCGAAGGTGACCTTGGATGCCGCACGCAGCGCCTCGTCAAGCATCTCGGGGCTGGCGGAGGCATCGGTGGTCAGGCACACGAGCATGGTGGCCAGCGAGGGGCTCATCATGCCGACGCCCTTGCCCATACCACCGAGGGTCCAGCCGTCGCCCTTGACCAGGGCCTCCTTCTTGACCAGGTCGGTGGTCATGATGGCCTCCGCGGCATCGCCACCATGGTCACCCAGGCCCGGAACGAGCTTCTCGACGCCCGCGTGGATCTTGTCCATCGGCAGCGGTTCGCCGATGAGACCGGTGGAACAAGCGCCGACGTCGGTGGGCGCGACGTCGAGAAGCTTCGCCACCTGCTCGACGGCCGCCTGCGCATCCCTGTCCCCCTGGGTGCCGTTGCAGGCGTTGGCGTTACCGGAGTTGAACAGGACCGCGCGGATCTGCCCATCCTGGATCGCCTCCCGAGAGATCTTCACCGGGGAGGCGACGACGCGGTTGCGGGTGAACACCGCGGCGGCGTGGAACTCGGGGCCGTTGTTGACCACGAGGGCCATGTCAGGGTTACCCGAGGGCTTGATGCCAGCGGTGAGGGCGGCAGCAGTGAAACCTGCCGGGGCGGTGATGCTCATGGGATAGGGCTTTCCGGGGTTGTGGGTTCTAGGGGGCGACGGCGGCCATGGGCAGGCCGGCGGTCTCGTCGAGGCCGAGCGAGAGGTTCATGCACTGGACGGCGGCGCCGCCGGTGCCCTTGGTGAGGTTGTCGATGGCGCCGGTCATGAGCAGCACTCCCGCGCGCTCGTTGACCTCGACCTGCAGGTGGCTCATGTTGGTGCCCACGACGTTCTGGGTCTCCGGCTGCTGCCCCACGGGAAGAAGGTGCACGAAGGGCTCGTCGGCGTAGAAGGCACGGTAGGTCTCGTACGCCGCCTCGGCGCTCACACCCTCCTTGAGGGGAGCGGTGATCGTGGTCAGGATGCCGCGCGGCAGCGGCGCCAGGACCGGGGTGAAGGAGACGGAGACGTCCTCGTCCGTCACGGCGGAGAGGTTCTGGATGACCTCCGGGGTGTGGCGGTGCTTGCCGGCGGTGTTGTAGGCGCGCAGGCTGCCCATGATCTCGGAGCCGAGCAGGCCGACAGCGGCCTTCTTGCCCGCACCGGAGACACCCGTGATGGAGACGATGGACAGGTCCGGGACGATGAGACCGCCCGCGACGGCGGGCAGGGCGGCAAGGGTGGCACCCGTCGGGAAACACCCTGGGACGGCGACGCGCTTGGCGCCGGTGAGCTCCTCCCGCTGACCGGGCAGCTCGGGGATGCCGTAGGGCCAGGTGCCGGCATGCTCGGAGCCGTAGTAGTGCTCCCACTCCCCCGCCTCCTGCAGGCGGAAATCGGCGGCGCAGTCGATGACCACGGCCTCGGGATTGGTGTCGGCCAGCGCCTGGCCGATGGGACCGGAATGGCCGTGCGGGAGGGCGAGGAACACGACGTCGTGCCCTGCCAGGACCTCAGGGGTGGTGTCCTCGATGACCCGGTCCGCCAGCTGCGGGAGGTGCGGCATGAGATCAGCGACGGACTGCCCCGCCGAGGACCCGGCGGTCAGCGCACCGATCTCCAGATCACCGGAGATGTAGGAGGGGTGCCCGAGCAGGAGGCGGAGGATCTCTCCACCCGCGTAACCGGAGGCACCAGCGACTGCAACCTTGAATGTCATGCCGACCAGTGTAGCACTTTATGCAGCCAGATGAAAAGTATGCAGACTGTCGCCATTCACCCCCAGCCGCCACCCCACAAATACAATCAGCCAGCACGCTTCCCGCTGCCCCTCTAATGTCACACGTGTCACCATCAACCCACAAGGAGACCCACGTGACACCACTGAAACGCATCGCCGCGAGCACCGCGGCCCTCATCATGATCGGGGGGGGGCATGCCAGCGGTAGCCACCGCCCATGCTGACCGCGCCATCGCCCCCGAAGAGATCGACGCCTACGTCGCAGAGTTCCAGCAAGACCCCGTCATACCCCCCGTAGTCGATGGAGTCGGCGGGGTTACTGATGCGGAATTAGCCGCCTACCATGACCTGGTCCGCGCCACCCACGCCGCCGGAGACCCAGAAACCGAACAGGTTCCGGGTGAGATGTGGTCCGATACCGTCGGCCTGCCGACGGGAGTAGACAAAACAGACGCCGACGCGGCTGAAATCGCCATCGCCACCGAGCAGGACACCCTGTCCAACATCGTGGCCGACTTTCGCGGACCGTGCGCCGTACATGACATGTGCTATTACGACGACAGAGTATACGAGTCGCGCGTGCCAAAGTGCGACATTCCGTTCCGTTCCGAACTAAAACAAACATGTAAGGTTGCCTACTCCCCATTGGCTAATCTAACCTCTCGCGGGAACTGCATGGCGACCGCAGATGGCATGTACACGATCGTGAAGCGCGTCCAGGCTTTCAAGCACCGCGATTAAAAGGACCGGACCGACAGTTTTCACATGACTTCTAACAACCACGGCAGTCGGACAGGCCAAAACCGGCCTAACACTGAAAAGAGGCTCTCAGAGTTTTGGGGATGGAACTTGCCATTTCCTGAATTTTCCTTGATGATTCTCGGGATATTCTTGCAGATATTAGTTCCGGGCGAGACAAGTTGGGGCGGAGTTTTAGGGTCCTTGCTTTTACTAGGTGGGATTGTCGCCCACGTGGTCGGAGTGCCCTTAGTTCTCACCTCCATAAAACCACAGATCGCCGACATTATATACATCGTGGGCGGCGCAGGCGCCTTTTGGTATGCGAATACTGATGCGGCAGAGTTGAATGGCTCAGTTTACATTCTACTATTTCCTTCGTTCGGCTTCATGATGGCCGGTGCCTCGTATCTATTGAGAAGGAGTATTGTTCGCGCTACTTTGAGGCATTAATCCGGAGCTATCACTAGTGCTATCGTTCGGCAGCACCCTTACCTTGAGACGATCCCCTCATCCACTCCGGAAGACTCCACACCAAGATAAACGGGCTCTAAAGCCGGAAGTGCCTCTAAACTGGGCGGATACCCCACACGACCACGGGAGGCACCGTGCCACCGCAGACCAGAAGAACCATCCGCTTTTTCGCTGACTGGGGAGCAGACTCCCCTCTCTGGGAGTCAGGCACGGACTCCTACCTGATGGCCCTGGAGGACTACGGCCTCCCCAGAGCCCTGTCGGACAGACTCCGGGCCTGGGCTTCACACTGGAAAGAGCACCATCACTGGGACACCGGGTGGGACGATCCCCGCGCCGCAGAGTACTCACAGAAGGAAGGAGATGAGCTCCTTGACGCGCTCCGCACACACGTCGCGCCCTTCGCCGACGTCATCGACGCACGGTGAACCCCGGCCATTCCGCTCGACCGACCAGCTCCTCATCCTCTCCGGCCTGCCCGCGGTCCCCTGCCCCGAGATCGCTCTCATCGTCGTCGGTCTGCTGCTCGGGATGGCTCAGCTGGACACGACAATCTGGGACTTCGTCATCCTCGGTCTGGGCGTGGCCGCCACAGCCGTGCTGCTGGCGGTGCCGCCCGGCCCGGTGATGCTCATGGGTCTGCTCATCGTCGTGGGACCCGCCCTCCTGGTAGCCGGGGGCTCGGCGGCGCTGCGCAGGTACCTAGCTGTACTTCCTCGGGAGGTTGTGAACGGTGTGAGCGAAAAGGGGAAGCCTTCGGTAGTGGTGTAGGTATCCACACGAACAACACTCACGAAGGCTTCCATGACACACCGTAACTCCCCGCTAACCGATCTGGGAAGAAAGCGACTGGTCGACCTGGTCCTGAAACAGGGCTGGACCCAACGACGAGTCGCCGAACGCTTCCAAGTCTCGGCCGCCACCGTCAACAGATGGGTCCAACGTGCCCGGGCCGGCGAAGACCTCACCGACCGTTCCAGCCGGCCACGTACCTGCCCGCATCAACTGACCAGGCGCACCGAACGACGCATCATCAAACTGCGCTTTATCCGCCGGTGGGGACCTCACCGTATCGGCTACCACCTGGGCATTCCTCGCTCCACGGTGGGTCGTGTCCTGACCCGGTACAACATGCCCCGCCTGTCGTGCATCGACCAGGCCACCGGCCTGCCGGTCCGCAAGCAACCAGCACAACGCTACGAGTATCCCCACCCCGGTGACATGGTCCACGTCGACATCAAAAAGCTCGGCCAGATCCCTGACGGAAGCGGGTGGAGGATGCACGGCCGGGGTTCTGCACAGGACCGCGCCGCAGGCCGCAGGCGTGATGTCCAGGCTCGGGCCGGGGCCAAGCCAGGGCGTGGGTATGCCTACCTACATCACGCCGTGGATGATCATTCCCGCCTGGTCTACTCCGAGATTCTGGCTGATGAGAAAAAGGAGACGGCTGCCGGGTTCTGGGCCCGGGCCTGGGCCTACTTCGATAGCCTGGGGATCACGGTGAAACGGGTGATGACCGATAACGGAGCCTGCTACCGGTCTCATGCGTTTGCCGCAGCCATCGGCCAGGACGTCTCCACCGGTTCACTCGGGCATATCGCCCGCAAACCAACGGCAAGGTCGAGCGATTCAACCGCACCTTGATGACTGAATGGGCCTACGCCCAGACCTACACAAGCGAGAAGGCCCGGCAGGCAACGTATGCGGACTTCCTCCACGACTACAATTGCCACCGAGCCCACACCGCCATCGACGGCTTAACCCCAATGCAACGCGTTCACAACGTCGCGGGGAAGTACACCTAGCCCGCCGACGGGTCTAACTGCTCAGCTGCGAGCTCATCGCCGTGGGGTTGTTCCCCACCGTGGAGGGCCCTGCGTAGGCAACGTAGTTCAGCGAACCGGAAAGCACGTGCAGGCCGCCCATGGGGTCGGCGAACACGGTGATGCCGTGGGCGTTGCCCAGCTGGCCGGCGCCGAGGGCCTGCTTCGCGCCGACAAGCCCCTGGTTCCAACAGCCGACGACGCCGGGGCCGTTACCGGAGACGATGACCGCGGGGATCTTCTCCTGCGGCGGGTTGCACTCGGGCATGGTCTTGCGGGCACCGTCGCTGACGCAGATGACGTGGGGGCCGTCCTGCGTCATGACGACGTCACAGCGGACGTCACCGGCGGCGTTGGTGAACTGGACATCGCCTTCGGCCGCGTTCGCGGCGGAGGCGCCGCCGATGAGCACGGCGGCGGAGAAGGCAGGAACGGAAAGAAGGGCCAGGGCACGACGTGAAATGGTCATGCCCTGACCCTACTTATTTTCCCGCGCCTAAGCACGCATTTCTGCGCCGAATTTTACCTTGGCCAGCTCAGCGGCCGCGAGACGACGCTCGTTGGCCTCCTCATCGGTGAGGGTGCGGTCGCCGGCGCGAAAGAGCAGGGAGAAGGCAAGCGACTTCTTGCCCTTACCGAGCTGTTCGGAGCGGTAGACGTCGAAAAGCTCGACGTCCTCGAGCAGATCCCCGCCACCTTCTGCGACGACGCGGCGCACCTGCTCGGCCGGGACATCTTCGTCGACGACCAGGGCAATGTCCTGATGCAGTGCCGGATAAGAGGACAGCACGGGGGCCGGGAAGTTCTCGGTCAGCGGCAGTGCCGTCAGATCGAGCTCCATCGCGCACGTACGCGACGGCAGGCCGAGGGCCTCCAGCACCTGCGGGTGCAACTCGCCGGCGTGGCCGACGACGGCGCCGTCGACAAGCAGGGCGGCACAACGACCCGGGTGCCACGGCAGCTGCTCGGCGGACTCAACATCTAGCTCGACATCAGCCGCGCGGGCCACGACGCGGGCGGACTCGATGGCATCGGCCCAGGTGTAAGTGCGGCCCTTGCCCCACGGGCCCTCATGTTCCAGCTGACCGGTGGCAACGGTGGCCACGTGCAGCGGCTGGTACGGCAGGGAGTCGACGAGCTCGGCGATCGTCTCATCCGAGGGCTTGGCGGCGACGGACGGCATCGGGGAGGCGTCGGAACGCTGGAAAGCGACCTGCTGCAGGCCGAAGAGAGCGACGTCATGACGCCCGCGCGCGACGTTGCGGACGACGGCGTCGAGCATCGTCGGCAGCAGTGTGGTGCCGAGGATGGCGCGGTCGGCCTCCAGCGGGTTCTGCACGTTGACGGCGTTGCGGCGGTCATCGTCGGAGTCCAGACCCCACACGTCAAAGGTGTCGTTGGCGATGAACGGGCTCGGCAGGATCTCCGCGTAGCCGTTGTAGGCCAGAGCGTGGCCGACGGCGCGCCGACGGCGCTGCGCCGGGGTCAGCCCACGGCCACCGACCGGGGTCGGCAGGACCAGCGGAATGTCCTCCAGGCCCTCGAGACGCAGGACCTCCTCCACCAGATCGGCCGGGATGCGCAGGTCGCCGCGCCAGGTCGGCGGGGTGACCTCGAGCTTGCCACCGCAGGAGGAGACAGCGACGGTGCAGCCGACCTCCTCGAGACGCTTCACGACAGTCTCGCGGGAGTACTCCACGCCCGCCAGGTCGGAGGGGTGCGAGGCGGCCATGGTGATCGTCGGCATGCCCGGCACGTCGCCGACGATGGTGCGCTCGGGCGCGATCTCTCCACCGGCGATGTCGACGAGCAGCGCACACGCCATGTCGAGGGCAACCTCAACGATGGCCGGATCGACGCCGCGCTCGAAGCGTCGAGAAGCTTCCGAGGACAGCTTGTGGCGACGCGACGTCCGCGCGACGGTGAGCGGATCCCAGGTGGCGGCCTCGAAGTAGACGTCGGTGGTCGCATCGGAGATCTCGGAGCGGGTGCCGCCCATGACGCCGGCCATGGACTGGATGCCGGTGTCATCGCAGATGACCACATCCGCAGCGTCGAGGGTGCGCTTGACGTGGTCGAGGGTCTCGAACTCCTCACCGGCTGAGGCATTGCGCACCACGAGGCCGCCAACGATCTGCGCGGCATCGAAGGCGTGCATCGGCTGGCCGAGCAGCAGCATGACGTAGTTGGTCACATCCGTGGCGGCGTTGACCGGGCGCTGGCCAGACAGCATGAGCTCGCGCTGCAGCCAGAACGGGGACTCCGTGGCCGGGTCAATGCCGGTGACCTTGCGCAGACCGAAGCGGACGGTCTTGGTCTCCTCGCGGACGTCGATAGGAAGCAGTTCGCCGGCAGCGGCAGGCACGCCGGACAGGTCAAAACCGCCAACTTCCGGCTGCTTCGCGACGTCCGCGAACTCCAGATCGAAGGCCGACGCCAGCTCGCGGCTCAGGCCGCGGGCGGAAAGAGCGTAGCCGCGGTCCGGGGTGACGTTGACGTCGAAGACGGTGTCGCCCAGGCCGAGGGCCTCGCGGGCGTCCTCACCCGGCTTGCCGTAGGCCGGATCGAACGTCTGGATGCCGGCGGACTTGTCGGTCAGCCCCAGCTCGGCGGCGGAGCAGATCATGCCGTCGGAGATGTGGTCGTAGGTCTTGCGCGCGGCGATGGCGAAATTGCCCGGCAGGACAGCACCCGGCAGGGCCACGACAACGGTGTCGCCCTCGTCGAAGTTGGTGGCGCCGCAGACGATGCCCTGCAGCTCACCGGTGCCGTTGGCGTCGCCGACATCGACCTGGCAGTAGCGGATGGGCTTTTTGAACTCGGTGAGTTCCTTGATGTCCTTGACCACGCCGAACACCAGTGGGCCGGTGGTCTCGGGGATAGGCTCGTAGCCCTCGGTCTCAAAACCGACGCGGACGTAACCGGCGTCAAGCTCCTCAGGCGTGACACCGAAGGAGGGGTTGGCGTGACGCAGCAGTCCGGTGACCCAGTTCTGTGCAAGCAGCATTGTTTCTGTTCCTCTCTAGAACCGGGGTTACTTCTGAATACCGAACGGCAGGGTGAAGCGGACGTCGCCTTCGACCATGTCGCGCATGTCGGACAGGCCGTTGCGGAACTGAAGGGTGCGCTCCAGGCCCATGCCGAACGCGAAACCGGTGTAGACCTCCGGGTCCACGCCCACCGCGCGCAGGACGTTGGGATGCACCATGCCGCAGCCGCCCCATTCGATCCAGCCAGCGCCGCCCTTCTTGTTGGGGAACCACACGTCGACCTCGGCAGAGGGCTCGGTGAACGGGAAGTAGTTCGCACGCATGCGGGTCTTGGTCTCCGGGCCGAAGAGGGTCTTGGCCAGGTGATCGAGGGTGCCGCGCAGGTGCGCCATGGTCAGACCCTTATCCACGGCCAGCCCCTCCACCTGGTGGAATACCGGGGTGTGTGTGGCGTCGAGCTCATCGGTGCGGAACACGCGACCCGGGCAGGCGATGTACAGGGGCACGTCGCGGTCGAACATGGATCGCACCTGCACCGGAGAGGTGTGGGTGCGCAGGACCTGCAGGGAGCCCTCGGCGCCGACGTGGAAGGTGTCCTGCAGGGTGCGGGCCGGGTGGTCCGGCAGAAAATTGAGCGCGTCGAAGTTGAAGTACTCTGCCTCGACCTCCGGACCGTCCTCGATCTCCCAGCCCATGCCGAGGAAGATGTCGGAGATGGTCTCCATGAGCGAGGTGATCGGGTGCAGGGCACCGACCTGCTGGCGGGTGGTCGGCACGGTGACGTCGACCTTCTCCGCCTTCAGCTGCTCCGCGCGCTGCTTGACCTCCAGCTCGGCGAGCACCTCGTTGTAGTGCTTCTCGACGCGTCCCCGCGCCATATTAACCAACCGCCCAACGTCCTTGCGCTGATCCTTCGGCAAGGTGCCCAGGGCGCGGCGGGCCTGCGGGATCGGGGCCTCATCGCCGAGGTGGTCGCGGCGGGCGACGCTCAGTTCCTCGAGGGTGGTGGCCGCGTCGAACGCGGCGAGAGCCTGGTCCGCGGCGGCGCCAAGCCCCGCCTCAGTCAGTTCAATTTCGGGAGTGTCAGACACGTGCCAAACCTCTTCGTTTTGAGCGCTAGATTTCAGACCTGTACAGCATACCCATGCTTATCCGCGGGCACGCGCCTGGGCCTTCGCCGACTCATAGAGGCAGATTGACGCGGCCGTCGCTAAGTTGAGGGACTCAGCCCGACCCCGGATCGGGATGCGTACCCGGTGGTCTGCCAGCCCCAATAGTTCCTCGCCCAAGCCATGCGCCTCGTTGCCAAACAGCCAGGCAGTGGGCTGGGTGAGCAGCTCGGCGGCGTCGTTCAGCTCTACCTCGCCGTCCGCGGCCGTAGCCAGGATCTGCAGGCCGGCGGCGCGCAGCTGCCCGAGGACGTCCTTCGTGTTGGCGTTACGGGCCACCGGCAGGTGGAACAGGGACCCGGCGGAGGCGCGGGCCGCCTTGCTCGACTGCGGATCAGTGGTTTCACCGGCGAAGACAACGGCGTCGGCGCCCATCGCGTCGGCCACACGGATGAGCGTGCCGGCGTTGCCGGGCTCAGAAGTCTCCACCGGCACGGACACCAGCTGCGGAAGCCCGCGTAACGCCTTACCGACAGTCCACAACACCGGCTCACACACCGCGAACAGGCCAGTGGTTGTCACGGTATCGGATAGGGAACGCGCCGCCTTGTCGTTGATCGGATGGACGTAGACACCCATGTGGCCGCAGGTGATGAGGATCTCCTCGAAACGGCGAGCCGCCTGCTCCGTGACAAAGACGTCCCGCGCCGCCCCGGTCGCCACCGCTGCTTCCACCGCGTTCTCCCCCTCCACGATGAACTGATTCGCTTTGCGACGCCCCGCCGCCCGCTGCAACTTAGCAGCGTTAACAATGCGCGGCGTGCGCTCGGTGAAAGGATCCGAGAAGTCGAGGTTCATGCGCTTCAGGCTAGCAGCGGCAACGACAAAGGCCCCATCACCTTCGGTGACAGGGCCGGGGCAGAGGCGCTTAGGACAACGGCACACCGTTGGAGTCAGACGCCATGCTGCCCGAACGGAGAAGAAGCTGGACGAAATCAACCAGCACCCACACCCACACGATCGCCAGGAAGATGAAACCGATGAGGATTACCGAGGTAGCCCATCCCACGATGGTCAGCACCAGCTGAATCACACCCTGCTTGGTGTATCCGAGGTAGAAATTGTGCACACCCAGAGATCCCAGGAAGAACGCCAGCAGGATCGCTGCCACCCAGGACTTCGCCGGGCCCTGCGCCTGCATCATCCCGTACTGCGGCTGCTGCTGAACACCGTACTGCTGCTGGTACTGGGGCTGGCCATACTGCGGCTGCGGCGCAGACCACTGCTGATTGCTCGCCACAGGCAGACCATTCTGGTCGTACTGCTGCTGCGGATTCTGGTCGAAGGGATTCGTCATCGTCGGCGTCCTTGGGAGAAGAGGTATGTAACCAATGTGGACACTAGCAGTTACCCAGCATTTTCTCGCCTCCTCAACCTACGCCAGGGGTACTCCGCGGCTGTCCCGCTCAAAAGGACCCGACTTGGTGAGGATCATGATCAGATCCACCAGCTCCCAGATCAACAGGGCTCCGAGAACAACCAGACCGATGAACAGCCACCAGGTGAACACCGAAACCAGCGCCAACACCAGCATGATCACACCCCGGTTAGTGTGGCCCAGGTAGAAATTGTGGATACCGAAAATACCGAAGAAGAAGCACAGCAGCGCAGCCACCACCGTGGACTTCTGCTGCACCGGGCCGGCGAACTGGGGCTGCATCGGCTGCATGGGCTGCTGCATCGGAGCGGCGGCGTACTGGGGCTGCGACGGCTGCTGGCTCCAGGCCTGCTGCGGCTGCTGGACGTCGAGGGGAAGGCCGTTATTGTCGTAGTAGTTGGACATCGTGATCTCCTGAGGGTTCGAGGTGGAACTAGCTTCTGGCCTCAGAGTAAAACGCCAGCTCAACGATGGTCCACGCAATGGGGAGCACTCCCCTAACGGTTGACTGGCACCGATTGATGACGCAGCTGATCATGAAACAGCCAGGGTCCCACTTCCACCCTGCCTTCTACCGGTGTGCCGGGCCCGGTCTGGCGTCGATGAGCAACCAGATGCACGACCTCCTTGATAGCCAGCCGCTTCGCATTGACATCATTAAGACAAGCATCAGTGAACTCCAGATGGCCCCAGCCAGACATCTCCGCGTGATTGGCCTTCCACCGGTCAATGATGAAGGTCCGCCCATTATTCTCGTTGTGGTACAGGTAGCTGTTCAGATCAATGACCACGGTGGCGTCCTCAATTCCGACGTCCCATCGATACGGGCCCAACTTGAAGTTCGGGATCGTCTGCAGTCCCCGGCGGCGGAGCTCACGGTGGAAAAACCTCTCCATCTGGCTGGACGCCCCGATCACACACTTCTCCACCACGGTTTCCAACCCTTGGCGTAGATCCAGCGGCAAGGCCGCTTTGTCTGCGTCAAACCTCTCCCTCCCCGTGAACCCGCTATACGACTGCTCCAGTGCTTTCCACCGGTCCACCCGGTTGAGCTGGGTGTCAGCCGCCACTGCCGCGGCCACCGAGACCACCGGAAAACCCTGCACCTCGGCAACGCTGCCCATCCGGGATTGCCGAGCCTCCACCAACGACGACGCCGGCACCCGATGCCCCTTCGGCACGATCGCCTGCACCGGCTGCATGAGAGTACTACGATACCCGTACAAGCTCATCGCAGTGTGACCAGAAAACACCAGCTCCGGGTACCTGTGCCGCAGCGCTGCCAACAGCTCCAGTCCTACCGGGTCCCTACCCATGTACAGCCCCCGGGACACTCGCGTTAGATCCCCTTCCTTGACGGCCTTCGCTATCTGATACCGCCCCATCCCCGACGTGTTCAGTTCCTTCGTTGTCCAATACTTCCCCTCTAAGTCCATGCTCTATTGGACTTCGAAAAGTGCCCATCGGTTCCCGCTCTGCGCAACGTCAGACACCCCACCCCCGGTAGGCCTGCGGTTCCGGACCTAAGACTGAGGGCCCGTCTGACGTTTGGCAGACCGTGGGCGGGCTCTGCGAAACGTCAGACACCCCACCACCGGTA
>NZ_JAUNUG010000005.1:24650-98666 GCF_030538285.1 Corynebacterium sp.
GGCCTGCGGTTCCGGACCTAAGACTGAGGGCCCGTCTGACATTTGGCAGACCGTGGGCGGGCTCTGCGAAACGTCAGACACCCCACCACCGGTAGGCCTGCGGTTCCGGACCTAAGACTGAGGGCCCGTCTGACATTTGGCAGACCGTGAGCGGGCTCTGCGAAACGTCAGACACCCCACCACCGGTAGGACCTGGACTCCGGACCTAAGCCCCAGGGCCCGTCTGACATTTGGCAGAAACTCGACCGAGAATCAGCGAAGCCCCGCCGGCGGACCGGCGGGGCGTCGATAAGCGGCTTTAGGCAGCGGCGACCGGGGCGTTGACGTCCTCCGGCAGAGCAGCCTTGGCGGCCTCGCAGAGAGCGGAGAAGGCAGCGAAGTCGCTGACGGCCAGCTCGGCGAGGATCTTGCGGTCGACATCGATCTCAGCCAGGCGCAGGCCGTGGATGAGACGGTTGTAGGTGATGTCGTTCATGCGGGCAGCGGCGTTGATGCGCTGGATCCACAGCTTGCGGAACTCACCCTTACGCGCGCGGCGATCGCGGTAAGAGTAGGTCATGGAGTGCAGCCACTGCTCCTTGGCCTTGCGGTAGAGGCGGGAGCGCTGGCCGCGGTAGCCCTTGGCGGACTTGAGGATTGCGCGACGCTTCTTCTTGGCGTTGACGGACCGCTTGACACGTGCCACGGTGATACTTCCTTAAACGTTTGAGATGTGGGGTGGGGAGGCGGCTTGTCTTAAGCCTTGCCGAGGAGGCGCTTCATGCGCTTGGTGTCAGCCGGGGCCACATCCACGGTGCCCTTGAGGCGACGGGTGCGGGTGGACGGCTTGCCCTCGAGGAGGTGGCGGCGGTTGGCCTGCTCGCGGCGAAGCTTGCCGGAGCCGGTGATCTTCACGCGCTTGGCGGTGCCCTTGTGGGTCTTCTGCTTCATGAGAATTAAGTCCTTAAATCCCGGTTGAAAACGGTGTCTACTTCTTGCCCTTGCGGAGCGGTCCGATCACCATGGTCATGTTGCGGCCGTCCTGCTTGGCGCGGGTCTCGACGATGCCGTGGTCCTTGACGTCCTCTGCGAGGCGCTCAAGGAGGCGGAAGCCGAGCTCCGGGCGCGACTGCTCGCGGCCGCGGAACATGATGGTGACCTTGACCTTGGATCCCTTCTCCAGGAAGCGGATCACGTTGCCCTTTTTCGTCTCGTAATCGTGGTCGTCGATCTTGGGACGGAACTTCTGCTCCTTGACCACAGTCTGCTGCTGGTTCTTGCGGGACTCGCGGGCCTTCTGGGCCTGCTCGTACTTGAACTTTCCGTAGTCCATGATCTTCGCGACCGGCGGCTTTGCGTTCGGGGCCACCTCGACCAGGTCGAGGTCTGCCTCGTATGCGAGCTTGCGGGCATCGTCCGTGCGGACGATTCCGACCTGCTCACCGCCCGGGCCGACAAGGCGGACCTCGGGAACTCGGATACGCTCATTAATGCGAGCTTCAGCGCTGATGTGTGACTCCTCAAGTAGCGGGTTTCGTGAAACGTACCGTGCCACTTGCGAGGATTTCCTCCACGAGAAAAACCCGCCTGCCGGATGTTACCGAAGGCGGGAGATCTCTCAAATAAGACAGCCCTGAAGGGACTGACCTACTCTTGACCTGTATCCAACCGGACGCGCCGGCGGCATGAGGTGGGATGATCTCCGCTTGTGGCCCGAGCTCCTGGAGAAGGTGCACGGGTGGTAGTGGGGAGTACATTAATGCGTACTAGTACGCATTGCAAATCGCTGCCGGGGTGAGGTCGTGGGCGTCGATAAGCTGGTCCAGTTTCTGGCCGATGACGTCGAGTACCGCCATACCCTGGTCGTGCGAGGCGTCGTCCGGGTAGGTCTGCACGGCGATGCCGATGTAGCCGCCGTCGACGGGCACGGTGGCGAGCTGGCGGATGGAGTACTGGTGCGGTGCGTCGATACCCCAGCCACCCTTGAAGCGGGCGCCGTCAATTTCCGCGAGGCCGTAGCTCTGCCAGTCGACGATTTCCGCCATCGCCGCATAGGTGCTGCCGCCGGTATCCAGGCACGGGATTTCAGCGGCGAATTGTGCCTGCTCGCGCAACGGCCAGAGCGTTTCTCCAGGTAGCGGGTCAAGTTCGGGCACGTGCGGCAGTTCGCTCAGGTCGAAGTCGATGTTGCGGGCGAGCTGGTAGGAGGTGTTGTTGTCTGAGAGGGTGATGGTGGGGTCGATGAGTTCGCCGGCGACGTCGCGCCGCTCGGCCTCGATCGCCAGCGGCACCTTGATCGTCGACCACGCCCACGACTCCCCGCTGAGGCCGACGTGGATGACCTCGTCGCCGGTGGCGAGTGCGATGCCAACGCGTCCGCCTGTAGCGGCGGCCGCGCGCGCGATGTCGATAAGCTCCGCCTGCAGGTCAATGGCTGGTTGTTCCGGCGCTTCCTGCTTATCGACGTCCCCCTCAACCCCACAACCCGCCAGCCCCAGGCATAGCAACGCAGGCATCATCCACCTTGTCTTCACAGGCGGGAACTATACCGGGCGTTGATTAGTCACGTACGGCGCGGTCCTCGAGGATCACCACGGCCTGGTCCCCGCCCTCGCAGATAAAGGTGTTGTCGCCTTGCGGGTAGCAGCTCATGAGGTAGTTCTGGCCGGTGACCGGGCTGTTCACACGGATCTCATGGGCGGTGTCGTCCCCGGCGTGCCCGGCCATCCCGATGGCGACATTCTCCGCGAAAGCGCAGCTGGTCTGGTCATTGGCCCGGAATATCCGCCAGTTGACGTTGGCGGCGCACTGCACCGCGTCGTCGGGGGCGCGGTAGGCCGGCGGTGGCGGCGTGGTGGGCTCCTCGGTGGTTGTCTCCTCCGTGGTGGGTTCCGGCTCTGGCTCCGGTTCGGAGGTGGAGGTGACGGTCGTGGTCGGCCTGTCACTGGTGGTCGTGGGGGTGACGGTGACCACGGTCGTGGGGGTGGGTGCGGCAGTGGGGGCCGGTTCCTGGTCACTGCGCAGGAAGGCGTTGTACATCCACACGCCCAGTGCCACGGCACCGAGGAACAGCAAGGCCAGTAGGACGACTGCCAGCCCCGAGCGGTCCCGGCGGGGCGGTGCCTGCGGCGGGATCTGCTGCGGTGGCGGGTACTGCGCCGGGAATGAGGAGGTCTCCGGATCCTGCGGATTCATGCTTTTCATCCTAGGTCTCGCCCCGAACCTGTCGGAGTAATAGGGTGAAGTTCATGACCGATCATGCCCGGGATGCCATGGAGCTCAAGCTCACGCTGCGCAGGATTGAGGCCGCTGAGGCCGCGCTTGCCGACGCCCGCCGCTCCCTCACCGATCTTGTCGCCCGGCAAACCGCCCCAGCCCCTGCCCCCACCCCTACGTTGTCGCCGGTGCCGCTGGGCCCGCCTCCCCCGCCGGCGGCCGCCACGTACCCGGTGCCGCCGACCCCGCCGAAACTGATGGCGCCGGCGAAGCCGCCGGTGCCGACGGAGACGAAGGTCATCCGCGCGGTGGCCGTCGCCGGTTCACTGATCACCGTCGCGGGTGTGGGGTTGGCGGTGGCGCTGGCCATCCAGGCCGGTCTGCTCGGCCCGCTGGGCCGGGTACTGCTCTCCTCTCTGCTGGCCGCCGGATTGTTGGCTGCCGGACTGTGGCTGGATCGCTCGCGTCACCGCGCAGCAGCCGGCGTGACCGCACTGGTCGTCACATCGTGGCTGGTAAGCACGGTGATCCTGTGGGCTTTGCTCAATATCCTGCGCTGGTGGCCGGACTGGTTGGCGGTCACGGTACTCCTGGCGGTCTGGTTAGCGTTGCTGGCGATCACCGCCGCCCGCGGCCTTACTACAGTGGCTCTGATCATGACGCTGAGTACCATCCTCATCGTCCCCGCCTTCTACGGCGCCCACATCCCCACCACGTGGTTACTGATGTTCCTGCCGCTGTCACTGCTGGTTTTCCATCCGCGCCACGGGCTGGTGCGGGCGGTCGCGGCCGTGATGGCAGCGCTGCTGCAGGGCTGGGTGGTGACGGACATCCTCGCGGTCTACGCCGACGCCACCTCCGCCACTGCGCTGACTGTGGCGGTGATCGGCCTGGTGTCGGCTCTGCTCTTCGCGGCGGTTGGCCTGCGTTTCCCGGCTGCGGACGAGCGCACCGACGTCATCACCGTCTTCCTGGCCCCGCTGGGATTGTTGGCGCTGTCGGCCCCGGCGGCCGCCGGCACGTGGGCGATCTGGCTGTTGGTGCCCGCCACGGTCGGACTGGCCTGGCTCGGCTACCGGCACAATCACCTGCTCGGGGTCGTGGGCGTGTGCGCCACGGCGGTCGCTTTCGTGCTGGTGTGGTGGTTGACGCCACCGTTCGGAGCGGGTCCGCTTATCGACGCCACCATCGTCGTCGCCCTCTTCTTCATCGGCGCCATCCTCGCCGTCATCTGGCTGGACGCCCAGGAGGAGTCCCGGGTGTGGCCGTGGGCGTTCTGGCTGGGTGCGGCGTTGATTGTCACCTTCACCCTCTCGCGCAATGTCCTGACCAAGTCGCCGCTGTGGCTCACCGACCACATCGCGCTCGTGCAGGCCGCATTGATCGCGGTGTTCCTGGGGGTGATCCTCACCCACCGCCGCCCGCTGGCCGCAATGCCCGTGCGGGTGCAGGTGGCGCTGGCCGTGGTGGGCCTGCACCTGTCGATGGTCACAGTCGTCACCGCCGCCACGTGGCTGGGCAACATCATCGCCGCCACCCACGGCATGTGGCTGGGCTATCTCATCGGCCACGCCGCGGTGAGCGTGCTGTGGATGGTCCTGGCGGCGTGGATCCTGCTGGCCGCGCCCGGTCTCAGTGATCGGGCATCGCTGGGGTCGGGCATGGTGCTGGCGGTCGCTGGCGTGGTCAAGCTGGTGTTCTTTGACTTAGGAGCCCTGGAGGGACTGCCGCGGGCCCTGGCCTTTTTGGCCTCCGGCATCGCGCTGCTGGCGATGGCCTCCCTGAGGGCCCGGCGGCGCGAGGATCAGAGCACCTCGGACAGGAACTGACCGGTATAGGAGCCAGCCACCTTCGACACCTGTTCCGGGGTGCCTTCAGCCACGACCTGACCGCCGCCGGAGCCACCCTCCGGCCCCATGTCCACGATCCAGTCCGCAGCCTTGATGACATCCAGGTTGTGCTCGATGATGATCACCGAGTTGCCCTTGTCCACCAACCCCTGGATAACCAGCATGAGCTTGCGCACGTCCTCGAAGTGCAGGCCGGTGGTCGGCTCATCGAGAATGTAGATCGTGCGTCCCTGGGAACGTTTCTGCAGCTCGGAGGCCAGCTTCACGCGCTGGGCCTCACCGCCGGACAACGTGGTCGCGGCCTGTCCGAGGCGGACGTAGCCGAGGCCGACGTCGACAAGCGTCTGGAGGTAGCGATGGATCGAGCTGATCGGCTCGAAGAAGACAGCGGCCTCCGAGATCGGCATATCGAGGACCTCGGCGATGGTCTTGCCCTTATAACGCACCTCGAGGGTCTCGCGGTTGTAGCGGGCCCCATCGCACACCTCGCAGGGAACGTAGACATCGGGCAGGAAGTTCATCTCGATCTTCAGAGTGCCGTCACCGTGACAGGCCTCGCAGCGCCCGCCCTTGACGTTGAAGGAGAAACGGCCCGCCTTGTAGCCGCGGACCTTCGCCTCGGTGGTCTCGGCGAAAAGCTTGCGGATCTTGTCGAACACACCCGTGTACGTGGCCGGATTCGAGCGCGGGGTGCGGCCGATGGGTGATTGATCGACCTGGACGAGCTTGTCCAGGTGCTCGGTACCGTCCACCCGCTTGGCGCGACCCGGCACCTGGCGGGCTTTGTTGAGCTCGTTGGACAGATGCTTGGCCAGGATCTGGTTGACCAGAGTCGACTTTCCCGAACCTGAGACACCCGTCACGCAGCAGAGCACGCCGAGCGGCAGGGACACGTCGATACCCTGCAAATTATTTTCCCGGGCTCCCACGACGGTGAGCTGGCGTGCGGGGTCGACCTGACGTCGAGAAGCAGGGACGCCGAGCACCCGGCGGCCTGCCAGATAATCGCCCGTGATGGAACCCTCGGCATCGTAAATGCCGGCAGGCTCGCCCTGGTAGACGATCTCGCCGCCGTACTCACCGGCCTTCGGCCCAATGTCGACGAGCCAATCCGCCTCACGGATCGTGTCCTCATCGTGCTCGACGACAATGAGCGTGTTACCGATGTCCCGCAGGCGCTTCAAAGTGGCAATGAGCCGCTGGTTATCGCGCTGATGGAGGCCAATCGACGGCTCATCCAGGACATAGAGCACCCCCGCCAAGCCCGAACCGATCTGGGTGGCCAGGCGAATACGCTGCGCCTCACCGCCCGACAAGGTACCCGCGGCGCGGTTGAGAGTGAGATAGGACAGGCCGACGTCAAGCAGGAACTGCAAGCGGGCCTGCACCTCCTTGAGCACCGCGCCCGCAATCATCTCCTCCTTGCGGCCCAGTACCAGGGTGTCGAGGAACTCGCTGGCGTCCTCGATCGACAGCTCCGTCAAACCCGCAATAGACAACGCTCCCTGCGAGCTCGATTCCAGGCGCACGGCCAGGATCTCCGGCTTGAGGCGCGCGCCCTGACACGTCGGGCACGCGACTTCGCGGGTGTAGGCGAGGAAACGATCCTTCGACCACTCACTTTCCACCGTGTCGATCTTGCGGTGCAGATAACCCATGACGCCCTCGAAGGGGGCAGTCCAGTTGCGGATGCGGCCATAACGGTTCTTATACCGCACCGCCACCTCCGTCGTGGACCCGTGCACCAACGCCTTACGCTGCGCCGGGGTGAGCTCGCTGTACGGGGTCGCCGGGTCAAAATCGAGAGCCTTGGCCAGGCCCTCGATGAGCTTCTCGAAGTAGCTGGCGTTCGGGCTCGCGGTCCACGGCTGCACCGCGCGGATGACCGGGGCGTCCGGGTCCGGGATGATCAGGTCGATGTCCACCTCGGTGCGGGTCCCCAGACCGTCACACGCCGGGCAGGCGCCATAAGGCGAGTTGAAGGAGAACGCGCGCGGCTCAAACTCGTCGATGTCGAGGGCATGGCCGTTCGGGCAGGCCAACTTCTCCGAATACAGGACATAGCGCTCCGGATCATCCTCGGCCCGGCTGACGAACTCCAGCGCCACGAGACCATCTGCCAGGCCCAGGGCTGTCTCCACCGAGTCGGTGAGGCGCTGCTTCTGGGATTCCTTGACCTGGAGGCGGTCCACCACCACGTCAATATCGTGCTTGATCTGCTTCTTCAGTGTCGGCGGCTCCGAGAGCTGGTACACCTCACCGTCAACCCGCACACGCGCGAAACCCTGCGCCGCGAGATCCTTGAACAGGTCGACGAACTCGCCCTTCCGGGTGCGCACCACCGGCGCCAGGACCTGGAACTTCAGGCCCTCCTCCAGGGAGAGCACCTGGTCGACGATCTGCTGCGGGGTCTGGCGGGTGATCTTTTCATCACACACCGGGCAATGTGCCGTGCCAGCGCGGGAGAAGAGAAGACGCAAGTAATCGTAGATCTCCGTGATCGTGCCCACCGTCGAGCGCGGATTACGGTTCGTGGACTTCTGGTCGATCGACACCGCCGGAGAAAGCCCATCGATGAAATCAACGTCCGGCTTATCCATCTGCCCGAGGAACATGCGGGCATAGGAACTCAGCGATTCGACGTAGCGGCGCTGCCCCTCCGCGAAGATCGTGTCAAACGCCAACGAGGACTTGCCCGAACCCGACAGGCCGGTGAAAACCACCATCGTGTCGCGGGGCAGGTCAATGTCCACGCCCTTGAGGTTGTGCTCGCGCGCTCCACGCACGACCAGTCGGTCCGCCACTAAGATTCCTCCCGTTTGAAGATACTCCCTCGAACATACTACCGATTGGCCGTCCATCGCTACTCTGGGTGACATGACCAACAACCTCTCACTCCATCAGATCTCCGTCTCAGAGATGGACAACAACTGCTACCTCCTGGTCGCAGGCGACGAAGCCCTGCTTATCGACGCCGCCGACAACGCCCCCGCCCTCCTCGACCTCGCGGAGCAGGCCGGTGCGAAAATCACCGCCGTCCTCACCACCCACCGCCATCCGGACCACCACCGGGCACTCCCCGAGGTGCTCACGGCCACCAACGCGACCCACTACGCCTCCTTCCTCGACTCCCCCGCCCTGTCGGCCGACGCCGACGTGGAACTCAATCACGGCGACACCCTCCCTTTCGCGGGGTATGAGTTCCCCATTGCCATCCTCCGCGGTCACACCCCCGGCGGGGTGGCGCTGGCCGCGGAGATTGACGGGCAGACTCACCTGTTCGTCGGCGACAGCCTCTTCCCGGGAGGACTGGGAAAAACGACCTCGGAAAGCGACTTTGTCCGCCTGTTCAAGGATGTGACCCAGCGAATTTTCGACACCTACGATGACGACGCCCTCGTGCACCCTGGCCACGGCGAAGGCACCACCCTCGGCGCCGAGCGCCCCCACCTGGACGATTGGTGGGAGCGTCGCTGGTGACAATTCCTCGCTAGAGTAGATGAAGTACAAACTGCCGCATGAATCAAGGAGAACAACGATGATCCGCAAGATCGCCCGTCCGATGATCGCCTCGGTCTATATCGCCGACGGCGCCGACAGCCTGCTCAACACCTCTGAGCACGTCGAGGCGGCGGAGACCCTGATCAAGCGCGCCCGCGCGATCCTCCCCCGTGAGTACGCCCGCCGCGTCCCGCGCGACCCGGAGCTGGTCGTCCGCGCGGTCGGCGGCACCAAGATCGCTTCCGGCGCGGCCCTGGCTGTCGGTTTCATGCCGCGCGTGTCTGCCACCGTCCTCGCCGCCGTCGCCGTGCCGACGATGATCTCCCGCCACGCCTTCTGGGAGACCCAGGACGCCGCGGAGCGCAGCGCCCGCCGCTCCGGTTTCCTCACCAACCTGGCCCTGCTCGGCGGCCTGTTCATCACCTCCGCCGACACCGCTGGCAAGCCCGGCCTGAAGTGGCGTGCCAACAAGGCCGCTGAGGTCACCGGCAAGAAGGTCCAGGCAGCTCTGCCCACCAAGTCGGAGACCGAGAAGTTCACCGACTCCGCCCGCGACTGGTTCGACGACGCCACCGACAAGGTCACCGAGTACGCCACCCGCGCGCAGGATTACTACGAGGACAACAAGGACGACTGGAAGGACACCGCCACCGCGACCGCCGCGGCTGCCACCACCGCCGCCGCCGGCGCCGCCCACAAGGTGTCCGACTACTTCCAGGACAACAAGGACGACTGGCTGGCCGCCGCCGAGGATAACGCCAAGACCGCCCGCAAGGGTTTCGTCAAGGCCGCTTCCAAGGCCCAGAAGCGCGCAGACGATGCTCTCGCCACCGCCGAGAAGAAGTCCGGCCGCGCCGCCAAGAAGGCCGGTAAGAAGGCCGACAAGCTGCAGTCCCGCGCCGACAAGGCTATCGGCAAGGCCCAGAAGAAGCTCGGCATCTAAACCCTTTTAGTCAGGCCCCCGCTCCAGCGGGGGTTTCTCTTTTGGTATCACCTCGGTGTTCCCACGTGGGTTTTCCGGCTGCTCGGTATTGTCCCAGGTCGCAAGATGGCCCGGGTGAAAGTGACGTGGGAACACCGAGGTGTGACGATTCGCGCTATCCTGGATGATCCGTTCTTTTCAGGAGGTAGACCCAGGTGAGCACCAACCACGAGATCGCCCACGAGCAGGATTATGTGGACGACCTCTTCGCGCGTCTTGACGCCGAGGTCGCCGCCGCCAACGAACGCCTCCGCCAGGTGCAGCTGGAGGTTGACCCCGCCAACCCCGACGCAGACGCACTCATCCGCCGCGAAACCGAGTACCACGGCCTCAACGCCAAGCTCGACCGCCTGAACCTGGCTCAGCTGGGTCTGGTCTTCGGGCGCATCGACATCGAGGATCCGGCCACCGAGCCCGAGAATCCGGTCCCCGGCCACCCGGAGTTGGATCGCCGCTACATAGGCCGGATGGGCCTCGATGTCCGCGAGGAGGGCTACCGCACCCTGCTGTTGGACTGGCGCGTCCCCATGGCCCGCCCCTTCTACCTGGCCACCACCGCGCAGCCGGAGGGCGTGCACCTGCGCCGCCACATCCGCACGACGGGCCGGGAGGTCACCGGTATCGACGATGAGTGGCTCTCAGGCCCCGGTGCCGGGGACGATCGCGCGGGCGTCGGCAGTGAATCAGCACTGTTCCAGGCGATGCAGGCAGCCCGCACGGGCCACATGAAGTCGATCGTGGAGACGATCCAGCGGGAGCAGGACCTCATCATCCGCGACGACACCCGCGGCGTCATGGTCGTCGAAGGCGGCCCCGGCACCGGCAAAACGGCCGTCGCGCTGCACCGCGTCGCCTACCTTCTCTATACCGCGCGCGAACAACTATCGAAGACCGGCGTGCTCATCGTCGGCCCCAACTCAACGTTCCTCGAGTACATCTCCCGCGTGCTCCCGGAACTCGGCGAAACGGGCGTCGTGCTCTCAACGATCGGCGACCTCTACCCCGGCGTGTCCGGCACCGCCCCGGAATCCCTCCTGACCCGCGAGGTCAAGGGTTCGGAGGAGATGGTCACCATCCTCCGCGAAGCCGTCCGCGCGTACCAGATACTTCCCGACGCCCCCGTCGAACTCACCCACGGCTCGCTTCGCCTGCTTATCGACGCCCCCCTCGTCAAAGCCGCCCGCACCCGCGCCCGCCGCTCGCGCCGCCCCCACAACGAGGCCCGGGCCGTCTTCGCCGAGCACCTCATCGACCTACTGGCGGAGCAGCTCGCCGAGAGCATCGGCGCCGACCCCCTGGGCGGGGCAAACCTGCTTTCCCGGGCGGACATCGATCAGTTGCATGATGATCTGGCGGAGGAGGCGGGCGTCGAGAAGCTCGTGGAGGATTTCTGGCCCGAGCTCACCCCGGAAGGCGTGCTGCGTGGGCTGCTGGAATCCCCGGAGGCGATCGATGTCGCTGCTGCAGGTTACGACGACGAGACCCGGGCGGCTCTGCTCCGTCCGGAAGGCTCGCCGTGGGCGGCCTCCGATGCCGCGCTGCTCGACGAGCTCGCCGTCCTCATCGGCCTCTCCGACCTCGACGAGGATGCCGCCACCACCGAGGACGACATCGAGGACGCCCAGGATCTGCTCGACATCCTCGAGTCCTCGGCCTCCGTCGACGACGATGACCTCGGCGACATCTTCGACGCCGAGCACCTCGCCGCCGGTGACGTCATCGACGCCCGCACCCTCGCCCAACGCCAGCTCATCCGCGATTCCCGCTCCACCGCCGAACGCGCCCGCGAGGACCTGCAATGGGCCTACGGCCACGTCATCGTCGACGAAGCACAGGAACTCTCCCCCATGGAATGGCGGATGGTGTTCCGCCGCAGCCCCGCCCGCTGGATGACGCTGGTCGGCGACACCGCGCAGACCGGCTCCCCCGCCGGCGTCGACACCTGGGCCGCCACGTTGGAGCCCTACGTGGGCACACGTTTCCGCCACCACGAGCTCACGGTCAACTACCGGACCCCCGTGGAGATCATGGAGGTGGCCAACGAGGTGCTCGGCGTCATTGACCCTACGGCGACGCCGGCGGTAGCCATCCGCGAATCGGGGCACGAGGTCGCGTGGCTGCCCGCCGGCACCATCCCCGAGGTGCGTGACGACGGCCTCACCCAGGTCATCACCCCCTCCAACGTCTCAGAGATCAAGGGCCTGGAGTTCGACCACGTCATCGTCCTCGACCCCGCTCGCATCGTCGAGCAATCGCCCCAGGGCTGGCAGGACTTCTACGTCGCGGTCACCCGCGCGACGCAGACGCTGACTGTTGTGGGTGAGTGGCCGGTGCCCCACGAGTAACAGGGGCGTTGAGTACTTACCGGTGGTTTGAACCACCGGTAAGTACGCAAAGGCCCCGTAAGAGCGGTGACATAACGCCAAGCGGCCCCGGAACGAGGTTCCGGGGCCGCTGAAGCGGGCGTCGATAAGCTTTTTAGTCGACGGTGTGGACGATCATGACGTCACAGTCGGACTGGCGGGCGACATCGGCCGGGACGGAACCCAGCAGGCGGCCGGTCAGGGAGTTGATGCCACGGTTACCCACGACGAGCAGGTCCGCGTTGTTGTCGTTGACGATAGCCATGAGCGCCTCGACCGGGGTGCCCGGGCGGACGGCCTTCTCGATCTTGGTGGCGCCAGCGGACTTGGCTGCCTCCTCGCCGGCGGCGAGGTTCTTCTGTGCGGTTTCGTCACCGAGGATGGTGACGGAATCCTGGCGCAGGGTCTTGGACGCGTCCTCGTCGTTCTCGTAGTAGGCGCAACCGATGATGAGGGTGGCGTCGAAAGCGGCAGCGATGGCGCCAGCGCGCTCCACAGCCAGCAGGGAGGACTTGGAGCCGTCCGTGCCGACAACAATCTTCTGGTAAGTGCTCATGGACCTGTCGGAACCTTTCCTCGGGAGTAATTCGTTGCCCGCCAGTTTAACAACGATTGTCGTCTAAAACCGGCGCTGTGCCGTATTCACGAGCATGACGTTGACCGTGGAGTTACGCACGACCTCGGTGGGGATGTTGCCGAAGACACGTCCCGAGAGCGTATTCACGCCCTTATTGCCGATGACCAGCAGTTCCACACCCAGCTCCGCGACCGCCTTGGTGAGCGCGGCGGCGGGGGCACCCGAGATCTTGCGCAGCTCGATGCGGGTGGCACCCTCTTCTTCAGCGACCTTCTGCGCGTCGCGGAGGTGCTCGTCGGCGACATCCTCCTCCACGATCGGGAGGGAGGACACGTCGGAGTGCGGGGAATTGAGCAGCGAACCCGAGGCCGAGTACCAGGCGGCCATGATGATCAGCTCGGCGTCGTAGGCGCGGGCCAGGCTGGCGGCGGCGCGGACGGCTTCGAGGGAGGAATCGGAACCATCGGTCCCCACAGCGATCTTGGTGTAATTGATCATACGAACACCTTACATCCCGACGTCCTTGATGCCACGCAGCTCCTTCTTCAGTTCCAGGATTTCATCGCGCAGGCGCCCGGCCAGCTCGAACTTGAGCTCGCGGGCGGCGGCGCCCATTTGGGCGGTGAGATCGTCGATAAGCTTCTGTACCTGCTCAGCGGGCATGTCCTCCACGTTCCGCGTCTCGACGACCGCCACATCCCCCACCTCGCCAGAATCCGAGGTCTCGTAGACCTGGTCGAGGATGTCGGCGATCTTCTTACGCAGCGGCTGCGGGTCGATCCCGTGTTCTTCGTTGTAGGCGATCTGCTTCTCGCGGCGCCGCTCAGTCTCCTCGATGGCGTGCTGCATCGAGTCGGTGATCTTGTCGGCGTACATGATGACCTCACCGGAGACGTTTCGGGCCGCGCGGCCGATGGTCTGGATGAGCGAGGTAGCCGAGCGCAGAAAACCTTCCTTGTCGGCATCCAGGATGGCCACCAGCGACACTTCCGGCAGATCGAGGCCCTCGCGCAGGAGGTTGATACCGACGAGGACGTCGAACTCGCCGAGACGCAGCTGGCGGAGCAGCTCGACGCGCTGCAGTGTGTCGATATCTGAGTGCAGGTAGCGGACCTTGACGCCGTTCTCCAGGAGATAGTCAGTGAGGTCCTCGGCCATCTTCTTGGTCAAGGTGGTCACCAGGACGCGTTCGTTCTTGGCGGTGCGCTCGCGGATCTCATGGATGAGGTCGTCGATTTGGCCCTGCGTCGGCTTGACGGTGACCTTCGGGTCGACCAGCCCGGTCGGGCGGATGACCTGCTCGACGAACTCGCCACCGGAGGCCGCCATTTCGTAGTTGCCCGGGGTCGCGGAGAGGTAGACGGTCTGACCGACGCGCGCCTCGAACTCCTCCCACGTCAACGGGCGGTTGTCCATGGCGGACGGCAGGCGGAAACCGAACTCCACCAGGTTGCGCTTGCGCGACATATCACCCTCGAACATGCCGCCGATCTGCGGGACGGTGACGTGCGACTCGTCGATAATAGTGAGGAAGTCCTCGGGGAAATAGTCAATGAGCGTGGCGGGCGCGGTGCCGGGGCCGCGGCCGTCGATATGCCTCGAATAGTTCTCGATGCCCGAGCAGAAGCCGACCTGCTCAATCATCTCCAGGTCGTATTCGGTGCGCATACGCAGGCGCTGCGCCTCCAACAGCTTGCCGCGGTTCTCCAGATCGGCGAGACGCTCGGCGAGCTCTTCCTTGATGTCCGCGACGGCCTTTTCCATGCGCTCCGGCCCGGCGACGTAGTGCGTCGCCGGGAAGATCCGAACCTCGTCCACCTGGCGGATCGCATCACCGGTCAGCGGATGGATGTAGTACAGGGCATCAATCTCGTCACCGAAGAACTCAACGCGCACCGCCAGCTCCTCGTACGCAGGGATGATGTCGACGGTATCGCCCTTCACTCGGAAGGTGCCGCGCTGGAAAGCGATGTCATTGCGGTCATACTGGATGTCCACCAGCAGGCGCAGGAAACGGTCACGCTCGACTTCCTCCCCCACCGCGAGCACCACCGAGCGGTCGAGGTAGGACTGTGGGGTGCCCAGGCCATAAATGCAGGACACGGAGGAGACGACCACGACGTCGCGACGGCTCAGGAGGGACGACGTCGCCGAGTGACGCAGACGCTCCACGTCCTCATTGATCGACGAGTCCTTCTCAATGTAGGTGTCCGTCTGCGCGATATACGCCTCCGGCTGGTAGTAGTCGTAATAACTGACGAAGTACTCCACCGAGTTGTTCGGCAACAGCTGCCGTAGCTCATTCGCCAGCTGCGCTGCCAGGGTCTTGTTAGGCGCCATGACCAGCGTCGGGCGCTGCTGCTTCTCGATCAACCACGCCGCCGTCGCCGACTTACCCGTACCCGTTGCACCGAGCAGGACCACGTCACGCTCGCCGCGCGAGAGCCGCTCGTCGAGTTCCTTGATCGCGGTCGGCTGGTCACCCGCCGGCTGGTAGTCGGAGATGACCTCGAATTGCCCGTCACTGCGCTCGATCTCGCCCACCGGGCGGTGCTCCGAGTGCGAGAGGACGGGTTGTTCTGCTGCAAAAGCCATGCGTCCAGGGTACTCGCTCGTAGGAATGCTTATCGACGCCCGCCTTCTCCCACCCAGGCCCCTTCCGGACAGGCCCACACCAGGTTACCGTGGCGACATGAGCCACATCACAGCAGTGCCCCGCATTCTCGGCGTCGCTCTCCTGGCGACGACGTTCGCCGCCTGCGTCGACGACAGCACCGATGCCACCCCGGAGACGGTCGAGGTAACGGTGACGGAGGAGGTCACGCTCTCCCCCACCCCCACTGGGCAGGATAACGAGTTCGGTATTCCGGGCAGCGCGTTCGTCGAGAAGATCGCGGCGGTCCCGGAGACCGACGCCGCACCCTTCGCCTCGAGCCTGACCATGCCGCAGCAGCCGGGCTGGCAGTTCGTCGGCCCGGACGGCACGTACTGCGAGATGTACTCGGAGGAATCCGTGCTGGCCATGTGCACCCACCAGGGTGAGGGCGACTTCAACGCCGTATCTGTGCACCAGGGCGAGCCGGCCACCACGCACAACGTCAACCGCATCTTCATGGCGACGGAGAACACGCAGCCGCTGCAACCGGGTCAGCGAATTAAGACGGGCCCCGTCTCCTGCGCAGTGGCGGAAGGCGAGACCCGGGTGATGTGTGCAGTGGACTTCTACAGCTTCGCCGTCAGTACCGAGGGCGTCGAGCTCGGTTAGAAGAACTTCGACAGGTCACTCACCAGGTGCTGCTGCATCTCCTGCCCGACGGCGGCCATGTCGAACTCGGTGTGCACCGAGGAGCGCAGCGCGTTGAAGACGTAGGTGCGGGTCGTGGCGTCGACCTGCTTGGCGGTCGGAGAGTTGAGGATCTCGGATTGTGCGAAGTGGAGGCGTAGGTTGCCGTTCTCCTCCTCCTCGTAGGTGCCCTGAAGCAGCTCGGTCTGACCGGTGGGCTGGGCGATGACGAACTCGAGGCGGTTCTCCCCGACCGGGCGGAGGAAGCCGAGCTCGGTGTGCATCGGCGCACCCTCCGGGCTGGCGGTCTTCTGCTCGTAGCGCAGGAACGGCTTGCCGGGGATCGCGTCGAAAGAGATCGTCTCGGTGTAGTCGAAGTCGGAGATCGTCGGGAAGTGGCCGCGGCCGAGGCCCTTCCAGGTGCTCACGATGGATTCGAGGGGCTGCACAAGCGGGTGAAGGTTCATGGGCACGATGATAGGCGACAAACTGACCGCACGTTCAGGAAAAGGCGGCCGAAACAGCATCGAAGAGGACCCGGCAAGCATTAACGCAGGCGGCGTCAGAGGCTACATCCGGGTCCTCACCGCTTGGTACCGGAAGGACCAGAGGCGGCGTGACCCGAATGCTACCATGCCTTCCCCTACTCCCAGGGTGACCGTAGATCGGTGCTAACGGTGGTAGAGGATCTTTTCGAGATCCGAAATCGATGCGCCCATCACGATTCCGTGCTCAGATTCGACCCGAATGTCGAGATCAAGAAGATCGCCAAACTGGCCAAGTGGATCGACAACGACGCGGGGCAATGGATTCTTGAGATCGAACAGGTGAGTTCAATTGCAGCTCAGAGACCGGTGCAGCCCCCGATGGACACGGCGATACTGGGCGATTCCAGTAAAGGGACATTCCTCGCCTACCAACGGGTGTCGGCTGTGATCAATGAAACGAGCCGAAAGATCGGGCCTGTCCGCTACTTGGGCTTCTACCACGGGAGAAGGATTGAACCCTTCTTTCCCGAGATCATCCGCATCGAGGTTCCCACTACCTGGAACCATTCCGTAGCCTCCGAACTGAAGAAGTCCCCCGATCCTGAGGCGGTCAGCTTCGGGAAGATCATGAGCTTCGGGCTCAACAACGGTTTTCCCGCGGGCAAGAACTATGAGGTCTACATCCTCACCGAGGAGTCTGCCTACGAGACGCTCCGCACCCTATCCGCCAGTCCCATCCACCATTACAAGGAAGGTCGCGGTTCCGCGTTCGTAAAGGGAGGGTTGCGCTACTTCGCCAGTTCCTCCCTAGTACATGCGACTGAAACCTCTGAACTGGTGTAGCTCAAAGCGCAGCCGCTACACCAACTGCACGTGTGACTTTGCCTTCCATTCGAGCAGTTCCTCCTGGCCGCTTTCAGCCCACTGTCCGGCCAGTTCGGAGACGGCACCGTCGGAAAGCACGGCCTCGAGGCATTGGCGGAGGCGCTCGCGGGTCTCCGGGGTGCGGAGGGTCTGCAGGTGCGATTCGTCGATGCCTTCGGGCACGTCACCGGCAGCCAGGTGTGCCAGGGCGATGATCATCGCGCCCTGGTCCGCCTCGATGTAGCGGTTGTTGACTCCGGGCAGTACCTCATCAAAGTAGATGTGGCCCTCACGGATGTCGGCGAGCAGTTCCGCGGCGTCATCGTTGTCGAACGGTCCGGTGTTCCAGGTTCCCATGCTGCACCACTGTAGTCGCCATGCTTATCGACGTCCCGCGGGCCCTGTTCGCGGCCCTGTTCAGCACCGCTCTGCTCTCCGGCGCCCCGGCGCAGGCATCCAGCTTTTCGCTGTCTTCGATCGCTGCTCCGGACGACCCCCTCCCGGCCGCGGCCGCCTTCTCCGCGGACTACGCGGGAGACGATGAATTCCGGAGCGCGGCGCTCGTAGCGCTGCCTCCTGCCCATCACGGGCAGGTCACCCTGGCACTCGACGCCCTCCATTCCCCAGTCGTCGACCCGGAGGCGGTCGCGGTCGACTCCCCGATCATCGTCCTCGGGGAGCGCCTCAACGAGGACGGTACTCTGCGCTCCAACCTCATCCACCGACTCGAGACGGCTCGGCAGCTGGCGCAGGCCCGCCCCGCGGTGCAGGTCGTGGTCACCGGTGGCCCCACGGGCCCCGGCGGCACCGAGGCCCACGCGATGCGTGACTGGCTTCTCCGTCACGGCATCACCGTCGCCCGGGTCGAGGACCGGTCCACCTCCACCGTCGACAGTGCCCGCTTCGCCCGCGAGTTGCTGCCCGCGGCCACGTCCGTCATAGTCGTGACCTCGGAGAACCATCTGCCACGGGCGGTCGTGGACTTCACCCTCGCTTTCGGCTCAGGGGTCGCGGGGCTCGGCTCCCCGGATGACCCACCGGAGGGCATGCGCGTTCCGAAGTGGACCTACCGCGACGCGGTGTTCTGGTTTCCGGAATGAGAGGTCTCAGGGAGGAGGTCAGCCAGAATGCCTGGGACCGCATCCTCGGGGAGGTGCCCGGCGACAACCAGCGTGGCCAGCCCGTGGATGGCACTCCACATCGCTGCGGCCCGGGTCGGCGCAGCTCCCGGCCATACTTCTTCGACCAGGGAGGACAGGAGATTTTCGTTGGCCGCGATGAGTGGCGCCATGCCGGGGGTCGGGGACCCCGGTTCGCAGATCTCAGGGTTGAAGATCGCGGAGAAACGGTTGGGGTGTCTCACGGCGTAGTGGACGTAGGCCTCACCGCAGGCCAACAGGCGTTCTACTGCCCCACCGGCTTCCTTGTCCACGGCGCGGCGTTGGCCATCGAGGAGTTCCTGCTGGGACATCTCGGCGAGTCGCTTGAGTAGGCCTGTGCGGTCACCGAAGTGGTGGTAGGGGGCGTTGTGACTGACGCCCGCTGCGCGAGCGATGGCTCGCAAGGAGAGGGCCGCCGCTGACTGCGACTCCAGGAGCCCCATGGCTGCGGACTCGAGTGCGGTAGCGAGGTCACCGTGGTGATACGAACCGGTTGACATGAGTCCCACATTAGGTAATCTTGACACTGTCCACCAAGTTGACACCGTCAAGATAGGACCATCGCCATGCTCACCCTCGTCATCGACGCCCACCCGAACCCCGACTCCCTGTGCGCTACCCTCGCTGCCACCTACGCACAAGCCCACGGTGACGCCCGGCTCATCGCCGTGCGTGACCTCGACTTCAACCCTGACATGCGCTACGGATACACGCGCGACATGGAGCTGGAGCCGGACCTCGTCGACGCCCGCGCGGCAATTCGCGCGGCAGAACACATCGTCGTCATCACCCCCGTGTGGTGGCGTTCCATCCCCGCACTACTCAAAGGTTTCCTCGACCGCACACTGCTGCGGGGCGAGGACTACCGATACAAGCCCAACGGCTTTCCGGAAGGTCTCCTCGCAGGACGGACCGGACGCGTGATTGCCACGTCGGACACTCCCGGGATTCTCTCGTGGTTCATGCCGGACACGCGCCTGCGCTCGCTACGAGCCGGCACGCTTGCCTTCTGCGGCATCAAGCAGAAGGGATTCACATTCCTGGCACCCGTCCGCAAGAGCACCCCGGATCAGCGCGCCGAATGGATCGACCAGGTCGCCGCGCTGGCGCATCAGGACGCTACAGCACAGTGACCTGATCAACGAGCGTCTGAACCTGCGCCTCCAGTTCCTCCCGTGCCCCGTTGTTATCGATGACCACATCGGCCACCGCCAGACGCTCCTCGTCGCTGGCCTGCGCGGCGATGCGGCGGCGTACATCGTCCTCCCCCAATCCGCGGCCGTTCACCAGTCGCTGAACCCGCTTTTCGACGTCCACGTGCACCACCACAACCAGGTCCATGTCCTCGTGCTGGCCCTTTTCCACCAGCAACGGCATGTCGTAGATGATGGCGGGCTCACCGGCGTCGCGGGCGGCGTCGATAAGCTCATCGCGCAGGGCCATGATGCGGGGATGCGTGATGTCGTTGAGTCGCCGCGTCGCCTCCTCCGAGGCGAAGGCGCGGGCGGCGAGCTCGCCGCGGTTAAGGGTGCCGTCCGCTGCCAGGATGTCGGTGCCGAAAGCCTCGGCCAGCTCCGCGAGGGCGGGCCGGCCGGGTTCGACGACATCGCGGGCGAGTTGGTCGGCGTCGATGACGGGCAGGCCATGAGAACGCAGGAGATCGGCAACGGAAGTTTTCCCGCTGCCGATCCCGCCGGTGAGTCCGATGATCTTCATGCGCCCGATACTAGGCGCGTTCCTCCTTCGGCGTGACGGTGATGATCGGCTCGCCCGCCGCGGCATCCGGATGGCCCTCGACGGAGGCGAACTTGCGGGTATTGGACACCAGCACCGGGGTGATCGCCGGGTAGCCAGCGGCCTCGATGGCGGCACGGTCGAAGCGGATGAGCGGCGTACCGGCGCTCACCTGCTGCTTCTTCTCCACGAGCACCTCGAAACCCTCGCCACCCATCTGGACGGTATCGATGCCGATGTGGATGAGCAGATCCACACCATTTTCCAGGCGCAGGCCAACGGCGTGGCCGGACTTCTGCACGGTGAGCACCTGGGCATCAGCCGGGGCGACGACCGTATCGCCGCTCGGCTCAATGGCCACGCCATTACCCAGGGCGCCGCCAGCAAACGCGGCGTCGGGAACCTCGCTCAGCGCCACCACGCGCCCCTCCAGCGGGGCCGCGATCTCGGTCTTCGTCAGCGTCGCAACACCACCAGCGGCGGCGGCACCGGCGACCGGGGCGGACGCGGCGTCGATACGCTCTTCCTCCGCCTCGGAAGCGGCGGTGCGCTCCGCCTCAATCTGGGCGAGAGCCTCAGCCTTCTCCTCCTTACCGCGGTAGTCGAAGAAGATTACCAGGAACATGGAGGTGAAGAACGCGGCGGCAATACCGACGACGTAACCCAACCACGGATCCATCGCCGGGATGGTCAGCAGGGAGGTGAACACGAAGGCGTAGGCCTTGATGTTGAAGATGCCCATCACCACGCCGCCGACGAAACAGCCCGGCAGCAGACGCATGTACGTCTTCTTGAAGCGCAGCAGCACACCATAGAGGCTCGGCTCGGAGATACCGCCCAGCAGGCCGGCCATCATGCCGCCGAGGGAGACCTGGCGCATGGCCTTGTTGCGCTCCTTGAGGGAGACGATCATGACACCGGTGACCACGCCGAAACACGCGAAGTTCCATGCGCCCATGGGGCCCTGGATGAAGTCGTAGCCCAGGGAATTGATGTTCTGGATCATGATGGCGTTGAGAGGCCAGTGCAGACCCAGCGGCACCAGGAACGGGTAGAGCAGCGGGATAAGAATGGAGAGGATGAACGGCGAGAAGTTGTTCACATTCTCCAGCAGGGCGGAAATGCCGTTACCCACGCCGATACCGAAGGGACCGAGCAGGAAGGCTGTCGCCGGGATCATAATGAGCAGGGAGAAGAAGGGCACGAACACCATGTGCACCGCGGAGGGGATGATCTTCTTCAGCAGCTTCTCCACCCAGAACAGCCCGATCGCGGCGATGAGCGGCGGGAAGACCTGGCCGGCGTAATCGTTGAGCACCATCGGCAGGCCGAACACCGTCACCGTGTCGCCGGCGGAACCCATCGCCAGAAACTCCGGCGTGAGCAGCGCGGCGGGGATGGCGGCGCCGACCCATTCGTTGGCGCCGAGTTTGCGGGCCGCGGTCGCGCCGACCATGATCGGCAGGAAGTAGAACACCGAGCGCCACATCGCGTGCATGAACACATAGGTGTCCGGCTGCTCCTCCATCGGCGCGCGGAAATCCTGCAGGCCGAAGGTGTCGGCCAGCACGAGCAAGGTGATGATCAGCGAGGCACCCAGCAGCGCCCACAGAATTGGCCGGAAGGTATCGGACAGGAACTCAAACGCATAGTCCACATAGGAGTACTTGCCGCGCACTCCCCCGTATTCCTTGCTTGTCGACGCCGCCTTCGTCCCGCCGTCCTGCTGGACGCCCGGTTCCTTGAGCATCGCCTGATAGAACTCGGCGACGCCGCCCCCCATGATGACCTGCAGGCCGGTGGTGCCCTGCTTGACGACACCGAGGACAGCCGGATCTGATTCCAGCGCCTCCTGGTCGACGAGCGACTGGTCGGCCAGCTGCATGCGGAGTCGGGTCGCACAGTGGGTCAGCGAGGTGATGTTCTCGGCCCCGCCGATCTCCTTGATGATGTGTTGCGCCGTTGTGGTCGTTGATGCCATGGACGCTTCCCTTTCGGATGTCAGAGCTACGTGGCTGCCGTCTGCTCCGTCCGGGCTGTTGTCATGACCACTTCATGTCCGATGGGCCGTGGATCCTGTCCGGTTTATCCCGGAGTATTGGCATTATGCCCATCATAGGCCTCAACCGGAAAAGAACACAAGGGATCATAAGATGTGTCGCCGAACACTGGTCATGACCAGTCTGCACATCGAATTGACGCGGTCGAAAGCAGGCCGCCACCCGCCCTAAAGGCACTGCTTTCGACCCTTCCCGCTAGGAACGCAGGGGACGCAGAAAGGCCCCGCCCTCCCCACTCAAGGGGAAGGACGGGGCCTTTCAGGCGGCTAAATTAGTTGCCGGCCAGCTTCTCGCGCAGAGCAGCGAGCTGCTCGTCGGAAGCCAGGGAACCACCGGTGGTCTCTGCCGGAGCCTCGGTGGACGCCGGAGCTGCGTCCTCGGACTCGGAGGAGTAGTTGGTGGCAGCCTGCTCGGCAGCCTCGGCGGCAGCGGCACGGTGACGCTCGATCTGAGCGGTGTGCAGCTGGTGGCGACGATCTGCCTCGGCGTAGCGGGCCTCCCAGGCCTGACGCTGCTCGTCGAAGCCCTCGAGCCACTCGTTGGTCTCCGGGTCGAAGCCCTCCGGGAAGATGTAGTTGCCCTGCTCGTCGTAGGAGTCGGCCATGCCGTACTTGGACGGGTCGAACTCGTCGGTGTAGTCCTCGTCAGCCTGCTTGAGGGACAGGGAGATACGACGACGCTCGAGGTCGATGTCGATGACCTTGACCATGGCCTCCTGGCCGACGGTGACGACCTGGTCCGGGACCTCCACGTGGCGCTGAGCCAGCTCGGAGATGTGGACGAGGCCTTCGATGCCCTCCTCGACGCGGACGAACGCGCCGAACGGGACGAGCTTGGTGACCTTGCCCGGGACGATCTGGCCCACAGCGTGGGTGCGGGCGAAGACGCGCCACGGGTCCTCCTGGGTCGCCTTCAGCGACAGGGAGACGCGCTCGCGGTCGAGATCGACGTCGAGAACCTCAACGGTGACCTCATCGCCGACGGTGACAACCTCAGACGGGTGGTCGATGTGCTTCCAGGACAGCTCGGAGACGTGCACCAGGCCGTCGACACCGCCGAGATCGACGAAGGCGCCGAAGTTGACGATGGAGGAGACAACGCCCTTGCGGACCTGACCCTTCTGTAGCTGGTGCAGGAACTCGGAGCGGACCTCGGACTGGGTCTGCTCGAGCCATGCGCGACGGGACAGGACCACGTTGTTGCGGTGCTTGTCCAGCTCGATGATCTTCGCCTCGAGCTCCTGGCCGATGTACGGATCCAGGTCGCGGACGCGACGCATCTCGACGAGGGAGGCCGGCAGGAAGCCGCGGAGGCCGATGTCCAGGATGAGGCCGCCCTTGACGACCTCGATGACGGTACCGGTGACCGGCTCGTCCTTCTCCTGCAGCTCCTCGATGGCGCCCCAGGCGCGCTCGTACTGTGCACGCTTCTTGGAGAGGATCAGACGACCCTCCTTGTCCTCCTTGGTGAGGACCAGTGCGTCGATCTGATCGCCGACCTCGACGACCTCGTCCGGGTCAACATCGTGCTTGATGGACAGCTCACGGGACGGGATGACGCCCTCGGTCTTGTAGCCGATGTCGAGCAGAACCTCATCGCGGTCGACCTTGACGACGGTGCCCTCGACGATGTCACCATCGTTGAAGTACTTGATCGTGGCGTCGACTGCTGCGAGGAAGTCCTCAGCGGTGCCGATATCGTTGACGGCAACCTGAGGTGTAGTGGTGTTGGGCATGTGTTCAGTTGCTCCGAATTGGATAGGAGATAGAAAGTGGACAGGAACGTATCTCTCGGCTTCGTCCGATCTCACCCCGCGCATGCGCGGACCCTCCTATTACAGTCCACTGCACCGCAAGACACAGACACGCCCAATACACACTAGTGCCTTGACCAGTCAAGGGCAAATACCACGGGAAGCGACGGAAGTCCATGATCACACCGGAAACATCCGCCTCACAGGCAGCTCGTGCGAACCGTTCGTGGTGGGACCTCGACGCCGCCGACTATCATGACCGGCACGCCTCCTACCTCGACGGATTCCACTGGTGTCCGGAGATGCTCGCCGAATCCGAGGCCCGCCTGCTCGGCGACGTCTCCGGGCTCACCGTGCTGGAGATCGGCTGCGGTTCCGCGCCCTGTGCCTCGTGGCTGGCGCGGCATTCCAGCGCGTTCGTCACCGGCTTCGACCTCTCGCCCGCGATGCTCGCCCACGCCGACGGTCGCGTCCCGCTGACCCAGGCCGACGCCCAGGCACTCCCCTATCGCGACGACTCCTTCGACGTCGCTTTCTCCGTCTTCGGCGCGCTCCCCTTCGTCCCCGACATTACAGCGGTGCTTATCGACGTCGCCCGCGTCCTTCGCCCCGGCGGCCGCCTGGTGTTCTCGGTCAACCACCCCATGCGGTGGATCTTCCCCGATGATCCGCAGGCTTTCGAGGCCCAGATCAGCTACTTCGAGCGGGAGTACGTCGAGCACGACGCCAACGGCACTGTCACCTACGCGGAGTTCCACCGCACCCTCGGCGACTGGGTTCGGGCCCTCGATACGGCCGGGTTCCACCTCGTCGATCTCATCGAACCGGAGTGGCCGGAGCACCTGAAACAGAACTGGGGCCAGTGGTCTCCGGAGCGGGGTCGCATCTTCCCCGGCACCGCGATCTTCGTGGCGCAACTAGGCTCGGGGGCATGAACCTGAGTCCTGACATCACACCCGCTGGCGCCGGTTCCATCACCGACGGCACCATCCGCTTCGACCGTACCCTGCCGGGTTCCGTGGAAGAACTCTGGGAGGCCGTGACCGCGCCCGTCGACGATGACACTGTCATCTACGACTTCGGGGACGAGGGCCGTGCCACCGGCGAGGTCACCCACTCCGATCCGCCGCGGGCCCTGGTGCACACGTGGACCTGGCCGGGCCTGCCGGAGTCCTTCGTCACCTGGAAAATCGGCGAAGGCAACATCCGGCTCACCCACGAGGGACTGCTCGGCGAGGAGGCCGTCGACTACGCCCTCGGCTGGCACCTCATCCTCGACGAGATCGAAGGCGTGCAGTCTGATCCTGCCCAGCTTCACGAGTACTACACCGCGCTATGACCTACTGGCTCTTCGACATCGATGGCACGCTCGTCGACTCCACCCCGGCCGTCGAGCGCGCCTGGCGCATCTGGGCCGCCGAGAACGGAGTCGACGGCGAGGCTATCCTGCAGGTCAGCCACGGTCGTCGGGCGAAGGACACCCTCGCGGACTTCCTGCCTCCCGAGCGTATCGACGCCGCCTACCACCGCCTGCTCGCCCTCGAGATGGCTGACCTCAACTCGGTCGTGGCGCTGCCGGGCGCTGCAGAACTCTTGGCCTCACTCCCCCGCGAGCGCTGGGCGGCGGTGACCTCGGGAGGTCGCGAACTCATGAGCGCCCGCCTCGCGGCCGCCGGATTACCGGTGCCGGACGTGCTGGTCACCGCGGAGGATGTGGAGGTGGGCAAACCCGACCCGGCCGGCTATCTCCTCGCGGCCCGCCACCTCGGGGCGGACCCCGCCGAGTGCGTCGTCGTGGAGGATGCCCCCGCAGGGCTCGAGGCTGGTGCACGCGCCGGCTGCCGCGTCATCGCCGTGGCGACCTCCCACTCCCCGGAGCAATTGGCGGGCTTCGAGATCATTCCGGACCTGACCCACCTGGATCCCTGAAAATCTTACGTCCGCGAGGGTGCCGGGCGGCATAACCCCAGGTCAGTAAAATCTTGATGTAAGAGAATCAGGCCACCCCCGATCTAGTGCGCCGCCTCGTCCCAGTTCGCCCCGGACCCGGCCGAGACCTCCAGCGGGACGCGGAGGGTGATCGCCGAATCCATCTCGCGCTCGAGGATCTCACGCACCTGCCCCAGCTCGCCGGGGGCGATCTCAACCACCAGCTCATCGTGGACTTGAAGGAGGACGCGGGACTTCACGCGGGCGTCGATAAGCGCGCGATCGACGCGGATCATGGCGACCTTGATGATGTCCGCCGCCGTGCCCTGAATCGGCGCATTCAACGCGGCGCGCTCGGCGTTCTCGCGGGCGACGCGGTTATCGGACGTAAGCTCCGGCAGATAGCGCCGCCGTCCGAACAGCGTCGAGGTATAGCCGTCCTTGCGTGCCTGCTCCACCACCTCGGCGAGGTAACGCTTCACCCCGCCGAAGCGCTCGAAGTAGTTCTCCATGATGCCCTTCGCTTCCCCAGCGGGGATCGACAGCTGCTGGGAAAGCCCAAAGGCGGACAGGCCGTAGACCAGACCATAGGACATCGCCTTCACGCGACGCCGCAGCTCAGGGGTGACCTCGTCGATGGGGACGTCGAACACGCGCGAACCGACGTAATTGTGCAGGTCCTCGCCATCCCGGTAGGCCTCGATGAGCCCGGGGTCCTCAGACAGATGCGCCATGACACGCATCTCGATCTGGGAGTAGTCGGCGGTGAGCAGGCATTCATAGCCCTTGCCGACGACAAACGCCGAACGGATCCGCCGGCCCGCCGGGGTGCGCACCGGAATGTTCTGCAGGTTGGGATCCGTGGAACTCAGACGCCCGGTGGAGGCGACGGTCTGATTGAAAGTGGTGTGGATGCGCCCATCCGACTGCACCGTCTTGATCAGGCCCTCCAACGTGGTCTTCATCTTCTGGTACTCACGGTGCGCGAGCAGATGATCCAGGAAAGGGTGCGGGTTCTTCGCAGCCAGCGCCTCAATCTCGGCGGCGGCGGTGGAATAACCCGTCTTGGTTTTCTTGGTCTTGGGCATGCCGAAGGTATCGAAAAGCACCACCTGCAGCTGCTTCGGGCTCGACAGGTTGAGGTTCGGGTCGCCTGCCAGCTCCCGCGCGGCGGCTTCCTCCTCCTTGACCTGCTCGATGAACGTGGCCAGCTGATCCTCCAGCGTGTCCACGTCCACAGCGATACCGGTCGCCTCCATCCGGGCAAGGATCGCGGAGAGCGGGATCTCCAGATCCGCGTACAGCTCATAGGCGGAGATCTCCTGCAGCTGCTTGGCCAGCTCCTCCGACAGCTCCAGTACGGCCGCCGCGGAATCCACTAGCGAGGTATCGCCCAGCAGAGACAGCTGCCCCTCCGGCTCGGCGAGTTGGCGCTGCAGATGGCGCTGGTAGACATCCTTGAGCTCATAGGTGCGCTGGCCGGGGCGCAGCAGGTATGCCGCGATGGCCGTGTCGTGCGTGACGCCACCGAGCTCCATCCCGCGACCGGCGAACATGTGGAACGCCGCCTTCGCGCCGTGCAGGTACTTCGGGTCCTCCGACGCCAGCCACGTGGCCAGGGCCTTATCGTCGGCCGGGTCGAGTTCGGCGACTTCGGCGCTGACGGCATGTCGTTGCTTATCGACGATCGCCACCGCCTGCACATCCCCCTGATTCGGGCGCGCGTCACCGACCGCGAACAAGGCCAGGCCCTGCCCCGCGCGGGCGGGCAACCACTCGGAGAGGGGCTGGTCGTCGACGGTGACGTCGATAAGCTCTTCGGAGGTGGATTCCAGCGTGCCTTCCGTGGGCACCACCGCGAGGATCCGTTCGCGGAGGTTGGCGCCGAACTGCAGGTCATCGAAACGCGCGGCGACTTGCGCCACATCCGCGGGACGCTGGGTGAGCTGATCCGGGCCGACGGGCAGCTCCATATCGGTGAGCATGTGCGTGAGCTGGCGGTTGAGACGCACCTGGTCGAGGCGCTCGCGAAAATTATCGCCGGCCTTGCCCTTGATCTCCGCGGCATGCTCCAGCAGGTTATCCAGCGTGCCGTACTGCTGGATCCACTTCGTCGCCGTCTTCTCCCCCACGCCCGGAATGTTGGGCAGGTTATCGGACGGGTCTCCGCGCAGCGCCGCGAAATCCGGGTACTGCGCCGGGGTGAGCCCATACTTCTCCTCCACCGCGGCCGGGGTGAAACGATGCAGCGTGGACACCCCGCGCATCGGATACAGCACCGTGACCTCATCGGAGACCAGCTGCAGATAATCGCGGTCCCCGGTGATGATCAGCGTCTCAAAACCCAGGGGCTGCGCGGCGGTGGTCAGCGTGGCGAGGATGTCATCCGCCTCGTAATTCGCCATGCTCAGAGTCTGGATACCCAGGTCCTCCAGGATCTCCTGCAGGATGTCGACCTGCCCCTTGAACTCCGGCGGCGAAGCCTCACGCTGCGCCTTGTACTCGGGGAACATCTCCGTACGGAAAGTCTGGCGCCCGACGTCAAAAGCCACCGCGATGTGGCTCGGACGTTCCTCGGCGAGGATATTAGCCAGCATGGAGAGGAAACCGTAGACGGCGTTGGTGTGCTGTCCCCCGGTCGTCGAGAAGTTCTCGGCGGGCAGAGCATAGAAGGCACGGAAGGCCATCGAGTGCCCGTCAATGAGCAAAAGGCGGTTGTTCTCAGTCACGCCATCCCAGTGTAGCCAGCCTGATTGCCGGAGCAGGGGGAGCATGGATTAAGATGATTAGGCACGCCCTCGTAGCCCAACTGGCAGAGGCAACGGATTCAAAACCCGTACAGTGTGGGTTCGAATCCCACCGGGGGCACCCTTTTAACTCACGCAGAATTACCCCCTGGTCAACTACCGGTTCACCAGGGGGTTTCCTCGTGGACACCACCTGATCCTAGAGTGAGAGCGCTCCACGTCGGGCCACCCCCGACCCGCGCACACCACAGGAGACAATGACGTGTCCACCCCCACTATGCCGGACGCCCCCGAGGTTCCCGCAGACCAGGTCGAGGCCGCAGCGCGCAGCCCCCTGGAACGCTTCGGACTGCAGGGCAAGGCCCTCGACATCGCCAACTGGGTCGCCGTAGCCCTGGGCATCTACCTGCTCATCACGGCCGTCAGCGTGATCGGTGATGGATTCAAGGCAGCCACCGGCGGCCAGGCGGAGGAACTGTTCGCCTTCGCCTCCAACCCGCTCATCGCCCTGATGATCGGTGTGCTGGCGACCGCGCTTATCCAATCCTCGTCGACTGTCACCTCCATCACCGTCGGCCTGGTCGCCGGTGGTCTGCCCATGGCCACCGCCATCCCCATGCTCATGGGCGCGAACATCGGTACGACACTGACGTCCACGCTGGTCTCCCTGGGCATGGTCCGCCAGAAGGAAGACTTCCGACGCGCCTTCGCCGCCGCCTCCGTGCACGACTTCTTCAACCTCCTGGCAGTGGTCATCTTCCTGCCGCTGGAGATGATGTTCGGCATCCTCGACCGCACCTCCACTTTCCTCGCCGATGGACTCGCCGGTTCTGATGGTGGGCTTTTCGCCACCATCTTCGCCGGCATCGGCACCGCGGTGACCACCGTGACCGATCCGCTGGCCGACCTCATCGGCATGATCGGTGATCTCCTGCCCGCCCCGTGGGGTGGCATCCTGCTGATCGTCATCGGCATCGGCCTGATCCTCGCGGTGATCAACTTCATCGGCGTGCTGCTCAAGGTCGTCATGGTGGGCAAGGCCAAGAAGGTCCTTCACAACGCCATCGGCCGTGGCCCGCTGTCCGGCATCCTGTCCGGCACCCTCATCACCGTCATGGTGCAGTCCTCCTCCACGACGACATCGCTGATGGTGCCGCTGGCCGGTTCCGGCACGTTCTCCCTCAAGCAGGTATACCCCTTCACACTGGGCGCGAACATCGGCACCACCATCACCGCCCTCATTGCGGCCTTCGCCTTCACCGGTGTGGAAGCACGCCTGGCGATCCAGGCAGCTCTGGTGCACCTGCTGTTCAACCTTTTCGCCACGGTTTTGATCTATGGTCTGCCGTTCCTGCGCAACATCCCCATCTTCGGCGCCACCACCCTGGCCCGGCTGGGAGCCGAGAACAAGCTCTACATAGCCGGGTGGGTCCTCGGCGTCTTCCTGGCACTGCCGGCCCTGCTCATCTTCCTCACCGTGATTTTCTAGAAGGAGCCCACCATGACCACTGATCCCAAGCTCACCCTGGAAGAGCAGCTCGAGGAGATCCTCGCCGACACCGAACGCCGTCTGCAGGAACTGCAGGAGCAGCGCCAGCGCGAAGAGATCGAGCGTCTGCCCGAGCTGTTCGCCGCGACCAGCAGCCGGTGGCTCAACATCCGTTTGTTCATCGACGAACTGATGACTGATCTGCGCGGCCGCAAGGACGAGGAGGAGGCATGATGTCCCACCGTGCCACCGCCGCGCTGATCGCCGCCACCCTGATGCTCAGCGGCTGCACCGCAAGCGACGACCCCATCCGTATCACCGGTTCCTCCACGGTCGCGCCCATTACCGCGCACATGGCCCGCGCCGAGCAGGTGGCCATCGAGCAGACCACCGACGGCACCCTCGACGGTTTCGAGGAGTTCTGCCGGGGCGATTCCCACCTCAACAACGCCTCCGTGCCGATCCCTGCGGACTACGTTGACCTCTGCGCCGACAATGATATTGAGTTCATCGAGCTGCCTATCGCGCTCGATGCTCTGTCCGTGGTGCGCAACTCCGCCAACGGCGCCGTCCAAGACATCACCCTGGCAGAGCTGAGGGAAATCTGGGCGCCGGATTCCCAGGTCACCACCTGGTCAGACGTGCGCACTGAGTGGCCCGACGAGGAGATTGTCCTGGTGGGGCGCCCCGCAGGTTCCGGTACCTACGACTATTTCACCGGCGCCGTCAATGGTGAGGCCGGAGCCATCCGCGATGACTACCGTTCCACCGACGACATCGATGAGCTCACCGGGTGGATCGCCGACGACAGTAATGCCCTCGGGTTCATGGGTATCGGTAACTATCTGGCCGCCGACGAAGCAGACCGCAACGTCATGGCAACCCTGGCCGTGGACGGTGTTGAGCCGTCTCTGGCCGGCGTGCAGGACGGCTCCTACCAGGCACTCACCCGCCCGTTGTTCCTCTACGTCTCGGTCCCGGCGCTCGAGGAACGCGCGGACGTGGAGGAGTTTGTCACCGGCTACCTCGACGAGGTCTACGATCATCTGCCGCTGGTGTACTACTACCGATTCGAGGCAGAGACCTATGACAAGGTGCGCGCTCGATTTGAGGAGCGCGTCACCGGGACGCTTCTCGATGGTGTGGATCCCGCCGAGGCCGACATCGAAGAGCTGCTCTAACCCCGACGCCAGCAAGGTGCGCGTTTTAGAGCATCGCGGCGCCGTTGTTGCGGGCCAAAACCTCATTGCCCAGGTCCGTGGGGTGCAGCGACATGGTGTAGCCCGGGCTGGTGAAGTCGATGACGCCAGCGATGTAACGGGAGGCATCGGGGGCGCAAGTGTTGTGGCCGCGCGTCATCGCGTAGTAGTCCACGAAGATCATGCCGTTGCGCTCGGCGCCGACGCGCTGCATTTCACGGATGTTGTTTTCCACCTGATGACCCGGGACCGGGATGCCCAGCGGCAGGTTCGGGATGACCTGGATGGGGCACAGGCCGGTGCCATTGGTCACCTCCAGCATGCCGGCAACGATGATGCGGGCACCCGGCGCAACGCTGCGGATCTTGGCGGCGGCGATGGAGAGGTTGTGGGAGAAGCGCTCGGTCATCGACGGCACGTTGCTGGAGTCCGCGCCTTCGCTGCGGCCGAAGGGGCCCCAGTCATTGACGCCGATGGCCAGGTAGACGGCGCGGGTACCGCCGGTAAGATCGCCTTCCCGGATGGCGGCGTCGATCTTCCCCAGCATGGATCGGGAGGTCTCGGCGGTACAGGAGCGGTCCACGACGGGAACACCCGTCTGCCGGGCCATCTTGCGGGGCCAGTTGTGGGGGGATTGCAGACAGCCGCCCGAGGCGCGCGGGTAATCCGCGGGCACCATGTCAGAGGACAACGAGCTGCTCCGATAGTGGTTGTAGAACTGGTCCGGCATGGCGGTATAGGAGTCACCGAAGACGACGGCGTTGCCCGGCTGGGCCTGGGCGGGGGCGGCGGCAAGCAGGGTGGCCAGGCGGCGGAATCGGAGCATGGATTACTCCCAGGAGGGTTGAACTGACAACTACTTTCACATTCTCTTAGTCAGCGGCGAAAAACACACTCCTCCGCTTCCCTCTCCTGCGCAGTTGCCGCACATTTCGGGGGCCCGGCTCTTAGAGTGGACCATATGGTCGAAGTAAGAATTCACGGTCGAGGCGGGCAGGGCGTGGTCACCGCATCCGACCTCATTGCGATGGCGGCTTTCCAGGAGGGGCGTCACGCGCAGGCGTTTCCCTCCTTCGGATCGGAGCGCACGGGGGCTCCTGTGGTGGCGTACTGCCGCATCAGCGACACCCCGATCCGCACGCGGGAGCCGGTGCTGCACCCGGATCTAGTGGTGGTGCAGGACCGCACGCTGCTGCCGATCCTCAATGTCATCTCGGGATTGACGGAGGAAGGTTATGTACTCATCAATTCCTCGAAGCGCAGCGCTGAACTGGGGCTCAGCGATCTGCAGGCCCGCCAGCCCGCGGGGCATTTCATGACGCTCCCGGCCACCGACATCGCCCGCGAGCACACGGGCCGCACCGTGCCGAATGCAGTGCTGCTCGGCGGGGTGGCGGCGTTGACCGGTCTCTACCGGATGGAGTCGGTGGCCCACGCCATCATGGCCCGTTTCCCGGGCAAGGTCGGCGAGATGAATGTCGCTGCCGCGCGGGCGGCTTATGACCTGGTCGTATCCAAGCAGCAGGAGGCAAGCCATGCTTAAGCAGATCGAGGGTTCCCAGGCGGTGGCCCAGGCCGTCGCCGCGTGCCGTCCGGAGGTCATCTGCGCCTATCCGATTTCCCCGCAGACCCACATCGTGGAGGCCCTATCCGCGATGAGTAAGAAGGGAGAGCTGGGCAGTTGCGAGTACGTCAACGTCGAGAGTGAGTTCTCGGCGATGTCCGCCTCCATCGGCGCGTCGGCGGCAGGCGCCCGCTCGTACACTGCGACTGCCTCGCAGGGCCTGCTGTTTATGGTCGAGGCGGTGTACAACGCCTCCGGCCTGGGTCTGCCGATCGTCATGACGGTGGCCAACCGCGCCATCGGCTCGCCGATCAACATCTGGAACGACCAGACTGATTCCATGTCTCAGCGCGACTCCGGGTGGTTACAGCTGTATGCCACTGATAACCAGGAGGCCGCCGACCTGCACGTCCAGGCCTTCAAGATCGCCGAGGAGCTTTCCTTGCCGGTGATGGTGTGCATGGATGGTTTCATCCTCACCCACGCGATGGAGCAGGTGGATATCCCGGAAATGACGGACGTCGATAAGTTCCTTCCTCCCTATGAACCGCGCCAGGTGCTGGACCCGGCCGCCCCGATCTCCATTGGTGCGATGGTCGGCCCCGAAGCATTCACTGAGGTGCGCTACCTGGCCCATCACAAGCAGCTGCAGGCCCTGGATGTGATCCCGCGGGTGAGCGCGGAATTCGCCGAGATCTTCGGCCGCGATTCCGGTGGGCTCATGCATCACTACCGCATCGAGGACGCTGAGACGATCATCGTGTGTCTAGGGTCGGTCACCGGCACGCTGCGCGATGTTATCGATGAGCGCCGCGGGCGGGGCGAGAAGATCGGCGTGCTCTCACTGGTTTCCTTCCGCCCCTTCCCCGCCGCCGCGGTCCGCGCGGCGCTGAGCAACTGCACGCGTTTCATCGTGCTGGAGAAGGCATTTTCCGTCGGCATCGGCGGCATCGTCTCCTCGCACTGCCGCGCCGCAATGCGGGGCAAGCGCTTTATCTGCCACGAACTCATCGCCGGGCTCGGCGGCCGTGACATCACGAAGGATTCGCTGCACGCCTACCTCGACAAGGCTGTCGTCGACGAGGTGGAGGATACGACCTTCCTGGACCTTGATCACGAGCTTGTCGACGCCGAGCTTAACCGCGAGAACACCGAACGCCGCTCCGGTGCCATTCCGGAGAACATGCTCCGCGACCTAGCCGCGAGGGAGAACTGACATGTCTGATTTTCGCTACACCACAGCCCTGCCCATGCCAAGCTTCCCGGAAACGGAAATCCCCGGCTCGGAGGACACGAAGTTCTATCAGGTGGGCTCTTTCGCCGTCGGTAATCGACTTATCGAGGACAAGTTACTGTCGATTCAGTCGGGCCCGGACCGCTTCAACTCGCTGACCTCCGGTCACCGCGCCTGCCAGGGATGTGGCGAGGCACTCGGTGCCCGCTACGCCCTCGACGCCGCGGTCGCCACCACCGACGGCCAGCTCATCGCGTGTAATGCCACCGGCTGCCTGGAGGTTTTCTCCACCCCCTATCCGGAGACGTCCTGGAACCTGCCGTGGATCCACTCGCTGTTCGGCAATGCTCCGGCCGTCGCTACGGGTGTGGCCGCGGCGCTCAAGGCAAAGGGACGCGAGGATGTCCGCGTCGTCGCCCAAGGCGGTGACGGCGGCACCGTCGACATCGGCTTCGGGCCCCTGTCCGGCATGTTCGAGCGTAATGACGATGTCCTCTACATCTGCTACGACAACGAGGCGTACATGAACACCGGCGTGCAGCGCTCCGGCGCCACCCCGCCGGCCGCGCGCACCGCGACCACCCAGCCGGTGGGCCCGGAGCCGGGCAATGTCTTCGGGCAGGGCAAGAACCTGCCGCGGATCGCCATGGCGCACGAGATTCCCTATGTCGCCACCGCCACCGTCGCCGATCTGCATGACCTGGAGTACAAGGTGACCCGCGCGATGGAGATGCGCGGCGCTCGCTACCTGCATGTTTTCGTACCCTGCCCACTCGGCTGGGGTTCGGCGTCAAAGGACACCATCAAGTTGGCCCGCCTGGCCACCCAGACCGGCCTGTTCCCGGTGTTCGAGGCGGAGTACGGCGAGGTCACGTCGGTGAAGAAGATCCGCCGGCCGGCACCGGTGGAGGAGTACCTGAAGCTGCAGCGTCGATACGCGCATCTGTTCCGCAAGGGCGGCGCACCGGAGGTCATTGAGCGCCTGCAGGCGGTCGCCGACCGCAACATCCGCCGTTACAACCTCATCGACGAGCAGTCACTGGATGAGTTCATCAAGTACGAAGGAGACGACAAGTGAGCAGTCAGAACCTGGGCATGCCCTTCGCCATCACGTTGCAGACCGGTTCGTCGCTGGCCAACAAGACCGGCTCCTGGCGCAGCGAACGTCCCGTCTACGTCGATCTTCTCCCACCGTGCAACAAGGCCTGCCCCGCCGGTGAGAACATCCAGGGCTGGCTCTACCACGCGGAGGAGGGTGACTATGAGGCCGCGTGGCGCGAGATCATGGTGAACAATCCGCTGCCTGCGGTCATGGGGCGCGTCTGCTACCACTCGTGCCAGACCGCATGTAACCGCGCGGAGGTCGACGAGGCTGTCGGCATCAACGCCATCGAGCGTTTCCTCGGCGATCGCGCCATCGAGGAAGGATGGCAGGTCGAAGCGCTCAAGGATCCTTCCGGCAAGAAGGTGCTCGTTGTCGGTTCCGGTCCTTCCGGGCTGTCCGCCGCCTACCATCTGGCGCGCCTGGGCCATGAGGTCACCGTGCGGGATCAAGGTGATAAACCCGGTGGCATGATGCGCTACGGCATCCCCTCCTACCGCCTGCCGCGGCACATTCTCGACGCCGAGATCGCCCGCATCGCTGCCCTCGGCGTCACCTTCGAGCAGGGCGTCACTGTCACCGATGTCGACGCCGAACTAGAGCTTTTCGACGCCGTGTTCACCGCCGTCGGTGCCCAGCTGGGACGCAATGTGGAGGTGCCGGCTGGCTCGGCGGCCACCATCTTGAATGCTGTCGACCTATTGCGCGGTACGGAGTCCGGGGAGGCTCCCCTGCTGGGTCGCCGCGTGGTGGTCTATGGCGGTGGCAACACGGCGGTGGACGCTGCCCGCACGGCCCGCCGCCTGGGCGCCACTGAGTCGGTCATCCTCTACCGCCGCACCCGCGATCGGATGACGGCCCATGATTCGGAGGTCATGGAGGCCGAGGAGGAGGGCATCACCATGCGCTGGCTGTCGACAGTCAACCACGTCGACGAGGGCACGGTGAAGGTCGAGAAGATGGCCATCGATGAGGATGGCAACCTCACCCCCACCGGCGAGTACGAGGATCTGCAGGCGGATTCCCTGGTGATGGCACTCGGCCAGGAATCCGACCTCACGTTGCTGGAGCGCACCGAGGGAGTCGAGATCGACCGTGGTGTAGTCCAGGTCGATGAGCAGATGATGACGGGGCGCGCCGGGGTCTTCGCCGGCGGTGATATGGTGCCGAGTGAGAAGAACGTCACCGTCGCCATCGGCCATGGTAAGAAGGCCGCCCGTTACATCGACGGTTGGTTGCGCGATGTCCCCTACACCCCCGCAATCAAGCCTGCAGACGCGACTTTGGATCGCATGGAGACCTGGTACTACTCTGAGGCTCCCCACCAGGTGCGCGAACGCCTGGAGGGTGCCCGCCGCGCCGACACCTTCGACGAGGTGGTACAAGGCCTCGACGCGGACTCCGCCCTGCTGGAGGCCCGCCGCTGCATGTCGTGTGGCAACTGCTTCGGATGCGACAACTGCTTCGGGGTGTGCCCCGACAACGCGGTGACCAAACTGGCTGCCGGTGAATATGAGTTCAAGTACGACTACTGCAAGGGCTGCGGCATCTGCGCCGAGGAATGTCCATGCGGGGCGATCTCCATGATCCCCGAGGAGAATTGATCTGCAGTATGATTTCTCCCGTGCGAAAGACTCTTATTGCCCTCACCACTGCCACCGCCCTGACCTTCTCGGTGGCCCCGGCCGCTCATGCCAGCTCGGATGTGCCGGAGGAAGTCACCAGCGGCTCCTCCGGATTCGAGATGCTCTCCTCCAACAATGATGAGGAGAAGAAAGAAGGCGCGTTGCTTGTCGGCCGCGATTGGCTCGTCGGCGTGGTCGCCGTAGCTGTGATCGGCACCATCATCCAGGCTGTCGCGTCCAACCTGAGGTAGTGCCGTAATGTGAGTGGCCATGACGACCACCCATCATTACCCCGCCAAGACGCCGCGCACCCCGCTGCACATCCTGGCGAATGTCATCCGCGGCGGCCTCATCGGCATGGCGGAGCTCGTGCCGGGTATCTCCGGCGGCACTGTCGCGCTCGTAGTCGGTATCTACGAGCGCGCCCTCAACACCGGCAACCAGCTGCTGCGCCGCGAGTTCGGCAAGGTGGACTGGTTCTTCCTCATCGCCGTCGGCGTCGGCATGGTGCTTGCAGTGTTCTCCCTGTCGACCGTGCTGCATAACTTCGTGGAGAACTCCCCCGAGTACGCCCGCGCTCTCTTCCTCGGCATGGTCGCCGTCTCCATTTGGGTGCCGCTGGCCATGATGGACCCCCGCGACCTGCGTCGCCGGGCAGGCATGGTCATCCCGCTCTTCCTCGGTGCTGCGGTGATCGGCTTTCTGGGCACCAGCTTCGTCTCTGCCCCGCGGGAGGATCCCGCTCTGCCGATCGTTTTCTTCGCCGCCGCCATCGCCGTGTGTGCACTGGTCCTGCCGGGTATCTCCGGCTCCTACATGCTGCTGGCCGTCGGACTCTACACCCCGATCATGGGGGCGTTGTCCAACAGGGAATGGCCGGTAATCGCCACCTTCGCGGCGGGCGCGCTGGTGGGTATCGCCCTGTTCGTCAAGATCCTCACCTGGGCACTGGAGAAGCACCGCACCGTCACGCTGACCCTGATGGCCGGCCTCATGCTCGGTTCCCTGCGTTCCCTGTGGCCCTGGCAGTCCGCCAACGCCGATCTGCTCTCCCCGGGCGACAATGTGCTGGCCGTCCTCGGCCTCGTCGTGCTCGGTGGCGCGGTTGTGGCCACCTTCATCATCGCTGATCGCGTGGCCAACACCCGCCGCGAGTCCGAAATCATCAACACGGAGCAACCGGCATAATGCGCCGCACAATGCTGGCGGCGGTGACGGTCGCGGCGTCGATAAGCATCAGTGCGTGTGTCACCAACGTCGAGGACGGGCATCCGGAAGGCTGGGAGCCGATCGTCCCCGCGGAGGTCCCCGAAATTGCCGCGCTGGTGCCGGAAGCGGTCGCCGCGGATGGTGTGCTCTCCGGCGGCACCAACCCTCCCTTCGCGCCTTTCGAGTTAAAGGATTCCGACGGCTCCATCATCGGCCTGGAGATGGACCTGGCGGCGGCCACCGCTGCCGTCATGGGCCTGGAGTTCCAACCGGTTGACCAGGATTTCGCCATGATTCTGCCCGCTGTGCAGGCTGGCACCCTGGATGTCGGCACCTCCGGGTTCACGGATAATGAGGAAAGGCGGCAGAACTTCGACTTCGTCAACTTCCTCTACGCGGGCATCCAATGGGCCCAGCCCACCGGCGAAACGGTCGATCCGGATCACGCCTGCGGCCTGACGGTCGCGGTGCAGCGCACCACGGTGTCCGACACTGATGATGTCCGCCCGAAGTCGGCGGCCTGTGAGGAGGCGGGGGAAGATCCCATCACCATCCTCGCCTACGACACCTCCGACAACGCGGCGCTCGCCGCCCTCATGGGCCGCGCCGATGCCCTGTCCGCCGACTCGCCCGTCACCGCCTGGGCCGTCGAGCGCTCCGAAGGTGGACTGGAACTGACCGGCGACATGTTCGACGCCGCCCCCTACGGCTGGGCCGTACCGAAGGACTCCCCGCTCGGCCCAGCGATGGCGGCGGCGTTGCAACACCTCATCGATACCGGCGACTACGAACGCATCCTCGCCCAGTGGGGCGTGACCACCGGTCTCATCGACCGCGCCATGATCAACGAGAAGGAGATCGCATGAGCACCCCCGCTCCTATCCAGGCGAAGCCGCTACGCCACCCGGGTCGCTGGATTCTCGCGACCATCGTGCTGGCCCTGTTCGCCTGGTTCATCATCGGCGCGCTGCGCAATGAAGCCTACGGCTGGGACACCTACCGGGCGTACCTCTTCGACACGCGCGTGGCCACCGCCGCTCTGCACACCCTGGCTCTGACTGTGTTGGCCATGCTCATCGGCGTGGTCCTCGGCGCGACGCTGGCCGTCATGCGCATGTCGCCGAACCCGGTACTGCGCGGTGTGGCCTGGGTGTACCTGTGGGTCTTCCGTGGCACACCGGTTTACGTCCAGCTGGTGTTCTGGGGTCTGCTCGGCTCGCTTTATCAAAGTATCAACGTCGGTTTCGCGGAGATCGATCTGCAGACCATGCTGCAGAACGCCTTCCTCCTCGCGGTCCTCGGCTTGGGTCTCAACGAGGCCGCCTACATGGCCGAAATCGTCCGCTCGGGCATCTCCTCGGTCCCCGAGGGCCAGATGGAGGCCTCCAAGGCACTGGGCATGAGCTGGACCATGACCATGCGTCGTACCGTGATGCCGCAGGCCATGCGCATCATCATCCCACCGACGGGCAATGAGCTGATCTCGATGCTCAAGACCACCTCGCTCGTCGTCGCCGTGCCCTACACCCTGGAACTGTATGGCCGCTCCATGGACATCGCCGCCGCACTCTTCGACCCGGTGCCCATGCTGCTGGTGGCCGCCACCTGGTACCTGGCCGTGACCTCCGTGCTCATGGTGGGCCAGTACTACCTGGAGAAGCACTTCGAGAAGGGCGCGCGCCGCGAACTCACCGCCCGCCAGCTGGCCGCACTCGCCGACGCCGAGGGTGCTGTCCCCGGCAACGTCACTGTCGTGAAGGAGAACTGACATGTCCGAGCTCATGATCGACGCCCAGCAGGTGTGCAAATCTTTCGGCTCCCTGGAGGTGCTCAAGGGCATTGACCTGCAGGTACGCCACGGTGAGGTGGCCTGCCTCATCGGCCCCTCCGGCTCCGGCAAGTCCACTTTCCTGCGCTGTGTCAACCACCTGGAGAAGGTCACCGCCGGTCGCCTCTACGTCGACGGTGATCTGATCGGCTACCGCGAGCGCGACGGTGTGCTCTACGAGATCTCCGAGAAGGAGGCCGCCCGCCAGCGCGCCGACATCGGCATGGTCTTCCAGCAGTTCAACCTCTTCCCCCACCGCACCGTGCTGGACAACATCATCGAAGCGCCCGTCCACGTCAAGGGCACCCCGGTGGCCACCGCCAAGAAGCGGGCCCTGGAACTGCTTGAGCAGGTTGGCCTGGCGCACAAGGCCAACGCCTACCCGTTGCAGCTGTCCGGTGGCCAGCAGCAGCGCGTGGCGATTGCCCGCGCCGTCGCGATGGACCCCAAGCTCATGCTTTTCGACGAGCCCACCTCCGCCCTCGACCCCGAGCTCGTCGGCGAGGTCCTCCGGGTCATGCGCGAGCTGGCCGATGACGGCATGACCATGCTCGTGGTCACCCACGAGATGGGGTTTGCCCGCGAGGTCGCTGATACTGTCGTCTTCATGGACGGCGGCCGCGTCATCGAGGCCGGTACCCCCGCCGAGGTGTTGGATAACCCGCAGGAAGGCCGCACCCGCGCGTTCTTGTCCTCGCTGTTCTAGGCGAAGATATTTTTCTGGTCGAGGAAGTCGAACACGAAACGCACCGCGGATTCCCGGTAGTTGATGAATTCTCCCGCGCGCAGCAGTCCGATCACGTCGTCGCGGTCCGCCCAGCGGACCTCGGCGACTTCCTCGTTGGGGACTGCCGGTAGGGGCAACGGGACGTCGATACGCAGCAAGTAGAAGTCGTCGAAACCGTACTCGAAGTTGAACGTGAAGCTGGGCCGGGCCAGTTCTATGTCCAGGCCGAGCTCCTCCCGGACTTCGCGGAGTGCGCCTTCGCGGCTGCTTTCGCCGGCATGGACGCTGCCGCCGACGGAGAAATCCCACAGGCCCGGCCAGTCCGGTTTCGTGTCGGTGCGGCGTTGGATGAGCATCTCGCCCTGGGGGTTGAACAGGCACACATGCACGACAACGTGTAGCTCACCAGCGTGCAGCCCGGCGGCACGCTGGGCGGTCCGGCCGAGGGGGAGGCGGTTGGCGTCGAGAAGATCCCACTGTTCGCTCACGGGAGCCACTCCCCGGCGACCTCACCGGCATAACCCTGCGCGTGGAGCTGATCGATCCAGTCCTGCAGGGGCAGGCTCCCCGTCCCCGGGGCGCCACGGCCGGGATTATCCGCCACCTGCACATGCTCCGGCGTGATACTCAGCTCGACAGCATCGTTGACCGCCAGGTGATAAAGGTCAAGCAGCAACCCGCCGTGTTCCAGCAGCGGCCGCGCGTGCTCGACGGTGGTCACGGGGTAGTCCGGGGTCGCTGAGATCGGCTCCACCATGGCCACTCCCCCGAATCGCTTATCGACGTCCCGCGCCACCAGGTTAAACCTGCGTTCCTGGTCTGCCGTGAGCTGGGTGCCACCGCGCCCGAGTAGCAGGTTGAAACGCCGCACCCCGGTTTTCTCGTGGAAACGCTCGATGGCGTCTAGGTGCGCGGCGGGCATGTCCTGCTCATGCAGGATGCCCCGGTCACCGGCAGCCAGGTCCCCACCGAACATGTTGAGGGCTATGAGCTGCTTGTTCCGTCGTTCGAGCTCCGCAACGACACGGTCAATCTCCTCGTCGGAAGGGTCCGGGTAGGCAAAAGGCCACCACAGCTCGACCTTGGTCGTCGGGGCCGCGTCAAGGCCCTCGAGGTAGGTGGTGCGTCCGATGGAGCAGTTCGTCGCGGTGATCATGGGCTCCACTCTACGATGGTCGGCATGGACAATAAGGTTGCAGTGGTCACCGGCGCCGGCGGTGGTCTGGGAAGAATGTTCGCCCGTGCCCTGGGTGCCGACGGTTGGTCCGTCGCCCTGCTGGGCCGCACCCGGGAAACCCTGGAGGAGACCGCCACGGGGATGCCTCAGACCCTGGTGGTGGAGTGCGATGTGTCTTCGCAGTCCTCCGTGGCTGCGGCGTTTTCCGAGGTCACCGGTCACTTCGGCCGCCTTGATCTGCTGGTCAACAACGCTGGCGTTCCCGGCCCCACCGGCGAGCTGCACACCATTGATGCAACCGAGTGGCGCCGTACCTTCGACACGAACACCACCGGCGTGTTCCTGTGCACCCAAGCCGCTTTTGCCTGGATGGCGGCTAACGGTGGTGGGCGCATCATCAACAACGGTTCTATTGCCGGGCATGCCCCACGCGCGGGAGTCGCCGCCTATGCCGCGTCGAAGGCGGCGGTGGCCAGCTTGACGGTCTCCACCTCCCTCGACGGCCGACCCTACGGGATTACCGCCACGGAGCTCGACATAGGTAATGCGCAGACCGCCCTGCTCGGTTCCTTCACCGGTTCTGAGCCGATGTTCGACGCCGCGGAGGCTGCCCGCCTGCTGGTCGCGGTGGCGTCGATGCCGGCCGAAGTCAGCGTCGATCAGGTGACCATGACTGCCGCGGGCATGCCCTACCTGGGACGAGGATAGCCTCAGGTAGAGCGGCATTTCTCCACCCCCCGGGGGTAGCCATGTCCGGTGGACACTCTAGAGTGCGATACGAACACTCTAGCGACACCCTGGGAGGTGTGTCCCGTGTCCGCCTACTACACAGTCAACAACCCCGACGACCCCCTGGCCGTGGCTGCCACCGCCGTCACCAAAGCTCAGTACACCCTGTGGCGCAGCCAGGCCGATGCCATTGACAACCAACTCGATTCCGACGCCGTCTACGCTCCCATCGTCCGTTCCACGGGTGAGGGCAAATGGACGGTCGAACACAACCTCTTCGCCCTCGCCACCCTCGATGAGTTGCCGCAGCTGCGGGCGCTTGTTGAGGAGCTCTATCACCTCGACATGAAGCGCCTGCGCACCGTTGAATCCGCCTTGGCCATGGCCGACCGGGAGTACTTCCCGCAGCTGGATTCCCTGATCACCGCATACCTCACCTCCACCCGCGCTAATCAGCCGCTGCCCTCGCCAAAGGCGATGAAGAAGCGGATCCAGGCGATGGTTAACGAGCTTGATTGCTCGATCACCACCGACCAGGAAGACCCTGACCTTCCCCAGCTCACCTACCACGTGGAGTTCAACTCCGACGGAACCGCCGACCTGTCCGCTCGACTGGACGCGGCCTCAGCGGCGGCTGTCGATAAGCGGGTGCGGGCTCTGGCCCGGAGGCGGGGTATCGGCCTCGCGGAGGCACACGCGCTGCTGGTCACCGGGGAGGACGAGGGGGTCACGGTCAACCTCAACCTCTACCGGGCCCACGATGTGCCCGGCGCCCCCACCTACCTGCCCCGGGCCGGCTGGCTCAACCCGCAGCGTACCGCGGAGTGGGAGGCGAAGGCCGCGACCATCCGAGATATGGACATCATCTACGACAAGGTCAGCCGGGGATACAGCACTCCGGAGGACATCGAGGCCTGCGTCGAAGGCATCGATGACCAGTGCATCTTCCCCTGCTGCGAGGCCCCGGGAGAATTCTGCGACAACGACCACATCGTCAACTACGACGACGGTGGGCCAACCACCGCCCGTAATCTGCGGAAGCTGTGCCGCCGACACCACAACCTCAAGACAGCTGGCCATTTCCGCTACATCATCTGCCCCGTGACCGGCAACGCCATCTTCCTCTTCGCCGACGGCAGCTGGGTGGAGAACGAGTCCGATGGCCCGCTGGCCAGCGAGAACCGCCAGTGGGTGCAGACTTTCCGGCAGCGCCGTAACGCCCGCAACGAGCGGGTCCGGGCGGCAGCGCAGGAGCGCCGGCGCCAGCTAAACGAGGCCGCTGATGCCGCGCACGAGAGCAGTCAGGCCGCCGGCGGTGGCGAGCAGGAGGGCGAGGGTGCGTGCCCGTGGTCGGCTGACCTTCTTACTGAGGCGGACGCCGATCCACAGGCCGAGCGCCATACCGATGATGCCCACGGGCCACACGAGCCAGTTGGTGTCTGAGAGGTCACCCGCACCGAGGAGAATCTTGATGCCAAAAGAAATGGCTCCGGCCACCATGAAAATCGGCTGCAGCGTGGCCGCAAAGGACTGCTGCGCCCAGCGTGACGCCTGCGCGTACACCGTGATCGCGGGCCCGGCGATACCGGCCAGGGTGTTCATGAAGCCACCGACGATACCGGCCACCACGGCGGGGGCGTTTCCGGTTACCGGCGGGACGTATTTCTGCCCGAAGGTCGTGGCCGCCAGCGCCAGCAGCAGCAGGGCACCGACGATGGCCTGCAGCAGCGCCGGGGAGAATTCCCGCACGAGCAACGCACCGGGCACAGCACCGATGACCAGGACGGAGGCGATCAGGGCGAACTTGCGCCAGTCGACGTACTCGCGGACGGTGGCAGTCGTGGCGGCGGCGTTGAGGAACGCGAGGATATTTACCACGAGGATGCCCTCCACCGGGCCCATCGTCACCGCCAGGACCGGGCCAGCAACGAGACCGAGGCCCATGCCGGAGATCCGCTGGAGGGCGGATCCGACGAGAACGATGAGGAGGAGCAGAAGGAGTTCGGCGAGCACCCGCTCAGACTACTCCCCTACTGCGGCGTACTTCGCCTTGACTGCTTCGACGACGGGTTCGGGCAGCAGACCGGAGACGTCGCCGCCGTATTTGGCGACTTCCTTGCACAGGGAGGAAGAGATATAACCGTATTTTTCATCGGTGAGCAGGAAGAACGTGTCGATGCCAGAGAGACGCCGGTTCATCTGGGCCATGGGCAACTCATACTCATAGTCCAGGGCGGTGCGCAGACCCTTCACCAGCGCGGAGATCCCATGTTGGTTGGTGTAGTCGACAAGCAGACCACCCCACCAGTCGACGCTGATATTGGGCACATCCGCGGTGGAACGCCGGATGAGGTCCATGCGCTCGTCGACGGTGAACAATCCGGAGTGCTTGTTGGGGTTGGCGGTGACCAGCACGACGACTTCATCGAAGTGGCTGGCGGCACGCCGGTAGATGTCGAGGTGACCCATGGTCACCGGATCGAAGGATCCGGGGCAGACGGCTTTCACTTATTCGTCCTCTCGGTGGTAGACGGCCATGTCCATACGGGCGATGCCGTAGGTACGCTTCTTCAGCTTCTGGGTGGTCGGGGTGTACTCCGCCGGCCAGGCGGTCTCCGGGGAGGAGACGTGGCGCTCGATGACGACGGCGGCGCCGTCGACAAGCACGGGGCGTAGGGCCTCCAGCATTTCGACGACAGCCTCGTCGCTGAGCTCATAAGGCGGGTCGGCCAGCACCATGTCGAAGTAGTTATGCGGGGCGTGCGCCAGGTAGGTGGAGGCCTTCATCTCCTCGATGGTCACGTGAGGATGCTTCACGACGCCCGCGTTATGCTCAATGATCTTCACCGCGGCAGGGTTGTTCTCCACGAGGACCACCTCAGCGGCCCCACGGGAGGCAGCCTCCAGGCCGAGCGCGCCGGAGCCGGCGAAGAGATCGAGCACGCGGGCATCGGTGAAACCAAAACGGACCTGCAGTGAGGAGAACAGTCCCTCACGCGCGCGGTCGGAGGTGGGGCGCGTACCGGCGGGCGGGACCTTGATCTTCCGGCCGCGGGCCTCCCCGGAAATGATGCGGGTCATTCGCTGACCTCCATGAGCAGGTCGCCGCCGAGCACGTCTGCGAAGTCCTCCGCAGCCACTCGGGAAACGGTCCCCGGGCCGGGGGCTAGCACGGGGGCCTCGAGTTTCACGGCCTCGACAGTGGCCAGAGGGTCACCGGTGGTGACCTGATCACCGGCGGCGACGTGGAAACGCACGATGCCAGCGAAGGGGGCGCAGATATTCATGCCCTCAAGACTAGCTTTTCTCCAGATACTCCCGATCCTCGCGGTCGATCTCCAGAACGAGGCGTTGCGCGAGGAGGGGGTGGCGGTCGACGAGGGCGGTGGCGTCGGTGTTGGCGCGGTCGATGATGTCCAGATCGCGCAGCAGGTTAAGTAGGCGGACGGTTTTGGCGGCGCCGGACTGGCTGGTGCCCAGGACGTCACCTTCCTGCCGGTATTCCAGGTCGAGTTCGGCGAGCTCGAAACCATCAGAGGTCGCGGCTACGGCGGCGATCCGCTGCCCGGCATCGGAAATCGGGCTGGCTTTGGTGTGGAACAGGCACAGGGAGGCGTGCCCGCCACGGCCGACGCGGCCGCGCAGCTGGTGGAGCTGGGAGACGCCGAAGAGTTCGGATTCGCGGATGAGCATGACGGTGGCGTTGGGGACGTCGACGCCGACCTCGATGACCGTGGTGGACACGAGGATCTGGATTTCCCCGGCGGCGAAACGCTGCATCATGAGGTCTTTCTCCTCACCGGGCATGCGGCCGTGGAGGTAGCCGACGGTGAAGTTGCGGAAGGGCCCCATGCCGAGGATGTCAAATACCTCGAGCACTCCGCCGTCGCCTTCGATGCGGGGGCAGACGACGTAGGCCTGGCGGCCGGCTTCGACCTCCTGGCCGATGCGGGTGATGGCGCGGCGCACCCAGGTGGGACGCGCCTCGGGTACCACGACGGATTCGATGGGCCGCCTACCGCCGGGCAACTCCCGCAGGGTCGATACGGCGAGATCGCCGAACACCGTCATGGCGATGGTGCGTGGGATGGGGGTCGCTGTCATGACGAGCAGGTGCGGGGTGAGCCCGTCGCGGCCTTTGGAACGCAGGCGGGCGCGCTGTTCCACGCCGAAGCGGTGCTGCTCATCCACCACCACCAGGCCGAGGGAGAAGAACTCCACGGTGTCCTGGATGATGGCGTGCGTGCCCACCACGATGTCGGCCTGCCCTGACACGATGTCCAGCAACGCCTGGCGTTTGACGGGTACCGGCATGGATCCGGTGAGGGCGACGACGGTGGCGGTGACGCCGGCGTCGGCAAGCAAGGTGGTGAGGGTGCGGGCGTGCTGCACGGCGAGGACTTCGGTGGGCGCGAGCAGGGCGCATTGGTGACCGGCGTCGACGGCCTGCAGCATGGCGATCAGCGAGACGATCGTCTTGCCGGAGCCGACCTCACCTTGGAGCAGGCGGCTCATGGGGTCACCGGAGTCAAGGTCGGCGGCGATCTCGGCGACGACATCGAGCTGCCCGGAGGTCAGTTCATAGGGCAGGGCGCGCAGCAGGCCGGTGCGGTGGCCTTCGTCGATGGGGTTAAGGGGCGGGGCGTCGCGACGCAAGGTTTCTAGGCGACGCAACGCCATGACCAGCCCGAGCGTGAGCGCCTCGTTGTATTTCAGGCGCTGTTTATGCGGCTCGGGGCCTTCCGGTCCGGGGAAGTGCACGCCGCGGATGGCCTCATCGAAGCTCGGCAGACCAGTGGGCACCTCGCCGAGGGGTTCGGCGACGGGCGGCAGCGTCTCCAGGATGTGGCGCACCGCCGCCATGATCCGCCACGAGGCCATACTGGCGGTGGCGGGATAGATGGGGATGAAGTCGAGGCCGTCGAAAAGCTCATCGGGCTCACCGTAGAGCGACAGTGTCTTCAGCGATCCGGTGCCGGCCATCCGCTCTCCCGGGGCGGGCAGGATGAGGAAATCAGGGTGCTGCAGCTGGGGTTCGTTGCGGAAGAAGCGCAGCTTACCGGAGAACATCGCCCGTTTACCGGGGCTCAGGATGCGTTTGACAAAAGCCGAGTTGAAAAAGGAGGCGACGAAACGGGTGTGCCCGTCACTGAGCACCACGCGGGTGATGATGCGCTTGTCCCGGTGATAATCGGAAATCGACAGCACCTCACCGACGCAGGTGATGATGTCACCTTCATCGGCGTCGTCAGCCAGCACTTCGGATCCGTGCCGTGACCAGGCGCGCGGGAAATGCTCCAGCACTTCCATGCAGGTGGTGTAACCGAAGGCCTTATCCAGCGCCTTCGCCTCTTTCGCGGGCAGCACGTCTTTCAGAAGCCGTTCATCACGCCACCCGAGCATGCTACTCCACCCCGATCTCCACCAGATGCCCCAAGCCGTCGGCGGGGAAGGACATGACATCGACGTCGAGCGCCGCATCAAGCTTATCGACGTCCAGTTCCGTCCCCGTCAGCAGGATAACGTGCTCGCCGCCCGCGGACAGGAGATTACGGCAGGCGGCCTCGGTCGCGTCCTCGATGCTGCCTGTGGCATCGCAGATGATATCGGTGCGCATCGCGGTGGCGGCCTCGGTCATGGTGTAGGCGGCCACCCCGATGGGGGCTTCCGGATCGTGGACGCTCAACGCCGCGATTCCGGTGACCAAGCGGCTGGTGGGCACAATGGTGAAAGTCTGCTCGAAGGCGTGGGTGGAGCGTTCCACAGAGACCAACTGGCGGCGATCGAGCAGGCCGTTAGGCAACAGGATCAGTTCCTGGGCGCGGGAGGTGCGCACCTGGGCGAGGATCTCGGTGACTACGTTGTCGCCCGGCGTGACCACCACTGCCCCGGCCTCCCGGTAGAGCTCCGCGACGGAGCCGGGTGGGGTGACGGCGACGACGACGCGGCGGGGGGCCTCGACTTGGGGGGCGTCGGGAAGCACCTCCAGCCGCAGGTCAGTGACGGCGCCGGCCCCGAAGGCGGTCTCGATGACCCTGCCCGCGTCGCGGGAGTGAATGTGCACGCGCCCGGAAGTATCGTCCGCGCGGGCGATGACCAGGCTGTCACCGAGCGGCCCGAGCAGTGACTGCAGTTGATCGAGATCGCCGTGGAAGAAGAAGGTCACCTCGAGCTCGGGGGCCGGTCCATTGGGGGTGATATCCACCTGTGCCTGCACCTGGGTGCCCTCGATCTCGGCGATCAAGGTCTCCAGGAGGACCACGAAACCGGCGCCGCCTGCGTCCACGACCCCCGCCTCGCGCAGGACGTCCAGTTGGGAGGGGGTCTTCGCCAGGGCGGTGCGGGCCGCGGAGAAAGCAGCGCTGACAACCGCATGCAGGTCCCCCTCCGCGGATTCCGCGGCCCCGGCGGCTGCCCGCAACACGGTGATGACGGTGCCCTCCACCGGCTCCGCGATCGCCCGGTCCACCAGGGAGACAGCGAGTGTGAGGGAACGCGCAATGCTGGCTGCGTCGATGGGACCGCGGGCGGCGGAATCGGCGACGGCACGCAAGACCTGAGATAACACCAGCCCGGAGTTGCCGCGCGCCCCGCGCACGCTACCGCTGGCCAAGGCGGCGGCCACCTCCGGGGCTCCAGTGCCCGCGGGCAACTTGTCGGCCTCCTTCAGCGCCGCCTCCATGGTGTGGGTCATATTGGAGCCGGTATCGGCATCGGGGACCGGGAACACGTTGAGAGCGTTGATCTCCGCGCGGCGGGCGGACAGTTCGGCGACGGCGCGCGCCGCCCAGGTGTGCAGGCGGGGACCGTCGAGCTCTCGCGGATAGGGCATAACGCCGTAGTCTACAGCCGCCAGTCGACCGGTTCGGCTCCAACAGACTCCAGATAGGCATTCGCCCGCGAAAAGGGGCGGGAGCCGAAGAAACCGCGGGAGGCAGACAGTGGTGAGGGGTGCGGGGATTCAATACGTGGGGTATCCCCCAGGAAGCGGGCGGCCGACTGGGCGTCACGGCCCCACAGGATGGCCACCAGCGGTCTGTCCCGGGAAGTCAGCGCCCGAATGGCGGCCTCCGTCACCGCCTCCCAGCCCTTCCCGCGGTGGGAGGCGGCCTCACCAGGGCGCACGGTGAGCACCCGGTTGAGCAGCAGCACTCCCTGCCGGGACCAGGGGGTGAGGTCCCCGTCGGCAGGCGGTTCTACACCCACATCCTCCTTGAGCTCCCGGTAGATGTTGACCAGGCTGCGTGGGGGGCGGATGCCGGGGCGCGTCGAGAAGCTCAGTCCCATCGCATGTCCGGGCGTGGGATAGGGATCCTGCCCGACGATGAGCACCTTGACCTCGTCGAATGGGTCCTGGAATGCCCGCAGGATATCGTCCCCGGCCGGCAGGTAGGCCGGTTCGGCGCGCAGGAAATCCCCCAGGTCATGGATCTGCTTCTCGACGCCCGCCAGCGCCGCCCTCCAGGATTCATGTACAGGCAGTGCCATTAAAAGCTCACCCACCCGTGGCCGTACTTGGGGTCCTGGCCGTCGACGGTGACTCCTTCGCCGCGGATGACCCGGCCGATGACCGAGAAACCGGAGGGCGGGTCGCCGGCGGTGGTGGCCAGCAGAGTGTGGTCCTCGCCGCCGGTGAGGACCCATTCCCAGGGGTCGGCGTCGAGAAGCTCGGCGGCCTCCCACAGCAACGTGGGTGGGGCGATGTCGGCGGAATGCAGATCGATGCCGACCCCGGATCGTCGCGCAATGGTGGTGAGGTCGACGATGAGACCATCGGAGTTATCGGTCATGGCGGTGGCGCCAGTCGCGCGCGCCACCACCCCGCGGCCGGGGGTGAGGCGGGGGGCGCAGTGGGCGTCGATAAGCGGGCGCAAGTTCTCCGGCACGTCACGGCCGAAACGATCCAACAAGGCCAGGCCCGCGGCCGACCAACCGAGCATGCCGTGCGCGACGACGCGCTGCCCGGGCCGCGCCCGATCCAGAGTGAGCTCCGGGCGCGAACCTCCCAGAGAGCCGATCGCCGTGACTGACAGCACCAGATCATTACCTGCGGTCAGGTCACCGCCGACCAGTTCCGCGGAATACTCCCCCACCTTCGAGTGGATGCCTTCGGCGATCCCCCGCAGATAGGACACCGGGGTATGCGCCGGGGCGGAGACCGCCAGCAAAGCCGCGATGGGGCGCGCACCCATCGCCTCAATATCGGCGAAATTCTGCACTATCGCCTTCTGCCCGATCTCCTCCGGCGTGGACCAATCGACCCGGAAATGACGTCCCTCGATGAGCATGTCCGTCGTCGCCACCGCCCGGGAATTCGGGGAAGCATGGCTGAGGACCGCCGCATCATCACCGTTGCGTCGCGAGGGTGCCGCCGCGACAATCACCTCGATGGCGCGGTGTTCACCGACGTCACCGAGCGTCGGGCCCCTAAAGTGGGCGGGAAAGCTGGTCACGCGGACCCTTTCGATAGACTTCACATACATGAGCTCCGCTTACCAACCTAGTCGTTCCGGTCGAACCGCCATCTACCTCTCCCTGGTGTTGGCGGTCGCTCTGGTTCTCGGTGTTGTCATCGGCGCGAAAGTCGTCTTCGACCGCGCCGCCAAGCAGCCGGTCCCCATGAGCGACTTGCCGGCCCCCCTGGCGGACTCCCCCGAATGCGCATCCTTCATAAACACCCTCCCCGCTGAGCTCATCGGCCATGACCGCGCCGAGATCGCTGAACCCGCTCCCGACGGTGTCGCCGCCTGGGCATCGAGTTCCACCGAGCGAGTCACCCTGCGCTGCGGCGTGGACCTTCCCCTGCAGTACACCGCCTACGCCCCGACCGAACAGGTCGACGGGGTGGAGTGGCTGCGCATCACCGACGCCACCCCCGGATCCACCCTGCAGACCTGGTACACCGTCGACCGCAAGCAGGTGGTGGCCGTGACCGCCGATGCCGAGGGCCTGGGCCGGGCGGAAGAGCCGATCAGCGAGCTGAGCGAGGCCGTCGCCGCACTGCCCACCGCCTCACACGAGCCTTTCCCCGCGCCGCTGTCCCAGCTGGCCTCCGGCGACACGGACGTGTGTGGGGATCTGCTCACCGCCCTGCCGGAAACCGTCGCCACCGACTACCAGCGCATTTATGTCCCCGAGGACCATACCGTCGCCTGGACCGCCGATGGTCGCGAGCCGATCGTGCTGCGCTGCGGTGTCGCGCCGCCGGAGAACTACGAGCCGGGCATCCAGCTCAACCAGGTCAACGACATCGTCTGGTTCGAGGACACCGTCCTGGCGTCCGGCACGACCGCGGGCACCTGGTTCGCGTTGGGCCGGGAAACCGACATCGCCGTGAGCACCCCGCAGGATGTGAGCAGCGAGGTACTGGTGCAGCTCGGTGATGTTATCGCCGAGCAGACTCAAGAGCAGTAGCCACGAGGACGTCGAGAAGCTCCTCGTAGGCCACCCCCGAGGCGGCGAACACCTGCGGGTACATGGAGATCGGCGTGAACCCGGGCATGGTGTTGATCTCGTTGAGCACCGGGCCATCCGCTGTGAGGAAGAAGTCCACGCGGGACAGGCCCTGGCAGTTCAGGGCCCGGAACGTCTCCACCGCCAAGGCGCGGAGCGAGTCGTTGACGTCCTCGGCGTAGGGCGCGGGGATGGTGGGGCTGACGACATCGTCGAGGTATTTCGTCTCGAAGCCGTAGAAACCCTCCTCCGAGTCGCCGGTGCCGTTGAGCTTCGCCGGCACGGATGCCACGAGTGAGCCGTCGGGGTACTCGAGGACCCCGACCTCTACCTCATCGCCGATGATCTCGGCCTCGATGATGACCTTGTCATCGGATTCACGCGCGCTGGCGATAGCCGCGGGCAGCTGCTCCCACTCGGTGACCCGGGACACACCAATGGAGGATCCGCCGCGCGCCGGCTTGACGAACACCGGCAGCCCCAGGCGCTGCTTTTCCACCTCGGGGATGTCGGTTTCGGCCCCGCGCAGGATCAGTTCCGCGGTGATCGGCAGTCCCTCCGCGGCGGCGAGCTTCTTGGTGAACTCCTTGTCCATCCCGCAGGCCGAGGCCAGCACCCCGGCACCGACATAGGGCAGGCCGATGAGCTCCAACATGCCCTGAATGGTGCCGTCCTCGCCGAAGGGGCCGTGGAGGACGGGGAAGGCGACGTCGATACGCATGTGCGGCTGGCCGGAATCCAGGTTGAGGATCAGGCCGTTATCGGCGGGGTCCAGCGACAGCGCCAGTTCTTCCCGCTTCTCGACGCCCGGCAGCTCACCGTCCCGGATCTGCAGCCGAGAGTAGTCGGACTCCCCGACCGTCCACATGCCATCCTTCGTGATGCCGATGGGGATGACCTGGTACTTCTCGGGATCGAGGTGGCTCATGACCGCGCCTGCGGACACGCAGGAGATCTCATGCTCGGTGCTGCGGCCGCCGTAGATGACGCCGACTGTGATGCGCTGTTCCATAGCCAGGAAGCCTACCGCGACCTCACTCAGCCTTCTTGGAGCGCCCCATCAACTCGGCGATCATATCCCGCACATCCAGCCCGCGGTGGCACACGGCGTACACGGCCTGGGTGATCGGCATCTCCACCTTGTTAGCCTGGGCCAGCTGGAACACCGAGTTCGAGGAGATCACACCCTCCGCGACCTGCCCGTGGGTGGCCTTCTTCGCCTCCTCCAGGGTGCCGCCTTCACCGAGGCGGACCCCGAAGGAACGGTTACGCGACAGTGGCGAGGAGCACGTGGCCACCAGGTCGCCCAGACCCGCGAGGCCAGCGAAAGTGCGCTGATCCGCGCCCAACGCATGCCCCAGGCGGGAGATCTCGGCCAGACCGCGGGTGATGATGGTGGCCAGCGTGTTCTCGCCGAATCCGAGGCCGGTGGCCACACCACAGGCCAAGGCGATGACGTTCTTGCAGGCGCCACCGAGCTCGACCCCGACGACATCGGTGTTGGTGTAAGGGCGCAAATAGGGGGTGGCCACCGCCGCCTGGACGAGCTTGGCGCGGTTCTCATCGGCACAGGCGATGACGGTGGCGGCGGGCTGTTCCTCGGCGATCTCCCGGGCCAAGTTAGGCCCGGAGAGCACGGCGATGCGTCCGGTGTCGGCACCGGTGATCTCGGCGATGACCTCGCTCATCCGCAGGTGGGTGTCGGTTTCCACGCCCTTGGAAATGCTTACCAGGGTGGCATCCGAAGGCAGCAGGGGCGTCCACGAGGTGAGGTTGTCGCGCATCGTCTGGCTCGGCACGGCGAACACCACGACAGCGGCCGAATCCAGGGCCCGCTGAGCATCATCGGTGGCCACCACCGATTCCGGCAGACGGATGTCAGGCAGATAATCCGGGTTGGCGCGGGTGGTGCGGATCTGCTCGGCCAACTCCGTCCGGCGGGCCCACAATGTGACGGTGTTACCGGCGTCGGCGAAAACCTTCGCCAGGGTGGTACCCCATGATCCGGCACCCATGATCGCTACGTTGACCACGCGCTGCTCCTTATCCGTTTCGTCTGCAAACTAGCTTAGAGGATGGGTTGGTGCTGCGAATCAGCCGGAGGTGGGGAAAAATGGGTGGGAAGTACAACCGGAACCGACGTCGGAGGAAAATCATGCCGAAGAATAAGCAGCCGCACGAGGTTGACAAGGATCAGGTTCCCGAGCTGCTGGTCAACGGTCGGCACCAGGTTATCCCCGCTGACCCGGCGAAGGAGTTTCGCCGTTCGATGCTTGCCGCGGGGGCTGTCCTGTGGCGTGGTGACCTCTCTGACCTGGATTCCGTCGAGGTCGCGCTCATTCACCGTCCCTCCTACGACGACTGGTCCCTGGCCAAAGGCAAGGTCGATCCGGGTGAGTCGCTGCCCACCACCGCGGCCCGCGAGATCCTCGAGGAGACCGGTTATGAGATCCGTCTAGGCAAGCTGCTGGGCAAGGTGACCTATCCGGTCGGCGACCGCACCAAGGTGGTCTACTACTGGACGGGTGAGGTCCTCGGCGGTGAGTTCACCCCCAACGACGAAGTCGATGAGCTGGTCTGGCTGCCCATCGCGCAGGCCCGCGAACGGCTTTCCTATGAGGTTGACCGCCATGTGCTGGATAAGGCGGAGAAGCGTTTCCGCCTGCCCGCCACCTCCCGGGTGCTCTACATCCGGCATGGCCGCGCGCATCAGCGGCGCAACTGGGACGGCGATGATAACCTGCGCCCGCTGGACAAGAAGGGCCGCCGTCAGGCGGAAATGCTTGTGCCCATGCTCCTGCCCTATAAGCCGGTGGCTGTCTATTCCGCCGAGCCGGAGCGTTGCCAGGCTACGGCCGCTCCTCTGGCGGATGAGCTCGGCGTGGAGATCACGGTCGATGAGATGTTCGGCGATCAGGCGTATGTGGAGCAGCCCGCGAAGTGCCAGCAGCGTTTCCAAGAGCTTATCGACGCCGGCGGCACCTCCGTCGTTGTTTCCCAGGGCACCGCGATCCCGGACATGATCGCCTGGTTGAGCGCCAACGGGCGCCTCCCGCTCGTGGAGATCGAGTCGAAGAAGGCGTCCGTGTGGGTGCTGTCTTTCAATGAGGGCCAGCTGACGGGGGCGGATTACCTCACCAGCCCCCTGCCGGCGAAGTAGGGACTATTTCTTCGGCCCCAGTTCGTTCTCCAGGACCTCCTGCGCGACCTTCATCGCGGATAGTGCCGCGGGCGCCCCGCAGTAGCCGGAGGCGTGGATGATGGCCTCGGTGATCTCCTCGCGGGTCAGGCCGTTAGCCAGGCCGCCGCGGATGTGCCCGCGAAGTTCCTCGGTGGCGCGCAGGGCGACGAGCATGCCGATGTTGAGCAGGCTGCGGTCCCGCTTGGGCAGACCCTCGCGGGTCCACACGGATCCCCACACGGTGGCGGTGATGTGGTGCTGGAGGTCCTCGCCGTCGGTGCCGGCGTTGCGGTCTAAGGCGGCGTCGACGAACTCGTCGCCCATGACCTCGCGGCGGATGCGGATACCTTCTTCATAACGGTTGTCAGTCATGGCTGTGAGAATACCCGCGACTGATGAGGACCACGGCGAGAATCACCCCGGACAGGGTGAGGATGATGCCGCTGGCAATCTCGGAGACGTGCTCGGGCAGAGTGCCGTAGAAACCGAAGAAACGCCGGGTCACCCAGGGCTCGGCGAACATGCCGAGCGGGAGGATAAGGCGCGCGGCACGGTGTGCGTGGGCTGCCACACCGATGAGCCCCAGCGGGATGCCGAACACCGCGGCGGCCACGAACCAGTGGGCGTTGGACGCCCATCCGTCCGGAGGCACAATGCCCACCGCGATGCCCACCGCGTAGTGCAGGGCGGTGGTAAACAGCAACACGCCCGCACCGAAGGCGCCACCCCGCAGCCAGCGCCCTGATCCGGCGCTGATACCTGCGAGGATGCCCAGTCCGGCCCACACGGAGCCGGAGTTGATGGTGCGGGCGAGGGTCTTGCGTATCGACGCCCACGTATCCGCCTGCCCCGACAACTCCGCCAGGGTGGTGAAATCCACGAGGGCGGAGACGACGGCCAGGGCCGCCGCCACGCCGAGGACTACTTGCAGCGACACATGTTTCATTTAGCCGACGATAGTCGGCTTGAACACCGGGCGCTTCTCCTCGTAGGCGGTGATGGCGGGCTCGTCGCGCAGCGTCAGGCCGATGTCGTCGAGGCCCTCCATGAGGCGCCAGCGGGTGTAGTCGTCGACTGAGAACAGGTAGGTGTTCTCCCCTGCCGTGACGGTGCGGGACTCGAGGTCGACGGTAATCTCCAGGCCCGGCTCGGCCTCCAGCTGCTTCCACAACAGCTCGATGTCGGCTTCCTCCATCTGGGCGGCGAGCAGGCCGGCCTTGCCGGAGTTGCCGCGGAAGATGTCGGCGAAGCGCGGGGAGAGCACGACGCGGAAGCCGTAATCCATGAGCGCCCACACGGCGTGCTCGCGGGAGGAGCCGGTGCCGAAGTCAGGGCCAGCGACGAGCACGGAACCCTCCCGGTAAGGCTCCTGGTTGAGGATGAAATCCTCGTCCTTGCGCCAACCCGCGAACAACCCGTCCTCGAAGCCGGTGCGGGTGACACGCTTGAGGTAGACGGCGGGGATGATCTGGTCGGTGTCGACATTTGAGCGGGTCAGCGGCACGCCGACGCCGGTGTGGGTAGTGAACTTCTCCATGGATTCTTAACTCCTTCTACAGGTCGGCGGGGCTGGCCAGGTGGCCTGCGACAGCGGTGGCGGCGGCGACCGGCGGGGACACGAGGTGGGTGCGACCCCCCGGGCCCTGGCGGCCCTCGAAGTTGCGGTTCGAGGTGGAGGCGGAGCGCTCACCGGGGGCGAGCTGGTCCGGGTTCATACCCAGGCACATGGAGCAGCCGGCGGTACGCCACTCGGCGCCGAAGTCGGTGAAGATCTTGTCCAGTCCCTCGTCCTCGGCCTGCTCCTTGACCATGGTGGAGGAGGGGACTACGAGCATGCGGGTGTTCGCGGCGATGGTGCGGCCCTGGACGACCTCGGCGGCGGCGCGCAGGTCCTCGATGCGGGCGTTGGTGCAGGAACCGAGGAAGACGGTGTCGATGGCGATGTCACGCAGCGGGGTGCCCGGCGTGAGGTCCATGTAGGCCAGGGCCTTCTCGGCGGCGGCCTTGTCGGAGTCGTTGGTGAAGTCCTCCGGGTCCGGCACGTTGGCGGACAGGGGCAGGCCCTGGCCGGGGTTGGTGCCCCAGGTGATGAAGGGGGTAAGGGCGGAGCCGTCGATCTCGACGACGGTGTCGAACTCGGCACCCTCGTCGGTGGGCAGGGTCTTCCAGTACTCGACCGCCGCGTCCCAGTCGGCGCCGGTCGGGGCGAACTCGCGGCCCTGAACGTAGTCGAAGGTCTTCTGGTCGGGGGCGACCATGCCGGCGCGGGCACCGGCCTCAATCGACATGTTGCAGATGGTCATGCGGGCCTCCATCGAGAGCTTCTCGATGGCCTCGCCGCGGTATTCGATGATGTGGCCCTGGCCGCCGCCGGTGCCGATCTTGGCGATGATCGCCAGGATGAGGTCCTTGGCGGTGACACCCTCCTGCAGCACGCCGGAGACCTCGATGGCCATGGTCTTGAAAGGCTTGAGCGGCAGCGTCTGGGTGGCCATGACGTGCTCGACCTCGGAGGTGCCGATGCCCATGGCGATGGAACCGAAAGCACCGTGGGTGGAGGTGTGGGAGTCGCCGCAGACAATCGTCATGCCGGGCTGGGTGGCGCCGAGCTGCGGGCCGACGGTGTGGACGATGCCCTGCTTGACATCACCCATGGGGTGCAGGCGGATGCCGAACTCCTCACAGTTGCGACGCAGGGTCTCGACCTGCGTGCGGGAGGTGGCCTCCTTGATCTCCAGGAGGGAGCCGGTCTCGATGCCCTCGGTGGGGACGTTGTGGTCCTCGGTGGCCAGGTGCAGGTCCGGGCGGCGCAGCTTGCGGCCGGCCAGACGCAGTCCGTCGAAGGCCTGCGGGGAGGTCACCTCGTGCAGGAGCTGCAGGTCAATGTAGAGGAGATCGGGTTCGCCGTTCTCGCCCTTCGCGACAATATGGTCGTTCCACACCTTCTCGGCCAGCGTCAGCTTCTCGGCCATGGATGCCACCTTTCCATCTGTAAAAATCTCATAAGGTGAGATGTTAGTATCGTGGTATGGGACAGTATAGCGCAGTGTCAGGCATCAAGGTGCTGGATCGATCGGTCGCCATCATGATGGCCGTCGCCCCGCATCCGCTCTCACTCACCGAGCTCTGTGAAACCACCGGACTACCGCGCGCCACCGCCCACCGCCTGGCCACCGCCCTGGAAACGCACCGCATCCTCGCCCGCGGTGAGGACGGCCGTTGGACCATCGGCCCCGCGCTCACCTCCCTGGGTACCGGCAGCCGCGATCAGCTTCTCGACGCCGCCCGCCCCATCATGTCAGCCCTCGTCGACGCCACCGGCGAATCGGTGCAGCTCTACCAGCTCACCGGCACCTCCCGCACATGTGTGGCCGCCCAGGAACCACCCGTCGGACTGCAGAACACCGTCCCCGTGGGCTCCCAGCTGGCGCTCACCTCCGGCTCCGCCGCCAAGGTGTTCGTCGCCTTCGGCTCGCCGCAGCTTCGCGACACCATCCTCCCCGACGTCACCTTTGATCCCTCCGATTTGGAGCGGGTCGTCGCCGAGCGCGTGAGCGAGTCCGTCGCCGAGCGCGAGGTGGGCCTTGCCTCCCTGTCTGCCCCGGTGTTCACCCCTGCGGGTCGATTCGTGGCCGTGCTGTCGGTGTCCGGCCCCGCGGAACGCCTGCGGCCGCACCCCGCGAAGAAGTGGGGCGCGGCCCTCAAGGATGCGGCCGAGGCGCTGTCGCGTTCGCTCTAGACGAAGAAGGCGGGATGGTAGCTGACCACACCCCGCCGGTGCGGATTCCCGTGGGCGAGGAAATATTCCGGCGGTACGTCCGGGTACACCAACCCTTCGACGGGTGCGAAACCGAAACGTGAGTAGAAGTCCGGTTCCCCGAGAAGCACGATCACTTCGGCATCCACCAGGTACCCCAGCACGCTGCGCAGCAGAACCGAGCCGATCCCCTCCCCCTGACGCTCCGGGAGGACACTCAGGGGGCCGAGGCCGTAAAAGCGGCCGGGGTGAGCGTCGATAAGCACTGGCGAGGCCGCGACATGGCCGATGACCTGCTCATTGTCAACTGCCACGAGGGACACTGACAAGGCCCCCGCGGCACGGAGGGCCTCGATGATCGCGGATTCAGTCTGTGAGGAGCGTTCGACCGCGGCGAAAGCAGCGGCGGTGACAGCGGCAATCGACGGGAGATCGGCGGGGACTTCCGGACGGATGATCATGATGTCGAGCATCCGTGTGCGGCGGCCAGCCAGTCAAGAGCCGCTGCTTGGGGATCGGCGGTGTCCACCTCCGGGACGATCGGATTATAGGCGTGCTCCCGCCTCGTGCGGTCCCGCATCAATGCGGTGGTGATGATGACGCCGCCGACATTTATGTCGAAGCCGGTGTTCTGGGACGCGTAGCCCGCCGTGGGAGCACCGAAACTTATGGCCCGGTCCAGGCCAGCAAAACTCAGCAGCACGGCCTCGGCGGCGCTGGCGGTCTCACCGTCGGTGAGGAGGGCGACGGGAAGCGGGTTCTGGCCGCCGGTAGTTGTGGTGGCACCTCCGGGCTCAGTGACCGTGGTGCCCTCGACCCGGACGTCGCTCGTGCCGTGGCGGGAGACGAACTGGAGGACGACGCCATCGTCGAGAAGCGGGGACACGCCCGCCAGCATCGGGGCGATGTCGCCGTCGGTGTTCCCGCGCAGATCAACCACCGCGCCGCACCCTGGCTGCGAGAGACCGGCAGCGAGGGCGTCCGCGTAGGACCAGGGCAATGAGGACACGACGCAACCTCGTCATGATCCTGAGGCTTAGCGGTCGATGTCGTCGAGGGTGCCGGGGTAGACCACGTTCTTGGCCAGCGGGATCTGGTGCGAGGCGCTTTCCAGGATGTGCATGAAGTATCCGGCCGCGTTGGGGATGGCAATGACATCGCCCGGCTCCACCCCGTATGGGAAGCGGATGCGGCGGCGCAGGATGAGTTCGTCCTCGATGCAGTACGCGCCGACGAGGAAAGCCTCCACCTCCTCCCCTGTCGTGCGGTCGGTGAGAAGGAGCGGGTCGATGAGGTAATCGTCGGAGGTGGTGCGGCACTGGGTGCGGTTCATCGCCAGGCCGACCAGCGGCAGGCCATCGGAACGCTCCTTCACGAAGGCCACCTCCGCCAGGATGACGCCGCACCCGTCGAGCAGACTGCGGCCCGGCTCGAGATGCAGGCGCAGGTTGCGCTCGCGGAGCAGCTCGGCGACACCATCAGACAGCACCTCACGCAGCCACTCCCCGCGCACCGGGGTCTGGTGGAAGGGATAGGTGTTCTTCAGCGGGTCTGCCTTCCAGGTGAAGGGCGGCGCGTAACCGTCGACCATGGCATCGCGGGCGGCGTGGTAGTCGCGCCACTGCGCGGCGTCGTCAAGGTAACTCATGGGGACGCCACCGCCGAGGTCGATGAAGGAGGGTCGGTGGCCGGCGTCGACAAGCAGATCGACGAGGCGGCAGCACTCGCGCAGGGCGGCTGCGCGGTCGGCAGCGGCATAACCGTGGAGGTGGACGTGGAGGCCGACGATCTCCACGCCGGGGACCTGCCCGATCTCCGCCCACTGCTCGACGCGTTCGCCGAATCGGGTGGGCGGGAGCAGGGCGGGGTCGGGGGCCACGCGCGGGGCGACGTGGGCGGTGCGCTCCCCCGCCAGAGCCGAAATGCGGGCCAGCTCGGCGCGGGAGTCGGCGGAAATGGTCACCCCGTTGGCGATAGCCAGCTCCAGCAGGCAATCCGGCTTGATGGCTGCAGAGAGGATGATCCGCTCGCCGGGCACGCCACGGCCCAGGACTTGGGCCAGTTCACGCTCGCTGGCGACATCGACGCCGTGCCCGGCATCGCGGACGGTGTCGACGAACACCAGCCCCTTGTTGGCCTTGCGGGCGAAGAAGATGCGGGTGTCGATGCCTAGAGAGGAACCGGCGTCGACAAGTTCGGTGACGTTGGCCAGCATCGGTCCGGGATCGAGCACGTTGACTGGGCTACCGAACTCCGCCAGCAACTGCCGCGCATGCGCGGGGTCGGCGGTGAGCTCGGCTGCCCACGACTCCAGGCGGGCGGTCAGCGGCGGGATACCGTGGACGTGGTCAGGCCCGGGCACGATGCGGCGAGCCCAGCGCGGGATGACGTCATGGAGGGTGCGGGACAGAGTGTCATTGCCCAGGACGACGTCCTCGGCCATACGGCCCACCGCAGCGAGGTTCGTCTGTCCCACGACCGTGCCGTCGGGCGCGACGTCGAGCCCGCGGGTGCCGGGACGCACCCGCGCCAGGCCTTCGTCTACCAGCCAGGCCTCGAGCGTTCCGTCGACGACCCCCGGCGGCGGGATGACCGCATCAACGACGACCGATGCACCCACCTCGCGGACCAGGTCGGCCAAATCCTCGGAACCTCGGCCCAGATGGCTGAGATCAACCTTGCCGGATTCGATGAGCTGCTCCAGGTGGGCCATGCTCTCCGGCGGCGGGCCGAAGGCGACGCGCTCCAGACGGCGGGTCAAATCACCGAAACCGTCCAGGCTGTCGCGGCCATCGTAGGAGGCGCGCTCGACGATAGCCGGGTAACACTCGCGCCACGCCAGGCCCACGGCCCACGCGGCATCCGGGTCATCGCGGTCGGTGCCGGCCAGCACGGCATCGACATCGCCCGCGCGTCCCGCCCGCTCCAGTAGGCGCCGAGCGGTGACGGCGAGGGCGTTAATGAGGGCGGGGGCGTCGGGGGCGTCAATAAGCAGGGTGTTCCCGGCGGCGATGATGTCACCGGCCTCGACGCCGTCGAACTCGGGCTTGACCTCCATGAGTCGGCCCGTGCGCGTGACCGGGATGAACACGGCTGGGTCGCAGGCGCGGATGATGTCGATGAAGGTCAGCGCGGCGCCGCGCACGAGGACGCGGTCCTCCGGGCCAATCGCCTGCAGGTTAGCGGCTGGGTACGGCATGACGACGGGCACGGGCAGGTCGGCGTGTTCGAGGGAACCGGGCCAGGTGGCGGCGTGGCCGGTGGCCAGCAGGACCTCATCGACTAACAGTCCGCCGACGGCCCACCCGTCCTCACGCGGCTCCAGCTTCTCCACGTGTCCCTCATGCCAGGTGAGGGTGCACCGCGGAGGGATATGACTGCGCAGGATATCCCAGGAGGCGGCGAGGAATTCCCCCACCTGGCGGCGCGGCGGGAACGGGTCGCTGGCCCCGCGCCACTCGTCGAAGGAGCCCAGGCCGGTGTGGATCGCGGAGGCGCGGACGTTGATCAGCCACTGATCCGGCTGCTCGGTGTCGTAGGCGTCGAGCCCGCCGCCGTCGAAAATGTGGAGCTCGATGGCCGCGCCGCGTTCACGAGCCAGGCCGAGGAGCTCTTCTGCCGCCCACAGGCCGCGGGGGCCGCCGCCGATGATCGCCACGGTTGTCACAGGGTTTCCTCCACCCACTCGTCGTTGTAGATGGTGTCAATATAGTTGGTGCCGCCGTCGTGGAGCACCAGGACAATGTCGCCGCTGAATTCCGGCAGGAGCTTCTCGACGCCCGCCACCACCGCCCCACCCGAAGCCCCACACAAAATGCCCTCGGTGCGGGCCAGCCGACGGGCGGCCGCGACGGAGTCCTTATCCGTGATCCGCAGAACCCGGTCCGGGTGGACCGAGGCCGCCAGTTCGGGCACGACGCCGGCGCCGAAGCCGGGGAGGTGTCGGGTGCCGCGGGCGCCGTCGAAAAGCACTGAACCTTCCGCGTCGATGGCGGTGACCTCGGTATTCAGGCCTTCCCGCTGGATGCGGCGCAGGCAACCGCCGATAGTGCCGGTGGTGCTCACCGCGACGAGCAGGTGATCCGGGGCGTGACCGAGCTGCTCGACGATCTCGCGCATGGTGCCCTCGTCATGCGCGGTGAAAGCGGCCTGGTTGGAGTACTGGTCAAGACAAACAGCATCGGGAAGTTCGGTGAGCAACTCCGCAACCCGGGCCCGGCGGGCGGCCAGCCAGTCACCGGTCTCCGGGCAAGGGGCGGTGACCTCATGGACGACCGCACCGTAAGCCCGCATCGTGGCCACCGTCGAACGATTCGCCCGCGGATCGACGACGCAATGGAAAGTCCAGCCCCCGAGGACCGCCTCCCGCGACATGGCCACCCCAAGGTTGCCGGAACTGGATTCGACGATGACAGCACCGGGCTGCAGGTCAGCGGCCATTAGAATGGCGTGGGCGGTGCGGTCTTTCGCGCTACCGGAAGGGTTGTAGCCTTCCAGCTTGGCCCACACGCGGGCCTGCGGAAACAGGCGCTCGAGGCGCACGAGTGGGGTGTTCCCAGGTTCCAGACTCATGCATGGAAGCTTACGCTTACTTCGGGAAGGAGGCGGCCAGCTCCCTCAGCTGCTGGGCCAGCGGGTGCCCGGGCAGTCGCTTCTCGACGACCCGCCCCACCTCCCCGTACCACCACTCCTGCTTCTCCCGCCCCGAATTGAAACGACCCCACAGGCCATCACCGAGGGTGGCGTGATCCTCCAGGATGGACATGAGGTTGTGCAGCTTATCCGCGCACGAGATGAGCACGGCCTCATCTGGGGCAACGTTGTCGAGGTGCGCGAGATAAGCGTTCGAACGCTCCTGCCAGTCGGCGTGAGATTCGTTCTTACTCAGATGCAGGACAATGTCGGTGACCCGATCGCCGAAGTCCCGGCGCATATCCGCCTCGGAATAATGCTCGGGCACATCCTCCAGGGTGTCATGGAAGAGCGCCGCGATCAGGACATCCTCATCATCAGTGTGCTGCGCAACCAGATGATGCACCGCCATGAGATGCGCGATATAAGGGACATCCGAGCCCTTACGCACGTGATCACGGTGGTTGTAGGCGGCGGTGTTCATCGCACGCATGAGACGGGGTGAGAGGGTCATGACATTGAGCGTAGCTGAGCACGTGCACCGGGTTGACTCTGCGCAACGTCAGACGGCCCAGTCCGTTAGGACCAAAGGTGCACACCTAGCGCCGGTGGGGTGTCTGACGTTTGGCAGACTGCCACCCATCCTCTGCGCAACGTCAGACGGCCCAGGCTGTTAGGGCCACAGGTGTACACCTAGCGCCGGTGGGGTGTCTGACGTTTGGCAGGTGAAGAGCAAGGTGAATGACGAAAGCCCTCCACCTGCTGGTGGAAGGCTTTCAACTTGGTACGCCATTCATCGCGCAACATATACGAGGTGCTGTCAAGCGCCGCGGAGTCCTTCAAAGAGGCCAATCTACCGGGGTTGATGAGATAAATATCTCGGCCGAAAACCTAGGCATCGTCCAAGGCCAGTTTAGCCCAATTTGGCGACATCACCGTCACGAAGCGAGCATAGCGGGTGACACTTATACGACCAAGAAGGTCAAGCGCCACCCCGCCGCAACCCCGAAGGCGGGCTTGCCTGCACGGCGGGAGCGTGGGTTCTGGGTTCGAAGATTGCCTAGTGCCGCTCTATATTCGCGCAGGAGATTTTCGGCTTGAGCGGGCCACGTGGAGCAGAGTTTGGAATGCGGCAGTTGACGACGAAGACAGTTGCAAGCGCCGACTCACCAATATTCAGGGATTACCCTTCTCAGAAATAGTAATCGTTACGGTTCGATACTCACATGCTCTTCTGTAGCGTTTTCTTCACCCTCGATTACATCAACATTAACTGATTCGCGGCCATTGCTATCAAGATGCTCCCAATTCTCAGGCGCAGCCCGCAAGAGCTTCCTGGTCGATTTAACTATCCCATATCCAAACACTACGTTTCCGCCCGCCCCGACTACTACACCAAGAGCAAGCGGGAGCTGCTTACCCAAAACGAGCACCCCCTGCTTTGTGCCGTACTTGGTGATAAACCGCGGCCCCAAGACCTTATTCGCAGCATTGATAGACTTCATAGGGATGCTGTTAATGATCGACTTACTCCAGTAGGGTACGGTCCTTTTGCCCAGACTTTGAGTAACTGCTTTGGCGCCACTATCTCCAAGAAGCACGGTCGTCAGTAAAAACCTGCGACGTTCTATATCTTCAACGTCAACGCCATAAACTTCCGCGACTGCCAGAACATATAAGACGGATGCTTCTAAGAAAGCGACCAAGTCGGCCGCTGCTACTGGAACCTGAACTACGCCGTTCGGGATGACTGCGGCCGCACCTGCGGCTGTTCCTGTGGCAGTCACCGTAGCCAGGTAGGTATTATTGAGAAATTTGATTAGTTCCTCTGGAGATTTATCAGGATGAACTCTACGTAGCCGATCGACCGTTCGAATAGCCAACGGTTGCTGGACTATTAGCGCGTTAGTGAAACCGTCAGCAACTAACTCCTTGGCAAAAGCGACATCCAGCGTTCGAGTCTTCTTGATAACTTCATCGTTCGCCATTTCGTTTACTCCAGTTCCTTAATCGCTGCTTCATGATGACTAAATCCATACCAGCATAAGCTGCCCGCACTATCGAACCAGCGCGAAACCCATTCTTGTCAACTTAGAGCAAGAGGAACATTGTCCCTCTCCAATATTTCCTTGACCTCCCTCAAGTGCTCGTTGTGCACTGCAAGAATGAGAAGCCGTTTGGCCCTTGATGCACCGACGTAAAGGACTCGTCTTGCTTCAGATCCTACCCCCTCACGCCATTCTTGGAGGGTCTTCCTCGTTTGCCAGCCATGCGGAATGATCAAAGTGACAGAGTCGGTCTCCATTCCTTTGAACTGGTGAATATTTGAATGTTCGTACTGATACTCGGCGGACGGCGCCTCCTCCCATATCCAAACCTCGGAAGCAGGTGTCCTTAGGCTCTTACGATTAAGGTCGATTTCTAACCGATCGACTGCCTTTACGAGCTTCTCCCTATAGGCGCTGGGAGGCAACCCCGCTGGGTCTCCTGCTGCCACCGCAAACCTCAGGCATAATTCGCGATATGCACCCTTAGTCAACCCGAGACTCGCGAGATACTTCTCCTCGCTCGCCTTGGCTAGAACTTTATCTGGGTGCAGCCTCTGCAGCGACAATCCGATATCAATAAGTGCACGGGTTCGCTTCGCCGACGTTGAGGAGGGATTAAGGAGCTGGTTGCATGAACGTGCAAGGACCACAACCTTGCTTGAAGACAGCCTTCCTTTCGCCCGGCCTCCAGCAGCAAGCGCCGCGTCGTCTCCTTTGTAGGCAAGAAATACCGGCTGAGATAGCTCTTGATACTGGCTCATTACTGACTTTACAGATGGACCGATATCCGAGATTTTTCCATAGCCCACGAGGTGTACGGGGATTTCACAGCTAGAAGCTACACCTCCAGCAATGTCCGTCCCCGAGCCCTCGCGCAAGCTATCCACGACCTTGCAGATAGCAGGAGAGCTGCGAAAGTTGGTGTTGATACGCGATTGGCGGTTCCCCGACTCGACAAAATCGCGAACTTCGGAGACCAACGTGCCTCGAAACTCGTAGATGGACTGGTCAATATCTCCGACGGTTATAAGACGGATTCCCGCATCTCGCAGCGTATTCAGAATTAGCAGGTCGGCGGAGTTGCAATCTTGAACTTCGTCGACGATGACTTCCTCGAATCGAGCAGAAACTAAATCTCCGATTCCGTAGGTGCGCTTCTCGATCTCAACCTCAGCCAGTAACCGTGCGGTATCAGAATCCAGGTGTCCTGCCTTGAGAAGACTTTTTAGCTTTTGAAACGCCCGCTGCTCCAGCGACTTGCATTCTTGCGGTGATCGCCCCCGGCGTGCTTGTTGACTGAGTTCTGCACGCCCTCTGAAGAACCGAAACTCATCTAGAGATATAGAACGGCCTTTAAAACCCTGCACCGTCGCGATGTCTAGGCTGCTCCACGACTCCCAAAAAGTAGGCGAGCGTCTAAATTTCGCCTTGTAGAACGGTGCCGCGAAAAACCTATTGATAAAGCTGTCAATCGTTCCGACGAAGTTGGGAGCTTGGAGCAATTCGGGTTTGTGCGTGCACCTCCGCTGGGCTTCCTCTGCAGCAGCGTTGGTAAAGGTAATCAAGGCGACACCCCGCCGAGACCTTGCTGAACCACGTCTTGCAAACCGCTCAACGATGGTCTGTGTCTTCCCTGCACCCGGGCAGGCCTCAAAGAAACCTCCAGACTCCGACTCGATGAGCGACCGCTGCGCCGATGTAAATTCCATGTTCATGCCACGCCCCTAATCTTCGGCCGCGGCCTCGATCGCAGCTCTGAGTTGAGCTGGGCAATCAAAGTCCACCCCTGGATTGGATATAGCAATTGCGACGTCGTGAGCAAACTGACCCTTGCTGATACCTAGATTCTCCGCAGCCTTCTTAGCTTGGAGTCTCCGATACATCTCCCGCGCCGGCTCAGACGCCTCCTCGATGGCTTCCCACTTCCCCATCGAGCGGGGGTGCTGTTTTCGGAATGCCTCCTTAAGAACTCTGTTATTTACACTCGAGCCAGTTAGCAAACTCGCCTCCAGTGTGAAGTCCGACGTCTGCACATTCAATATGCTGTCAGCGTCCCAGCCACGGGCGATATTCTTAAGGTCCGAAGATCTGTTGATGCTCTTGGTTTCCTCATCTCCGATCTGCGGGTCCTCGTCTGTAAGCGCGATCACCTTATCCGCGAGACGCATCCCCTCACCGAAGTCGTGTAGGAGCAGCCTGAGGTATGGACGGAAGTCCACCGAACCGAGGTTGACGATGGGTGTGGCGTTAAACCGCCGGAGCCGCTTGGCCTGTTCTTTGTCCGTCCGATCAAAAACGCAGTGCTTCGCAAGCGCCGGGAGCAATACCGCCTCAGAGATTCCCTCAACAAGGATGACCCGCTGGGTAAACAACAGATCGGACCGAGTCACGTCCAAATACTGGTCGATTTTCCTTCGGTCGTTCTCATCGTCAAAATTGACCTGTTTCAGAGCTAGCGCTGCCGTGTTACTCCGATTGGCGCGCATAGTCGGACGGATGACGACGGTTCTTTCCAGGCCAACCGAACTGGCCAGGTTCGGAGAATGTGTCGTCGCGACGACTTGAATCCGCCCGGCAGGCTGCCCTTCTTGGGCCTGTTGAACGGATTGCTCCGCTTGCTCAAGGAGAAAATCAAGCAAAACACCTTGGAGTTGTGGATGCAGGTGCGCTTCCGGCTCCTCTACTAGCAAGAGGGTGAGCTCTGACAGGTTAGCCTCCTGCAGCTCGAGCAAAACCGTTGACATGAACAGGAGGTTAGCGTAGCCCAATCCAGACGATGCAAGGTCAGTTACATCTATTCCATGTTCTGCCATCTTGAGACGCAGACCGCGGGCAAGATGCTCCAAGGAAGGCTGCTCGAATCCGAGTGCCACCTGTTGTCCACGCACGGCATCGGTCAGCGAGGATAGATGCTCCTGAATCTTCTCGCTCACCCCTTGAACGGCTCTGCTGCCCGAAAGCCCATCGGTAGCGGCACGGGCCTCCTCCAAGAATGCCTCTTTGTCTTCCTCATTGAGCAAGTAGCGAAGAACCGCCCCCAGGCGGCGACCGTTGCCGGAATCCAACTCCCGCTTCGCGTCGCGTAGCGGCTCCAGGTAAACGTGATTGATCTTCGACCGAACCTCCGATTCTGGGTCTGGAGAGGCGACCGGCCCTGCCAAGCGCTCGGTCCGACCGCGCGGGTGTTGATCAGTCGGCGGAAAATAGCGGACATGGTGGTGAATCTTCTTAGTTTTGAGATCCAACGCACCGATGAACAATGCCTGCTGGAAACTGTCTCCGTCCGCGAAAACAAGCTCGATATCCGGGTTAGAGGTGGACCCGATCGACGGGTCGTCAACCTCGAAATACCTCGTCCGACGTCCACTCAGTGGAGTCGTTGCTAGACGCAGGGCATCAATGATGTTGGACTTGCCCGCGTTGTTCTCTCCGACCAGAAGGGTGAGACCAGGACTAAGCGCTACTTCCGTGTCCTCGCATGATCTGAATCCCTTGATTCGAACCGTCTCCAACCACATCGCTGTGGCGGCGTCGCTTTCAGTCGCCAATGCTTCCGCTCCAATCTTCTGCCGCCAGAGGGGCATCGTTAAGTTCATCTCGTCGCGCAGTCCAGTCCGGTAAATACCGATCCATGATGGCTACGAACTTCTCGTTATGGCTTCGCTCGATTAAGTGAGCTAGTTCGTGAACTACGAGATACTCCAAGCTCCGTGGGTTCTTCTTCGCTAACTCCGGGTTGAACCAGATGTTCCGACTATCTGGGTTGCAGGACCCCCACTTAGTTTTCATGCGCTTGACCGTAATCTGGTTAGCTCTCACACCCATCGCAGACTCCCACTTCTCGACCAGAGCCGGCAGCGCCGCCTTAAGTTCCCGGCGGTACCAGCGATCGAGAATGCCAAACCTATCCTCTGGCGTCGATCCTTCCGGGGAATAGAGCCAGAGAATATCTCCTGAGACGACCACCTTAGGGTTCCCGCTATGCCTCGAAACATCCAGACGATAGCGCTTACCCCAGACATAGTGGCTCTCCCCGGAGACCATCTGTCGCTTGGATTGCCGGTTAGCGTTCTGGAGACGATTTCGTTCCCGCCGGATCCATGGCAGGCGTTGTATGATAGCCCGACGAATGGTGTCCTCATCTAACCGAGCGGGCGCAGCTACCCGAACACGACCCATCGGCGGATACACCGACAAGTGCATGTTCTTGATGTCCTTGTAGACCAGCTCAACATCGAAACCAGAAACAGTGAGGTAGGAACTAGCGGAATTCATCATGCATCGCCAATAGCTTAAGAAGCTCCTTCATGTCAGCAGGTTGCAGGAGCCCAGGGAAGTTGAGCGCGAGAGTACGCATCAAAGACTTCTGCTTGGTCTTATCTCCAGACCAGCCATGCTCCTTGTTGCGCTGGATCGTGCGGTAGACCCGCTCGACATCGACTTCGATGCCCTCCGGCCATGCGAAGTCGATCAGGGCGCGGCGGGCAGAACTATCTGCCCACTTCGGGTACTTCTGCTCCGACTCTCCCTTGGCTAGTCGCTGAGTAAACTCGACCAATTTAAGGAGGTACTCCTGGTAGTCGATGACGGCCTCACGGCGCTGCTCGATCAAGGCGTCCAGGAGCGTCGACATCGACTCGTAGTACTTCGGATTCATCGCCTGCTCATCAACAATCGTCTTACGGACGTTGTTGACAATGGTCTCGGCAGCCGCTTTTGGATCCTTGCGGATGCTCTCGGGGAGTTTCTCGATGGCTCCGACCCCGTGCTCGACGATGAGGTGGACGAGGCCCTGGTCAAAGGTCGCCAGGTTTCGTGAGGCGTCCGCCTGGATGTAGGTATCAAGCAGCGCACGCATGCCAGCCTCGAACTGCTTGAGGTCAACATTCTCGCCAGCGCCGAGCTTCACCTCGTCGCGGACATCGACGAAGTGCTTGACCTGCTGCTTGATAGATTCCGCTTCGCTCTGGGAGTACCCGGCATCAGCCATTCGATTGGCTAGGTTGGCGTAGGCGCGAACCAGGCTCGCCACTCCCTTGTATAGGTCGACACGCTTAGGTTCGTTGGCCTTGAGCTGCTCAGCGTTGCCGCTCTCCATCGCACAGAAATAGTGCTGGTACTGCAGCGTGCCCTTCGGCGGAGACACTGGCTCGCACAGTGCTCGCACCATCTCCAGAGATTCATCCAGGTCTTGGCGCTCCTGCTCAATACGATCCTTGAGCAGGCCTTCTACATCTTCTTCGTCGTAGTCTGCGAAGGCTTCAGAGGTGTAGTCAGAAACCGCATCCTCCAGGGACTTGAACAGATCTCGGTAGTCGACGATATAGCCGTACTCTTTATCGTCACCATCGAGCCGGTTCACGCGACAAATTGCCTGGAAGAGGCCGTGATCCTGCATGTTTTTATCGATGTAGAGATAGGTCGCACTCGGTGCATCAAAGCCGGTCAGGAGTTTATCGACCACAATAAGCAGCCGCATCTGGCCGGGATGCTTGATAAACGTCTCCTTGACACTCTTTTCAAACTCGTCAATCCGCTTGACAGCATCGTCGGCGTCGGTCTGGAAGTAGTCGGCGAGCATCCGACGGTAGATGTCGTACTTGACGATCTCCTCGTTCTTGCCGGCCCCGGAGTCTTCCTTGGAGATCTTGGATGCGTTCGGCTCATAGCTCGTCACGATGGCGACCTTGCCGGCGAGTTCACTGCGGCTGAAGATGTCGTAGAACTTGCAGGCCTGGTAGACACTCGAACACACCAGCATAGCGTTGCCTCGGCCATCCATCAGGCGAGGCATCCTAGCCATATCCATCAGAATGTCTGCCGCGATCTTCCGAGCGCGCGGCTCAGCGGACTCGACCTCCTTGATCGTTGCCCACCGTTTCTTCAGCTGGTGCTTTGTCAGATCGGTCATGCCCTGGGTGTGGATTTGGAACCACTCATCGACCCGCTCCGGACTCGTGAGTTTCTGCTCGATGTCTCGAGCCTCGTACCGAAGGTCCAGAACCACGCCATCTTCAACAGCTTCATCGAATTTGTAGGTGTGGATGTAGGAGCCGAAAGTCTCAATACTGGAGGCCTTGTCCTTCTTAAGAAGAGGCGTGCCGGTAAAGCCGATGAACATCGCGTTCGGCAGCAACTCTTTCATCGCACTGTGGAGCTTGCCGCTCTGGGTGCGGTGAGCCTCATCGACAAAGACAAAGAGATTACCCTTCGGGCTAAACCCCTCAAGCAGGGGCTTCTTGAGCTGACGCACGAAGTCTTCCGTGTCGCCCTGATCCTTCTCGTCATCACCCCGGAACTTATGCACCAGTGAGCACATCAGCCAGGGCTGGTTCCGGTTGAGCATGCCGATCATGCCGGCTCCAGACGTCGACCGTTCGATGGTCTCATCGACGCCAGCAAAAACCTTCTCGATCTGCTCATCGAGTTCGGTGCGGTCGGTGATCACTAAGACACGGGCCTCGCGCTGGTTCTCCCGGATCCACTTCGCCAACCACACCATCGTCAAGCTCTTACCTGACCCTTGGGTGTGCCAAATGATGCCGCCTTCGCGGCGAGCGATACGCTCCTGAGCAGCCTTGACACCGAAGTACTGGTTGTGTCGGGCGGTTTTCTTCACGCCCGAATCGAAGACGATGAAGTCATGGATAAGTTCAAGGAAGCGCTGCTTGTTCGCCATCTGAAGCAGGCCACGATCGAGAGGTTTCTCAACCTCGCTTGGCTCTTTCCACTCCAGCCAGTACTTCTCTGGCGTCTCGATCACGCCGTAGCGAAGCCCCTCGACGTCATTGCCAGCGAACAGTAGCTGGACCGTGGTGAAGAAAGGACGAACGAAGTCCGCTTTTTGATTGCCCAGATGCTGACGAATGCCGTCACCAACGCTGACCTTGGAGCGTTTGAGTTCAATGACGCCGAGAGCGATACCGTTGACGTAGAGCACGACATCTGGACGTTTGGTGTTCTTGCCCTTGATCGAGACCTCTTCGGCCACCACGAAATGGTTAGCTTCCGGGTTGTCCCAGTCGATAAGCCAGATCGTCTCGAAGTTTTCCGAGGCGCTGCGCTTTACCTTCACTCCGTAGCGCAGCAGGCTGTAGACCTTGCGGTTGGCCTCGTAAAGCGAACCGCCCGCCGGCAGCGAAGCAACCTTACGAAGTTGCTCGATAGCACGCCGTACCAAGTCCTCTTCGTAGCCACGTGCCAGCAGATTCTGGCGCAACAGCTCTTGCTCGACGTTGGAGTTGGCCCGGTCCTTCCAATCCCCGGCATACTCATACCCGAGCTGTCTAGACAGGATGTCTACGACGCGATCCTGCGTGGCACGCTCACGCTGTCCAACCAGACTCATGAAGAAACCTCCTCGACGGGTAGGCGAGTACGACCAGTGAGGAGTTCCTGCATCATGCCCTGCTTGATGTTGCGGGCGGACTCAAGGCGCCGATGCAGAGTGTCAATCTCATAATCTGCATCTCGAAGCACCTGTGCGATGACTCGTTGTTCCTCAACTGAAGGGATAGCGAGCGTGAAGTTCTGCATATCAGCGGCGTAGAGATGGTACACGGTTGAACCACGTACAAACTGAAGTACTTGGTTCGCATCATGTCGGATTGCGTGTGCAAGGAATGGTCCGTGTGCCCTACCTTTATCGGGTCGAATAATCATAATATCGCCGCCTAGCACGACTCCGCGTTCGTGAATTGAGCTCGCTTTCGCAAGGCCGCGAGGGGTCACGTCAGACGTAGGCATTAAGACATCAAAATCCTCTGAAACTACCATTCGGTCAGTCAGGTTTGTACGACTTGTGACGTGAATAATCTCTGGACCGTAATGAGTGAAGAGTTCGCCGTAGTGGATGCAAGGAGTGAATCCTGATGAAGTTAGTGCTGATTTCGGCAGTCCAGACCCTTTGCCGAATCGTGCAACGTCACCCAAGACGATATTTGTCCATGGCTCAGTGAAGCCTGACAGGCGAGTACGACCAGTGAGGAGTTCCTGCATCATGCCCTGCTTGATCGCCTTCTTTTTTGAGATAAGGCGTTCGAGAGATTCGATCAGGTCATCAGTATCGGACAGAGCTCGCGATACCCTCGATTGCTCCGCTTGATCAGATGGCATCAAGATTTCAAACGATCGAATTCTGCTCAGCGCAAGTTTGGGCTGAGCACCGACTGTTCGTATCGAATCAATTTCATCCTGAATAGGATTGCTTTGGAGGGCGTACATCAGATACGCAACATCGCATTTAATGTTTGTGAGTCGATCTGCATTTTCCGTAAGATTCGCACCGTCTAGAGAAATCGGGACTCGTCCAACAATTCCCAGCGTTCCTGCGACGCTTATAAAGATGTCGTCTTTATAGATCCGATAATTCTATATACGAGAAATTGCGCCCTCTGGTACGTACTTGATATCCGATTGATCAACACCGCCAACCCGCATATCAGCAACTCGAATATAAGGGCGGTGAGTTGGAGTAGCTTGAAGATAGTAACCAGCAGGTAGGCGCTTTCCACCCTTTACTGGCTCTTCACGATTTAGAGTGCGTTGATCCGGTTGTGCAGCTGTCCGGAGTGGAT
>NZ_JAUNUG010000044.1 GCF_030538285.1 Corynebacterium sp.
CCAGCAGGCCCCCGCGCCCGCGCGGGCGCCGGACCCGGAGCCTGAGCCGGAGCCCGCCCCCGAGCCGGAACCGGCTCCGGAGCCGGCCCCCGAGATCCCGGCACCGCCCGCCCCGCCGGCCCTGCCGCCGGTCCCGGACTCCGTGGAAGTGCTGCCCGGCCTGGTCATCGAGCTTCCCTAGGAGTTGGGCGGCGTGCAGCCAGAACTGCAGACCCGGCCCGTAATCCGGCCCCTGTCCGCGGAGCCGCTGGCCCGGGGGATCGTCGACTTCCTCGGCGGCCCGACCGGCCGCTTCGGGGCCGTCGGGCGGCAGCGCTGGTGGACCCCGCTGCGGGTGCTCATCTCCGTGGCCCTGGTGTTCCTGTCCTTCGGTTTCCTGTCGAAGGCACGCTGTCTCGAGGGTGCGACGGGCGAGGACGGGTCGATCGGACTCAACTGGTCCGGTAACCGCCAGTACGTGGCCGCCTGCTACAACGACATCACGCCGCTGTACGAGGGCCGTGGCCTGCACCTGGGTGGTTTCCCGTACGCCTACTCGTGGGTGGAGGGGGACGTCACCCGTTACCTGGAGTACCCGGTGCTGGCCGGCTATTTCCAGTGGCTCATGGCGGCGTTCACGCGTCTGACGTACCCGCTCGTCGAGGCGAGCGGGCTGGTCATCCCGGAGGCCTCCTGGTACTTCGCGTTCAACGCGCTGGTCATGTCCGTGTTGTGGGTCCTGATGATCCGTATGGTCGCCGATCTCGCCGGCCACCGCATCTGGGACACGCTGCTGGTGGCGGCGTCCCCGCTGGTCATCGTCCATGCGTTCACGAACTGGGACATCCCCTCGATCACGTTCGCCGTCGCGGCGATATGGTGCGCCGCGAAGGGCCGTTTCGGGTGGGCGGGTCTCATGATCGGCCTGGGGACCGCGTTCAAGCTGTGGCCGCTGTACCTGCTCGGCGCCTACCTCGTGCTGGCGATCCGTGACCGGAAGTTCGTGCCGTTCCTCACGATGATCTTCGTGGCGGCGGCGTCGTGGCTGGCCCTCAACCTCCCCGTGCTGCTCGCCTACCCGGAGGGCTGGAACGAGTTCCTCCGTCTCAACAGCGAACGCGGTTACGAGTGGACCACCATCTACGCGATCATCGACCGCAACACCATCCTGCCCGCGATGCCCGTCGCGCTGCTCAACGTGGTGTCGTTCGTGTTGTTCGCGGTGGCCTGCGTGGCAATCCTCATCCTCGGGCTCACCGCGCCGCGTCGTCCCCGCGCGGTGGAGCTCATCTTCCTCATCATCGTGGCGTTCCTCATCTTCAACAAGGTGTGGTCCCCGCAGTACTCGCTGTGGCTGGTCGTCCCGGCGGTCCTCGCGTTGCCGCGCTGGCGTCTGCTCTTCGCGTGGATGACCGTCGATGCCCTGGTGTGGCCGTTGCTCATGTGGCACATGCTCGGTGCGGAGAACAAGGGGATCCCCTCCGAGCTTCTCGACGTCGCGCTCCTCGCCCGCCTCGCCATCCTCACCGTCATGGTGGTCCTGGTCGTCCGGCAGATGCTCACCCCCGAGCGTCGTATGGTGGAGACATGAACACCGTCACCATCCTCGGCATCGCCTCGATCGTCATCGGTTTCCTGTGCATCGCGGCGGCGTTTTACACCTTCATGACGAAGAAGCCGGTGGGGTGGTCGGTCGGTTTCGGCGTTGTGGCGTTCTTCTTCGTCACCGTCATCCCGGTGATCCTCGCCGTCTTCTTCGCGACGATGCCCGGTGACGTCACCCGCTGACGATTAACTCTTTCCGGTGGTGCTGCGGTACGCTGCTGAGGTTGCTTGACGCAACAGACCCTCCTGTCACGCCCCAACGCGGTGTGGCCGAACCACAAAACTAGACCATAGGAGGTGATGAGGTCGTGCGTCACTACGAAATCATGATCATTCTGGATCCGTCCCAGGATGAGCGCACCGTTGCCCCGTCCCTGGATAAGTACCTTGAGAATGTCCGCAAGGACAACGGCAAGGTCGAGAAGGTTGATGTCTGGGGCAAGCGTCGTCTTGCGTACCCGATCAACAAGAACGACGAAGGCGTCTACGCCGTCGTCAACCTCGAGTGCGAGTCTGCGACTGTCCTCGAGCTTGATCGCGTTCTCAACCTGAACGACTCTGTCCTGCGCACCAAGGTTCTGCGCACCGACGCTTAAGAACGGATACTGGATGACGAGCATTCGCCCGTCGTCCATGCCCGTCACTGGAAGGTAAGAAGAACATGGCTATTGGAGATACCCCCATCACTGTCGTCGGCAACGTCGTCGCCGACCCGGAACTCCGCTTCACCCCCTCGGGTGCGGCGGTGGCCAATTTCCGCATCGCCTCGACCCCGCGTGTCCGTAACCGTGACACGAACCAGTGGGAAGACGGCGAAGCTCTGTTCCTCACCTGCAACGTCTGGCGCCAGGCCGCTGAGAATGTCGCTGAGTCCCTGAGCAAGGGCATGCGCGTCATCGTCAACGGTCGACTCAAGCAGCGCAGCTACCAGACGAAGGAAGGCGACAACCGTACGGTCTACGAGATCGAGGTCGACGAGGTCGGCCCGTCCCTGACGTTCGCCACTGCCCAGGTCAACCGCAACCCCCGTGAAGGTGGCGGTTCCTACGGTGGTGGAGGCTTCGGTGGCGGACAGCCCCAGCAGCAGCGCGGCCAGCAGGCCCCGCAGCAGCCTCAGCAGTCTCAGTACCAGGGCGGTTTCAGCCAGCAGCAGCAGGCCCCCCAGCAGCAGTCGCAGCAGATGCCGGCCAACGACCCGTGGGGTTCCGCCCCGCCGGCCGGTGGTTTCGGTGGTGCGGCTGATGACGAGCCTCCGTTCTGATCGAGCAGATCAATCCACTCAACAGAACTTTCCCGACAGGGATGAACAACGAAAGGCAGGGATCATGAAGCTGATCCTCACCGCTGCCGTTGAGAACCTCGGTGACGCAGGAGACGTCGTCGAGGTCAAGAACGGCTACGGACGCAACTACCTGCTTCCCCGCGGCCTGGCCATTGTGGCCACCCGTGGTGCTGAGAAGCAGATCGAGGGCATTCAGCGTGCCCAGGAGGCTCGCGCCATCCGCGACCTCGACCACGCCCGTGAGGTCCGTGAGCAGCTCGAGCAGCTGTCCGGCGTGACCGTCCCGGTCCGTACCTCTGACTCCGGCAAGCTCTTCGGTTCCGTGAAGACCGACGACATCGCCGATGCAGTGAAGAAGGCCGGCGGCCCGACCCTGGACAAGCGCACCATTGAGCTGCCCAAGGGCCTGGTCAAGAAGACCGGCAACTACCAGGTCGTCGTCAAGCTCCACGATGACGTGACCGGCAAGATCAACTTCGAGGTCGTCGGCGCCTAATACAGCGCCCGACGGCGGTCGGGGTCCCTGCATGAAGGGGATCTGCCGGCCCAACGACAACAGCTTTTCGACGCCACGCGGCACGTGAACCGCGGGGCGTCGATTTTTTTCTGTGGCCCTTGTGGTTACCGCATCAATGACTGTGGATAAATGTGGGGAAATCGACGCAATTCACCTGGTGGTCACCACGGGGACGTCGGCATGTCGCCGGTTGGTTGCCGGTATCTCGCATTTCTGCGGCTGTCAAACGTGCTGGTCGAGTAGTTATTCACTGTTTGCCGTCAACTATTCACATGCCCCGGAAAGTGCGCTGGCCTGCGGGAATGTGGCGCATCGCACCGGGTGTTCCGGGAGTTATTCACAAGTTGTCCACAGGCCCGGTCCATGGGCAGTGAGTAAACACCGCTGTTAACCTGAGTTATCCACAGGACATGTGGACAACCATGCCTCCGGGGGTGGGGACAGCTTGTGGATGCAGCCAGTTATCCACAGGCCTGATGCACAATTTTCCCTTTCCCGCGCCCCGGCTACACTGCGACTCATGACTTCAGGATTCGGTGGCGCCAGCTTCGACGACGATTACGTTCCGCCGGCGGAACCGGATCTGCCCGACGACGGCGCTGACCTCGTTCCTGCCTTCCGGGACGCCGGGCCGCGTCGCAAGTGGGAGGACCGGGACCGCGGTTCGCGGACCTCAGGCGGCGGTTTCGGGGAGTACCGTCAGCCGCCGCACGACCGTGAGGCCGAGCAGGGCGTCCTGGGCGCCATGCTGCTCAGCCCGAACACCGTCGTCGAGATCATCGGTGAGCTCGCCCCGGAGGATTTCTACCACCCGGCGCACCAGCTCATCTACGCCGCGATGATCGACCTGTTCGGCGAGAGCAAGGACATTGACCCGGTCATTGTCGCCGGCCGCCTGGACCGGCACAACGACCTCGAGCGCGTTGGCGGCGCACCGTATCTGCACACACTCATCTCCTCGGTGCCGACAGCCGCCAACGCCCGCTACTACGCCGAGATCGTCGTCGAAAAGGCGATCCTGCGCCGCCTTGTTGACGCCGGCACCCGGGTGGTTCAGCTCGGCTACGAGGGCAACGACGGTGCCGAGGTGGAGACCGTCCTCGACCTCGCCCAGCAGGAGGTCTTCGCCATCGCGCAGAAGACCGAGACCGAGGATTACGCCGTCCTGGGCGACGTCATCGAACCGACGATGGAGGAGCTCGACCAGATCGCCAACCTCGGTGGGCTCGCGCAGGGTGTGCCGACCGGTTTCGTGGACCTGGACAACCTCACCAACGGCCTGCACGGCGGACAGATGATCATCGTCGCGGCCCGCCCGGGCGTCGGTAAGTCCACCATCGCGCTGGACTTCATGCGCTCGTGCTCCATCAAGCATGGCAAGGCGTCGTGCATCTTCTCCCTCGAGATGAGCAAGTCCGAGATTGTCATGCGTCTCATCTCCGCGGAGACGTCGATCAAGCTCTCCGACATGCGCGCCGGCCGCATGAACGACGAGAACTGGACCACCCTGGCCAACCGCGTCGGCCAGATTTCCGACGCCCCGCTGTTCATCGATGACTCCCCGAACCTCACTATGATGGAGATCCGTTCCAAGGCGCGTCGCCTCAAGCAGAAGCACGATCTGCAGCTCGTGGTCATCGACTATCTGCAGCTCATGAGCTCCGGCAAGCGCGTCGAGTCCCGTCAGCAGGAGGTCTCCGAGTTCTCCCGTCAGCTCAAGCTGCTGGCCAAGGAGCTCGACGTTCCCGTCATCGCGATCTCGCAGCTCAACCGTGGCCCTGAGGCCCGTACCGATAAGCGTCCCCAGCTCGCCGACCTCCGTGAATCCGGTTCTCTCGAGCAGGATGCCGACATCGTCATGTTGCTCCACCGTCCGGACTCCCAGGACCGCGAGGATCCCCGCGCCGGCGAGGCCGATGTCATCGTCGCCAAGCACCGTGGCGGTCCCATCGACACCGTGACCGTCGCCCATCAGCTGCACTACTCCCGCTTCGTCGACGTCGCTCGCTAATCTGCTTATCGACGCCCCGGTCCACCCTGCTTCTGCAGGTCAGAGGGGCAAAGGAGTGCGCAGCTGCGCACTGAGTGGCACCCATCGAGGAGCCGGAGAAGCGCCTCCAGCTCCTGCAGAGTTCCGCAGAATACGTACAGGTCAGGGTAGGAGAAGAGTGCGCAGCTGCGCACTCGGGCGGCACAGGGTTGGGCGCGCATGCGTGTTCGGCGGACCGTGATAGCAACAACGGAGTTCTTCGGAATAAGTGCAGGTCAAGGTAGGAAAAGAGTGCGCAGCCGCGCACTCTGGAGAGCCTCTAGTGATACATCACTATTGACATAGCGATACATCGCAAGTTACTGTGACGTTGTTCATTCCGATATATCGAAAGGAAACGAGAATGTACGACATCACCATCAATCACGGATTCAACAACAACGATGAGGGCGGCTGCTGCGGACGTGGCAGGCGCCGCCGGATGCACGGGCGACGCGGACGACATGGTCACGGACACGGACACGGTCGACATGGACGCGGTCGCGGTGGACGCGCCGGACGTGGCGATCTGCGTCAGGTGATCCTCGTCCTGCTGGGAGACGGGCCGATGCACGGGTACCAGCTGATCGCGAGGATCGGGGAGCGCACCGACGGCGCCTGGACGCCGTCGCCGGGCGGAATCTACCCGAACCTCAGCCTCCTCGAGGACGAGGGCCTGATCACCATGTCCCAGGAGGAGGGCCGCAAGATGGCGACCCTCACCGAGGCCGGAAAGGCCGAGGTGGACGCTCACCCCGAATGGGCGCAGATCCTCGACGACTACCGCGACCACTCCGAGGAGGATCCCCGCGGCCGCTACGGAATGGCCTTCCGGGAGCTGAAGAAGGCGGTGAGGGCGGCGGGCGTCGATAAGCAGGAGGCTGTCGCCGACATCATCACCGAGGCCGCGCAGAAGATCCGCGCCCTCTAGCGATGTGCACGATCGGCGGAATGGAGACGGCGGCGATGCCCGCGCCGATGAGGAACATCGTCGGGAAGCCGACGATCGGGCCGAGGTAGGAGAGGGCGAGCGGGGCGAAGAACCCGACGTAGGTCAACGAATAGAAGACCGCGTTCGCGGCACCCAGTTCGGCGGGCGGCGCGATGAACTGGACCTCCCGGAGACCGGAGACCATCATGACGCCGTGGCCCGCGCCCAGGAGGATGGCGGCGATGAACACAAGCCAGGGCGAGCGGGTCAGGGCGACGGACGTCGCCACGAGCATGCCGAGGACGACGAAGCTGAGGCCGAGGATCGCCGGCGGAACGAGGCTCGAGCCGAAGCGTGTCGCCAGGGGCTGGATGAACGCGCCGGTGCCCATGGTCGTGGCGGCCACGACTCCGGTGTATGCGATTGTCCAGGTGACCTCACTCTTCACGAGGTCCGGCAGAGTCGCGAAGGCCGTGGTGACCGCACCGAAGCCCCACGGAGCCCAGGCCGCGACCGCCCAGAGGAAATCGCGGGAGAGGACGCTGCGCGAGAACATCGCCCTCCGCTGGCCGTCCTCCCGACGGGCGCCACCGGGAGTGCGCCAGACAAGCGGGGCCACCACGGCCAGCAGTGCGAGGTGCACCAGGTAGGGGAGGAGGTCGGGGCGGGGGAGAAACTGGGCGATGAGGCCGGAGACCAGCGGGCCACCACCGAATCCCAGCGACAACGCCACCGTGGCGCGGCGGGGACCCAAATAGCTGGGCCCCGTCGACACCTCCTGCAGCCAGGCCGCGCCGGCGGCCATGACCAGTCCAACGGCCGTACCGATGATGAAACGCCCGACGGCCAGGGCGGCAAACGAGCCGGTGGTACCGAGAATGAGCACCAGTGAGCCCAGGCCCGACAGGAGCAGGGCCGGACGGATCAGAGCACGCCGACCGTAGACGTCGGAGGCGGGTCCGCCGATGAGCAGCGAGGGGATGAGCCCGAGGGCGTAGATGCCCAGGAGAAATGTCACCTGGGATTGGCTGAGGCCCGCGGTCATCCGGTAGGCCGGGAGCAGCGGTGCGAAGTGGTTGGCGCCGAAGGCAATGATGAACATGCCCATGGCGACGCGGACCCAGGTGCTCATTGTGCCTCGTTCCACAGTGTCATTGGTGCCACCTGTGGTGACCGTCCTCATAGTGTACGCCGCACTGTCGGGCGGGCCACGCCACTGTTAGCAGGAATACTACTTACGCGCGAGACCCCCCGAGCGGACCCGAGGAATTTCCCTGAGGTCAGGGTGCCCCCGAAATGGGGTGGCTGGATGTGTGATCCAGGGCCGCAAGGTCTGGCTATAAGTGACCAAGGTCATGCTTCAAAGGGTTGCTTTCCTGGGGTTTTAGTGCGAGTTAGGGCAGCCTATTTAAGGTCGTCATTACTAAGGCATGGCTTACCAATGGTGCCTGACCTGCGAAAACGACCTAAAGTAAGCGTCATCAAGAACAAGGAAGAAACGGACCAAGGAGGGACAACATGACCACTCGCGAATTCAACCCCCGCACCGCAGCGTTCAACAACACCATTCGTGTCGAGCGCACCGAGCGCGCCACGATCCTGGCCGTCCCGCGCAGCCTGGAGGACTTCACCCAGGAGCGCAAGCCGAGCTTCATGGACCGCCTCGCCGGCGTGTTCTCCTTTGCTTAAGACTCACGCCTGAATCACACAAGCTCTCCGCCGACGGATGTCGGAGGAGAGCTTTTCGCTGTGCTGAATGCCGCCGTCAGGCGCGGCCCAGGTACGCCACCGCCGAGATTTCCACCAGGAACTGCGGGCGCGCGAGGGCGGCGACGCCGACCACGGTGTGGGTGGGGAGCACCGGCCCGGTGAAGTGCCGGGCTCGGGCGGCGCTGATGACGGGGGCAACGGTGACGTCGATAAGGTACGTGGTCGTCGAGACGATGTCGTTGATGGAGCCGCCGGCCTCCTCGGTGACGGCCTGCAGATTCCGGAAGACCTGCTCCGTCTGCGCCTCGATGTCGCCCTCCCCGACGATGCTCGCCTCGGAATCGAAGGCGACCATGCCCGAGATGTGCAGGTAGTCACCGGTGCGCACGCCATAGGAGTAGACGGTGCGCGCCGCCGGCTCCGGGGGGAGCTGCGCGGGCATGACGGACTGGGCGGCGGGCGAGGGGTCGATGGTCATGAAGGGATCCTTTCGGGGGTTGGTCCTGCAGGGGCCGGTGCTGGGCACTGAGGCCCGTGGGTCGATGTGCTTCGGCCTTCGGGCAGAAGTGGGTGGCCGCATCCTGTGATTCGTGATTCTTCAGAAGTTAGGTGTTGACTGCGCCACATCCCTAGCCTAGCATCGTTCTACAGTTGGACAGACGTTCAACAATCGAACATTATGAGAAGGAGGGCAAATGGGTACGGCTCCGCGACAGAGAACCTTTCACCCCAATGCCAGATTGCTGCTGTGGCTCTGCCTCGGTGCGGCATTCTTGGATGGGTACGACCTAGTGATCATGGGAGTGTCTATTCCCTCCCTGCGCAACGACCCGTCGTGGATGGTGAGCGCTGAAGCTGCGACGACTATCGCGACATTCGGGCTAATCGGAATGACCATCGGAGCGCTCATGGTCGGGCCACTGGCAGCAAGGGTTGGTCGGCGGATGACGATCATCGCGTCGGTAATCGCCTTTTCCATCTTGACGACCGCCGGCGGATTTGCACCGACCCCGGAGGTGTTTGGACTTCTGAAGTTCCTTGCGGGACTTGGTCTGGGAGCTTGCCTTCCCATGGTCATCTTGATGATGACCGAGTTTGCGTCTCCCGCTAGGCGGAGCTTCGCAAATGCGCTTGTGTTCGTGGGGTATAACACAGGTGCGATCATGGCGTCGGTCATGGGCATCCTGCTTCTTGATTCCTTCGGATGGCGATCCTTGTTCATCATTGGAGGCCTTCCCGCTCTTGTCATCGTTCCGTTAATGATCCGCTATCTCCCGGAGTCCCCAGCCTTCCTTCGTGCCAGGGGAGACTGGGAAAAGGCGAACGACATTGCGGACAGGTACGGGCTCGAAACGAAGCCGGAAGAGGTTGCACCGCATGATCAGAGCCAGGCGCCTGCAGGATCTTTGCTCTCCAAGGATTACCTCAGAAACACCCTGTTGATTTGGATAGCATCGTTCATGGGTCTGCTTCTGGTGTACGGACTCAACACCTGGCTACCGTCGATGATGAACTCTGCTGGATACGGTCTCGGTTCTTCATTGGCCTTCCTTGCAGTTCTCAACATTGGAACGATGTTCGGACTGTTTGTCTCGGGGCGTGTAGCAGACAAATTCGGACCACGCACCGCAGCCATCTTCTGGTTTGCCTTGTCTGGAGTGTTCCTCGCTCTCATGAGCATTGACAGCGGATTCTGGATCTACCTGGTCGTCGCGATCGCCGGGTTCTTTGCCCCCAACGCTCAGGTAATCGTGTACGCATTTGTCACTTCAAGCCACCCCATGCACCTTCGCCCAACCGCACTCGGTGCTGCGGCCGGTGTGGGCCGTCTCGGGGCAATTAGCGGTCCGATTCTGGGCGGGCTCCTGGTTTCGGCAGGACTGGTCATCCCCTGGGGCTTCTACGGGTTTGCCATTGTCGCCGTTGTTGGCGCGGTCGCCCTCGCCTGCACCCGCGCCAAGATTCGTGAACAGGTAGAGATGAACGGCGGTGGCATGCTGGCCCCACGCAAGGATTTGAGTATTGGAGCTAACAACAATGAATGACATCGTCGGTGCTTCGATTGAACAGCTCTCGAGAGACTACGCCTCAGGTGACCAGAGTCCGGTAGATGTCATGACTCAAACGCTTGAGCGCATCGAAGAGCTGAACCCATCGCTCAACGCCATCGCCTGGTGCGACCCGGACAACGCACTTCAACTCGCTGAAGACTCAGCCCAGCGTTGGGAAAACGGCAAGTCGCTGGGCCCTTTGGATGGCATTCCTGTCACGGTCAAGGATGCAATCGATCTCAAGGGCACGCAATCAACCTTTGGTTCGGCCATGTATGCGGATGTACCTGTTGCCACACGGGACTCACCTCCAGCTGCTCGGCTGAAGGAAGCCGGCGCATTGATCTTCGCGAAGACGACCGCGCCTGATTCGGGAATGGCCATTACCGGGTTGTCATCTCTGTACGGGGTGGTGCGAAACCCGTGGAACCTGGAAGTGAGCCCTGGCGGTTCGAGCGCGGGCGCCGCCGCGGCCCTAGCTGCAGGAATCGGGTCGGTGGCCGTAGGTACCGACCTCGCCGGATCGGTGAGGGTACCGGCAGCTCGCTGTGGCCTCGTGGCACTGAAGCCCACGCAGGGCAGAGTAGCTCACACGCCTCCCAACACAGTTCGCTCCCCGGGCGCCATGGGTCGATCCGTGGCAGACGTTGTCGCATTGCACCAGGTGATAGGTCAGCCCGACAGGGCCGACACCTTTTCCTTGCCTGCGGAAACGCGGAGCTACCAGGGGCCGCTGACTGGTGCTGACGGACTTCGGATTGGTTTAGTCCTTGATCTTGGTTGCGGAGCTCCGGCAGAAGACGCGGTCCTCGGATCTGTGCATCGTGCAGCTGAGGTACTGGCTTCACTCGGAGCGTCAATTCACCTCGTCCCCAGGATCTTCGACAAGGATCCACTAGCTGCGCTCGAGCGCACATTTCAGATCCGCCTTTGTGCCGAAATGGAGGCCTTCGGAGGCTCTCGCGATACCTTGGTCCTACCCGAACTTGCTGAATGGGCGGCGGGAGCCGAACACCTGAGTGCCACAGATTCTTATAGGGCGCACAGTGAAGTCACGCAGGCTCAGATCCGAGTGCAGCAGTCCCTCGACTTATTCGACTACGTTCTGGCTCCTGTTGTTCCAGATGCGCGTCTCGCTGCTGAACAACCAATCGATCCCACTCATCCGTTCATGAACGCGGGGTACACGGCCTGGTTCAACCAGACAGGTCAGCCCGCAGCTTCAGTATGTTTTGGCATGGCTGATGGACTCCCGATTGGAATTCAAATTGTGGGACGGCGGTTCGATGACTGGGGTGTGCTGTCTCTCGCGGGACTTCTGGAACGGGAACGGAGTTTTGAACTGGACTGGCCGGTAAGTCCCCACCGGCAGCTGTAGGTCAGATGAGTTGCGGTTGGGCGAGGCGGGCAATCTCCTGGAGATGAGTCCGCACACGCCCTACCATCTCTGTTTCTGAAATCTTGTCAGGCGTGGTCCCTACATTGAGAGCGGCAATGGGCTCGCCGTCCCAGCGGCAGAGTGGAACCGCAACTGAATGAAAGCCCACATCAACCTCATCGGCCACGTAGGCAAATCCATCCCGCGTTGCCGCGGTGATGGCATTCTGAATCCGTGAGATCTCTTCTTCCCGAATGTCCGAAGAGACACCACTCAAGGAAGTCGAGAGCAGCTCACCCCGTTCTTCATCGCTGAGACTTCCGAGAAGAACCCGCCCGAGAGCCGACTGGGGGGCCGGGACACGGTAACCCAACCCGACGCCCAGAGTTACCGATTGCTCAGGCAGAGCTCGAGCGATCATCACGGCATCGGCACCATCGAGAACTGCAACCGTAGAAGAAGCCCTGAACTCATTGGCCACCTTCTCGCACAGTGGCTGCAGGATTCTAGTGATGGGATTGCTCGTCAGATATGCCGATGCCATTTGGAGAACCTTAGGGGTCAGGCGGTAGGTACGCCCTTCCAATTCGAGATAACCCAGGTAGGTGAGAGTGACCATTGATCTCCGCACAGTTGCACGCGGCAGGTCGAGTGTGCGCGCTACATCAGCCTGCGTCAGCTGAGCATTGGGGGCCATGAATGCTTCGAAGACAGCGAGTCCGCGCTCAAGAGCTTCTGAGTAGTCGGACGGACTGATTCCTGCGAGTTCCCGAGCGGCTCGTCGATCCTGGTTACTTTCGCTCTTGCTGCCCACTGGTCCCCCGGTTCACGTAGTTCAATAGTCGAACCACTCTAACATGGTGAGGCATCGTCAGGCGTCGAGAACCTTGCCGCGCTGCTCGGGCAGCGTCAGCGTGGCCAGGGCCGCGACGAGGAACGCCGCGGAGAACAGGCTGAACAGGGCGATGGAATCGCCCCACAGCAGGATCGGAGGAACGATGAGCGGCGCGATGATCGAGGCGATACGGCCGAACCCGGCGGCCGCACCTGTGCCGGCGCCGCGGATGTGGGAGGGGTAGAGCTCCGGGCCGATGGCGTAGAGCGCGCCCCACGCACCGAGGTTGAAGAAGGACAGCAGGCAGCCGGCGAGGATGATGGTCGTCTCCGTCTCGGCGGTGCCGAAGAACAGCGCGGAGGCGGCGGAGCCGGCGAGGAAGGTCGCCAGGGTGTGGCGGCGTCCCCACGCCTCGATGAGCCAGGCAGCGACGGCATAGCCGGGCAGCTGCGCCAGGGTGATGATGAGCGTGAACTGGAACGACTTCACCAGCGTGAAGCCGTCGGCGACCAGCAGGGAGGGGATCCAGATGAAGGCGCCGTAGTAGGAGAGGTTGACGCAGAACCACACGATCCACAGGGCGGCGGTGCGGCGCTTGAGACCGGTGGCCCAGATACTGCCGGCGTCGTCGAAGTCCTCGCGGGGAAGCTCCTGGAGACGCTCGTGCTCGGCGGCGTCGAGACGCGCGAGCTCCGCCGGGTCGACGTCGGCCTCGAAGGCACTGACGACGGCCTCGGCCTCCTCATGGCGGCCCTTGTCCTCTAGGAAACGCACCGACTCGGGCAGGCCGTGGCGGACGTAGAGGGCATAGAAGGTGGGGATCATGCCGAGCGCGAGCGCCCAGCGCCAGCCGTTGTCGGAGGCGGTGACCACGAAGGCGCCGATGAGGGCGGCCGCGATCCAGCCGACCGCCCAGAAGGCCTCGAGGATGACGACCATCCGGCCGCGGTAACGGCGCGGGGAAAACTCGGAGACCAGGGTGGAGGCGACGGGCAGCTCGGCGCCCAGGCCCAGGCCCACGACGAAACGCAGGGCGATGAGCACGGCCAGCCCGCCGGCAAGCGCGGAGGCGCCCGTCGCCAGCCCGTAGACCAGCAGGGTGAGCGCGAAGACCTGACGGCGGCCGATGCGGTCGGCGAGCAGTCCGCCGAACGTCGCGCCGAGCGCCATGCCGACGAAGCCGACGGACCCGAGCCAGGACGTCTGGGTGGGGGTCAGGCCCCAGTGGACGGCCAGGGCCGCCATGATGAACGAGATGAGGCCGACGTCCATGGCGTCGAGCGCCCAGCCGATGCCCGAGCCGAAGAGGAGCCGGCGGTGTTTCCCTGTGACCGGCAGCCTGTCGAGGCGCTGGTTCCTGGTCAGTTGTTGAGCCATGCGTTGAGCATAATCCTCCGCCCGATGGTCCGGCTCACTGGTGAGCGGATCGGAACCCACGCAGGCGCAGCGAGTTGGTCACCACGAACACCGAGGAGAACGCCATGGCCACGCCCGCCAGCATGGGGTTGAGGAAGCCGAGAGCGGCGACCGGGATGAGGACGACGTTGTAGGCGAACGCCCAGAACAGGTTGCCCTTGATGGTTCCGAGGGTGCGGCGCGATAGACGGATGGCGTCGACCGCGGAGCGCAGGTCGTTGTTCATCAGCGTGATGTCGGAGGCCTCGATGGCGACGTCGGTGCCGGCGCCCATGGCCAGGCCGAGGTCGGACTGGGCGAGGGCGGCGGCGTCGTTGACCCCGTCGCCGACCATGGCGACGTTGCGTCCCTCCTGCTGCAGCTTCTCGACGACCGCGACCTTGTCGTCCGGCATCACCTCGGCGATGACGTCCGCCAGGTCGATCCCGACCTCAGCGGCGACGGCCCGCGCGGCACCGGCGTTGTCGCCGGTGAGCAACATGGGCGTCAGGCCGAGGTCGCGCAGCCCCTGCACGGCGTCGGCCGAGGTGGCCTTGACGGTGTCGCGGACGGTGATGACGCCGGCGACCTCGTCGTCGATCGACACGACGACCGGGGTGCCGCCCGCGTCCTGGGCGCGTGCGAAGGCGTGCTGCAGGTCGGCGGGCAGGTCCCCGGCGGGGCGGCCTACGATGATGCGCGCACCCTCGACGGTGCCGATCACGCCGCGGCCGGCGAGGTTCTCGAAGTCGACGACGGCGGGCACATCCTCCCCGGCCTTGCGGACGACGGCCTGCGCGATCGGGTGCTCGGACGCGGCCTCGACGGCGGCGGCGAGACGGAGCACGTCCGCCGCGTCGCGGCCGGGGGCGGTGGTCACGTCGGCGACGGACATGACGCCCTCGGTGACGGTGCCGGTCTTGTCCATGACGATGGTGTCCACGCGGCGGGTCGATTCCAGCACCTCGGGGCCCTTGATGAGCAGGCCGAGCTGCGCGCCCCGGCCGGTGCCGACGAGCAGAGCCGTCGGGGTGGCCAGGCCGAGCGCGCAGGGGCAGGCGATGATGAGCACGGCGACGGCGGCGGTGAACGCGGGTGCCAGGCCGTCGCCGAGCAGGAGGTGCGCGCCGAGCGTGAGCAGCGAGATGACGATGACGACCGGCACGAACACCTGCGAGATGCGGTCGACGAGGCGCTGCACCGGGGCCTTCTTGGCCTGCGCGTCGGAGACGAGGCGGGCCATCTGGGCGAGGGTGGTGTCGGCGCCGACGCGGGTGACCTCGACCATGAGGCGGCCGGAGGCGTTGACGGTGGCGCCGGTGACGCGCGACCCCGGGGTGACCTCGACGGGTACGGATTCGCCGGTGAGCATGGACTCGTCGACGGCGGAGGAGCCCTCGGTGACGCGTCCGTCGGTGGCGATCTTCTCGCCGGGGCGGACGATGAATACGTCGCCGACCTGCAGGTCCCGGATGGGGATGCGGACCTCGCGGCCGTCACGCAGCACAGCGGCGTCCTTGGCCCCCATGTCGAGCAGGGCGCGCAGCGCCTCGGAGGACTGGCCCTTAGCCTTCGTCTCGAACCAGCGCCCGAGCAGCAGGAACGTGATGACGACCGCCGCCGTCTCCAGGTAGATCTCGTCCATTGTGGCATCGGACGGGAACAGGTGCATCTCCATCGTCATGCCGGGCATGCCGGCGTTGCCGAGGAACAGCGCCCCCAGACTCCACAGGTACGCCGCGGTGGTGCCGAGCGTGATGAGGGTGTCCATGGTGAACGAGCCCTGCCGCAGGTTGAGCCAGGTGGCGCGGTGGAAGGGCGCGCCGCCCCAGAAGTACACCGGGGTGGTCATGGTGAGCACGGCCCACTGCCAGTTCGTGAACTGCAGGGCCGGGATCATGCTGAGCAGCACGATCGGCACGGTGAGCAGCGCGGAGACGATGAGCCGGTGCTTGAGGTCGGCCGCCTCGCGGCGCCGCGCGACCTCGTGCGGGCTCTCGCTTATCGACGCCCCGTCCTCCCCCTCCGTCACTGTCGCCGGGGTGTCGGCGGCGAGTTCGAAGGCGTCGTAGCCGGCGCCGCGGACGACCTCGATGAGGTCGGTGGCGTCGACGAGATCCGGGTCGTAGGAGATGCTGGCGGACTCGGTGGCGAAGTTCACCGTGGCGTCCACGCCCTCGACCTTGTTGAGCTTGCGCTCGACGCGCCCGGAACAGGCGGTGCAGGTCATGCCGGTGACTCCGAGATCGATGGTGTTCATACCACCGACCTTATACCCCAGTGGGGTATCCGGCAAGGACGAGAGAACCCGGATCCCTGACGGGGATCCGGGCACAGGGGGGCGTCGATAAGCGGGCTACACCAGCCGGTAACCGGCGTCCCCGACGGCGGTGGCGACATCCTCGTCGCTGAAACCCTCACCGGTGACGGTGACGGTGCCGGTCTCATGCGAGGCCTGGACGTCGGAGACGCCGGCGATCTCGCCGACCTCCTCCTTCACGGACATCTCGCAGTGTCCGCACGTCATGCCCTCAACCTGGTAATTCTTGACGGCCATGGGATTCTCCTCTCCTCGGGGACGGGATGACCTCCCAGTGTATCCCCGTCAGTCCTCGTCCTGCTGCACGGAGAAACCGGCGTTCTCCACCGCACGCTCGACCAACTGGTCCGAGATGAGCTCGCCGGTGACGGTGACCTGCCCGGAGGCCGGGTCGACCTCGACGCCCTGGATGCCGGGGATCTCGTTGAGCTCCTCTTCCACCGCGGCACGGCCGATCTCATCGGTCATGCCCGTGACGACGTAGTTCTTGATCATGAAGGTCCTTTCATCCCGTGGGGAATACACGGCAGGCAGGTAGAGTTGAGTAGCACTAGAACCGCATAAGACAGCGATCATACGTAAGACCTTACAAAACGACATTTCAGGAGCATCCCTTGGCAACCATCGACGTCACCGAGTCCACTTTCGAAGAGACCGTCACCGGCGAGGGCATCGTCCTCGTCGACGCCTGGGCATCCTGGTGCGGCCCGTGCCGCGCCTTCGCCCCCACTTACGAGGCAGCCGCGGAGAACCACCCGGACGCCACCTTCGCCAAGCTCGACACCGAGGCACACCAGGGCCTCGCCGCCGCACTCCAGATCCAGTCCATCCCGACGCTCATGATCTTCCGCGACGGCATCATGGTCTACCGCGACGCCGGCGCCCTGCCCCCGGCCGCCCTCGAGGATCTCATCGGCCAGGTCAAGGGCCTCGACATGGACGATGTCCGCCGCCAGGTCGCCGAGGCGAACTCCGCCCGCGACGCCGAGAGCCAGTAACCCACCGAGCACTACACACGGCCCGGTTCCCCACGCGGGGAACCGGGCCGTCGTCGTCCCCCGACAGGGGCGGGCTTTTCTCTCTAAACTTCCTCTTAAGAAGACCGATCCCAGAAAGAGAGACCCACACATGCCGAATCCCCTGTCCAAGGGCTGGAAGTACCTCATGGCCTCCTTCGACTCGAAGATCGACCAGAACGCCGATCCCAAGGTGCAGATTCAGCAGGCCACCGAAGCCGCCAAGCGCCAGCACCAGCAGATCACCGAGCAGGCCGCTTCGGTCATCGGCAACCAGAAGCAGCTCGAGATGAAGCTCGACCGCCTGCTCAAGTCCCAGCAGGACCACCAGGATCAGGCGCGCACCGCCCTGCAGGCCGCTGACCAGGCCGCCGCCGCCGGCGACACCGCCAAGGCGCAGGAGTACAGCAACACCGCCGAGATCTTCGCCTCCCAGCTCGTCGCAGTCGAGCAGCAGCTCGAGGAGACGAAGCAGCTCCACGCCCAGGCCACCGAGAACGCCAAGCAGGCGGCCCGCCAGCAGCTCGAGTCCGAGGCCCGCCTCAAGGAGCAGCTCTCCCAGATCGACCAGCTGCGCGCCCAGGCCGATCAGGCCGCCATGCAGGAGACCGCCACCCGTGCGATGGACTCCATGCAGGAACTGCGTCCCGACGGCAACGTCCCCACCCTCGATGCGGTGCGCGACAAGATCGAGCGTCGCTACGCGGACGCCCTCGGCGCCCAGGAACTCACCCAGCACTCCGTCGGAGACCGCATGACGGAGATCGCCTCCGCCGGCACCGACATGAAGGCCTCCGCCCGCCTCGCCGAGATCCGTGCCTCCATGGCCGCCGACGGCGCAGGTCGCGAGCTCACCGAGGGGCAGCAGGCCCCCGCCTCCGAGCCTGAGCTTGTCGACGCCGAGGTCGACGATGACGTCGATTCCGCCGACGTGGACTCCGCCGACGCCGCTGCTGAGGGCATGGGCACCGCGCCGGGCGTGGACACGGACAAGGTCGACGCCGCAGCCGAGGCTGACGACGCCGACCAGGCCGATCAGGCGAAGAAGTAGCCGCTACTCGCGGAACTCGCGGCGGAAGTTGATCAGTACGCCGCGGATCCCAGAGTGGAAACCATCCCGGAGGTTGACGCGCTGAGACTCGCTCAGCGTGTACTCGTGGAGCGTCTCGCAGGCGAACTGCAGCAGCGGACGGTCAATCTCCGGGGGCAGGCCGCCACCTGAGAGCAGATGCGCGGAATCGCGCTGCTCCGTGGTGGCGGCATTGTCGTACCACCACGTTGCATACTGCTGACCGACGTCGAAGGGCGTCTGGAAACCGGCGGAGGACCACACCTCCTCCGGCAGCGGCACGTAGCGGGAACGCAGCTTCCGGCGGGGAGCCATCATCGACGGCTTCGGGGCGGCCGGCTTCGGTACCGGTCGGGGGCTGGGCTTCTCCTCCACCTCATCCTCGATCGGCTGTGACTCCTCCGGCTCAGGCTGGTCCGCGGAGGAGGAGCCGTTGAACAGCTCCGGTCCGGATTCACCGGCGGCCGCCTGGACGGCAGCCTCGACCGGGGATGGTGCCTGCGAGAGCGGGCTGGCCGGGGCGAACTTGCCGGAGGAGGCATCCGATTCCTCGGCAGGTTCGCGTGAAGGGTCCTGCTCCGTCGGCTCGGGGGACTGCTCCGCCACGGCGGAACGCTCCGGCGACAGGGGCCGGCTGCCCCGCGGCGAGGGGACCTCGGTCATGCCGAGCTCCTCGATCGGTTCCGCGTCGGAGAGCGGACGATCCCGGACGATCGGCGGCAGCGGACCCTCGAGCACCTGCAGCTGCATGGCCTCGGCGAAGTCCTCGCGCGGATCGAGGATGGTCGTGGAATCACACGCGTGGCGCAGGGCCGAGGACATGGAGTCCCAGCCGAATCCGTAGAGATGCACGCGAAGGCCGTGGTTGGTGGCCTCCTGCACCCCCGGAATCATGTCGGCGTCGCCGGAGACGAGGACGATATCGGAGACCTGTTGCCGGCAGGCGGCGACAACCATGTCCGCGACCAGGCGGGTGTCCACCGCCTTCTGTGTCCGCCGTTCGCCCCATTCGATGAGCTGGCCGGCGCGCAGCTGCACGCCGTCGCAGGTGCGCAGCGCCCGCTGGTAGCGGTGAGGGCCGGATTCGGGAATGCCGTCGTACCAGAGCTGGCGGTGAATCGGCTGATGGAGCTGGTTCTGGATCATGGTCCCGAGGACGTTGACGACCTCGGGAAGATCAATCTCTAACTGTGCGCGAGCCCCCGTCTCCCAGGAGTTGTAGAAGCTCGCCAGCAGATAAGAGGTGTCGACAAAGACAAGTGTGCGTTCAAGCATGGCTCCTAATTTCTTTTTGTTTGGTATCTAAGTGAGGTTTCTTCACACCCAGCATGCCCTAACTAGGGGTACTGCGTCGATGGTGGGAGGGCATTCCCAGGCATCTTTGCAGGTCACGTCAAGCATCTGTTGTCTGACCGTGATGAGACAGATAGGTTAGTTAGTAAGTTAATCAACCGACCTGGTAGGTGCCCGTGGCTGTGACCGCCCCCCTCTTCCGGCAGATCGCCGCCCTCGTGGAGGATCTCATCGTCGAGGATCGACTCCATCCGGGCGACCGCGCTCCCTCGATGAACGAGCTCGCCGACTTCCACGAGATCAACCCCGCCACCGCGCGCCGGGGGCTCGCGCTCCTTGCCGGTGCGGGAGTCCTGGAGAAGAAGAGGGGGCTGGGGATGTTCGTCACCGCCGACGCCCGCCGCATCATTCTCGACCGCCGGCGGAAGACCTTCGCCGAGGACTATCTCGCTCCGCTTATCGACGAGGCGGCGAAGCTCGATTTCACGCGCGACGACATCCGCGAGCTCATCGACGCCGTGGCAGTCAGCCGTGGCCTGTACCGCTGACAGGCTCTGGAAGGTCATTTCAGGGAGCTGATCGACGATGCCGCTTAGGCGTTGTGAGCTGGGGATTTGTGTTGTTGTGGGGTGGTGTGTAACTTTGTGTGAGTCAGCGCGACCGACAACGCCCCGCAGACAGCAGCACTTTGGTGTGGCTG
>NZ_JAUNUG010000045.1 GCF_030538285.1 Corynebacterium sp.
TCCAGAAGGCCCGCGAGATCAACGACCGCCCCGTGGTCATCGACTTCATCGTCGGCGAGGACGCGCAGGTGTGGCCGATGGTCGCCGCCGGTGCCTCCAACTCTGACATCGAGTACGCCAAGGGCCTGCGCCCCTTCTTCGAGGGCGATGAGTCCGCCGGTGAGTCCCCGGCCGACATCCACGAGGTACTCGAGGACGCCCAGGAAGAGACCGTCGAGGAAGTCCTCGAGGACCGTGCCGAGAAGGAGAACTAGGACCATGGCCAACACCGATATCGTCCGCAACACGCTCAGCGTCCTCGTGCAGGACGTCGACGGCATCATCTCGCGCGTCGCCGGCATGTTCACCCGCCGCGGCTACAACCTCGTGTCCATCGTCTCGGCGCACACCGACACCCCGGGTATCTCGCGTATCACCATCGTGGTCGACGCGAACGAGCTGGTCATCGAGCAGGTGACCAAGCAGCTCAACAAGATCATCCCGGTGCTCAAGGTCGTGCGCCTCGAGGAGGAGTCGACCATCGCCCGCGCCATCATGCTGGTGAAGGTCAACGCCGACAACACCAACCGCCCGCAGGTTGTCGACGCCGCGAACATCTTCCGCGCCCGCGTCGTCGACGTCGCCCAGGAGTCCGTGGTCATCGAGGCCACCGGTACCCCCGGCAAGCTGCGCGCTCTGCTGGAAGTGCTTGAGCCCTTCGGTATCCGTGAGCTCATCCAGTCCGGTCAAATCGCGCTCAACCGCGGCCCGAAGACGATGGCTCCCTCCAAGTAACACCCTTTAATCCCACCAGGTGAGACGGAAAGCATGAAAGTCCCACCTGGTGGGGTACCCCTGTCTCATGTTGTGGTACAAACAACAACAGCACTTGTATAGAACGAAAGGCGAGATTTTCTCCCATGGCTATTGAACTGCTTTACGACGCCGACGCTGACCTCTCCCTGATCCAGGGCCGCAAGGTCGCCATCATCGGCTACGGCTCCCAGGGCCACGCCCACGCCCAGAACCTGCGTGACTCCGGTGTCGAGGTCGTCATCGGCCTGCGCGAGGGCTCCAAGTCCGCGGAGAAGGCCCAGGAGGCCGGCTTCGAGGTCAAGACCAACGCCGACGCCGCCGCCTGGGCCGACGTCATCATGCTGCTCGCCCCGGACACCTCCCAGAAGTCCGTCTTCGAGAACGACATCGAGCCGAACCTCAACGACGGTGACGCCCTGCTGTTCGGCCACGGCCTGAACATCCACTTCGACCTGATCAAGCCGGCCGACAACATCGTCGTCGGCATGGTCGCCCCGAAGGGCCCGGGCCACCTGGTCCGCCGCCAGTTCGTCGACGGCAAGGGCGTTCCCTGCCTCATCGCCGTCGACCAGGACCCGAAGGGCAACGGCAAGGACCTCTGCCTGTCCTACGCCGCCGCCATCGGTGGCGCCCGCGCCGGCGTCATCCCGACCACCTTCGAGGCTGAGACCGTCACCGACCTCTTCGGTGAGCAGGCTGTGCTCTGCGGTGGCACCGAGGAGCTCGTCAAGACCGGTTTCGAGGTCCTCGTCGAGGCTGGCTACGAGCCCGAGATGGCCTACTTCGAGTGCCTGCATGAGCTCAAGCTCATCGTTGACCTCATGTTCGAGGGCGGCATTGCCAACATGAACTACTCCGTCTCCGACACCGCCGAGTTCGGTGGCTACCTCTCCGGCCCGCGCGTCATCGACGCCGACACGAAGAACCGCATGAAGGACATCCTCACCGACATCCAGGACGGCACCTTCACCAAGCGCCTCATCGACAACGTCGAGAACGGCAACACCGAGCTCGAGGGCCTGCGCAAGGATTACGCCGAGCACCAGATCGAGGAGACCGGCGCCAAGCTCCGCGATCTCATGAGCTGGGTCAAGGTGGAGCTCAACGAGACCGCCTAGTTTCCCGCTTATCGACGCCCCGCTGGCTGCCCCAGCGGGGCTTCGTTGTTATGTCACAACTCTTACGGGCCCGTTGCGTACTTATAGGTGGTTCAAACCACCGGTAAGTACGCAACGGGCCCGTAAGAGCTGGGACCAGGCGGGGCGCGGCCTTAGGGGTGCAGCAGATCGAGCAGATGGCGGCGCAACTCCGGGTCGGGGTCGGCGTCACCGCGCGGGCGGGGCAAGTCCACGGTGATGTCGGCGATGACGGTGGCGTCGGGGGAGGGCGACATGACGAGGATACGGTCGGAGAGCAGGATGGCCTCGTCGACATCGTGGGTGACCATGACGACGGTGCGGCGGTCGGCCTCCCACAAAGACAGCAATTCGAGTTGTAGGTCGCGGCGGGTGAGGGCGTCGAGGGCTCCGAAGGGTTCGTCGAGAAGCAGAATCTCGGGCTCGACGGCGAAGGCGCGCGCGATGCCGACGCGCTGCTGCATACCGCCAGAGAGGCGGGCGGGGCGGCGTTCAGCGGCGTGCGCTAGGCCGACCGCAGCGAGGTGCTGGTCGGCGATCTCCCGGCGTTGCTGCGCTGACAGCCCAGGGCGGGTGGAACGCAGACCGAATTCAATGTTGCCGCGGGCGGTGAGCCAGGGGAGCAGTGCGTGGTCTTGGAAGACGACGGCGGGGCGGCCGTCGACAAGCACGTCACCCGTGGAAGCGCGGTCGAGGCCGGCAACCATGGAGAGGATCGTCGACTTGCCGCAGCCGGAGGGTCCCAGGAGGGAGACGAACTGGCCGGATTCGACGTCGATGGAGGTCGGCGCGATGATGCGAGTGGGGCCGTAGGAGCGGGTGATGCCGTTGAGTGTGATGGCGCTAGTCATAGCGAACGGTCCTCTGCAGGGCGGCGACGAGGTGGTCGAGGATGAGGCCGGTCAGGCCGATGATGATGATGGCGACGACGATGGCGTCGATGTCCAGGCGATTCCACATGTTCCAGACGAAGAACCCGATTCCCTGGCCGCCAACGAGCATCTCAGCGGCGATGATGACCAGCCAGGAGGTGGACAGGGACAGGCGCAGGCCGGTGATGATGCCGGGCAGGGTCGCGGGGATCCATACCTGGGTGATGGATAACCACAGCGGCGTACCCAGCGTGGAGGTGAGCTTGAGGTATGTGGGGTGGATGTGGCGGACGGCGTCGATGGTGTTGAGCAGGATCGGCCACAGGGCGGAGAGGACGATGACGAAGATGGCGGTGCGCTCGGCGTCGTGAAGCAGGGCCAGGCCGATGGGCAACCACGCCAGCGGGGACACCGGCCGGAGGATCTGCACCAGCGGGTCCAGCGCCCAGCGCAGCACCTGCAGGCGACCCAGCACGAAGCCGAGCGGGATGGCGATCGCCGCGGCCAGTACAAAGCCGGTGAGCACGCGGCGCAGTGACGTCACCAGGTGCCAGAAGATACCGACGCTACCCGGACCATCCCGGTAGAAGGGGTCGGAGAGGATCTCCACCCCGCGCTGCCACACCCCGCCGGGGGTGGGTGCGAGGGAACCTGCGGGCACGAGGCGCCAGGCCAGTAGAAACACCACAAATAAGACCAGGCCGAGCGCAACCGCGCGCAGGCGGGCACTCATGCCAGCTCCCAACGGCGCAGCTGGGTGCGCATCCACTCCAGGGCCGCCGGATCGGTGGCATCCCCGAAGTGCAGGCGCTCGGGATCGACGACCTCGTCACCAGCCCAGTTGAGGTAGCGGCCCTCGAAGACGGGCTCCAGCAGAGGAGCGGGCTGGTTGAGGTACTTCTCCGCAGAGAGCAGCTGCGCGGCTTCGGCGTGGTGGCCGGGGGAATTGAGCCAGGCGGAGGCTTCGGCCAGCGCCTCGTTCACGGCGGCGGCCTGCCCGGGGTGGGCTTCGGCCCAGTCGGTGCCCATGGCGACAGCACAGCAGGGGTGGCGGTCCCAGAACTCCTTGGTCATGTGCAGGACGCGGCCGGTGCCGGTGGCCAGGGCCCGCTGGTTGAAGGGCTCGGGGCCGACGAAGCCGTCGATGCCGCCGACCTCCAGTTGGGCGACCATGTCGGCGGGGCGCAGGAGCCGGAGTTCGAGGTCGCGGACGGGGTCGACGCCGGCGTCGATAAGCGCGCTGCGCAGCAGGAGGGAGTGGATGGAGTACTCGAAGGGAATGCCGATGACGCGCCCGCGCAGATCGCCCAGACCGGACACCGATCCGTGGAGATCGGAGGCGATCGTCAGTGCTTGTCCGTTGGTGTTGAGCGTGTAGGCCAGGGTGGTGGGGCGCGAGACCGGGGTGACCGCCATGGGGGAGAGCATGTGGGTGACGTGGAGCTGGCCCGTGAGATAAGCGGACCACAGATCGGCCCACCCGGCGAAGCGGCGCAGGGTGACGTTGAGGCCGCGGCGTCGGAAAGCGTCGAGGGCGTCGGCGATGGCGAGTGGAGCGGAGCAGGCGATGGGTACGTAGCCGATGGCCAGGCCCTCAGTGGGCTCGGGGCCAGCGAGCGCGCGGCCCCCGATGAGGCCGAGTGAGCCGAGGGCCGCGGCGCCGAGGAAGGTGCGGCGGGTGAGCGCCATGGAGAACCTCCGGTACGTGATAGACAGGATAGTCTTAAAGCAACGGGATTTACCGTACAGGTCAGTCCACAAGATCGGCCCACATTCATTCACCCGGCCCCGTCAGCGCGGACTACCCCACCCGGATAGACTCATCGCCATGGGTTTCACCACACCGAGCTATGACCTACCTGACCTGTTCGCCCGCATTGACCGCGGCGACCTGCAGCTACCGGATTTTCAGCGCTCTTATGCCTGGGACGTCGACCGGATCCGCTCGCTCATCGTCACCGTCCTGCGCGGCTACCCCGTCGGCTCATTGCTCGCTCTGGACACCCGCAACGCCCCCATGCGCTTCCGCCCGCGACCCATCGCCGGTGCCCCCGCCCCGGTCGCCGACCCCGGGCTTCTGCTTCTCGACGGCCAACAGCGCCTGACCACCCTGTATCACTGCCTGCAGGGCGACGGTGCGGTGGACACCGTTGACTTCCGTTCCAAGCGCATCCGCCGCACCTTCTACGTCGACGTCACCCGCGCCGTCGAGTCCCAGGTCATGCCCGATGAGGCGGTGTTCTCCGTTGACGATGACGGGCGCATCAAGTCCCACTTCGGTCCCGAGATCGACGGGGGCATCCCTGATCGTGACGCCGCCATTGCCCACGGCTGCCTGCCCGTCGCTGACCTGCTGTGGGAATCCGGCACTGACCTGCTCTTCGACATGGCGGCCTCGCGCCCGGACATGCGGGAGGTGGTCAAGCGTTTCTATGACCGCGTGGTCAAACCGCTGGCTGCCTACGACATCCCCATGATCCGTCTGGCCCGCGAAACCGCACAGACCGGTGTGGGCTCGATCTTCGCCCAGGCGAACTCCGCCGGCCTACAGATGGACGTCTTCGAGCTGCTCACCGCAGTCTTCGCCACCGAGGACCCGGATTTCTCCCTCGCCGCGGACTGGGAGGAGACCCGCCGCATCCTGGGCCGCTACCCGGCGCTCGACCGCATCAATCGCACGGATTTCCTCACCGCCGTATCGCTGCTGGTCACCTCCCGGGCCGGACACGCGGCGGGGCAGCGCGAGGACATCCTCAACCTCACCCTGGCCGATTACCTCCACGCCCGCCGCGAGCTGCGCATCACTTTCCTGGAGACCGCCGAGTTCCTCTCCCAGCGCTGCATGCTCACCATCGACCAGGTGCCCTACACCGCCCAGTTGATCCCCTTGGCCGTTATCTTCGCGCGCCTGGCCGACACCCCCCGCGCGCTGGCGTCGACGAAGGCGTGGGACAAGCTCAACCAGTGGTTCTGGTGCGGCATCTTCGGCGAACTCTACGGCTCCGCGGCGGTGATCAACCGTTCGGCGCGCGACGTCGACCAGGTCACCGCCTGGATCGAGGGGGCGACCACCGAGGTGCCCAAGACCATCCGCGATGCCTCCTTCTCCGAGTCCCGCTTCTTCTCGGTCCGGGAGAATTCCGGCGTCTACCAGGGAATCTACTCCTTGCTCATGGCGCGCGGGGCCCGTGATTGGCGTACTTCCCAGCCCTTTGACCGCTGGACCTTCCCCGAGCTGCACCCCGGTTTCCATCGCGTGTTCCCCAAAGAGTGGTGCCGCGACAACGCCATCGAGCCGGTTGTCGCCGATTCCATTCTCAACCGCACGCCGATGGGCAAGCGCACGGAGGTGGTCATCGACGGCTACTCGCCCACGCAGTATCTCACCCGCGTGCAGACAAAATCGCTTCTCGACGACGCCGAGTTCGACACCGTCCTCGCCACCCACGAACTCAACGTCGATTTGCTCCATCAGTCCGATTTTACGAACTTCCTGCGGGATCGCCGTTCCCGCTTCGTCGGCATGGTGGAGTACGCGATGGGCAAACCCGTGGTCAGGGACGTCGATGACCGTGACTACAGCGGCGGCGAGGAAGGCCCCAACGCGTTCAGCGAATGAACGGGGGTGGCGGGGTTAAGTGGCCTAACTCATAAACGGACAGGTCATGCCGCGGCGGGTGTCCGGACCTACTAGAGTGTTATCCGTTCCACGCTCTGGACTTTCCGGGGCCACATTTTTCATAGCTGGGAGATAACACGTGAGCAAGCCCGTCGTCCTTATCGCCGATAAGTTGGCACCGTCCACCGTTGATGCGCTCGGAGACGCCGTGGAGGTGCGCTGGGTCGACGGCCCGAACACCCCGGAGCTGCTCGCCGCCGTACCGGAGGCTGACGCCCTGCTGGTCCGCTCTGCGACCACCGTCACCCGTGAGGTCCTGGAGGCAGCCCCGAACCTGAAGATTGTCGGCCGAGCTGGCGTCGGCCTGGACAACGTCGACATCGATGCCGCCACCGAGCGTGGCGTCATGGTCGTCAACGCCCCGACCTCCAACATCCACTCCGCCTGCGAGCACGCGATCGCCCTGCTCATGGCCACCGTGCGCCAGATCCCGGCCGCCGACGCCACCCTGCGCGAGGGCGAGTGGAAGCGCTCCGCTTTCAAGGGTGTGGAGATCTTCGGCAAGACCATCGGCATCGTCGGCTTCGGTCACATCGGCCAGCTCTTTGCCCAGCGCCTGTCCGCTTTTGAGACCGAGATCATCGCCTACGACCCGTACGCCAACCCGACTCGCGCCGCCCAGCTGGGTGTGGAGCTCGTCGAGCTGGAAGAGCTGGTCTCCCGCGCCGACATCATCACCATCCACCTGCCCAAGACCAAGGAGACGGCCGGCATGTTTAACGCCGAGCTGCTCGCCAAGTCCAAGAAGGGCCAGATCATCATCAACGCGGCCCGCGGTGGCCTCGTCGATGAGCAGGCCCTGGCGGATGCCATCAAGTCCGGTCACATCTGGGGTGCCGGCTTCGACGTCTTCTCCACCGAACCGTGCACCGACTCCCCGCTGTTCGGTCTGCCGGAGGTCGTCGTGACCCCGCACCTGGGTGCTTCTACCGAAGAGGCCCAGGATCGCGCCGGCACCGATGTCGCCGCTTCCGTGCTCAAGGCCCTGGCCGGCGAGTTCGTCCCGGATGCCGTCAACGTTTCCGGCGGTCGCGTCGGCGAAGAGGTTTCCCTGTGGCTGGATCTGACCCGCAAGCTGGGTCTGCTGGCCGGCCAGCTGCTCGACGCCGCCCCCGTCGCCGTCGAGGTTGAGGCCCGCGGCGAGCTCTCCTCCGAGGATGACCTCTCCGTGCTCGGCCTTTCCGCCGTCCGCGGCCTGTTCTCTGCCACCACTGATGAGCCGGTCACCTTCGTCAACGCCCCGCAGATCGCTGAGACCCGCGGCCTGGACTACAAGGTGGATACCGCCACCGAGTCCACCACCCACCGCTCCGGTGTGGAGGTCAAGGTCATCGGTTCCGATGGTTCCTCCCGCTCCGTCGTGGGTGCCCTCACCGGCCTGGAGCGCGTGGAGAAGATCGTGCGTATCGACGACCGCGGCCTCGACATGCGCGCCGAGGGCCGCAACCTCTTCCTCGAGTACACCGACGCCCCGGGTGCCCTGGGCAAGGTGGGCTCCCAGCTGGGCGAGGCCGGCATCAACATCGAGGCTGCTGCTCTGACCCAGGCTGCCAAGGGCGACGGCGCCATCCTGGTGCTGCGCGTTGACGCTGAGGTCCCGGAGGCTCTGGTCACCCAGATCTCCGAGTCCCTGGGCGCCTCCAACGCCATCCAGCTCGACCTGGACTAACTGGCTTTTCGACGGCGTGCCACCCCGGTCCCATCCTCAGGGCCCGGGGTGGCACGTCGTCGGCGTTTCCGGGTCTAGTCCGGCATGATGCTCGGGTCGACGACACCCACTGCGACGGCCAGGTCCTCCCAACTCATGCCGACGCACTTGAACACGCGGGGGCGGGTAGAGTCCACCTCCACCTGACCACGGACCAGGTCGACCAGTTCTAGTACGTCGCTCTCAGCGAGTACCCCCTCGCGCACCGGTTGGATGACATCGCCGGCCTCGCGCAGCGCGGTCGCCCGGTCCTCGACAAACACCTGCGAGCGGGACATGAGCTGTGAGTCGAGCTCCCGGTAGTCGGGCTCGTGCGAGCCCATGGCGACGACGACGGCGTGGTCGGGGACGAGCGCGCCGTCGAAAAGCGGGGTGGGGGCGGAGGTACAGCAGACGATGAGCCCCGCGTCGGCGACGTCGTCCGGCTCACCGGCCCGGGCTTGAAGGCCCAGGTCACGGGCCGCCGTGATGGTGTCCTCGACGCGCCCGGCATTGCGGCCACAGACGACGACTTCCCCTAGTGCGCGCACCTCCGCCATCGCCGCGATGTGGCTGTGCGCCTGCGGGCCCGTGCCGAAAACCACCATCTTCTCGATCGACTCCGGTGCCAGATAATCCACGGCGACCGCGCTGACGGCGGGGGTACGCAGGGTGGTCAGCGAATTACCCTCCATGAAGGCTTGCGGCGTGAGGGTCTCGGTGTCGTGCAGCAGGTACATCGCCTGGATACGTGGGCGGTCCTTCGACGGGTTATCCGGGGAGACGGTCGCGATCTTCGTGCCCGTCCAGGCGCCCAGCACCGAAGGCATGAGCAGCATATGGCCGCTACCTGCGGGAATATTCACCCGCGCGGGGTCGACCTCCGGACGGAATCCCCCTTGCAGGGCGTTGTCGAGTAGGCGGCGGGCGCGGCCGACGGAGACGGCCGCGGCGATGTCAGTGGGGGAGTAGTAGGGAAGATTCATGGGTTCCTTTCGAGGGGGTCGTTGGCTGCTTCCCGACGCGCGATGGCCGGCGCGAAGATGACGGCCACCAGCGAGATGGAGGCAGTGATGATGATGTAGATGGCGATGGGGTGCCACTGGTCGTTGAACTCGTGGAGCAGCCAGGTGGCGATGAGCGGGGCGGTACCACCGGCCAGGGCGGCACCGATCTGGTAACCGAGGGTGACGCCGGTGTAGCGGATGCGGGCAGAGAAGATCTCGGAGCTCATCGTGCCGAGCGTGCCGGTGACCGGCGGCCACACTACGCCGAGTCCGATGACGACAGCCGCGAATACTGCCCAGTTCGCCCCAGTGTCCAAAAGTAGGAAGAAGGGGAAGGCAAAGGCGGCGATGGCCAGCGCGCCCGTGACGTAGACCCGGGTGCGTCCCACCCGGTCGGAGAGTGCACCCATGACGGGGATCATGAACGTCGACACGAGGGCGCCGAGACTGACGGCGTTGAGGACAGTGGAGCGTTCGAAGCTGAGGGTGCCGGTTGCATACGAGGCGACGAAGGTGGCGAAGATGTAGAAAGGCGCAGTCTCCACGATCTTGATGCCCACCGAGACGAGGACGGCGGGGAAATGGTGGCGCATGGTCTCCAGGATCGGCAGCTTTGCGACGCCGTCTTCCTCCCGCGCTGCTTTGAAGTGCGGTGTCTCGCCCAGCCCGGATCGGATCCACAGTCCGACGAGGACCAGCGCGATGGAGGCGATGAACGGGATGCGCCAGCCCCAACCGAGGAGGAAGTCGTCGCCGAAGAAGGACACTGCTGCGAAGGCAAGGGAGGACAGCAGCATGCCGATGGTGATGCCCATCTGAGGAACTGAACCGAAGAAGCCACGGCGCTTGGCGGGGGCGTTCTCGAAGGCGAGCAGCATCGCGCCACCCCATTCGCCGCCGATGGCCAGACCCTGAATAATACGGAAGATCACGAGCAGGATCGGCGCGGCGACGCCGATCTGGTCATAGGTGGGGATCAGACCGATGGCGACGGTGGCAACGCCCATCATCACCAGGGTGACTACGAGAGTGACTTTTCGGCCGACGCGGTCACCGAAGTGGGAGAAGATGATGCCGCCGAAGGGCCGGACGAAGAACGTCAGTGCCAGTGTCAGGTACGAGAGCATCTGGGAGACGAAAGGGTCCTCGGTGGGGAAGAACTGATGGTTGAAGATCAGTGCTGAGGCCGTCGCGTAAAGGAAGAAGTCGTACCACTCGATGGAGCTTCCGGCGAGGGAGCCAGCGAGGACGCGGCGTTCGCGTCTTTTTTCGGTGGGCGGGCTGGAACTGGCTTCGGACATGGTATGTGCCTTCGCATCAGGGAACAGTGGATGTGATTGGAGACACAGTACAATGTTACTGCTGTAGACGTCCAGGGTGGAGCGAGGAACAGGGTGGCCGAGAGTCGAACTCAGGCCCACACGCCGGTGACGTGGCCTAGGTGGGCGGCGATGATCCTGTTCATGCGCTCGGGGTCGCGTTCGGCGATAGCGTCGACGATATCGAGGTGCTCGCGTGCGGTTTTCTCCAGCTCGCCTTGTTCGGCCAGCGCGCGCAGGCCAGTGAGGCGGGCAAGTGAGCGGAGGGAGCGGACGTGGCGGACGGCGACGTCATTGCCCGCTTCCCTCAGGAGTCCCAGGTGGAGCGAGGTGTCGAGGCGGATGAACTCGATAAGATCGCCATCGATGGCGGCCTGTAGGGAATCCTCCGCCAGGCACCGGGCGGCTTGAAGCTGGGCGTCCGGCATGCCGGAGGCGGAAATGCGCAGCATGAGGGGGATCTCGATGAAACCACGCAGCTCGACGTGTTGGGCGCGCGTCTCAGGGGAGAATTCGAGTACCCGGTAGCCCTTATATCTCAGGGCCCGTACGTGTCCCTCGGTGGCCAGATCGAGCATGGCCTCGCGGACTGGAGTGGCTGAGATCCCGAACTCCTCTGCCAGGGTGGGGGCACTGAGTATCACCCCGGGCGTGATGTCGCCGACAATGAAAGCGTGGCGCAGGTGCTCCGCGACCTGTTCGCGGAGGGGCATGTCCCGTGGCTCGTCGAGGCGGGGGAGGCGGAGCGAGTCGGGGAGTGAGGGCATATCGCGCATTATGCCGTAAGCCCATCGTTTTTAGGTTCTAAGGAGACGCCAGTCATGTGGACCGGGTTGTCTGCCTTAAGCCCGTACCGGGCACTTTCATTCACGCCCCCTGCGTGTAAAGGCCCAGCTAGCACACTCGCATATCGTGCACCTTGCCCATACTAGACAACACGGTATGGATAAAATAGACGCTGCGGTGTTCAATGGGGCGAGCACGTCACGAATCCAAGGAGAACCATGTCCGACCTCACCCCGAACCACACCGCTGGCCAGCCGCTGGAGCCGATCGACGCCGAGAAGCTGGCCCAGCTGGCGCAGAAGAACATCGATAACCCGGAGGGTGGGCGTAAGACGATCCGCACCCACACCGAGGCCGACGGCAAGTTCCGCAACTACACTCAGGTCCGTGACCTGGCCCCGGTATTGGTCTCTGAGCCGCCGGCGCTGCTCGGCGATGACACTGCCCCGAACCCCACGGAGATCGCCCAGGCTGGTCTGGCGGCGTGTATCTCGGTGGGTATTCAGGCCATCGCGACGCACCGCGGCGTTACGCTGACCAAGATCGCCATTGACATTGAGTCGGACATCGATGTTTCCCCGACGTGGGGTGTTGGTGATCTCAACGAGGGCAAGCGCCCGGGTGTGTCGGATGTCCGCGTCAGCGTGGAGATCGAGGGTGACGCTGACCGCGAGACCCTGCAGCAGATCCACGATGATGCCATCCAGTGGTCCCCGGTGGTTAACACCTACACCCGCCCGGCCGTCCTGACCTCGAAGCTGGTCTAAGCCATGGCGACCGCACTTCTTGACACCATCGCCGGCAACGCCTCTGCCGTCGACCGCAACGAACTGTCCGCCCGCTACGGCATTGAGCTGCTGGGTTCCCAGCAGCTTTTCATCCGCGAGGATCTGCAGGCTACGGCCCGCCAGCTGCGGGAGATCGCTGCTGTGGACCTCTCCGTCGCCTTCGGTATCTGGGCGCACACCATGGTCATCACCTACCTGCGCCAGGCTGACACTCCTTATGTCCGCTACGTCCTCCCGGCCCTGGAAAACGGCACCCGTCCCGGCGTGACGGGCATGGCCCCGGCCTTCAAGGAGGCCGCTGGAGCCGGCACCATTGATCTGACCGCCACCCCGACCGAGGATGGGTACGTCCTCAACGGCAAGCTGGCCTGGGCCTCCAACCTGGCCGATGACGCGGTGATCGTCACCGCCGCCCGCACCCCCGCAGGGGAGCGCCTGCTTTTTGCCTTTGATGGAGGTGCCCCGGGCGTCACCCTGGGCACCCCCTTCGCGCTGCTGGGCCTCAACGCCACTTCCTCGGCCGGCATCACACTGGACAACGTCCCCGTTCCGGAGAGCCAGGTCCTCTCCCGTGACTTCGAGGCCTTCATTTCGGCTGTCCGCCCGACTTTCCTCATCCTCCAGACCTCGGAATGCCTGGGCGTGGCCGATGCCGCCATCGACGCCGCCGCCACCCGCCTGAACGGGGTGAATGAGGTGCTCACCGAGGACGTCGAGAAGCTGCGGGCCGAGATCACCGCGCTGATCCAGGAACAGGAACGCCTCGCCGAGGAAGCTGCCCCGGATCGCATCAGCCTGTTGGAGCTGCGCTTGGCCGCCGCCCGGGCAGCGGTGGACGCCACCGCCCTGGAGGTCCGCGTCGCCGGGGGTGCGGGCTACGCGCAGTCTTCCCCGGCGTCCCGTCGTTTCCGTGAAGCGGCGTTTATTCCGGTACAGTCGCCGTCCGAGACCCAGTTGACGTGGGAGCTTCGTCGCGCGAAGCAGGAGGGATAAGGATGACCGTGGCCGATAGAACTGTCACCGGTGAGCAGTTGCGTGCCGTCGTGGGTACTTTCCCCTCGGGCGTCACGGTGGTCACCACCCTTCGGGAGGATGGCACGGATGTCGGCCTGACGGTCTCCGCATTTTCTTCGCTGTCGCTGGAACCGGCGATGGTGCTCCTGGCGGTGGACAACAATTCCACCTCGCTGCCGTACCTCACGGTCGGCGCCCCGGTGGGTATCTCGGTGCTGGCCGATGGCCAGGGGCCGATCGCGTATCAGTTCTCGCGGCGCGGGGTGGACCGGTTCGCAGGCGTCGATACGCATCGTGGGGCGCGCGGTGTCGCGCTTATCGACGCCGCCGCAGCCTACTTCGCCGGCGACATCACCGCCGCGTACCCGGGCGGGGATCACACCATATTGACGGTGGCTGTCCATGATTGCGGGACCCACGCCTCGGCTCGGCCGTTGCTGTACCAGCGCGGTCAGGTGCACGATTGGCCGGAGTACCAGATTTAGGGGCCTGCGGCCGGTGGGGCTGCTAGAATCGCCAGCAGTCCAGCAGGTGAGAAAGGAATCCCACAGCATGAAACTTGCAGTTATTGGCGGCGACGGCATCGGCCCGGAGGTCACCGACGAGGCGCTTAAGGTGCTCCGCGCAGTCCGCGACGACATTGAGACCACCGATTATGATCTCGGCGCCCGCCGCTACCTCAAGAACGGCGAGCTGCTCACCGACGCCGATCTCGATTCCCTCCGCGAGCACGACGCCATCCTCCTTGGCGCGATCGGCGCCCCCGATTCCGTCCCCCCGGGAGTCCTGGAGCGCGGCTTGCTGCTCAAGATGCGTTTCGCCCTTGACCACCACGTCAACCTGCGCCCTTCCAAGCTTTTCGACGGTGTCGAGTCCCCGCTGAAGAACCCGGGCGAGATCGACTTCGTCGTCGTCCGTGAGGGCACCGAGGGCGCCTACACCGGCAACGGTGGCGCCATCCGCGTCGGCACCCCGCACGAGGTGGCCAACGAGACCTCCGTCAACACCCGCTACGGTGCCGAGCGCGTCGTCCGCTACGCCTTCGAGCTGGCCATGACCCGCCGCAAGCACCTCACCCTGGTCCACAAGACCAACGTGCTCGTCCACGGCGGCGGCATGTGGCAGCGCACCGTCGATGAGGTCGCCGCCGAGTACCCGGAGGTCACCGTCGAGTACTCGCATATCGACGCCGCGACCATCTACCTCATCACCAATCCCTCGCGTTTCGATGTCATCGTCACCGACAACCTCTTCGGCGACATCATCACCGATGAGGCAGGTGCCGTATCCGGCGGCATCGGCCTGGCCGCCTCCGGCAACATTGACGCCACCGGCACCAACCCCTCCATGTTTGAGCCTGTCCACGGTTCCGCCCCGGACATCACCGGCCAGGGCATCGCCGATCCGACCGCCGCGATCCTGTCCGCGGCCATGCTGCTGCGCCACCTCGGCGACGAGGATAATGCCGCCCGCATCGAGGCCGCCGTCGCAGACGATGTGGCCAGCCGCACTGGACAGATCCGCACCACCGAGGTCGGTGACCGCATCGCCGCCGCCCTGCAGTAACGTGTCTGCATAAGCACACCCATATATAAAAGGAGCATCCATGAGGCGACTGACGGCCGCGCTGACCCTGACCACCACGCTGACCCTCATCGCCGGATGCTCCACCTCCGCCGACAACGGCAGTAGCGGCACAAGGGATTCCGGTCGTCCCACCTTAGAGATGGCCTCCTCCGAGGTCATCGCGGATGCGGCCGACAACGGAGTGGACACCTCCGCCCGCCTCTTCGAGGAATCGGAGGTGGTCATCGTCGCCGCGGACACCCCGGAGGACCTCTCCCGCGGCGTCCACCTGGCGATCGCCGGCGGCGCGCCGTTGCTCACCGCCGGCGACCAGCCCGCCGTCGATGCGGAGATCGAGCGACTCGGCGCCTCCCACATCGTCACCGTCGGTGAGGTCGGCCCGCTTATCGACGGCCCTGAGATCACCCCGGCACCTGCGGCGGCAACGCCGGCGTCGATAAGCGCAGGAGTGGCAGCCTCCCTCGACCGCGATACCGCGGAAGGCATGGAGGGGCTCGAGCACACCACACATCCGCTGGACATGCCGCCGATGCTGGCGACGGAGCAGACCTCGCTGGCCACGATCGGTACGGCGCGGGCCGCCGGTGCCCAAGTCCACGTCCTGTCCTACCCGGACCCGCGCATCACCTCCGAGTCGATGTCCCTGGTCACTGAACAGGACGTCATCGCCCTCGGCGATGAGTTCGGCTCCCAGGAACGCCTCGACACGGCAATCGACATGGCCGCCAACGGTGAACTGCCCGGTGGCGGCGGGCTGGTCTTCCCGGGGCGTCGCATGATCGCCTTTTACGGCCACCCTTCCGGTGACGCCCTCGGCGTCATGGGCGAGCAGCCGCCGGCCGAGGCCGTCGAGCGGGTGCAGGCGCACATCGAGAACTACCAGCCGCTGGAGGAGCAGCCGGTCATCCCGGCCTTCGAGATCATCGTCACCGTCGCCTCTGAGTTCCCCGGCGAGGACGGCAAGTTCACCAACGTGGGCAACCCGGATGACTTCCTCGGCTACATCGACGCCATCACCGAGGCCGGCGGCTACGCCTTCCTTGACCTCCAGCCCGGCCAGGCATCGTTCCTCGAGCAGGCGCAGGTCTACGAGGAGCTGCTCAAGCGCCCCAACGTTGGCCTGGCGCTCGACCCCGAGTGGAATCTACAGCCCGGCGAGCAGCCCCTGCAGCGCGTCGGCCATGCCGAAGCCGCCGAGATCAACGAGGTCTCCGAGTGGCTGGCCCAGCTCGTCCGCGACAACAACCTGCCGCAGAAGGGCCTGATCGTCCACCAGTTCCAGCTGCAGATGCTGCGCGACCGCGAGCAGATCAACACCGACCACCCCGAGCTGTCCTTCATCCTCCACGCCGACGGCCATGGTGGGCCGGAACAGAAGTTCGACACCTGGAACGTCATGCGCCAGGATCTGTCCGACGACTGGTTCATGGCCTGGAAGAACTTCATCGACGAGGACAACCCCACCTTCACTCCGGAGGAGACCTACCACAACGTCGACCCCCGCCCCTGGTTCGTCTCTTACCAGTAGCCTGGGCGCATGAGCGCGACGACGGACACGGGGCAGGCCCGTCGCTACTGGGTGAGCATCCTGGCAGCCGGTGCGGCGGGACTTGGGGTGACTTCGGCGCTGATGTTGGGTGGAGCCATCACCAGCGACATGCTCACGGCCACCATCGTCTATTACATGGTGACCTGGATCCTGTTCTGCGCGACGTATCTCACCTGGACTCACCGTCACTGGACAGGCACGGACCTGACGCAACTGCGTCCCTCCTCCCGCCAGGGGCGCGGCTGGTGGTGGGGGAGTTCAGCGGGTCTCGCCCAACCGGAATGGTGGTCCATACAGGCCGGAGTGGTCTCCGCCTTCATCGTCATCGCCGTCTCCAGCCTGCAGATCCTCGATGCCCACCTGTGGCTGCCGGCCCTGGGACTGCTCAACGTCGCTGGTTCCTGGGGGCTGATGGTCTACGCCTACGCGGAGAAATATCTCGACCTGCACCTGCGCGGTGAGCACATTGACCTACCCGCCGATCCGACCCCGGAATTCGGGGACTTCCTCTCCCACTCCGTGGCTGTGTCCACCATGACCGGCGCGGCCGCCCGCGCGCGGGCCACCCGAACCGCCATGCGCCTGCACTCACTCGTCGCCTTCGGATTCAACACCGTCATCGTGGCGATGACCGTGTCCCTGCTTTTTAGCTGATCCACTCCCCGCAGGCGGGTGGCGCAACTACGCTGAAGACATGACTGTCGAACTCGAAGAAGTCCGCGAATTCATCGCTGACCTTGAGCCCTTCACCCGCCTCCCCGAGGCGGAACTGGACGCCCTGCCCGCCCAGATGACGATGGAATACGTCCGCCGCGGGGATAACATCATCAACCACGGCGCCCCCAACGACTACCTCTACATCATCCGCTCCGGTGCGGTGGATGTCATCGATGAGGAGGACATCCTCCTCGATCGTCGTGATGCGGGTCGCAGCTTCGGCTACTCCACCCTCGTCGGTGAAAACTCCTGCCGCTACACCATGAATGCGGTCGAGGATTCCCTCCTGCTGCTGCTCCCGCGCGAGGCCTTCCGCAGCCTCGCCGAGCGCAACCCCGACATCATGCGCTTCTACTCCTCCCAGTCCCGGCGCATCCGGGCTGCCGCAGAGGAGCTGCGCGGGGACAGCTCCAATGAGGTGCTGCGCACCCGGCTGGCCGAGTTCAAGATCGCCAACCCGGTCTCTATCTCTCCGACGGCCACCATTCGTCAGGCCGCGGAACTGATGGAAGAGCACAAGGTCTCCTCCCTGCTGATCACCCAGGAAGGCCAGCTGGAGGGCATCGTCACCGACCGTGACCTGCGCGGCAGGGTAGTGGCCACAGGCCTAGACAGCACTTTGCCGGTCACCGAGATCATGACCGCGTCGCCGCGGACCGTCAGTTCCGAGACCCTCGCCTTTGAGGCGATGCTCATCATGGCGGAGATGCGTATCCATCATCTGCCGATTGTTGACGAAGGCCAGCTCACCGGAATTGTCACCACCGCGGATGTCATGCGCCTGCTGCGCCACGACCCCATCTACCTGACGGCCGAATTCTCCCGCCGCAACTCCGCCGAGGAACTCAAAGACGCTTACTCGCAGGCCTCCGAGGTGGCCGCCCGCTTCATCGAGCGCGGTGCCTCTGCCGAGGAGACCTCCGGCATCATGACCATCGCGGCTGACTCCCTCGCTCGTCGTCTCCTCAAACTCGGCGAGGATAAGTTCGGCGCCCCGCCGGTGCCTTATTCCTTCGTGGTCTTGGGCTCCCAGGGACGCCGTGAGATGGGCCTGGCCTCCGACCAGGACAACGCCCTGGTGTTGTCTAACGACTATGACGAGGCTGAGCACGGCGAGTACTTCGCCCAGCTGTCTGACTACGTCTGCCAGGGTCTGCACAACGCCGGGCAGGTCCTGTGCCCTGGCGACATGATGGCCTCCAACCCGCAGTGGCGGATGACTCGCGCGCAGTGGATCGACACCTTCCACCACTGGGTTACCGCCCCGGAACCGGACGCCCTCCTCCACGCGCAGACCTTTTTCGACTTCCGCGGCATCCATGGCGACACAGAACTGGCGGACTTTGTGCACAACAATGCCGTCGGGATCGCTCGGGGCGCCCGCCGGACACATGCTCACCTGGCGGCGCTGGCGGCACGCCGGGAACCACCCCTCGGCTTCTTCCGTGGACTGGTGGTTGACCGTTCGGGCGAATACGCCAACACCCTCAACGTGAAGAAGGGCGGCACCGCCGGCATTGTCCAGATGGGCCGCCTGTTCGCCCTGGCCAGCGGAGTCACCTCGCTGGGCACCCGCCAGCGCCTGCTGGAAGGTGCCGCCGCCGGCGCGGTCTCCGAGCGGGGCGCCCACGATCTGGTCGATGCTTTCGACTACCTCAACTCCATTATCCTGCGCCACCAGGCGATCCAGCTGCGGGAGGGCACCGTCCCGGACTACAACATCGATCCCTCCAAGCTGGGCAAGATGGACCGCGAGCACCTGCGCGACAGCTTCCAGATCATCAAGAGCATCCAGAATGCGCTGGCCACCAAGTACATGGTGAGGAACATCTGATGTGGCCCTTCCGCTCCGACCCGGCGAAAAAAGCCACCGGGCCGCTCAAAGAGTTCTACGAGGTCCCCGCACCAGATCCCCGCACCCCGTTGGATGAGTTGCGCCTGCTGGCCGTCGACGTGGAGACCACCGGCCTCAAACCGGAGAAGAACCAGTTGGTGTCCATCGGGTGGGTGCCGGTCGACGGCGGCAGCATCGACCTCTCCGGCGCGGGCTATGTCATCCTGCGTGGCTCGGAGGGTTTCACGGTGGGCCCCTCGGCCACGATCCACCACCTCACCGACGATGAAATCGCCGCCGGCATCGATCCGCAGGACGCGGTTGCCCAGTTCCTCAAGGCCCTACAGGGGCGCGCCATGCTGGCCCATTTCGCGGCGATGGAGGAGGGGTTCATCTCCCGTGCCTGCGAGCAGTACTTCGGCGCGCCACTGAAGGTGACAACGGTGGACACCTTCGCCATGGAACGCCGCCACATGGAACGCATGGGCACCTACCCGCGCGGTGAGGACCTGCGCCTGGCCCGCGTCCGCGCCCGCTACGGGCTGCCCGGCTACCGCAACCACAACGCGCTCACCGATGCGTTGGCGTGCGCGGAGCAGTACCTCGCGCACCGGGTGACGCTGAATGTCGACTCGCTCAAGGACGTCATGGAATGATGCCCCGGGGCGGTATGTAAGGTATTGCCCATGCGCTTTGGAAGAATCGCCCACCCTGAGGGCTTCAGTTTCGTCGTCATCGACGGTGAAGGCAACGGCGTCGATGACGTTGCCGGCCTCACCGCCAAGGAAATCAAGGACACCCCTTTCACCGAGCCGGAGTACACCGGCCGGGAGTGGCCGCTGGCGGATGTGCGTCTGCTCGCCCCGACCCTGCCCAGCAAGGTCGTGGCCATCGGCCGCAACTACGCCGACCACGTCGCCGAGGTGTTCAAGGAGTCCGCGGAGCACCTGCCGCCGACCCTGTTCCTCAAGCCGCCGACTGCTGTCATTGGTCCGGATGCCGCGATCAAGATCCCCGATTTTGCCACCAAGGTCGAGTTCGAAGGTGAGCTGGCGGTCGTCGTCGGCCAGGTCGCCAAGAACGTCAAGGCTGCTGACTGGAAGTCAGTGGTCCGTGGCTTCACCATCGTCAACGATGTCTCCTCCCGCGACCTCCAGTTCAAGGACGGCCAGTGGGCCCGCGCCAAGGGCATTGACACTTTCTGCCCGCTGGGCCCCTGGATCGAGACCGATATCGATTCCTTCGACCTGGACAACCTCTCCATCAAGGCCCACCTCACCCACGATGGTGAGCGCACCACCAAGCAGGACTCTA
>NZ_JAUNUG010000046.1:0-130 GCF_030538285.1 Corynebacterium sp.
AACATCTCGAACGAAGAGTCGCACCGGCTGGGCGAGCGCCTGTTGACACAGGCCTCGCGCGGCGCGGGCCGGGGGCGGCGCTTGTACCCGGGACGGCGAGTGTGTTGAGGAATAGTCCCCTGGCGTTGGT
>NZ_JAUNUG010000046.1:230-19242 GCF_030538285.1 Corynebacterium sp.
GCATATCCGCTGTACACATGCACAGTGGAAATACTCGTTTGCAGGGGGATCCGGAGATGGGCGTCCGGGCACCGGCTGGGTGGGGACGGTTCGGAGCGGTGCCCGGGCCCGGAGCGCCGAGTGCTCTCACGAGGGATAGTCCCCCGGCGTTGGTGCATATCCGCTGTACACATGCACAGTGGAAATACTCGTTTGCAGGGGGATCCGGACCTTGGCGTCCGGGCACCGGCTGGGTGGGGGCGTCCGAAACCCCTCAGCTCTTACGCAGCAACCCCTGCACCTGCCCACGACCCGACGCCCGCCGGGCCGGCGCGGGGGCCACCGTCGGAGTCGGTTGCTGTTGCCGAGTGGGCGGGCGAACCGATTTCTCTACCCTGCCCTGCGCCTCGGCCAGGGCCTTTTCGAACTCCATCATCCGCTGCGTGGTCCGCTGACGGAACTGGCGTGCAAACTCCTCGAATTCCATTACCAGGCACCTGCCTTTCGAGCGCCCACCGCGGAGCTATCCGAGGTGGCTGGGGGGTTGGGGGACTGGGCGGGGGCTGGCTGGTGGGCGGGCATCGTATCGGTCTTCTTCGGCGGCGGCGGGGGTTCCGGCACGTCCGTTAAGTTCTGCTTCGGCGGCGGCGGGGGTTCGGGCGCGGGTTCCGGGGCAGGTGCTTCGGGTTCAGGGATCTCGGTCGGCAGGGGCAGCTCGAAGTCGGCTAGTGCGTCGATGAGCAGGGCGGCTCCGACCAGCAGAACGCCCAGTCCGACGAGTCCGAGGACTCCGCAGCAGTCCTCACCCGCGGCAGGCGGGCATTCCTCGGCAACCGGCGCCGGTACCGGTTCACACTCGACGGGTGGGCATTCCACTGTGTCCGGTGGGGTGACGGTCTGTGGGGTGGTGGGTGCTTCCACCGGCTCCACGGGCTTCTTCGGTGGAGGAGCGGGCTCAGCTGGTGGAGCGGGAGGCGGCGGAGCAGGTTCCGCAGGCGGGGCGCTTTGTGGTGTGGTCGGTGTCTCCATCGGCGTGGCGGCAGACCCACTAGACCCGCCAGGCCCAGCAGGCCCGCGGTCGACGACGGCGGGTGCGGGCTTGGGGGCGGGTTCTTCGCAGATGGCACGGCCGCGGGTGAGGAACTCGTCGAGGCAGCCGGTGACGGCTGTGTCGCGGTCGTGGCAGAGTTCGAGGATGTTGGTGCCGGCGGCGTCGATAAGCTGTGAACCTGCGGCTATGCACTCGGCGAAGCTGTGCGGGTGCTCGAGCGGGTCGATGCGCGCGAGGAAGGCGCACAGCTGGCTGATCACGGCCTGCAGGGCGGTGAGGATCTCGGTGCAGGCGCTGTCCGAGATGTCGGTGATGTCGGTGAGGGCATCGGCGGCGTCATCGGCGTCGTCGATGAGCTTCTCGGAGGAGCTGCGGTTATCGATCCAGTCGACAGCGGCATCACCCAGGCGCTGGAAAATTTCCCCGAGGGCGACCTCGGCGACCATCTCCAGCGCGGTGCCGACCAGCCCACCACGCATACGGGTGGCGGTGGAGCCGGTGACGGCGGCGCGGGTGTGGGTGGCCAGTTGTTCGGGCTGCAGACCACTGGTGGCGCTCAACGCCTGCGCCACGGCGGCAGGGGCAACGGAAGCACCCCGGTAGTGGCCCCGGGAGGCGCCGATGAGCATGCGTTCCGCGCCGCGGTAGACGTCGATCATGACAGTTCACCGCCGAATTGCTTATCGACATCGCGCAGCACCCGTACCTGCGTTGCTGCCGCGTCGGTGGTGTCGCGGAGGGCGTCGATACGCGAGGTCCCGGCGGCGTGGATGCCGCGCAGCATCTCGGCGATGGCGGCACCCCGGTCAGTGAAATCCCGGCCGCAGGCCGCCGCGGGAAGCGACGGCTCCGACTGGGCGTGCAGTCGCTGTTGCTCCTCGCTGTCGTTGAGTAGATGGGTCAGGGCGGCAAGCGCCGCGGTGTGTTCCAGTTCGATACCGGACATGAAAAATCCCCCTTGCGTGGTCCAGAAAGTGAAGTTCCCACCATCATTGGACTCCGCAAAGGGGCAAAAGGTTCCCGAGATTCCTAAACTGCTGCCACAACAGCCGCCAGACGGCCCGCCACCCGGCGCGCCTGCTCAGTCTCGGCGGCCTCCACCATGACGCGGAACAGCTCCTCAGTGCCGGAGGGTCGCAGCAGCACACGGCCCTTTCCGCCGAGCTCCACCTCGGCTTCCCGCATCGCCGATTGGACCTCTGCGGAGTCCATGATCGCGGCCTTGTTGGCCACCGGCACGTTGATGAGCACCTGCGGCAGCACCTTCATCACCCCCGCCAGATCCTTCAGGGAGGTCCCGGTCTCCGCCATGCGGGCCATGAGCTTTAAGCCCGTCAGCGTGCCGTCGCCCGTGGTGCAGTGCACCGGCAGCACGATGTGACCGGACTGCTCGCCGCCGAGACGGTAGCCGCCGGCGTTGAGCTCCTCGAGGACATAACGGTCGCCGACCTTGGTCTCCAGCATGGTGATGCCCTGCTCCTCCATGGCCAGGCGCAGTCCCAGGTTGGACATGACCGTGGCCACCAGGGTGTTCTTGCGCAGCTCGGACTTCTCCTTCATCGCCACCGCCAGGACAGCCATGATCTGGTCGCCGTCGATGACATTGCCCTCCGCGTCGACGGCGAGGCAGCGGTCGGCGTCACCATCATGCGCCAGGCCCAGGTGGGCGCCATGCTCGACGACTGCCTTCTGCAGCTGATCGATGTGGGTGGAACCACAGTTGTCGTTGATGTTGTAGGCGTTGGGTTTGTTGTGGATGGCCACGACCTCCGCGCCTGCCGCCGCATAGGCCTTCGGGGCGACGACGGAAGCGGCGCCGTTGGCAGCGTCAACAACAACCTTGATGCCGGACAGGTCGATCGGGGACGCCTCTGCCAGGTGCTTGAGGTAGCGGTCCTGCGCGTCCGGGGATTCCTCGATGACACGGCCCACGCCGGTGCCGGTGGGACCATTGTCAGGCAGGGAGGCCATGGCGGTTTCGATCTCATCCTCCACGGAATCGGGCAGCTTGCGGCCCCCGGCGGAGAAGAACTTGATGCCGTTATCGGGCATGGGGTTGTGGGAGGCGGAGATCATCACACCCATGTCCGCACCGTAGTCGTCGGTGAGGAAAGCCACGCCCGGAGTGGGGATGACGCCCACGCGCAGGACGTCGACACCGCGGGACGCCATACCGGCGGCCAGGGCAGCGGCGAGCATCTCGCCGGAGACACGGGGATCACGGCCGACGATCGCGGTCGGGCGCCGCTCACTGGACTGCCGGTGCTTCGTCAGAACATCCGCGGCCGCCGCACCCAGCTGCAGAGCCAGGGAGACAGTGAGGTCCTTGTTCGCCAGGCCGCGAACTCCGTCAGTACCGAAAAGTCGAGTCATGACGGACATTATGCCTGCCGTAGTCCGGAAACGGCGAACGCCGCCCCACCGTGCGGTGGGGCGGCGTCGACAAGCGGAGAAAAAATCAGCGCTTGGAGTACTGCGGGGCACGACGTGCCTTGTGCAGACCAGCCTTCTTACGCTCGACGGCACGAGCGTCACGGGTGAGCAGGCCAGCCTTCTTCAGGGCGGCGCGGTCAGCCGGGTTGTACTGGTTCAGCGCACGGGCGATAGCCAGGCGCAGAGCACCGGACTGGCCGGTCGGGCCGCCACCAGCGATGTTGGCCTTGATGTCGAACTGGCCCTCGCGCTCCAAGAGAGCGAGCGGCTGCATGATGTCCTGCTGGTGCAGCTTGTTCGGGAAGTACTCCTCGATCGGGCGGCCGTTGCAGGTGATCTCACCGGAGCCAGCAACCAGGTGGACGCGGGCGATGGCGCGCTTACGACGACCAACGGTCTGGATCGGGCCGTCCAGCTCGATTGGGGCAGCAACCTCGGCAGCCTCCTCCTCGGAGACCTCCGGGGCGACGGCGTCGCCGATGGTGTAGTTGAACTCCTCGGTGGCGGCGGTGGCGGCGTCGATGTCGCCGGCCTCAGCCACGTTCTGGTCCTCGTTCAGGTTCTCGTTCTGCTCGGTCACTGTGCCACCTGCTTGATCTCGTAGGTCTCGGGCTGCTGGCCGGCGTACGGGTGCTCGGAGCCGGCGAAAACGTGGAGCTTCTTCACGGAAGCGCGGGAGAGCTTGTTGTGCGGCATCATGCCGGTGATAGCTTCCTCGACCACGCGCTCCGGACGGGTGTCCAGAGCCTTGCCCAGGGTCATGGAGCGCAGACCACCCGGGTAGCCGGTGTGGCGGTAGCGCATCTCGCGGTCACGCTTGTTGGAGGACACGTGGACCTTGTCGGCGTTGATGATGACGACGTGGTCGCCGCAGTCAACGTTCGGGGTGTACTGGGGCTTGCCCTTGCCGCGCAGCAGATCCGCTGCGTGGGTGGCGAGACGACCCAGCACCACATCGGTGGCGTCGATGACGTACCACTTACGGGTGATGTCACCGCTCTTCGGGTGGTAAGTAGACACTAATGACTCCTTGAAAGTCTGTCTGGGGACTGCCGGCCATGGGTCCTGCTGGTCGGTGCCTGGCTGTCACACGGCGGCCGGTGGAGACCCGTGTTCAGCGCACACAACTTGTCCAGTGTAAAGGCCAGGTGGATGGAATCCAAAACGCCCGCACCCTCCGGAGAAGGTGCGGGCGTGGATTGTGTGATTGCCTGCCCGGGCTTTCACACGTGAGCAGCCGGGCCAGGGTCCGCGTCTGTCCCCTTATATGGGTCAGGGGCCCGGTGCTGTCAGGCTCAGCCCCAGCTGGCGGCGGCCTGGCGGTTGACGTCGGACATGCGCTCGTTGCCCTGGCTGACGGTGCGGGAGATGGTGGCCAGGATGGTGTTGAGTTCTGCGGCGGAGCGGTCCCACTTGGCCTGTGCCTCGGCGTAGGCGGTGGCAGAGTCACCCTCCCAGGTGGCGACCATGGGCTGGAGCTGGGACTTCAGATCGTCGAGAAGCGCGGTGATGCGCCCGGAGGTGGCGTTGATGTCGCCGGCGGCGGCCTCGATGGCGCCGAACTGGTACTTGATTGCGTCCATTGTGTGTCCTTATTCTGTGAGAGCTCTACAGGGCCAGGCCCTGGCCGCCGACGTTGTTGAAGGCCTGGGTGTTATCGGCCTCCATGGATTCAAATGCGCGGGCGTTATGTCGAATGTTGTCGGAGATGCTGGTCAGGGCTTCGCGGAGTTCGGCGGCGGAGGTGTTCCAGCGCTGCATGAGTCCGTCGAAGGAAACGGCGGCGCTGCCGGCCCAGCTGGCGCGGACACCGTCGACGACGCCCTGCAGGCGGGTCAGTTCGCTCTGTACTTCGTTGTTGGTGGTGTCGACGTGGCCGGCGGTGGCCAGCATCACGTCGGCTTCGGTTCTAAACATCTGGGTCATGGGGTCCCTCCCGAGTGTGAATGGTGCGGCGGGCCGTTACTGGCCCGTCCACCATTGTTGGACTCCGAAAACGGGTGAAAGGTTCCCTCGGAGGGCAAACTATTTTTCTTCTCCCGCATCGGCGCAGGTCAGCGGATGGTCACGGAGTCGAGGACCATGCGGCACGCGGCCTGCTGCGGCAGGGTCGGGGCGCCGCGGGAGTGACATCCGACGGAGATCTGGTGTTCTGATTCGACCCAGGTGTGCCAGGTGACGGTGGATCCGTCGCCGGGTTCCTCGCGGTAGCGGATGACTTCGATGCCGCGTCCGGCGCGTTCCGGGTCGAGGGGGTGGAGGGTCTGGTCGGTGGTGATCATGGAGTGGATCTGGGTTTCGACGGCGTCGGCAGGCACCGAGTAGATGGGGTCGGCGGCCAGCCGGATGCGCAGTTCCGGGTCGGCGCCGGTGGCCAGCAGCAGTCCCTCGCGGTCCTCGAGTTGGAATCCGGTGGGCGCTTCGAAACGGAGTCGTTCATGTTCTAGGACGGCGCGCGGTTCTGGTGTGCTGCTTATCGACGCCGCAGTACTCACCGCAGTACTCGAGGTCGGCGGTGGTGACGGGGTGGTCGGTGTTGCGGTCGCCGCTGGCGCGGCGGATTCCGCGGGGGTGGGTTGGCCGCCGACGACCCACCAGCTCAAGGCCAGGATGGCCACGACGACAACGGCGATGAGCACCGGAAAGGGGCGCAGGGCGGTGTGCAGGCGGTGGCGTCCGGCATCAGCGGTGGGCCGGGTGACGGGCACGTCCTCCACCTCGGGCAGGGGTGTCTCGCGCAGGACTTCGGCCGGGTAGGCGGCGACCCCTTTGTTGAGCAGGGAGCGGGTGAGGACTTCGGTGGTGGGATCATCGGCGTCGATGACCACCTCCACGTCGGGCCAGTTGAGGCTGCACAGTTCCCGGGCCTGGTCCAGGACGGCGGCTAAGGCCCAGCCGTCGATGATGCCGGTGCCGGGGAGGTCGTAGCGGTAGACGGTGTCGGGGCCCTCGAAGATGGTGGCGGTGTCGAGGACAGTGATGGTTAACGTGTCGTGGACGGTGGGGGCGCTCATGGTTGTCTCCTTGAGTCGACGGCGACCTGGCAGACGCCGATGGTCTCCCCGCGGACCTGCCAGGTACCGCGGCCGGGTGGTTGGGTGCGGGGTTTGATGCCGAAGATGGTGCCTTCGTCGCGGTCGGCGTCGAGAAGCACAACAGCGGGTACCTGGTCGCGGACTGCCGCGAGAAACGGTGAGAACAGCGCACGGCCGATGCCGCCGGCCTTGCGGGCGAGGACCAGGTGGAGGCCGATGTCGCGGGAATGCGGGAGCAGGTCCATGAGGCGGGCGAGGTCGTGGTCGGCGACCAGGTCGAGGTCATCGATGACGAGGTAGATCTCCGGGCCCGACCACCAGTCACGGGCCGCCAGCTGCGCGGGAGTGATGTCCGGGCCCGGCAGCCGGGTGTTGCAGGTGGCCAGCACATCGCGGATGGTGTCGGCGGTGGCGGTCGTGGTGGCGGAGTAGGCGGCGAGCATGGCCTCATCGATCGTGCCCAGGTGCGCCCGGCGGTGGTCGATGAGCACCAGGCGGGCGGCGTCGCGCCCGAGATCACAGATTCCCGCCATGACGGTGGCCAGCAGTGTCGACTTGCCGGAACCCTGCCCGCCGATGCACACCAGGTGCGGGCTGGTGGCCGGATCCCAGGTGAGGGTGGCCAGGCGGGGGCCGCCGACGGCCAGCGGGATGCCGGGGGCAGGCTCCAGTTCCGCCAGGGCCACACGCGCGGGCAGGACCTTGAGCGCGGGGACGGGGTCCTCGGTGCAGGCGGTGGCGATGTGGGCGATGTCCTGGTTGGAGCTCTGCGCGATGAGCATCTGCCGGCCCTCCGGGTCCAGGCCCCTTCCGGGGCGGGCGGGGAGCTTTTGCTGTGCCTTCCGGTCAATGAGCGAGTCCATGGCCTCACCGAGTTTGAGTTCGATGCGGTGGGAGATCAGGTCCCGGATCGCCGGGCGCAGCACCGTCCACCGCGGGGTGGACACCACCAGGTGGATGCGTTTCGACGGCCCGTCCGCCGCCAGCGAGGTCAGCGGTTCGATGAGGTCTTCGAAGTCGGCGGCTAAGGCATGCCAGCCATCGACGACGAGGAAGGTGTGGCGCGCTTCCGGTTCGTCGATAAAGCCCGCGACCTCATCGACGATGCGGCGGATCCTTTCGGGATCCCCTCGCCCCGCCACCCCGGCGACATGCGGTAGGCGTTCCAGGGTAGCGAGCTCCCCGCCGAGGTCGATGACGTAGAAGCGTAGCGCGGAGGTGGAATGAGTCGCCGCCAGCGAGGTGACGATGGTGCGCAGTGCCGTCGATTTACCGGATTGCGGGCCCCCACACACCGCGGCGTGCCCGCCCCCGGCGCCCAGATCCAGCGCCAAGGGGTCCTGGCGCTGGTGATAGGGCAGATCGACGATGCCGATCACAGCACCTAGCTCCCCGATGTCATCGGCCACCCCGGCCAGTTCCACCATGGGTGGCAACGGCGGTAGCCACACCTGGTGTGCGGTCTGCCCGCGCGCGGCGGCGGTGGCGCGGGCACGGTCGACGATGGCATGCAGCAGTGTCGTGGATTCATCGACGACGGTGGGCGCGGCGACCTCATCGAACTGCTCCCACCCGGTGAACAGGGCGACGCGGGCCGAACCACCGGGCAGGGCGGTGACATCGCGGCGTTCCAACGGGCCGGAGACGTAGGCGGCCTGGAAACGGGTGAGGCTGTCGGCGTCGTGGCGCAGGTATCCCGCGCCGGGGCGGGCAGGCAGATGATAGGCATCGGTGACGCCGAGGACCTGCCGGGATTCCGCGGCCGAGAAAGTCTTCAGGCCCACACGGTAGGACAGGTGCGAATCAAGGCCGCGCAGCCGCCCCTCCTCCAGGCGCTGTGAGGCCAGCAGGAGATGCACGTGCAGTGAACGCCCGAGGCGGCCCACGGCGACGAAGAGGTCCGCGAAGTCGGGGTGCGCGGCGAGCAGCTCGGAGAACTCGTCGACGACGATGACCAGCGCGGGCAACGGTTTCAGGTCCGCCCCACTGAGGCGGGCGGTGGTGTACTCGGTGACGTTGGAGAGGTTACCGGCTTCCCGCAGCACCTCCTGGCGGCGGTTGAGTTCCCCGGAGATCGCGTCGAACATGCGCTCCACCAGCACCGCTTCATCCGCCAGGTTGGTGATCACCGCCGAGGTGTGCGGCAATCCCTCGCAACCCAGGAAGGTGGCGCCGCCCTTGAAATCGACGAGCACCAGGTTGAGTTCATCGGGGCTGTGCGTCGCCGCGAGGGAGACGACGAGGGTGCGCAACAACTCGGATTTTCCACTACCCGTCGCGCCGATGCACAACCCGTGCGGGCCCATCCCACCGTGGGCGGATTCCTTCAGATCCAGGCGCACCGGCACGCCCTGCTCGGTGGTGCCGATCGGGATGACCAGGCGTTGGCGGCTGAGTTCCCGGCCCGGCCACATCGTCTCCGGGGTGAGCGCGTCGATGTCGGCGACACCGATAAGTGAGAGGAGGTCGCGCCCACCCTCCGCGGTGGCGCCATCGGGGCGCCGGAAGCGGGTGAGCGCGCGGGCCAGGATGAGGGCTTCTTCCGGCCGCATCCGGTCGGCGTCACCGAGCTTCTCGACGCCGGCCGCCGTGTGCGCCAACAGCTCCCCATCGGCAGATAAGGCCAGTCCCTCCTGTTCGGCGCGCATTCCTAGTGCGGTGGTGGCCCGGGAGCCGACGTCGATGATGGTGGTCCACGTCGGGTCGTCGATATAGGGCTCGGTGCCGGTGGTGGTGACGTGGTCGACGATGAGGATGCGGTGGCGGGCACCTGCCGGGTGGCGGGTGTGCGGCAGCCACTTCAGCCACTCCCACTCGCGTCCACCCGCGCTGATCGCCTCCACCGCGACGGTCTCCGGACCGTGGGCGACCACCAGTTGGGCGATGATCGCGCGGGCCAGGTCCTGCGCGCCGGGGCCGGCGATCCCCAGGAAGCGAAACGCCTGCAGCTGCACCGCCACCGGCATCGCCGGGCACACGCCGACCGCCTGTACGGTGCGGCGCAAGCTGACGGCGCACACCGGGTCCAGGTCTTCCGGGGCCCCGGAGTCCGGGACCTGCACCGGGGTGCACAAGGCGGTGTCGCCGACGCCGAGGCGGACCTCCAGGGCGTCAGCATCATCGGGGCCGCGTTCCCACAGGCGGCGGCCCTCGACCCAGGTCCACAGGTCGGCGGGGGCCGGGTGGCGGTGGAATTCATGCGCCCGCTGGCGGCGGGCATTGGCCAGGGCCTTTTCCCGCAGAGCCCCGAGGTGGCGGAGGTAGGTGCGGCGGGTGTCGTCGACGTCCTCGCCCTGCTGCGGGGCAAACATCATGAGCATCGACATGCCCATCATTAACGGGAAAAGTAATATCATAGGGTTCGCGCCTGCCCCGCCGAGCACCATGAGTGCCACCATGGCGAGCATGCCCGCCACCATGACCAGCGGCATGAGGATGCGCAGCAGGGGCACCTGCCCCGGGCGGGGGGCCGGCGGGACCGGCTCAGCGCTGAGGGAACCCTGCGGCAGTGGTGGCGCGGGTTCGCGTTCGGCGGTGCTCAGTGGTTCCACCACGTGGTGGATGCGTTGTGCGGCCAGCAGGGACACGTCGGCCATGGTTACCCCCCTTGTTTCCCGCCGGTCACCCCAACCGGCGTCAGTCTCCCGTCATGCTAGAACACCTCCGGTGGTCGCGCTCGGTGGCCGTCTCCGGTGGACAGCCCCACCCGCACAGGCCACAATGCGGTAGCAGATGCGGGCTGCACAGGGGGTGTGCCCGCCGCAGTCCCACGGGAGGGGGAGAAATCTGATGTCCATCGATCATGTGCTGCGTGTCACCGTCCGTTTCCAGGTGGGTGTCTATCAGCGGGATGCCGATGTGGCCCTGCCTGCGGGGTCCACGCTGGCGGAGGTCATCCCGGAGATTGTCTCGTTGATCGGTGCGCCGCGGATTTCCCGCCCGTGGTTGTCCACCACGGCTGCCGGGACGCCCCTGGATCCGGCGGTGCCTCTGCATCAGACGGGGTTGGAGGATGGGGCGGTGATCGTGTGCACCCCGCGCCATGCGGGTGCGTTGCCGGTGCTTCGCGACGCCGCCGAGGCCCTCGCCGAGACCGGCTCCCCCACCACCGCCCAGGGCCTCGCCGCCGCTGGCACGATTGCCGGGTCGCTGGCCGTGCTCTTCATCGCCAGCGCGCATCTTCCCTGGTCACAGGCATTGGCGCTGGCTACCGGGGCGGTGGGCGCGGTGGTGGTTGCCAACCGGCAGGTCCGCGGCCTGGCCGTGCCGGTTCTGTGGGGCGCGGGGGCTGCGGCGGCGGCGACAGTGTTGGAGTCCGCCCGCCCCGCGGAGCTCACCGAGCCCGCCACGCTGGGGCTGGCGGCGCTGGCGGCGTGTGGTACCAGCGCCGCAGCGCTCCTGCTCCTGGTGGTGTTGCGCGGGATCGGCGAGCGGGCGAGCGCCGCGGCGGCCACCCTCCTCGCGGCCGCGGGAATCGCCGCGCTCGGGGCTTTTGTGCCCTCGCATGTGGCGGATCCGGGGTTGGCGGCTGCCGCCCTGGTGGTGGCTGCCGGGGTGGTGTTCATCGCCCAGGTCCCCACGTTGGCCACCCGCGCCGCTGGTCTGAAAGTTCCCCGCCTACCCACCGCGGGGCAGGATCTGCAGGTCACGGACGGCACTCCCGCGGATATTGGTACCCGCGCCCACCGCGCCCGGCATTTCCACGCGGGGGCGGCTATCGGCGCGGCCGGGGCGATGATCCCGGCGGTGGCGGTCATCGGCAGCCACGGGGGCGGTTTCGCACAGGGACTGTGCGTGGCGACAGCCGGTGCCGTCGTCCTCCACGCAGCACGCCACCGGCAGGCCGTTGCCGCGTGGTCGTGGATGTCGGTGGGCCTGGCAGCATGCATCGCCGCAGCGGTGGCGGCCGCCCACCCCGCGCAGTGGGTGCTGGCTTCCGCGTTGGCGGCCGCTGCGCTCACCGCCCCGTTGTGGGCGGCGCGCGTGCCGGAACTGGAACCCACCGCCGTGGTGTGGTGGGAGCGCGCCGAATCCCTCGCCTTAGCTGCGACCCTGCCCCTCGCGGCGCACCTGGCCGGGCTGTTCGTACTGATCAGGGGCTTAGGATGAGGGCGCTTCTTCTCAGCGCGGCGCTGCTCATCCTCGCCACCCCACCGGCACAGGCCCAGGACATCGCATGTGTGCGCCCGCTGGAGGCCACCGCACCGGACAGCCCGCACCGGCCTTATGAGCAGCTGGCCCGCGGCGAAGGGGTGGCGGTGGCAGTCATCGACACCGGCATCAACCCCCACCCGCACCTCGGGGAGGTGGAGCCGGTGGCGGACCTGGTCACCCCGCACACCCCGGATCCACACCTGGATTGTGATGGCCACGGCACGATCGTCGCGGGCGTCATCCGCGATATCGCCCCCGGCGCGCGAATGATGAGTATCCGCCAGTCCAGCGCCCATTACCGGGAGCAGTCCGGCGGCACCCTGGAGACACTCACCCACGGCATCCACGCCGCCCTCGATGCGGGTGCCCGGGTGATCAACGTCTCCGTCGTCTCCTGCCTCGACCCGTCATTGCTTCTCGACGCCCGCCTCCTCCACGACGCCCTCCACCGCGCGGAGGCCGAGGACGCCGTCATCGTCGCCGCCGCCGGCAACGCCGGCGGACCCTGCCAGCCCGGCATGGCGGTGTACCCGGCGCAGGAGGAGACGGTGCTGGCGGTCAGCGCGCTCCACCACGGGGATCCGCACGCCCTGGCGGATTATGTCCTGCCCGGCGGGGAGCTCGCCGCCACCGGCAGCGTCCCCGTCGCCCCGGCCCCGCACGGGCACGGCTGGGCGCGTGGCACGGTCAACGCCCATGGGCAGGAGGCCGCCTTCGAGGGCACCAGCTTTGCCGCCCCGCAGGTAGCGGGGGTGGCGGCGTTGCTCATTGAACGTCATCCTCACGCCTCGGCCGCCGAGATCCGCACTCTCATCCACCAGGCGGCCGAACCCGGGCACGGGGTCGTCGACCCACACACCACCCTCAGCCACGTCAGCGGTCACTACGAGGTGATGGGGCGGGAGGTGAGCGTCGATAAGCAGGAAAAACCAGAAACCACAACCGGGCGTACCGCCCGGACGGTGCTGCTGGCGGCCGCCGGGGCCGCGCTGCTTATCGCACTAAGCCGAGCTGGGTGGCGTAGGGCGTGAGGAAATCGAGCGACCCGGCGCGCCACGCGCCGTAGCCGATACCTAGAAACACCACCCAGATCATCACGATGAGCATGATCACCAGCATCACCCGCACCGATTGGCGCTGGCGGTGGAACCACTCGAAGAAGCGGTCGTACAGGCGCACGCCCCTGATCAGCAGATTCTTCGCCCACCGCTGCTCCAGGGACAGGATGCCCACCCCGATAAACGTGGTCAGCCAGCCCTGCCCGGGCAAGGGGATGGTGATCAGACCGATGATGACCACGGTCCACCCCAGCGTCAGGGTGAGCGGACGCACCATGAAGCCGTACTTGCCCTCCTTGGCGCTGGCGTGGGTGTCCTCGATGCGCTCAATGCGCTCGGAGACCATCTGTCTCATCGACGGCATAAAGATTCAACGGAGTAGCGCCTGCGAAAGTTCCCCCTAGTAGGCGGCCTGGAGAGCGGCCGCCTGGCTCAGCTCCGGGCCCTCCGGCAAAAGGCGCACCACCGGCCACGGCGCCGATAAAGGGGCAGGCAGCCCCAGGGCCTCCAGGTCCGCCCGCGTCGGCACGGTATGCCGCAGGCCCGTGACATCCACCACGTGGTGGCCGTGCCCGGTATCCACCGCCACGGCCGCCGGCAGGGTCGACAGGAACTCATCGGCCACCCCGTTCCCGGACAGCCGCACCGGCGCGGTGTCACTGTGCAGGGTGGTCACCTGAGTGTCGGTGGAACACACCGTGACTTCCGCCGGGTCCAACAACTGCGGGGCGAGCGGCGGCAAGGTCATCGGCAGCGACGCATCCGGGTAGCCGGCCAGCTCCTCGCGCGCTATCGAACGCCACGGCACCCCGGCATCAGCCAGGATCTCCGCCTGGATTTCACGCAGCGGGGCCACCCCCTCCGGCAGCAACGCCCACTGCCCGGCACCCGTGTCGAGGATCTCCTCGGGCAGGTGCTCCGGCAGCCGGTAGGGATCACGCTCCGCGATCGTGGTGAGCACCGCCTCCGGCGGCTCCCACCGTGGGCTCGCCGCCGTAATACCCAGCGCGCGGCGCAGGATCCGCCCCTCCGGGGTGTGCTCGCCCGGTAATTCGTGGCGCCCGGCCGCAGTGAGCATCCATTCCCGCCCACCACCGACGGCCAGCACCCCACGGTGCCCACCCAGCGGATTCGTGTGCTCCCCCACCGCCACCGTCACCGTGTCGGTGGTGGCGCACGCCGACCACGCCGCCTCCACCACGGTCGCCTGCCCAGCAAGGACCAACGGCGCCGGATGGATCCCCACCGGTACCCCGCGCTCCATGTCCGCGAGCACGCTCGCCCCAACCCGGGCCGGTTCCTCCGCACCCCCGGCGATCAGACGCGCGGAAGCGAGGTTGGCCACGGGGTGGAGGTGCGCGTCGACAGCGACGAACAACGCCCCGTCCGCGGTCTGCAGGATCGGGGCCTCCCCCGGGTCGGGGGCTGGCCGCAACCAGGCCATGAGCCCTGCCCCGACGCTGATCATCACCACCGCCACCACCCCGAAAGTCAGCGCGCGGGAACGCGTTGCCAAAGGATCATGAATCATCCGGATATCGCCCAGCACCAGGCCATGTTCCACACGGCGGCGCAGGAAACGGTGGCCCGACACCTGCGCGCGGGTGGTCGGCATCAACGTCGATGTCACATCATCTCCCCCTCAAGATGACCCCCACACCCCGACCCCCGGGGTGCATCTACGGCGACAGCCTAAGGCCGGGTGGCCGGGATCTCAACCGGAGGCTCATCCAAGGCCGGATTGCCGGGGGCATCCACGGGGGAGCCCTCCTCCATGTCCGGCTTGGAGGGGCGGTGGAAATCGGGGTTGCCCTCTTCGTCGAGAGGCAGCGGGGGCAACTCCTCCGGGGAATTGCCCGGCGCCCGCATCTGCAGCAGTTCCTCGTCCGTAAACTCCTGGTTCACGGCGAAAATGGCGACATTGTCCTCCCGGTACACGGGCGTGACACCCGGGGTTTCCCACAAGCCGTCGACCATTTCCAGACGTGGCTCCTGGAAAGCCCAGAAGCTCCACGGGGAGAGGAAGTAGTATTTCACGCCCATCCGCTGAGCGGCCTTGTCCACGTTGTTCTCCTGCTCCGGATCGCCGTGGTTGCCCACACCGATGAGGTTCGGGTGCCAGTAGAGCAGGTCGGTGTCGGAGGTCCGGTGGACGTGCGGCCACAGGTAGTGGCGCATGACAGAGGGCAGCCCGTTGTAGGCGTACATCCAGCCGTGTCCGTCGGCAGGCTCACCGTAGATGGTGCCCTCATAGGCGCCGGGCTGTTCAGCCAGCCAGTCGAATGCACGGATATCGGCCTCCGAGACCATCCGCTGATCGTGGCGCGGCGCATTGATCGAGGTCTCCGCCCCCTCCAGCACGCTGTCTCGGGTGGCCCACAGGGTGGTGCCCCACCCGGCGCCGACCGCCAGGATGACGGACACGGCGAGCGAGACCCGCCCCCACGTGTTGTCCCGGGAAGCGGCCAGCGGGGCCAGGGAGATGAGACGGATGATCACGGCCACACCGACCGCCGCCGCGGCGAAGACGAACAGGGCGACGGGCATGACCAGGCGGTGCGCGGTGGCGTAGTGCAGGTTGCCCACGATCGCCAGCCACTCGCCCCAGACGTTGTCGAAGGGCAGCAGCGCGTTCGCGGTCATCGCCGCGGAGAGGAACCACACCACAGGTGCCCACAGGTTGCGGCGCCACAGCAGTAGCGCGACAGCCCCGATACCGGCCAGCCACAGCAGCAGCGTCTGGTTCAACTCCGGGAAGAAGTCGATGTGGCGGGTCTGCATGAGCAGCGCCTTCTCCCACGATTCACCGCGGGTGACATCTTCCAGCGCCTGCCAGTTGGACACCTCCTCCGTGGCTTCCGAGCCGCTAAGCAACTGGGGCAGCAGGATGCCCACGCCGAGGACACCGGCCAGCGCCAGCCAACCGACGTCCTTGAGCCGGACAAGAACTGCCTCACGGCGGGTGCCGGGGCGTCGTGAAGGCGCCCACACCAGGTGCAGCAGCCACCACGCGGCAAGTGCGAGGACGACGACCGTCACCGGCGCCGGGTGCATCTGCACCAGGCCGGTGAGCGCCAGCATCGCCGCCAGCGCCGCGATCGGGCGATAGGGCACGTGCATGAGCATCGCGATGACCACGCCGGAAGCGGCCATCGACGCCAGGTACGGCCACATGCCGGTGTAGGTGCCGATCCACATGAGCACCGGCGAGGCGAACACCGCGATACCGCCGATCGCGGCCGCGATCTGGGCGGTGAGCCCGACGCGTCCGATCATCTTCCACGCCAGCATCGCCACCGTCAGGGGCAGGAGCATGCCCGGCAGCACAACGCTGGTGAGGTTGATGGCCTCGATGGCGCTGATGTTCGCGGCCTCCCCCGCCAGACCGGCCCCGATATGCCAGGCGGAGGGGTAGTAGAGGTCATTGCCTGTTTCAATATGGCGCAGTTCGCCCATGCGGGTCGGATCGCCGATCCCGGCGTCCATGAACCACCGCACCATCGACGCATGCCAGTGCACATCCCAGCCTTGCACGATGTTGCCCAGGCCATGGGGGACGTCCTCGAAAAAGCGCAGCCCATGGTGGATGAACAACCACATGCCGGTGATGACACCGGTACCAGGCAAGATCCACGCCGGGTCGAGGATGGTGCCCTGGCGATCCTGCCACCAACGATGCTTGGCGACGTCGCCCTCCGCCGCGTCCCGCCGTCGGGCCACAAGCCAGAAACCGCCACGCCACAGGGCTGCCAGGAGGGCGGCGAGCAGCCAGAAGATGGCGAAGGACAACCAGTCGAAGCGGATGTCCATCTGCCCGAGGACCCATCCCGCCAAGCCGTAGAGGCCGAAGGTGACGGGTATGGATCCGGCGAGTGCCCACGGCAGGCGCAGCCCGGAAATCCAGCCGAGTCCGGCCCCGGGCACGGTGAACACCAGCGCGGCGATGAGCACCAGTGTCGTTGTTTCCACCCCGGGGCACCTTTCTTTTTCTCAGCTTCTGTCAAACAATCCCATACTCTACAACCCTCGGGTTGGAAAGCGTCACAGGCTGCGCCGGTCGCGGGTGATATCCGCCCGGGCGGCCAACTCCCCCGGCTCCGGGTAGTCCACGCCCGTCAGGCTCAACCCCTTCGCCGGGGCCAGTGGGATAAGCGGGGAACGTTGAGTTTCGGAGAGCAGCTGACCGGGTAACGATGCTTCTCGACGCCCCTCCCCCACCGCCAGACACGTCCCCACCAGGGAGCGCACCATGTTCCAGCAAAAAGCGTCGGCCGTGACGTGCGCCTCGTAGGTTTGAGGTTCCGTGCGGGTGGACACATCGTGCCAGGTGAAGGACTGCAACTCACGGATGGTGGTGGCGTGCTCACGTGGTTTACAGAAGGCGGCGAAATCATGCAGGCCCACGAGCACGTCGGCGGCGGCCTGCATATCGGCGAGGGCGACCGGTTTGATCCAGTGCGCGGTGTCCCGGTTACGGGTGGGTAGCGGGCCGCGCGGGTGGGTACTCACCCGGTAGACGTAGTGGCGGCGCAGGGCGGAGAAGCGGGCGTCGAAGCCTTCCGGCGCGGACGTGACGGCGTGGACCCGGACGTCCTCCGGCAGCAGTCTGGCCAGGCGGCGCACCAGGCGGGACGGATCGCCATCAATGGTGCGCTGCTGCAAACTGTCCGGCGGCACATCAAGGTGGGCGACTTGCCAGGCGGCGTGGACACCGGCGTCGGTGCGGCCGGCGACGGTGAGGTGGGCGTTGATGCGCAGAATCAGCGACAGGGCGTCCTCGAGGACGCCCTGCACGGTGCGCAGCCCGGGCTGCTTCTGTCGCGCCCAGCCGTGAAAATCGGTGCCGTCATAGGCCAGGTCGAGGCGCAGGCGCAGGTGCTCATCACTCATGATCACCACAGCCTACCGCCCTATTTCCGGGTACCGACCCCCAGCACCCGGTAGATCGGGCAGAAGCCCACGGCCGCAGTGAGAGCCATGATGGCGGCCACCACGAACAAGACGATGCGCAGCGGTCCAGAGACCAGGAAAGCGACGATCAGGGCAACGACAGCGATGACACCGCGGATAGCGCGGTCAGCGGAAGACTCGTTCGGTTTCATGCTTCTCACGCTACGCCCGCCCCAGAGATACGGCCAGGGGTATCCGGTGTGATTCGTGACGCGGGAGGCGACCGGGCTGGCGCTCCTCCCCTGGCGTTTATGCATTTCCGCTGTACTTATGCATGGCGATTATCATCAAACGCAGGGGGAACGCAGGGGCGCGGACTCCTCCCATGACGTTTGTGCATATCTGCTGTACTTAAGCATGGCGAATATCGTCAAACGCAGGGCGAACGCAGTGCCGGCGCACCAGAAAAAAGCGACCGCCCCACTCCCGGTGACGAGAATGGGGCGGTGCGAGAGAGAGAAGTTACTTCTCCTCGGTCTCCTCAGCCTTGGCCTCAGCCTCGGCCTCGGCGACGGAGTCGTCCTGGGTCGGAGCCTCAGCGGCAACGTCGCCCTCGGCCGGCTCGGCCGGGTCGGCGGCGGTGTCCTCGGCGTTGACCTCGACGTTGTCCTCGTTGGTCTCCTCGGCCGGAGCCTCGGAAGCCTCAGACTCAGTCTCCTCGGCAGCCTTCTTGGAGGCGGCGGCGCGGGTGGCACGGGTGGCCTCGGCGCTGACGGTCTCCTCGAGGACGAGGGAGATCTGGGACATCGGGGCGTTGTCGCCGGCGCGGTTCTCCAGCTTGATGATGCGGGTGTAACCACCCTGACGGTTCTCGAACTTCGGGGCCAGCTCGTTGAAGAGGTAGGCGACGACGTCCTTCTGCGGCATCTCAGCCAGCACCTGGCGGCGGGCGGCGACGGAGCCGTCCTTGGCCTTGGTGATCAGCTTCTCGGCGAACGGACGCAGGGCCTTGGCCTTGGCGTCGGTGGTCTTGATTGCGCCGTGCTCGAACAGCGAGGCAGCCAGGTTAGAGAGGATCTTCTTCTGGTTGCTCGCGGAGCCGCCGAGACGGGCGCCCTTCTTAGGGGTAGGCATTGTGGTACTCCTCGGGTACGTGTGTGGTGAGCGCGTGGGCTGCGTCGGGGACGCGGCCCTGGGGGTGTGCTACTCGGAATCCTCGGCTGCGTCGTTGTCGACGAAGTCGCCGGTCTCAGCGTCGTAGCCCTCGATGGTGGTCGGATCGAAATCCTCCGGGGCGTCCTTCAGGGTCAGGCCCAGGCCGGCGAGCTTGATCTTCACCTCGTTGATGGACTTCTGTCCGAAGTTGCGGATGTCCAGCAGGTCCGATTCGGTGCACTCTGCGAGCTCACCGA
>NZ_JAUNUG010000047.1 GCF_030538285.1 Corynebacterium sp.
CTGTTCAACTTCTTCGTGTTCATCGAGGTCATGCTGCTGCCGTCCTACGGCCTCATCGCCATGTCCGGCACGTGGGCGCGTCTCACGGGTGGCCGCACCTTCGTGCTGGTCAACCTCGCGGCGTCGACGCTGCTGCTCATCGGTGTCGGTGTGCTCTACGGCGTAACCGGTTCCGTGAACATCGCCGCTCTGCAGGGCGCGGCTGCGGGCAACGGCCCGGCGGTCGTCGCCATGGGCCTGGTCATCATCGCGATCAGCGCCAAGGCGGGCGTCTTCCCGGTGCACACCTGGCTGCCGCGCACTTACCCGGAGACGTCCTCGGCGGTCATGGGCCTGTTCTCCGGCCTGCACACGAAGGTGGCGGTGTACATGCTCTACCGCATCTACGTCAACATCTTCGACCTCGAGGACCGCTGGAACTGGCTCATCATCGCCGTCATGGTCGTCTCCATGCTCATCGGCGCGTTCGCCGGCCTGGCGGAGAACTCCCTCCGCCGCGTGCTGGGCTACCAGATGATCAACGGCATGCCCTTCATCCTCGTGATGCTGGCGTTCACCTCGGATGATCCGCAGCGCGCCCTGGCCGCCGGCCTGCTGTACACGCTGCACCACATGATCACCGTCGGCGCGCTCATCCTCACCTCGGGCGCGATCGAGGAGACCTACGCCACGGGCCTGCTGAGCAAGCTCTCCGGCCTGGCGCGACGCGATCCGCTGGTGGCGGCGCTGTTCGCCGCGGGTGCGTTCTCCATCGTCGGTTTCCCGCCGTTCTCGGGAATGTGGGGCAAGATCCTCCTCGTCTTCGAGATCGCCCGCACCCTCGACTGGTGGGCGTGGCTGGTCATCGCCGTCATCGTCGTGGCATCCATCGGTGCGCTGCTGTCCATGCTGCGCGTGTGGCGCGAGGTCTTCTGGGGCAAGCCGATGCAGCGTTACCCGCAGGACCTGCGCGTGTCCGGCCGCCTCATCGCCCCGTCGGCGGTGCTCATGGTCGGTTCGCTCGCCATGTTCCTCTTCGCGGGCCCGCTCATCGACGCCACGCTCACCGCCACCGAGGGGCTTCTCGACGTCGACGGTTACGCAGCCGCCGTGCTCGGCGAGGATCCCATCGGTGTCCCCGACATGACCGACCTGCAGGGAGGCCGCTGACATGCACGTCCTCATCTACATCCCGTGGCTGATCAAGGAGATCTTCGTCGCCGGTTTCCAGGTGGCGTGGGCGGGTTTCCGCCCGGACGCCGGCTATGACCCGGTGGTGGTGCGCTACCCGCTGCGGGTGACCACCGACTGGCAGATCTTCTGGTTGAGCACCTCGATCACGGCCACCCCCTCGACCCTGTCGCTGGGCCTGCGCGCCCCGGAGCATGAGGGCGAGCCTCATGTTCTGCTGGTGCAGGCCGCGTTCGGCACTGATCCGGCGGAGGTGATGGCCTCGCTCGCCGACATGGAGGAGCGCATGGCCCCGCACGTCAAGGCCATCGACCACGGCGTGCCCGGACAGGGTTCGGCCACCACGCTGGACCCGCGGTTCTACGAGTACCCGGTCGACCGGAAGGAGAAGAACAAGTGACCCCCTTCGAGTGGATTCTCGCCGCGTGCATCGCCATCATGGCGGCGACCCTGCTGTCCGGGCTGGTGCTCGTGCTGCGCACCTCGGATGTGCTCACCCGCGCGGTGCTGGCGGATCTCATCTTCTACACGATGATCTGCATCTTCCTCACCTGGACGCTCACCCACCCGACGTCGATCGGCTATGAGGTGGCGCTTCTCGCGGCCATCGCCGGCGGCGTCCTGCCCACCCTGTCCATGGCCCGCATCATCTCGAGGGGGCGTCGCTAATGTCCGTTGCAGAGATCATCGTCTCCATCCTGGTCATCGTGGCCACCCTCATGGTCGTAACAACCTCGGTCGCCATGTGGCGTGCCCCCGACGCCCTCACCCGCGTCAATCTGCTGGGCCCTGTCATCGGTGTCGGTTTCCCGCTTCTCATTGTCTCGAAGCTCATCATCGACTGGACGTCGACCGGCTTCGACCTCAACAACCTCATCCGCGCGGTGCTGGCCATCGCGGGCGTGTGGATCGTCGCGTCCGTCGGCTCGTACTACATCGGCCGCTCGATCTACGGCGTCACCGTCGTGGACGTCAAGCACGCGGAGGATCGCGCGTACCAGCGCGGCGCCTAGCCCACCGCGTCCGGGTAGAGGTTGTCGATGGCCCAGTCAGCCTCGTCCGGGAGGAAGCCGTGCTCCTCGATGAGGAGGACGCGGAGGTCGTCGAAAAGCATCTCGCTCTCGAAGGCGTAGAGCCAGTACGCCGTCTGGAGCGCGTTCTCGCGGTAGTCGATGGCCGCATGATTGACCGCGTACTGCGCCTCGTCCTGGGTGAAGCCGCCCTGTTTCAGGTCGCGCAGCATCCCGGCGCGCGAGTTCATGGTGAACTGGTTGAGTTCGTAGATGGCCTCGAGGGCGTTCTCGTTCCAGTCCTCGCCGAGGTTGTCGACGGCCCACCGCGCATCTGCGCGCCCGAATCCCTCGTTGATGAGTGCGAACTCCAGCCCCGAGGCGGAGTAGATCTCATAGCCGTTGAGCTCGCGGGCCCGCTCGAGGGCGTGGTTCTGGGTCTCGGAGCGCGTAGTCGGAGTCGGTTCCCGACTGCTTATCGACGCCGTCTCCGTCTCCGTCACCACGGCGGTCACCGTCGGTGCCGGGGCCGGCGCCGGGGTGGGTGGGGCGCAGGCGGTGACCAGGAGGACCATCGCGGGCAGGAGTCGCAGGGGGCGCATACCTCCATCCTGACACTTGCTGGGGCAAGTTATCGCGGAATGGTCCAGGTCAGACCTGGGACAGGGCGTGAGGCGCCTATTCGGGGGTGTCCGGAATCGCGAAGGCCGCACGGACGGTGATGTCCGTGCGGCCTTGGCGGGGGTCAGTTAATTCACTTCACCGACGGCGGCGGTGGCGTCGGCGCCGCCGCCCGTCTTCTCGAGGTAGAGCTCCATGGCGCGGGCGCCGCGGTTCTCGTCGACGTTGGTCCAGTACTGGTAGACGCGCGGCTCGGTCTCCTCGGAGATGCCCTGCATCGCGTTGGAGATGTTGTCCGCCAGGCGCTCCTTGGCGGCGTCGTCGAGCACCTCGCGGTAGAGGATGCCCGGCTGGATGAAGTCATCGTCCTCGGGGTGCTGGACGTAAGCGGCACGGACCAGGTCGGTGCCGTGCGGGTCCGGGTTGACGTAGAGGTCGCTGGCCTGGCCGTAGGACTGTCCGGAGGAGGAGTCCTCACCGTTGTCCAGGTAGCCGGCACCCTTGTCGTAGCGGTTCGGCGAGTAGACCGGGCGGCCTGCCTCGTCGAAGTGGTACGCCATGGAACCGAGGTGGTTGTAGGTGTTGATCGGGTTGATCGGCTGGTTCACCGGCAGCTCGCGGTAGTTCGCGCCGATGCGGTAGCGCTGCTGGTCGGCGTACGCGAAGGCGCGGGCCTGGAGCATGCGGTCCGGGGAGAGGCCGACGCCGGGGACCAGATTGCCCGGGTCCAGGGCGATCTGCTCGATCTGGGCGTGGAAGTTCTGCGGGTTGCGGTTGAGCTCGAAGTAGCCGACCGGGATGAGCGGGTAGTCCTTCTGGGACCATGTCTTGGTCAGGTCGAAGGGGTTCCAGCGGTAGTTCTCAGCCTCGTCCATCGGCATGATCTGGACCTTGACGTCCCAGACCGGGAAGTCGCCGTTCTCGATGGAGTTGTAGAGGTCCTCGCGGTGGTAGTCGGCGTTCTTGCCGGCCATCTCCGCAGCCTCGGCATCGGTGAAGGTCTCCCAACCCTGGCGGGTCTTGAAGTGGTACTTGACCCAGACGCCCTGACCCTCCTCGTTGACCCACTGGAAGGTGTGGGAGCCGAAGCCGTCCTGGTGGCGGGAGGTCTTCGGGGTGCCGCGGTCGCCCATGAGATAGGTGACCTGGTGCGCGGACTCCGGAGTGCGGGTCCAGAAATCCCACTGCATGTCAGCGTCGCGCAGGCCGCTGGAGCCGAGGCGCTTCTGAGAGCGGATGAAGTCGGGGAACTTCATGCCGTCGCGGAGGAAGAAGGTCGGGGTGTTGTTGCCGACGATGTCGTAGTTGCCGTCCTCGGTGTAGAAGCGCAGGGCGAAGCCGTGCACGTCACGCCAGGTGTCGGGGGAACCCTGCTCACCGGCGACGGTGGAGAAGCGGATCGCCAGCGGGGTGACGGTGCCCTTCTGGAAGACCTTCGCCTTGGTGTACTGGGAGACGTCCTCGGTGATGTGCAGCTCGCCGAAGGCGCCGTGGCCCTTGGCGTGGGGGATGCGCTCCGGAACGTTCTGGCGGTTGAAGTGCGCCAGCTTCTCAATGAGGTGGATGTCATTGAGGACGTTCGGACCCTGCGGGCCGGCAGTGATGGAGATGTTCTCCGAGGGGACCGGGGCACCGTTGAGGCGGGTGCTCTGGCCGGTCACGTTGGGACGCACACCGCGCTGGACGATCTTGTCGACGGGGGAGTTCTGGTCGGTCATGGCTCCTCTTTCTGGACTGATAATTTATTCCACCTATTGATGGAGTTCCGTTCATAGCCTAGGCCCATATTGTGACCCGTGCAACCACCAGCGTACCTATCTAAACATTTGCTCGCCGTTTGCCCTGGTAACGTCGTTAAGCGTGACGAAGCACTCCGCCCAAGACGACGCGCGCGTCACCGACCTGGCGTTGCGCGCCGGGCGCGGTGACCGTGCGGCTCTCACGGAGTTCATCCGCGCGACGCAGGACGACGTGTGGCGCCTGCTCGCTCATCTCGGGGGTCGCGACATCGCCGACGATCTCACCCAGGAGACCTATCTCCGGGTCATGAGCGCACTCCCCCGCTTCGCCGCCCGCTCCTCCGCGCGCACCTGGCTCCTCTCCCTCGCGCGGCGCGTGTGGGTGGACAACATCCGCCACGACATGGCCCGCCCCCGCAAATCCGCGACCGAATACGAGGATGCCGCGGCCACCACCCCCGCCGCGGGGTCCAACGCCTCCTCCTGGTCGGAGTGGATCGACGTCCGCACGCTTATCGACGCCCTCCCTGCCGAACGCCGCGAGGCCCTCATCCTCACCCAGATCCTCGGCTACACCTACGAGGAGGCCGCCAAGATCTCCGGTGTCCGGGTGGGCACCATCCGTTCCCGCGTCGCCCGCGCCCGCAAGGACCTCATCGAATCCACCGGAACCGGAACCGACTCCTGACGAGAAAGCGCCCACCCTCCCGTGAACCACGGGACGGTGGGCGCTGACTCTGGCGCGTTGATCAGGCGCGGCGGCGGAGCGTAAGCAGCGCACCGCCGACGACGACGGCCAACATGCCCATCGCCAGAGCCTTGAGGGTGCCCGCAACGCCGGTGTCGGCGAGCTGCCCACCCTGCGCCTGCGCCACCGGAGCGGCCTGCTGCGCCGCCGGTGCCGGCTGGGTTGCCTGCTTCGCCGGGGCCGCCGGGGCGTTGAGGGCCTGCATCTGAGCCTGAGCCTTGACATCCGGCGAGGAGACCGGGCCGGTAGCCGGCTTCTCTGCCGCGCCCTCAGACGGGGTACCCGGAGCGGTGCCCTCGGTGACCTCGGTGGCGGGGCCTTCACCCGGGGCCTGGCTGCCCGGTGCCTGGCTGCCCGGAACCTCCGGGGTGGCACTGCCGTCCGGAATGGCGGAGCTGATGTCGCCACCGGAGCTCAGGAGCGCGGAACCGGCCAGTGCGGACAGCCCGAGGCCGAAGATCGCGGAGCCACCCGGAACGGAGGACTCACCCGGGACCGGCTCGACGCCGCAGTCCTCGGTACCCTCCGCGTACTCACCGGTCAGTCGTGCGGCCGGGTGGAACAGGTCGCTCCACTGGCCGTCCACCGGCGCGGTGAGGCGGTCGAACTCGGCCATCGGAATATCCATGGTCACCACGGCGGTGAACGCGGTGCCAGCCGGGAAGTCACCGATCTCGTACACCACACGAGTGCCGGTGTCGTCGCTGACCAGCTGGCCGGCCGGCAGTGGCGCCACCGCGTCGTATTCACCGACCGGGTAGAACGGTGCGATCGTCGGGGCGACGGTCCACTCGTAGCCGTCGATCTCCGGGAGCTCGATGACGAGACGGGCGTCGCTCATGTCACGATCCGTACCCACCGGAATGCGGACGTAGAGTGTGTCGCCGTAGCTGTAGTGCTGGACCTCCATGGAACCGGGCGCGTTGGCCTCTGCCGGTGCTTCGGTCTGGTGCTGGCTCTTCACCTTGTGGACGAAGCCCTGGTTGACCCAGTCGTCGAAACGACGGTCCATGACTGCATCGGCGATCCAGTCGACGTCGCAACGGTCGGTGCGGTTACCGTCGCGCACTTCGGTGTTCGGGCGGAAGCAGTCGGGCACGGCGTGCTTGTTGCGCTCATCGCGGGCCAAAGAGACCTGCAGTGGATCCCAGGAGCCCTCGAAGCGGACCTGGGTCTCGCCCTGCAGCTGCTCGCCGGCGGCGATGAAGCGAAGGTCGAAGGCGGCATTCTTCGGGATCCGCTGGGTGCTGGTGAAGGTGACCACGTTGCCGTCCCACGTCGGCGCACCGAAGTAGTCGGCGCCAGCGGCCTTCACGTACGGGGAATCCTTGTAGTAGCTGGTGATCCAGTTGTCCATCGAGTCCTTGAACTCAATTGTGTCCTCGCTGGCGCCCTCCGGCAGGGTGACGGTGAGAATGGCACCTTCCTCGATCGGGAAGGCGGCGGTCACGGGGACGCGGACCTGACCGGGCCACGCATGCACCTCGAGGGCTCCGGCGGAGGTGCGATCCTCACCCTCGTAGGGGCTGTAGACCTTGGAGTGATGTTCGAGTTCCGTGCCACTCCAGGTGCTTGCCGACTCCCACTCGAGCGTGCATCCCTGCGACTTGTCGCCGCCAAACGGGAGGACGGCGTCCTCAACCACCGGGTCAGCGTTCTGCTCCGGATCCTGGTTCTGCTGGAAGATGCTGCTGATGGGGTTCGCCGGTGCGGCGCTTGCTACCGGGACGACCGAACCAGTCAGTCCCACATAGAGTGCGGCGGTGAGCGCCGCGGTCGACGTCTTACTGATCATCTGCTTTCCCTTTCACGACCCAACCTTCAAGTTCAGGTTTAGAGTAAGGGACAATTGACAGCAATCACACACGACACACCAATAACAACTAAATCTTTAACTACTTCCGTCGCAGCTGTCCCGCCCGCGACTGCTTCTCGACGCCCCGTTCCGCCCCGGAATCAGCTGGCGCCTGCCCCCTCTTAGTCCGGGGCAGGCGCCAGGATCAGCCGTCAGCTAGTTAGAACACCTCAGGCCGGCAGGCAGTTGTCTGCGACGTGCTTGGCTGCGAGACCACCCAGTGCGAGAAGCACGGAAGCACCCGCGACCTGGCCGATGTTGACACCGCTCTTGGCCAGTTCAGCGTTGATCTGGGCCATGTAGTTGGCGGTGGCCGGGTCGTAGATGCCGGACTGACGCTGCAGGTCAGTGTTGAAGTTCTGCAGCTGGTGCTGAGCAGACACCACGATCGGAGTCAGACCCGGAACGTGGACGCGGGATGCCAGACCAATGGGAACCATCGCGAGTAGCGGGATACCGACAGTGGCCAGCGCCGTGGTGCAACGCGGGTTCACGGAACTCCCGGAGGAGAGGTCGAACTCGCCGTCCTTACCGTCAGCGCCATCAGCACCGTCGACACCGTCCTTGCCGTCCGCTCCGACAATCACGCCGGCATTGTGGTTGGTTCCGTCGGTGAAGAAGATGATCAGTTCACCCTTGTCGTTGACCTCCACACGATCGATGCCGCGTCCGTCTGCGCCATCTTCGCCGTCCTGACCGTCCTGGCCGTCCTTGCCCGGCAGACCCGGAGTGCCGGCCGGGATGGTGATCGACCTCCCGTCAGAGAATTCAACGGTGACGCTGCCGTCAGCATTGACGGTCGACTTGGTGATGGTGACAGAAGTTCCATCTTGACCATCCTTGCCATCCTTACCCGGCAGACCCGGGGTACCAGCCGGGATGGTGATCGACTTCCCGTCGGAAAACTCAACGGTGACGCTGCCGTCAGCATTGACGGTCGACTTGGTGATGGTGACAGAAGTTCCATCCTGACCATCCTTACCCGGCAGACCCGGGGTACCAGCCGGAATGGTGATCGACTTCCCGTCGGAAAACTCGACGGTGACGCTGCCGTCAGCATTGACCGTGGAGTCGATGATGGTAACGGAAGCTCCGTCCTGACCATCCTCTCCGTTCTCACCCGGCAGCCCCTGAGTGCCGGCCGGAATCACGAAGCTCGTGCCATCAGAGAACACCAGGGTGATACTGCCGTCACTGTTCAGGACGTTGCTGACGATGGTCAGCGGAGCTGCATCGTCGCCATCCTGCCCTGGCACACCCGGAGCACCTGGCGTACCAGCCGGAATGACGAAACTCGTGCCGTCAGAGAAGACGAGTGTGATGGTGCCATCGTCGTTGAGGGTGTTGCTGACGATGGTCAGCGGAGCAGCATCGTCGCCATCCTGACCTGGCGCACCCGGGACACCCGGAGTCCCCGGCGTGCCCGCCGGAATCACAAAGCTGGTGCCATCAGAGAACACCAACGTGATGCTGCCGTCAGCGTTCAAGACGTTGCTGACGATGGTCAGTGGAGCAGCATCCGCACCGTCCTCACCCTTCGGGAGGGGACCGAGGTTGACCGTGTCGCCCGTGGTGTACTCGATGATCAGGTTCTTGGAGGCGTCCAGGTAGATCTTGGTGATACCGCGACCGTCAGCGCCATCCTCACCATCAGTCGGGACGTGGATGACGTCCTGGATGTCGGAGCACACGTTCTTGCTGCCACCCCAGGCAACGTACAGCCGGCCATCGTGATTAAAGAACATTCCGACACCGCCCGACGCCTGACCGGTGCCCATAGCAGTAAGGATGCAGGACCCTCCGCCGGGCAGGGGAATCCTAGTTCCCAGCGGGAGAGGCTCGCTGACCTGCGCGCCAGCGACCGGAGCTGCAAATGCACCAGTTCCCAGTGCCACGGCCGCAACCAGCGCAGCCACACTCTTCTTCATCTTCATGTTTTCCCCGTTAAATAGTTTCCGAATTGAGAACCTCTACATCTCAACTGAAACTGTCGAGTGGCGCAACGCAACCGCATAAAACCCTGTCAATGCGCCATTTTTTATACATGGGATTTCAATGGTTTGCACAGTATGTTGAGCGAGGTCATCGAGTATCGATCGACCAAAAAGCGCGAAAGCGCCAACCCCCCGTTCAGGGTTGACGCTCTCAGGCTTTCGCCTTTCGGAGAAACTAGCCGCGCGGGACGCAGCTGTCGTACAGGTACTTGCCGACGAGACCACCAACGGCGATCAGTGCAGCGGCACCCACGGCCTGGCCGATGACGCCACCGTTCTTCTGCAGCTCGGCGTTGACCCGTGCCATGAAGTTGGCGGTGTTCGGATCGTAGATGCCGGACTGCTGCTGGATGTCCGTGTTGAAAGACTGCAGTCGAGCTTGAGCGTCAGCAACCAGCGGAGACAGACCCGGGATGTTCACCTGGGTGGCCAGGCCGATCGGCAGCAGAGCCAGCAGCGGGATGCCGACGGTAGCCGCAGCCTGGACACAGCGAGCATCCGAAGAGCCGCCGTTACCGGTGCCGTTGTTGGAGGAACCGCCCAGAAGGATCGACGAGCCGTTGGAAGAACCGCCGGGGAGGATCGACGAGCCGTCGGAGGAACCATCGGAAGAGCCCTTGTCATCGTCGTCCTTGCCACAGGACTCACAGACACCCTTGTTCACGATGACCTCGGTGCCGTCAGAGAACTCGATAACAGTGTTGCCGTCAGCGTTGATGTACTGGTTGACGATGGTGATGGACTCGCCGTCCTTACCTTCAGCAGACACACCCGTGTCCTTGCCGTCAATAAACCAGTTGCCGTTCTCGCCGATGGTGATCTCAGGAGTAGTACCCGGCGCGCCCGGCTCACCCGGCAAGCCCGGGGTACCGGCAGGAATGACGACGGTGGTTCTGTCGGAGAACACCAGGGTGATGCTTCCATTTTCATTGACAGTGCTGCTGACGATGGTCAGTGCAGCAGCATCCTCACCATTCTTACCCGGGACGCCCGGGGTGCCGGCAGGAATGACGACGGTGGTTCCGTCGGAGAACTCCAGGGTGATGCTTCCATCCTCGTCGAGCGTGTTGTCGACGATGGTCAGCGGAGCAGCATTCTCGCCGTCCTTGCCCTTAGCGGACACACCGGTGTCTTCGCCGTCGATGAACCAGTTTCCGTTGTCACCGATGGTGATGACCGGGGACTTGCCGTCTGCACCGATGGGACCCTGCGGGCCAACGACGTTGCCGAGTTCGACCTCGTCACCGTTAACCAGAACGACGATCAGCTGGCCGTCCTTGATGTAGAAGCGCTCGATCTCCCATTCGTCAGCGACCTGCACACCCGCAGTGGTCTCCTGCGTTGCGCCGGGGGTGGTTACAGCCACGTGGACGAAGTACTTGATGGAGTGGTCGGTGCCCTCCGGCGGGGTGATGGACAGACGGCCGGTCCGCTGGTCGACAGAGACGACCCAGTCGGGGTACGTGTTTCCGGCAGCGTCGGTCACCTTCGGCTGACCTGCATCGTTAAGGACGACAGCAAAGTTGGTGCCTGCCGGCAGGTTGAACTCGCCGGTCTGGTTGACCTCAACCTTGACACCCGGGTGGGTGAAAGAATCACTGTAGGACGGCGCGAGAGCCGTCGGGGTGACGGTCACCTTGGCCAGCACCTCGGTGGGACGGCCACCCGGGTAGAAGACGGTGACGGGGAACTCGTAGACACCCGGCTCGACGTCGAAGCCCGGACGCAAAACAATCTCACCGTTCTGGCGAACGGTCGCCCACTCCGGGGTGGTGGCGGTGGGGCCGTACGTGACGGTGTTCACGGAGCTGGCGTTCGTCGCGCTGTTGGTGGGGGGATCCATGGTCACCACGCCACCCTGCGGTACGGTTGCATCGATGTAGCAGAACTTGTCTGCCTCGATGGTCACCGTCGTCCGGTGCACGACATCCGAAGCAGGGTTCGGCTGGTTGTACTGCATGGTGGCCACGCTGCCGGCAGGCACGTAGTCCTTCCTCACCTGCTTGAGGTAGGGGTTACCGGTGTCGACCTGATCCCACTGGAATGCATAGTCAGGGACCGCCTGGAAGCGCCCGTCCGGCGTCAACTGGGTCCACTCGGGCACTCCGAGCGTCCCACCGGTCTCGAGGTCCAGCTCGAGAGAGGGATTCTTGTTGCCGAAGGTGAATACAGAGGGATTCGGGCCGGTGGGCGCCGGGAGCGCCTCCGGGAAGTCGATGTCCACATGGACATTGAACAGTGCCTGACCGGTCGCGAAGGGGATGCGCCAGGTGTCCGCGAAGTGCTGAACGTCTGCGGCAACAAACTGTCCGTATTCGTTGGCCTGGGGGCTGTAGAGGAAGCCGTTGATCGACCAGTCGACGAGACCGCGGACAGCGACGCCCGAGGAGAAGTAGCGGATGGAGCAGTCGTCGGAGGTGTTGCCGTTCTTGGAGACGACCACCCAGCGGTAAGTATCTTCGCCGTTGTACTGCCTGGGCGTTCCATTGTTCAGCGTGGAGCGCTCGAGCTTCATCTCATAGGTTTCACCGTCGTACTCGTAGGTCGGGGTACCGACGAGCTGATCACCCTTGATGTGATCGGACGTGCCGATGATCACCCACTGCCCGGCGGCGTTCCTGCCGATTGGGAAGTTCGTACTCGCGACATTGATGGTCTCGGTTGGCATGTTGGCCGTCTGGGCGACCGCGACCGGCGCGATCACCGGAGTCACGGCAGCCGCCGTTCCGATCGCGATCGCCGAGAAGTCCAGATCAGGACGCACAGCGGATCGACAGTTTTGCTGTGGGGCCGCCAAAAACCATGGCGACCGGCGCATTGTTCAGACAATTGAACCCCCGCCGCTCGGCAGAGCAACGGGGGTATCGGGGGCAGTGAAAGTATCTACACCAGTAGCTCAGCAATCTGGATGGTGTTGAGCGCGGCACCCTTGCGCAGGTTGTCGCCGGAGACGACGAGCACGAGGCCCTTGTTGTCGTCGACGGACTGGTCCTGGCGGATGCGGCCGACGAGGGACTCGTCCTTGCCGGCGGCCTCGAGGGGGGTGGGGACGTCGACAAGCTGGACGCCCGGGGCGTCGGCAAGCAGGGCCTTGGCCTCGTCGACGGTGATGGGGCGCTCGAACTCGGCGTGGATGGTCAGGGTGTGGCCGGTGAAGACGGGCACGCGGACGCAGGTGCCGGCGACGCGCAGACCCGGGATGCCCAGGATCTTGCGGGACTCGTTGCGCAGCTTCTGTTCCTCGTCGGTTTCGAGGGAGCCGTCGTCGACAAGCGCGCCGGCCAGCGGCAGAGCGTTGAAGGCGATCGGGGCGACGTACGGGCCCAGGTCAGCGGGCTGCTCGACGGAACCGTCGTGAACGAGCTTGACGTTCTGGTCACCGATCTCGGCGGTCTGCTTCGCCAGGGTCTCCACGCCGGCCAGGCCGGAACCGGAGACGGCCTGGTAGGAGGAAACGTGCAGGCGCTGGAGGCCGGCGGCGTCGTGAAGCGGCTTGAGCACCGGCATGGCGGCCATGGTCGTGCAGTTCGGGTTCGCCACGATGCCCTTGACCGGGGTCTTCGCCTCGTCACCGTTGACCTCGGAGACCACGAGCGGCACATCATCGTCCTTGCGCCAGGCAGAGGAGTTGTCGATGACGGTGGCGCCGGCAGCGGCGAACACCGGGGCCCACTCACGGGAGGTGGAGCCACCCGCGGAGAACAGGGCGATGTCGACGTCCTTGACGGACTCCTCGGTGACCTGGGTGAGGTCCTCGACCTCGATCTCCTCGCCACGGAACTCCAGCGTGGTGCCCGCGGAGCGCGGGGACGCGAAGAAGCGGACCTTGTCGGCCGGGAAGTTGCGCTCCTCAAGAAGCGCGCGCATCACGCGGCCGACCTGGCCGGTGGCACCGACAACAGCAATGGTGGTCATGAGAAATCTCCTAATGGGAAAGAAAGACTAGCGTCCGGTACCAGCGTAGACCGTGGCTTCGGAATCGCCGCCGAGCTCGAAACGCTCGTGCAGGGCGCGGGCGGCGGCATCCAGATCGGCCTCCCGGGTGAGCACCGAGATACGGATCTCCGAGGTGGAGATGAGCTCGATGTTGACGTTCGCGTCGCGCAGCGCCTCGGCGAAGTCGGCGGTGACGCCCGGGTGGGACTTCATGCCCGCACCGACGAGTGAGACCTTGCCCACCTGATCGTCATACAGCACGTTCGACCAGCCGTTCTTGGCCTGCATCTTCTTGAGCAGCTCCATGGCGCGGGGGCCATCAGAGCGCGGGCAGGTGAAGGTGATGTCGGTGGTGCCGTCCTCGAGGGAGGAGACGTTCTGCAGCACCATATCGATGTTGATCTCGGCGTCGGCGACAGCGCGGAACACCGTCGCGGCCTCGCCCGGCTTGTCGGGGATGCCCAGGATGGTGACCTTGGCCTCGGACTTGTCGGTAGCTACGCCGGTGAGAACTGCTTCTTCCACGGGAATTTCCTCCATCGAACCGGCGATCAGGGTGCCGGGATCATTGCTGTAAGACGAGCGAACTCGCAGGGGAACGTTGAACGCACGAGCGTACTCGACGGCGCGCAGGACCAGGATCTTCGAACCGACGGCCGCCAGCTCGAGCATCTCCTCGAAGGAGAGCTTCTGCAGCTTCTGCGCGTTCGGGACGATACGCGGGTCGGCGGTGTACACGCCGTCGACGTCCGAGTAGATCTCGCACACATCGGCATTGAGCGCGGCAGCCAGCGCCACGGCCGTGGTGTCCGAGCCGCCGCGACCCAGGGTGGTCACGTCGCGGGTGTCCTTGTTCACACCCTGGAAACCGGCGACGATGCAGATCTTGCCCTCATCGAGGGCCTCGCGCACGCGCCCCGGGGTGACGTCGACGATGCGCGCGTTACCGTGGCGCTCCGTCGTGAGCACGCCCGCCTGCGAACCGGTGAAGGACTGCGCCTGGGCACCCAGCGACGCGATCGCCATGGCGACGAGCGCATTGGAGATGCGCTCGCCAGCGGTGAGCAGCATGTCCATCTCGCGGGCAGGCGGCACCGGGTTGACCTGGGCTGCCAGGTCGAGAAGCTCATCGGTGGTGTCGCCCATGGCGGAACACACGACGACAACCTCGTTGCCGGCCTTCTTCGTGGCGACGATCCGTTCGGCGACCGCGCGAATCCGCTCCGCGGTCTCCAGAGAGGAGCCTCCATACTTCTGAACGATCAGAGCCACCTCGTGGGCCGCCTTTCGTCTCGGGTGCCAAAGTTCTGCCTCATCGTACCTGGAGGCGCGGTACTCCGAGTATTTGAACGCGCGCGCCGAGGCCCAGCGCAGATGCATTAATTCACTATGGTTGGTTGGGTGCACAGCAATCTGCTGGCCGTGTTGTTCGCACTGGCCTCCGCCCTCACCATCGCGTGGGGCACTGTGGTGCGCCATCGCATCGCGGAGGAGGCACCCGCCGACGGCTCCCTCAAGGGCTCGCCCTTCTGGAACGCGATCTCCCGGCCCCTGTGGTGGGCCGGCACCGGCACCGCCCTGCTCGGCTACGGCCTCCAGGTCGTGGCTCTCGGATTCGGCACCCTGCTCGTGGTGCAGCCGATCCTCGTCCTCTCCCTCATGTTCACCCTGCCGCTGTCCGCCAAATACGACGGGCGGCGCATCTCCGCGTCCGAGCTCTTCTGGGCCGGCATGCTCACTGTCGGCGTCACCGTCCTCGTCATGCTCGGCCGTCCCCTCCCGGGTGACCCGCAGCCCCCGCTGGAACGCTGGCTGCCGGCCCTGGTGGTTGGCTTCGTCGTGCTCGTCGCGCTGGAGCGTTTCGCGCAGCGGCAGATCCGTCGGGAGAAGGCGCTGCTGCTGGGCATCGTCACCGGCGCGCTCTTCGGCTACGTCGCTGTCCTGAGCAAGGCGTTCGTGGACATCTTCATCCACGGCGGGGTGTGGGCGATCCTCACCAACTGGGAGACCTACGGCCTCATCATCGGCGCCACGCTGGGCACCATCGTCCAGCAGTACTCCTTCAACGCCGGCGCGCTGAAGAACTCCCTGCCCGCCATGACGATCTCCGAGCCCATCGTCGCGTTCTCCCTCGGTTACCTCGTCCTGGGCGAGAAATTCCAGGTGAGCACCATCAGCGGCTGGTCGCTCATGGGCCTCGCCTTCCTCGCGATGCTCATCTCCACCGTGGTGCTCTCCCGCAAGGGTGTCACCTAGATGGCCCACTCGAACACGGCGAGCATGTAGGCGGAGAACCACGCGCCGAAGACGACCCACCCGCCCGCAAGGGCGAGGAAAGCGGGACGCGACAGGCGTCGAGAAGCAATGAGCACCCACGGAAGCAGCAGGATCGCCGCCGGCAGCAGCAGTCGCGGGCGGGAATGCATGATGCCGTCGGAGAGCAGCACCGTCGCGATGATGGCGGCGGCGAACCACCACGCCTCCCCCGGCAGACGACCCCACGCGGCGATGAGCGTGATCACGGCCGCGACCATGACGCCGACGCTGAGGAGATAGCCACCCTCGGTGCTGGTGGTGAGGACCTCCCACACCCAGCGCACGGTGGCGACGCCGAAGTCGAAACCGGAGTGCCAGCCCAGGGCCTGGATCCCGAAGTAGCCGCCGACCTCGCGGGTGTGCGCACTCGCCCACCACAGATACGCCGCCAACGACCACGGCGTCACCGCCAGACAGGCCCACGCCCGCGGATCCCGGCGCGCCTTGAGCAGCACGGTGAGGCCGAACACCCCGATCATCGCGACGGCCGTGAGGCGCGTGAACCCCAGCAGCAGAATGAGCACCGCCGCCCATCCCCACCGGCGTTGCATGAGCGCGACGATCGCCCAGAACGCCAGCGCCCCGAACAACGCCTCCGAGTACGGCATCGCGTACGTGATCGCCATCGGCGCCGATGACATGAGGATGCCCGCACCGAACTGCCCCAGACGATCCGCCCCCATAAGACGCGCGATCATCATCGCCCCGGCGGTCATCGCGACGCCGGCGAGCATGCTCACGACCGCCGCCGACGTGGCGTAGTCCAGCCGCGTCACCTCATGGAACCCGCGGACCAGCAGCGGGTAGCCGGGGAAGAACGCCAGCGTCCGATGATGCACCGGCACATCCGTGGCCAGCGGCGCGTCGAAGTAGCCGAACTCCGCGATCGCCAGATAGTACTGTGCATCCCACTTCCCCAGCAGTCCGTTGAGCGAATCATCATTCGCCCGCGCCAGGACCCCGAGCGTGGCGACGCGGACGACAGAGGTGATGAGGAAGACGAACGCGGCGTCGATAAGCAGGCGAAGCCGCGGATGGCTGGTGGTCACCCGCGCTATCCTAACCAGTGACCCCCTAACCCGAAGGAGATCTCCAGTGTCCATCATCCCGCTCCCGTTCTTCCTGCTTTTCGACGGCCTCACCTCCTCGATCGTCAACGCCCTGCCGGCGCTCAGCTCGCTGGTCTAGCTTCTCGACGCCCCGACCGGCACCCCCGCGGTTATCCCCCGTGCGGTTGCCGGCTGTTGCGTGTGTGGCTAGTGTTGCCGACGGTTCCAAATACTTCTAAAGAAAGTGAGTCCCCCATGGACAACATCAAGGTTTTCGCAGACGCCCTGTCCTCCGTCGTCACCGACGACATCTTCGGTGGCATCGTCACCGTCTTCGACAACATCGTCGACGCCTTCGAGCTGCTGCTCTCCTCCACCGACGAGGCTGAGGCTGGCTCCTCCAAGTAAGCTCCCCTGAGCTGCACACTTTCCCGCCCCACCGGTTCGCCGGTCGGGCGGGATTGTTGATTCTCCGCAATTGACCATTGTTGTCCGGATGCGTCACACGTAGAATAAGAGATGGTTCATCCATCAACAGAAAGGATCAGACATGTTCCACGGTTCCTCTGAGATCGTCAACTGGCTGGTTGGCCCCGTCAAGTACTTCATTGAGTGGGTCCAGTGGCCGTTCCGTGTCATCAGCTCCCACTTCTAAAGGAGCTCATCCGCCCCTGACCAGCCGTTTCTCGGCACAGGTCAGGGGCGGAGTCATGTCTTCACGCCGGTTATCGATCTGACAGTGTTTTCCCATGGAAAAGCAATGGAATCCGGCAGGAGGCGTCCCTAGCGTGGGAGTTGTCCCATCAAGAAGAATCTGGAAAGGATTCGCACCATGAACTTCAGCTCTTTCGCCAGCTCCTGGGCACTCTCCCCGTTCCGCTTCCTGTTCAACTGGGTGACCCTGCCCTTCGAGTACCTGTCCGCCCGCTTCTAATTTCGCCAGGATCGACCTGATCCACCACCCCTGCCCCCCGCACATGTACGGGACCGAGCAGGGGTTTTGACTTTCTTCGCAGAACTGCGTTGCACAGGCGGTGCCCGTGTGTAGACTTCACAGCATGTTCTCCCGCGCGAACCTCCTTCTTCTTCGCCGCGGCGGGTCCCAGGTCCACTAGAGAAGCGACCGGCACCCCGTCGCGGAGTTTGGTGTTGCCGGTCGCTGCTCCCGCTGAATACCCAATTCATCAGCGGTGAGACCTCGCAGGCTACTACAGTGAAGGCCGTTGTCGGCCCCTGGTAGTCCAGCAGCCACAGACAGACTCGAAAAGGAAACTCCGATGTCCCCGAACGACTCCTTCATCTCCGCACCCTCCGAGATCCGCACCCCGGACGGCCCGCGCGCCGAGGGCCAGCCGGCCTGGAACAAGCAGCGCAACTCCACGATGCCGGTACACCGCTACCGTCCCTTCGCCGAAGAGGTCGAGGACATCGTGCTGCCCGACCGCACCTGGCCCGACAAGAAGATCACCGCCGCTCCGCAGTGGTGCGCCGTCGACCTGCGCGACGGCAACCAGGCTCTCATCGATCCGATGAGCCCCGAGCGCAAGCGCCGCATGTTCAACCTGCTGGTGCAGATGGGCTACAAGGAGATCGAGGTCGGCTTCCCGTCCGCCTCCCAAACCGACTTCGACTTCGTCCGCGAGATCATCGAGACGGACATGATCCCGGAGGACGTCACCATCCAGGTCCTGGTCCAGGCCCGCGAGCACCTCATCCGCCGCACCTTCGAGGCGTGCGAGGGCGCGAAGAACGTCATCGTGCACTTCTACAACTCCACCTCCGAGCTGCAGCGCCGCGTCGTGTTCCGCAAGGACAAGCCGGCCATCAAGCAGCTGGCCGTCGACGCCGCCGAGCTGATCCAGACCATCGCCAAGGACTACCCCGGCACCAACTGGCGCTGGCAGTACTCCCCGGAGTCCTTCACTGGCACCGAGCTGGAGTTCGCCCTGGAGGTCTGCAACGCCGTCATCGAGGTCATGCAGCCCACCCCGGACAACCCGATCAACATCAACCTGCCGTCCACCGTCGAGATGATCACCCCGAACGTCTACGCCGACTCCATCGAATGGATGCACCGCAACCTGGCCCGCCGCGATTCTGTCATTCTGTCGCTGCACCCCCACAACGACCGTGGCGAGGGCGTGGCCGCCGCCGAGCTGGGCTACCTGGCCGGCGCCGACCGTATCGAGGGCTGCCTGTTCGGCAACGGCGAGCGCACCGGCAACGTCTGCCTGGTCA
>NZ_JAUNUG010000048.1 GCF_030538285.1 Corynebacterium sp.
ATGCCGTTCATGCGGATGTTCATCTCGTCCGCGACCTTCTTGTTGAACACGCGCAGGCCGTTGTGCGCGTCCGACAGCCCCAGGCGACGGGTCGTTGGGGAGAGGAATACGACGGTCTTGAGCACGACCCGCTTGATCCACGGCACCTGGTCGTCCTCGGCGCGGGGGCGGCCGAAGCGGGTGCCGACGATGATGTCCACCGGCTCCTCCCGCAGCCGCCCGATCATGCGCACCACGTCCTTGACCTGGTGCTGGCCGTCGGCGTCAAAGGTGACGAAGTACTTCGCACCCGGCTGGGCGCGGGCGTACTCCACGCCCGTCTGGATGCCGGCGCCCTGGCCGAGGTTGACCGGGTGGTTGACCAGGTGGGCACCACCGGCGTGGATGCGGGCGGCGGAATCATCGGCGGAGCCGTCATTGACGGCCACGATGTTGGGGAAGGTCTCCCGGGCGTTCTCGATGACCTCCTGGATGACGGGTCCCTCGTTGTAGCACGGGATGATCAGCCAGGTGTCCCCGAAATCGAGCCGGTCGGGGCGCGGGGAATTCATAATGGTCCTTATGCTAACCCGAACCTATCGGGATCGGTGGAACAACCTCGCGTAAGCGGCGGTGAGCAGCCCCGTCGGCAGGAGGCGGTAGGCGGTGCGCACCACCAGGTTGAGCACCGCCCGCGGCTTGGAGATCAGCCCGTAGGACACCAGGTTCGACTGCATCCGACGCTCTGCGGCGAACATGCCCCTGCCCGTGCGGCGCTGGAACTGCTCAGGCGAGACGCGGAACAGGGTGAGCGGCTCGGGCAGGTTGTGGAAGCGCGCGCCGGTGGCCAGGAGCCGGGCGTAGAGATCGTAGTCCTCCATGTGGTGGACGTCGCGGTAGCCGCCGGCGGTCTCCACGGCGGCGCGACGCAGCATGACCGAGGGGTTGTTCACCGGCGAGTTGATCCGCGCGTAGCGGGCGATATGCTCATGCGTCTCCGGAAGTGCGCGCACTGCCGTGACCTGCGTGGGATTGTCGGAGAATTCGGCCATCGCGGTGCCCAGGACATCGGTGTCGGGGTGCTGCTCGAACCACGCCAGCTGCCGCGCGAAGCGTTCGGGAGCGGCGAGGTCGTCGGCGTCGAGACGCGCGACCAGGTCCGTGGTGATCGCCGCCATGCCCGCGGCCGACGCTTTCCCCGAGCCCTGGTTCCGTGCCAGCACCACGGTGCGCGTCTCGGCATGCTTATCGACGAACGCGTCGATCACCGCCCGCAGCTCCGGCCCGACGGGTCCGTCCTCGACGATGACGATCTCCTCGGCCTTCCGCGTCTGCGCGGCCAGGGAATCCAGGGCGGCGGAAAGCTCCTCCGGCACAATGCGGTGGTAGACGGTGACCAGGGCGGCAAGACTCGGCATGGTCACTGATCCTAGCGGTCGCGCGCGACGGCCAGCAGGTACTCGCCGTAGCCCGACTTGAGCAGCGGCTGCGCCAGGGCCTCGAGGGCCGCGGCGTCGATGAAGCCCTCCCGGTACGCGGCGACCTCCGGCGAACCGATGACCTGCCCGGTGCGCTTCTGGATCACCTCGACATAGGAGCTGGCCTCGCTCATCGAGTCGAAGGTGCCGGTATCCAGCCACACGTCGCCGCGCTGGAGACGCTGCACCTGCAGGTCACCGCGTTGCAGGTAGGCGTCGTTGACGGCCGTGATCTCCAGTTCGCCGCGCTCGCTCGGGGTGATGCCACGGGCGATGTCGATGACGTCGTTGTCGTAGAAGTACAGCCCCACGACGGCGTAGTTCGACTTCGGGTCGGCCGGCTTCTCCTCGATGGACAGGGCGCGCCCGTCGGCGGAGAACTCCACCACGCCGTAGCGTTCCGGGTCGGAGACCTCGTACGCGAAGACCACGCCGCCGGCGGGGTGGCGGCAGTCCGCGAGGGTGGTGGTGAAGTGGTAGCCGTCGAAGATGTTGTCGCCGAGCGCGAGGGCCACGTCATCGTCGCCGATGAAGTCCGCGCCGATGAGAAACGCCTGCGCCAGGCCGTCGGGGGAGGGCTGGTGGGCGTAGTCGATCATGAGCCCCCATTGGGAACCGTCACCGAGGAGTCGTCGAAAAGCGGGCGAGTCCTCCGGCGTCGTGATGACCAGGATCTCCCGGATCCCCGCCTGAATGAGCGTGGACAGCGGGTAGTAGATCATCGGCTTGTCGTAGATCGGCATGAGCTGCTTGGAGATGCCCTGCGTGATCGGATACAGCCTGGTCCCGGAACCGCCGGCGAGGATGATGCCCTTCATATCAGATACAGTGCCAGACCGACCCGCCAGTTCTGCGGCACGAAACCACTCGCCTCGATCTTCGCCGTGTCCAGCGTGCTTATCGACGGCCGCGCCGCATGCGGCTTCCCGTCAAAGTACTGCTCCGTGGTCACCGGCGTCACCATGTCCGGGTCCTGGTGCAGGCCGGTGTAGACGGCCATGGCGAGTTCGTCGAAACCGACGTCGTCGCCGCCGCCGCTGAGGTGGTAGATGCCGTATTCGGGTCGGGTGTCGAGCAGGTGCCGGATGCCTCTGGCCAGTTCCGAGGCGAAGGTGGGGCGGCCCCGCTGGTCGTGGACCACGGTGGGTCGCACGCCCCGTTCGGCCAGCTCACGCATGGTGTCGACGAAGTTCTTCCCGTCACCCACGACCCAGCTGGTGCGCACGATGTAGTGGCGCGGGGCGGTCTGCGCGGCCACCTCGCCGGCGGACTTGGACGCGCCGTAGACGTTGAGTGGCGCGACCGGATCGTCCTCGGCGTAGGGGCGCTCGGTCTGACCGTCGAAGACGTAGTCGGTGGACAGCTGCACCAGGGTGAGGTTGTTCTCCGCGGCGATCCGGGCCAGGCGCGCCGGGCCCTGCGCGTTGACCCGCCAGGCAGTGGCGGCGTTCTCCTCGGCGGCGTCGACCGCGGTGTAGGCGGCACAGTTGATGATCGCCGCGTACTGCCGCCAGGGCCGCTGCGGTGGGTCGGTGATGTCGAACTGCTCCCGGCTGCAGAGCTCCGCGTCCGGGAAGACGGCCCGCAGCGCCCGCCCGACCTGCCCGTCCGCGCCGGTGACGAGGATCTTCCGCGGAGCCACGGGGGTGAGCTCCTCCGTGAGTGTGCGGTCCTTTTCCGACAGGTTGCTCGGGGGCAGCGGCCAGGCGATGAGCGTGTGGGAGACGTTGACGTACTCCGCGTCCGGCGACCAGTGGTCGTTGACCAGGTAGAGGTAGGTCGTGTCGTCCTCGAGCACCTGGTAGCCGTTGGCGACTCCGCGTGGGACGAACACCGCGGTGTCCGGGCCGATCTCCGTGCTGAACGTCTCGCCGTAGGTCGGCGACCCTTCCCGCAGGTCACACCAGCCGCCCTGGACCCGGCCCGTGCCGACGGTGACGAGCTTGTCCCACGGCTCCGCGTGCAGCCCGCGCGTCGTGCCTCGCTCGGCGTTGAAGGCCACGTTCGACTGCACCGGCCGGAAGTCCGGCAGGCCGGCGTCCGTCATGCGGGCGCGCTGCCACGCCTCCTTGAACCAGCCGCGCGCATCCGTGTGGACCGGCAGGTCCAGGACGAGCAGCCCCTCGATCATCACTGACCCCTCTCCGCGTAGGCCGCCTCGACCTGCTGTTTCGCCGGGCGCCACCAGCCTTCGTTCTCGGTGTACCAGGCGATGGTCTGCTCCAGGCCCGCGCGCATTCCGGTGTCCGTGTCCGTGTACCGCGGGGCCCAGCCGAGTTCCGTCCGCAGCTTCGTCGAGTCCATGGCGTAGCGCTGGTCGTGGCCGGGGCGGTCGGCGACATGCTCGTACTCCGGGGCCCCCATGAGCTCGCAGATAAGCTCGATGACCTGCCGGTTGTTCACGTGGTCGTTGTCGGCGCCGATGTTGTACGTCTCGCCGCTGCGCCCGCGATCGAGGATGAGGTGGACGGCCGCGTTGTGGTCGTCGACGTGGATCCAGTCCCGCACCTGCTCACCCGTGCCGTAGAGCTTCGGGGTCCGACCAGCCAGGATGTTGGTGATCTGCCGGGGGATGAACTTCTCGATGTGCTGGTACGGCCCGTAGTTGTTCGAGCAGTTCGAGATCGTCGCGTCGATGCCGAAGGAGCGCACCCACGCCCGCACGAGATGATCCGACCCGGCCTTCGTCGCAGAGTACGGCGAACTCGGCTCATAAGGCGTGCTCTCGGTGAATCGTGCCGGGTCGTCGAGACCCAGGTCGCCGAACACCTCATCCGTCGAGATGTGGTGCAGCCGATTCCCGTGCCGCCGGATCGCCTCGAGGATGGTGAACGTCCCCACCACATTCGTGTCGACAAACGGTCGCGGATCCCGGAGTGAATTATCGTTGTGGCTCTCGGCGGCGAAATGAACCGTGACGTCGGCGCGGGAGACGGCGGCGTCGATAAGCGGGGCGTCACAGATGTCGCCCTCGATGAACTCCACGTCCGTGCCGGCGAGATTTGCGCGGTTGCCCGCGTACGTCAGCTTATCGACGACCACGATGTGGTCATCCGGGTACCGGTCCCGCGTCATACGCACGAAATTCGCCCCGATGAACCCGGCGCCCCCGGTGACCAGCAGTGTTCTCATGACAGCCCACTATACGTCGGGCGGCGGGAACCTTTCCGCCGGCCGCGGGGTCTAAGTGGGGTATGACGACACAGCTCATCGCCCTGCCCGACCTGATCAACCGCTACTGCGCCCACAACGAGATCCCACCCGACGACCCCCGGATCATGCCCGCCATCCTGCAGGCCCACGCCCCGGCAGGACCCGGCTTTGTCGTGCCCATTGATGCCCTGCGTGCTGAGGCCTTCGTGCGTCACGACGCCCGGTGCCATCCCCGTGGCGTGGAGTACCGCGTGCCGCACCGGCTGCGGGCGCTCGCCCACCACTGGTCGCGGCCGGGGTCGGTGCTGGCGGAATGGTCGGCTCTGGAGCTGCTCGGGCTGTCGGAGTTCTCCGCCGGGGCAGACGTGACCTTGTTGTGCTCCGCGAACCACCGCGTTGCTGCCGATGCCGCGTCCGCCACCGTGCGCAGGCGCCGGGCGCACCACACCACCACCCTGCTCTTCGCCGACGAGCGGCCCGTGCTGGTGACCGAGCGGATGACGACGCTCGCCGCCTGCCTGCGCGCGCTGCACAACAAGGAGCACGCGTGGGAGATCCCGGCCAGTCTCGAGGTGGACCCTGTTACGGTCATGTCGGTGCAGCTCATCGACCGCTTCTGTCGGGTGTTCCAGGTGAGTCACGAGGAGGTGCGCGCCGGGATGTCGAAGCAGGTCTCGGCCCGGGAGCTCGGCCGGATTCTGGCGCTGAGCGACCCGGGCGCGGAATCGAAACCCGAGACCGTGCTGCGCCTTCTGGCACACGAGGCGGTGGGTGATCTGCCGGGTGTGCGTCTGGAGACGCAGGTGCCGCTCTACACCGACGGAACCGTCGGCGAGCCCGGCGAGGTGGACCGGTCCCGGACTCTGCTCACGCGTTTCGACGTGGCGGAGCGGCGCCTGAGGATCGGTCTGCAGCATGACGGTGAACATCATCTGCAGCGCTCGCAGCGGGACAAGGACGCGGAGATCAATGCCGATGTGCTCAAGTTCGGGTGGAACCAGATCCGGACGTCCGCCGGGATGCTGCGCCGGACCGCGGAGACGAAGCGCCGAATCCGGGAGGCGGTGGTCGCGGCGGTGCGGCGATGTGACGACGGGTCGTCATGACGAACACTCGTCAGGGTGAAGACTGCGCGCGACCTGGGCAAATAAGATGACGATTACGTGTCAGATGTGACATCTGACGACGCGTCGTCACCGACCCCCGCTCGCGCGCCCCGCAGCGCCGCCGCATGCACGAGCCCACCCGCCACCGGCCCGCCGATGAGCGCCACGCACACGCCCACCTCCAGCGACAGCGGCGCCAGCCACAGCACCCCGAAGGCCACAACCGACGCCACGACCCAACCCAGCACATAGGCCTTGTGCAGCTCCGACGCCAAGGCCGCCGCGCCGGTGACCATGAGCGATCCGGTGCAGGCGGAGGCGAAGGTCAGTACCGCCAGCAGCAGGCCCGGCACCTGCAGGCCGTCCTTGAAGAACGTCTCCAGAATCCACGGCCCGAGCAGCCAGGCGAAGAACGCGCCGACCACTCCGACACCGAGCACCGCTCCCACCGGAACGACGAGCGCCCGGTACAGCGCCGCCCGCTGCTCGACGAAACGCACGATGAGCGCGGACTGGAAGCGCTGCAGCGGCACAAGGATGGGCGCACGGGTGAGCGTCACGGCGTTGATGATGCCGGCCACGGTCACCAGCTCCCCGGCGCCGGGTTCGTAGGTGGACTGCACGAAGACGGGAAACCCGGTGATGAGCGCAGCCGACGCCCCGGTCGCGAGCATTGCGGACCCGGCGCGGCGGGTGAGGGCGGAGCGGGAGACGTCGACAAGCACGTCGCGCGGCACGCCCCACAGCACGACCAGCCAGCTCAGCGCACCGATGACGGTGATGACGAGGAACGCCGGCATCCCCCAGCCCAGCTGCCATGCGAGCAGCGCCAGGAGCAGGCGTACCCCGGAGTCGAGCGCCACCAGACCCGCGTAGCGCGACCACAGCCCGAGCCCGGAGAGGATGCCCGACAGCACCGCCTGGAACGCGTAAGTGAACAGGCCGAACGCCAGGAAACCGGCCGCGACCGGCACGGATGCGTGCCCGCGCAGGAGCACCGGCATCCACACCAGACCCACGACCAGCGCCACGACGAGCACCACGCCACCGACGACGGCCCCCAGCCGCCACGGCCGCCCGGAGCCCACGCGTCCGGTGTCCCGCGCCGCCGACACCGAGCGGGTCGTCTCCTGCATGATGCCGTCGAGGAAGCCGGTGGCGGCGAAGAACAGGCCCCAGTAGGCCTGGAAGGCGGCGAACTCGTCGACACCCAGCGTCCACGACGCCAGGTAGATGACGACGAAGCCTGACAGCGCCGCGAAGACGGTCGCCAGGCTCAGTGCTTTCATCCCGGGAACTCCGGCAGGGGCAGCTGGTGGAGCCACTCGTTCCACAGCTTCTCGACGTCCGCGGCCGGCACCCCGACCACCTCCGCCTCCGCCAGCACCTCGCGCTTGAGATCGACGGGCTCGACGACGGAGTGACGACCGGCGGCGACGTAGCGGCGGAGCATGCGGAAGAAGGGGGCGTCGCCAAGCAGGATGCGGATGGCGTGGACGGTCAATGCCCCGCGCTTGTAGACGCGGTCGTCGAACATGTCCCGCGGGCCCGGGTCGGAGAGCAGGATGTCCTGCGGCAGGCCGCGCAGCTGCGCGTGGAAGGTGCGGGCCGAGTCGGAGGCCGGGCGGTCGACGGAGTGCTCGAACCACAGCCACTCGGCGTAGCAGGCGAAGCCCTCGTTGAGCCAGATGTCGTTCCACTGGGCCAGGCCGAGGGAGTTGCCGAACCACTGGTGGGACAGCTCGTGGGCGATGAGGCGCTCCCAGCGGTGGTCGCCGCGGATGTGGTTGGCGCCGAAGATGGACAGTCCCTGGGCCTCGAGGGGGATCTCGAGGACGTCCTCGGTGACCACCACGGAATAGGAGTTGAAGGGGTACGGGCCGAAAAGCTCGGTGTAGAGCTCGAGCATGCGGGCCTGGTCGGCGAACTCCTCACGGGCGAATTCGCGCAGCTTCGCCGGCACCCAGGCGCGGACGGGCACGGCGGCGCCCTCGGCGGAGAGGGTGAGCGGGATGTACTCGCCGATCTGGATGGTCGCGAGGTACGTCGCCATGGGGTTGCCCACCTGGTAGTGCCAGGTGGTGCGGGATCCGGCGGAGCGCTTGGACAGCAGCGTGCCGTTGACGGCCACGACGTAGGGGTTGTCGGTGGTGACGATGATCTCGTAGCGCGCCTTCTCGTCGGGCGTGTCGTCGCACGGGAACCAGCTGGGCGCGCCGTTGGGCTGGGACGCGACGAGCGCGCCGTTGCTCAGCTCCTCCCAGCCGAGGGTGCCCCACGGCGTACGAATGGGTCGCGGGGTGCCGCCGTAGCGGATGATGAGGCTGAATTCGGAGTCGACCGGGACCGGGGCGGCGAAGGTGATGCGGAGTTTCCCGCCGGCCTGCCGGAAGCGGGCGACGCGGATGCTCTGCCCGGCGGTGCCCTGCGCGGAGATGCGGGTCACGCGCATCGAGGGCGCGAGGTCGAGCGACATCGACGTCAGGTCCTGCCAGTTGTCCAGGTGCAGGGTGGCGGTGCCGTCCAGGCGGTTCGGGCCGACCCGGTAGTTGAGGTCCAGGTGGTAGGAGCGGACGTGGAAGCCGAGGTTGAAGTCAACGCCGGTGTACGTGTCGCGGGTGCCGGGGACGGGGGTGGAGCGCAGCCTGTTTCTGGTCATGATTTCCCAGATGTTACCCAGCACCTATCCGACCTGCTGATTCAGCCACTCGAAGATAAGTGCCTCGACCCCCGCGACCTGCGCGTTGTCGGCCGCGCCGGCGTGCCCACCCTCGATGTTCTCGAAATAGTCGACGGGTTGGCCGGCCTCGCGCAGCGCGTGCGCGAACAACCGCGCGTGGGCGGGGTGGACGCGGTCGTCGCGGGTCGAGGTGGTCACCAGCGCCGACGGATACTGCTTATCGACGCCCCGTTCCGCCACGTTGTGCAGCGGCGACCACGCCTCGATGGCGGCCCGCTCTTCCGGGGAGTCGGGGTCGCCGTATTCGGCCATCCACGACGCTCCGGCGGACCAGGTGTGGTAACGCAGCATGTCGGTGAGGGGGACCTGGATGACGGCCGCGCCGAGCAGTTCCGGGTACTGGACCAGCGCCCCGGAGGTGAGCAGCCCGCCGTTGGAGCCGCCGCGCACGGCGATCTGTCCGGGGGTGGTGTAGCCGCGGTCGACGAGGTCGGCGAGGACGGCGCGGTGGTCCTCCCACACCTTGTGGCGGTTGGTCTTGACCACCTGGGTGTGCCAGCCGGGCCCGAATTCGCCGCCGCCGCGTAGGTTGGGCTGGACGAAGTAGCGGCCGTGCTCGAGCCAGCCGATGCCGCGCACGGCGGAGTATCCCGGGGTCAGGGACACCTCGAAGCCGCCGTAACCGCCGACGAGGGTCGGGCGGGCGCCGAGGCGGAAGTCGCCGGTGATGAAGTAGGGGATGCGGGTGCCGTCGGCGGAGGTGACCCAGTGCTGGCGAGTCTCCAGCCCGGAGGAGTCGAAGAGCGCAGGGGAGCGGCGGACGACCTGCGGGGTGCGGCTCTTGCCGAGGTCGAGGCGGTAGAGCGTGGTCGGCTCCGTGAAAGACGAGGTGGTCAGCCACACCTCGTTGCCGTCGAGGGGGCTGGTCGCCACGACCGAGGCGGTGACCAGCGGCGGCAGGTCGAGGTCCGCGCCGGGCTGAGTGGGATCGCTCAGGGGGTGGGTGATGATCCGGGTGGCGACGTCGTCGAGAAGCGTGAGCACCAGATGATCGGCGGTGAAGGCCGTGCCCTGCAGGGAGACATGGTCGGTGGGGAGGAAGACGGGGCGGATGTCGCGCTCCCCGGCGAGGAAGCGGGCGAGCTCGATGCAGCCGAGGCCGCCGGCGGGCAGACCGGCGAAGTCCTCGCGCGGGGCGAGGAAGAGCCACTCCCGGTGGATGATGGTCTCGCAGTCCTCCGGCACCTCCAGGACCTGCAGGGAGGCATCCGGGTCCAGCGGGGCGACGGACTGGCGGGTGCGGTAGAAGTCGAGCGCGCGGGAGACGATGATCCGCTCGTGACCGGGGGTGGTGTCGGCCCAGGCACCGACGGCGACGTCCTCGTGGCGGCCGGAGGTGTAGACGGGGGCGTCGAGAAGCGGGGTGCCGCGGCGCCACACGCGAACCTGGGCGGGGTAGCCCGAGGCGGTGAGGGACCCTGCGCCGGTGTCGGTGCCGACGAGCAGGGTGTCCAGGTCGAGCCAGCTGACGTCGGTCTTGGCCTCCGGGATGTGGAAACCGCCGGGCAGGAACGTGCCAGCCTCCAGGTCGAATTCACGAACCACGGTGGCGTCGGCCCCGCCGCGCGAGAGGCGCACGAGCGCGCGGTCGACGACCGGGGTGCGCACGTGCGCGCCCTTCCACACCCAGTTCTCGTCCTCGTCGGCGGCGAGCTGGTCGACGTCGATGAGCACCTCCCACTCCGGGTCATCGAGATAGGACTCGAGGGTGGTGCGCCGCCAGAGGCCGCGGATGTGTCGGGCGTCGCGCCAGAAGTTGTACAGCCACTCGCCGCGCCGGACGACGAAGGGGATGCGGTCATCGACGTCGAGCGCTGCGCGGATGCGCTCCCGCAGCTCCGGATTCTGCAGGCCGGACTCGGTGGCGTCCGACCACTCGCGCGCCCACGCGAGGGCGGCGGGGGAGTCGATGGTCTCGAGGAACTCGGGGCTCGTCGTCATGTCTCCCAGGCTACGCGGCACGAAAAAAGCACCGCCCACCATGGGAGGTGGACGGTGCTGTCAGCGCCTGCCGGAAATTACTGGAAGAGTGCGCGCTGCAGGGTCGGCCAGGAGTTCTCGATGTCGTCGATCCAGTACTGCCAGGAGTGGGTACCGGTGGAACGCAGGTTCCAATCGGCCGGGATGCCGAGGTTGTCCATCTTGGCCTTGAGGTTGTGGGTGCAGATGTTGGTGGCACCCTCGATGACACCGCCCTCGACGATGAGGGTGGCGGCACCGGCGGACGCGGCGACCGGGTCGACACCCTGGGCGACGTAGTGGCCCGGCATGTCGTACTCTCCGGCGAGGCCAGTGGCGTTGGAGATGTAGATGTCCGAGCCGCGCAGGCCCTCTGCGTTAACGAGGGCGTCGTTGGCGATGTTGTGCGGGGAGCCCATCGGGCCGAGCATGTTGACGACGTTGGCGCCGGCGCGGTTGACGGTCAGCTCAGCGGACTTGTAGCCCAGGAAAGACGCGGTCTCGGCGCAGCCGGAGAAGGAGCCGATGCCGTCGTAGAAGCCCGGGGCCTTCTCTGCCAGCAGCAGGGCGGAGGTCGCGGACATGGAGAAGCCGGCGATGGCGCGCTTGTTGTTGGCACCCAGGTACGACTCGATGCCGCCCGGAAGCTCGCGCAGCAGGAAGTCCTCCCACAGCTGCTTGCCCTCGAGGTAGCCGTTGCCCGGGTTGATCGGCTCGCGGTTGGCCCAGTTGATGTAGTAGGAGAACGCACCCTCCTGCGGGATGACGACGTTGACGCCACGGGAGTGGTAGAAGTCGATGATCTGCGGGGCGCGCGCGATCCAGTCCATGTTCTGCTCGGCGCCACCGGCACCGTTGAGCAGGTAGAGGGTCGGGGCGTTCGGGTTGGCGGCGCGGATGACGGCCAGCGGGATGTCGCGGCCCATGGCCTCGGAGTAGGCCCACAGGTGCTCGACGCGGTTGTCGTCCTTGGTGGCCTGACGCCACTTGCGGGAGGTGTCGTCGATGCCGGTCTTGGCGCGGACGGTGATCTTGGAGGTCTGGTGACCGTTCTGGATCTGCGCCGGAGCGATCTCAGAGGCGCCAGCAACCGGGGTCGCGAGAGCAGTGGCACCGATGGCGAGGGCCGCGATCGGTGCGGCAATCTTGCGGAGGAACTTCATGGTGTGGCTTCCTTGGATCAGATCGGGAATTCTACCTGGGAAATCGTATGTTACGACAGACACCAGAAACCTCTGACGTCATTCACAGGGGTACATCGTAGCGGCTGTCGCATATGTTAACGGTCCACCCCCGAATGTGCTCGGGAACGGGGGGGAGGGGTGATGGGAGTCTCATGAGTCTCGGGGGCGACGTCGACCGACGAGACCCATGCACCATAAGTTACTCAAGTTACTGATGGTGGGCAAGTGGTTAGTGTGTCATAATGTCTGGCAGTTCCGGTTGTCGGGGTTCCTCCCGGGCCGTAACGTTTCGCCGCGGCGTGCCGCTTGTACCTAGTGGAAGCCCGTCGCGCGCCCCGGTTCCGCCGACACCGCAAGACACCTCTCAATCCCACAGAAAGAGCACAGTATGTCTATCTTCGAGCAGATCATCGTCACCATCAACAACTTCATCGGCCCGGCCGTCCACGGCCTGTCCTCCGCCTCCTCCCAGGCCGCACTCCTCGTGGGTCTGTTCTAGGCACCCCGCTTTTCACTGCTTTTCGACGCCCCGGCCATCCGCCGGGGCGTCAGTTTGTTTGGTGGGGGCGCTTATCGGTGACACGGGGCTGAAGGTCACCTATCCTGGGTGGCGTGACTGAACATTATGACGTTGTTGTACTCGGCGCTGGCCCCGGTGGCTACGTCGCCGCCATCCGCGCCGCCCAGCTGGGAAAGAAGGTTGCTGTCGTCGAGAAGCAGTACTGGGGCGGAGTCTGCCTCAATGTCGGCTGTATCCCCTCGAAGGCACTGATCAAGAACGCCGAGATCGCCCACATCTTCAACCATGAGAAGAAGACGTTTGGCATCAACGGCGACGTGACCTTCAACTACGAGGACGCCCACAAGCGCTCCCGTGGCGTGTCCGAGAAGATCGTCGGTGGTGTCCACTACCTGATGAAGAAGAACAAGATCACCGAGATCGACGGCTTCGGCACCTTCAAGGACGCGAAGACCATCGAGGTGAGCGAGGGCAAGGACGCCGGCAAGGTCGTCACGTTCGACGACTGCATCATCGCCACCGGCTCCGTCGTCAACACCCTGCGCGGCGTCGAGTTCTCCGAGAACGTCGTCTCCTTCGAGGAGCAGATCCTCAACCCGGTCGCACCGGAGAAGATGGTCATCGTCGGCGCGGGCGCCATCGGCATGGAGTTCGCCTACGTGCTGGCCAACTACGGCGTCGACATCACCGTCATCGAGTTCATGGACCGCGTCCTGCCGAACGAGGACGAAGAGGTCTCCAAGGTCATCGCGAAGGCCTACAAGAAGATGGGCGTGACCCTGCTCGCCGGCCACGCCACCACCGCCGTGCGCGACAACGGTGACTCCGTCGAGGTCGACTACCAGAAGAAGGGCTCCGGCACGACCGAGACCCTCACCGTCGACCGCGTCCTCGTCTCCGTCGGTTTCCGCCCGCGCGTCGAGGGCTTCGGCCTGGAGAACACCGGCGTCGAGCTCACCGAGCGGGGCGCCATCGCGATCGACGATTACATGCGCACCAATGTCGAGCACATCTACGCCATCGGTGACGTCACCGCGAAGCTGCAGCTCGCCCACGTCGCCGAGGCCCAGGGCATCGTCGCCGCCGAGACCATCGCCGGCGCCGAGACCCACGAACTCGGCGACTACATGATGATGCCGCGCGCCACCTTCTGTAACCCGCAGGTCGCCTCCTTCGGTTACACCGAGGCGCAGGCGAAGGAGAAGTGGCCGGACCGCGAGATCAAGGTCGCCACCTTCCCGTTCTCCGCCAACGGTAAGGCCGTCGGCCTGGCCGAGACCGACGGTTTCGCCAAGATCGTCGCCGACGCCGAGTTCGGCGAGCTCCTCGGCGGCCACCTCGTCGGCGCCAACGCCTCCGAGCTGCTCAACGAGCTGGTCCTGGCGCAGAACTTCGATCTCACCACCGAGGAGATCAGCCGCGCGGTCCACATCCACCCGACCCTGTCGGAGGCTGTCAAGGAAGCCGCACACGGTATCAGCGGCCACATGATCAACTTCTAGTCGCCACCGACGAAAGAGGTCTCCCACCCGGAGGCCTCTTTTTCTTTTCCCACGGAAAGGGGCAGCTCATGCACACCATCGGAATCCTGGCGGATGAGGGCAGCCCGTCCGAGGACGTCTCCCGCATCCTCCGTCACTGGCTTATCGACATCGACGTGGCCACCGCCGACGACGACGAGGACGTCCGCGTGCTCCGCGGCACCTGGCCCGACGCCGGCGGCGTCGAGATGCGGGTCGGCACCATCCCCATGTCGCCGGACGGAGACGTCCTGCTCAGCGACCATGCCCGTGAACTGATGACCACCTACGGCTGGGACCGGCTCATCTATGTCACCGATCTGCCGCTCTCGGCGTGGGAGCGTCCGGTGGTCAGCCAGCGTGCGCGCCTCGACGACGCTGTGCTCATCTCCCTGCCTGCGTTCGGCGCCTTCGGGGTCCGCCGTCGCCTGCGGCGGGAGCTCGTCGGACTCATCGAGAGGAATGAGCTGACGGCGGGGGAGTTGCGCAGCGGGCCGGACCCCGCGGAGGGGGAGGACTCGGCCGACGCCGCGGACGTCGAGACGCGGGTGCTCAACCACCCCGGGCTGACGCTGCGCATGATCGCCGGCATGGTGCGCGGCAACCAACCCGGTCGACTCCTGCCGGTGCTGTCGAGTTCGCTGGCCGCGATGGCCGCGACCGGCGGTTTCGGTGTGTTCTACGGATCGATTTGGAAGCTGGCCGAGGAGATGTCCTGGCCGCGGCTTCTGCTCATCGGGATCTTCGCGGTGGTGTCGTTCACGGGGTGGCTCATCGTCCACAACCGCCTGTGGCAGCGGGCGCACACCCAGGAGTCGCGCTGGCGCGAGACCGTGGACAACCTCGCCACCATCGGCACGATCGGGATGACCGCGATCATCCTTTACACGGTGGTGTGGCTACTCATGCTGCTGTCCTCGGTGGTGATCATCCCGCGCAGCTACCTCGAGGGCGAGCTGGAACGTGACGTCGGCATCGTCACCTACCTGTCGATCGCGTGGCTCAGCGCCTCCCTCGGAGCGATGGCCGGCGCCCTGGGCTCCAACTTCGACCGCGACGTGGAGATTCGCTCGGCCACCTACAACCTGCGCGAGTACGAACGGCGCCGGCAGGGGTGGGCGGCCGAACGCTAGTTGTAGGGGGCGACCGACGAGCGGTGGGCGTCGATGGTGATCTCCTCGTGGACCGGCGGGAAGGCGCGCTGGGCACAGTTCTCGCGCGGGCACACGCGACACCCCGCGCCGATGGGGGTGGCGCTCGAGAGATCGTCGAGGTTGAGGCCCTCCGCGTAGACGGTGCGGTCCGCGTGGCGCGCCTCGCATCCCAGGCCGATGGCGAAGAGCTTGCCGGTGTCTCCGAAGCGACCCCGGTGGTGGCGCACCGTCCGCGCGATCCACAGGTAGTTCCGGCCGTCGGGCATCTGGGCGAGCTGCCGCAGGATGGTGCCCGGGTTGGTGAACGTCTCGTAGATATTCCACAGCGGACACGTGCCGCCCGAGTTGGCCAGATGGAAGCCCGTCGCGGACTGCCGCTTCGACATGTTGCCCGCCCGATCGACGCGGACGAACGTGAACGGGATCCCGCGCAGGTTGGGTCGCTGCAGGGTGGACAGACGGCTGGCGACTGTCTCGTAGCCCACGCCGAAGACGTGGCAGAGGAAGTCGACGTCGTAGCCGGAGCGTTCCGCCTCGGTGTGGATGCCCCGGTAGGGCAGCAGCACGGCCGCGGCGAAGTAGGAGGCGATGCCGCGCCGTGCCAGGTTGGCGGAGGCGTCGGAGGTGAAGTTCTCGCCCGCGACGAGTGCCTCGATGTCCTCGCCGGCCTCGAGGTAGGCCAGCTCCATGCCGAGTCGGAAGGAACGCTGGCCGGAGTTCAGCCGGCTGGCCAGCTGCAGGTGGCCGGTCGAGCGATCGAGGATGTGGAGGGTGTCGTCGAGTTCGGCGGACGTGGTGATCTCGATGCCGTGGCGGTCCCGCAGACGCGCGGCGAGGGCCTCCTCGGTGTTGCGGATGGAGAAGCGCTCGACGCCCAGATCGGCGGAGATCTCCTCGGCCCGCGTGTCCAGGGTGTCCAGGTAGTTCTGGCGGGCGTAGAAGAAGTCGCGCACCTCGTCGTGCGGCATGGAGAAGGCCTGCGGGCCGCTGGGGGAGGAGGGGCCGGCGTGGCGGCGGGTGTCCGTGGCGATGGAGAGCTTGTCGCGGACGTTGCGGTAGCGCCGGTGCATGTCGACCATCGTGCGGGCGATCGCCGGGTGGTTGTATACCAGCTCCGACAGTTCCTGCAGCTCCACTGGGTTGGGGCACAGCTCCTTGTCGAGGACCACGTCCTGGATCTCCGCGAGCAGGCGGGAGTCGTCGTCGCGGGAGAAGAAGGTGGCGTCCACACCGAAGGCCTCTGTGATCCGGAGGAGAACAGGAACTGTCAGCGGGCGGACGTCATGCTCGATCTGGTTGACGTAACTGGCCGAGAGCCCGAGGGTGGCGGCAAGTGAGGCCTGGCTGAGGTCTCGTTCGCGGCGCAGCTGGCGGAGGCGCGAACCCACATAGGTCTTTCCCATGACGACATCGTAGCGTGATGAGACTCACCTGAACGGCCACTTTGCGAACCTTGTGTGCAAGTACTTCAACAAAGAGCGAATGTTGTGGTGGGAAACCACCGCCTCCCCCGGGATAGACGAAAGTTTGATACCTATCGGGGTGGGATGTGTCGGTCCACGCTTGTCCGGTGATGAACCTCACAATAGCCTGGCAATGAGCATGAAACGGGAACAAATCGGCCACGTCGCTCGTCAAGCAACGTGGCTGTGGGCGTTTTATGCGTCGCCGGTCGCTCTAATGGTGAGGTTAGCCTCCCCTAACGTGCAGGTTGTTGCGGGTGTGACAAAGGGGGGACTGGGTCGTTCTCCTTGCCCGAAAGTCGTCGCGACCGGGGCTGTGACCGTAAAGTATGAGCGACACTGGAGGTGCCATGACTGTTAAGAACGCAGACCGTGACGCAATTGTCCACGGCAAAATCACTGAAAAGCCGCTGCGTGAGCGGCCGTCCTACCCGACCTGGGCCATCAAGCTCGTGATGGCCATCACCGGCCTGATCTTCGGACTGTACGTCCTGGTTCACATGGTCGGTAACCTGAAGATCTACATGCCGGACCATGACGGCGTCGTCGCCATCAATGAGTACGGCGAGTTCCTGCGCACCATGGGTGCCCCGATCTTCCCGCGCGAGGGATTCCTGTGGATCTTCCGCATCGTCCTGCTCGCTGCGGTCATCCTGCACATTCACGGCGCATTCGCCCTGCACGGCCGTTCCCGCGTCTCCCGCGGCAAGTTCAACCGCACCAACCTGGTCGGCGGCCTGAACTCCTTCTCCAGCCGCACCATGCTGATTACCGGCATCATCCTGCTGCTGTTCATCGTCTTCCACATCCTGGACCTGACCATGGGCGTCACCCCGGCGGCGCCGGACTCCTTCGCGCACGGTGAGATCTACGCGAACCTCATCGCCAGCTTCTCCCGCTGGCCTGTCGCGATCTTCTACATCCTCGCCATGGTCGTCCTGTTCCTGCACCTGTCCCACGGCATCTGGCTCGCAGTGTCGGACCTCGGCATCACCGGCAAGCGCTGGCGCAAGGTTCTGCTCGTCGTCGCCTACCTGGTGCCGGCGATCGTCATGATCGGCAACATCTCTATGCCGCTGTCCATCGCACTGGGCTGGCTCAGCTAGGTCCTGAAGGGAAGTTCTGAAAAATATGAGCAACACCGAGACTGCTTCTCGTCCTGAGTTCCACCACCCGGCCTCCGTCGTCGACGGCGTCGTCCCGGGCACCATCCTCGACAACGCCGAGCCCCAGGGTGTTCCGACCAAGGAGATGTGGGACTACCAGAAGGAGCACATGAACCTTGTGTCTCCTCTGAACCGCCGCAAGTTCAAGGTCCTCGTCGTCGGCACCGGTCTGTCCGGTGGCGCCGCGGCCGCCGCACTCGGCGAGCTGGGCTACGACGTGAAGGTGTACACCTACCACGACGCCCCGCGCCGCGCGCACTCCATCGCAGCCCAGGGTGGCGTCAACTCCGCCCGCGGCAAGAAGGTCGACAACGACGGCGCGT
>NZ_JAUNUG010000093.1 GCF_030538285.1 Corynebacterium sp.
AGAAGAACAGGAAGAGCATCGCGCCGAGGAACCACCAGAACTGGTCGGGGTTGTCCGGGGTGAGGAACAGGGCCGCGACGATGGTGGACAGCGTCATGCCGACACCGGAGACGAAGGTCCAAATCGCACCGCCGAAGCGGTCACACAGCGGACCCCAGGCGGCGCGGACGAGCGAGCCGATGAAGGGTCCGAGGAAGGCGAACGCGGCACCCTTGGGCAGGTCATCGACGGCGTAGGTGGCGGCGAACTCGGAGTTGGCGCCGTAGACGTTGTTGATGATGAGCGCGAGCTGGGCGGCGAAGCCGGAGAAGGCGCCGAACGTCATGAGGTAGGCGATCGTGAGGATCCAGGTGTTCTTGTTGCCGAAGATGTCGATCTGCTGGCGGAAGTTCGCCTTGACGGGGACGTCCTTGAGGAAGATCCACGCGACGACCGCGATGGCGATCGCCCACGGGACGAGGACGATGGCGGGGTTGTGGACGAAGAGGTGGGTGTCAGCGTCGCGCTGCGGGGCGACGAAGCCGATGCCCAGCAGGGTCAGGCCCATGAGCCACGGGGCGACCAGCAGGATGAAGGAGACACCGAAGTTACCCAGGCCGGCCTGCAGTCCCAGGGCGGTACCGGACAGACGCTTGGGGAAGAAGAACCCGGTCGAGGGCATGAAACCGGAGAAGACGCCGCCGCCGATACCGGTGAGGAAGGCGAGGACGAGCAGCCACCAGAAGGGGGTGTCGGTGTTCTGGACGGCGAAGAACCAGCCGAACATCGGGATGACGAACAGCAGGGAGGACATCGTCACCAGCCTGCGGGTGCCCATGACGGCCGGGAGGAACATGAAGATCAGGCGCAGCAGACCACCGGCGAGGCCGGGCAGGGAGGTCAGCCAGTAGAGCTGGGCGGTGGAGAGATCGAAGCCGATCCGGTTGAGGACGGGGGCGATGGCCGCGACCAGGTACCAGGTACAGAAGGCCATGAACAGGGAGATGGTGGTGATCCACAGGGTTCTCCAGGCGATGCCGGAGTCCCAGGTCTCCTCATTTTCGGGGTCCCAACCGTGGAGTACCCGACCGTCGGTGTTGAGAGCTGAGCTCATGCAAACCTCACTTGACAGGGGCCGAATGGTCCCGGTCAGGCATGCCGGAGTGATTCCGCCCGTGGTGGTTATTACATACAGGTTTACCCTGCTTTTCGTGCCTGTGCCATACTTTATACGGAAAAGTCCGAACATAATTAAACAACAGATGTGTTGCGTAATTGTGTCGTGAGACACACCTGCAGGTGGTCTGCCCACAGGCGGTCAGAACCGGGAGAAAAATGTGATCAATGCAACTGTCATCGTCGCCAGCGACCGTGTCCTCTCCGGCAACCGCGACAATGCTGCCGGGGAGCTCGCCGTCTCGCTGCTTCGCGACGCCGGCCTCCGGGTCGCCGACCCGTGCATCGTTCCCGAGGGTCTCGAGGCCGTGTCCACGACCCTGTCTCAGGCACGCGCCGCCGGACACCGCGTCATCGTCACGGTCGGAGGCACCGGCCTGGGGCCGCGCAACCTCACCCCGGAGGCGACGGCCCCGCACCTGGCGGTGCAGCTCACCGGCCTCATGACTCAGGTGCTGCTGGCGGGCCTGGCGAACACCGATCAGGCGGGCCTCTCGCGCGGGCTCATCGGGCTGACGGGACGGGGGCCGGAGGATGCGCTCATCATCAACGTGCCCTCCTCGCGCGGTGGCGTGCGCGACGCGCTCGGGGTGGTGTGCCCGCTGCTACCGAACATCTTCGAGCGCCTGGCGGAAGTGGACTGACCCGCCCCCGGACCAGCCCACCTCCGCCGAGATGCCCGACTGCTCCCCGGACACCACGGCCTCCAGCCGCGGCAGGGCGACGGTCCGGGCGTAGTCCTCGCGCTCGATACCGAGGAAACGGCGGCCCAGCTTGAGTGCCACGGCGGCGGTCGTCCCGGAGCCGAGGTGATAGTCGAGGACCAGCTCGCCCGGTGCGGTGAACATCTCGATGAGCTGGCGCAGCAGCGCCTCCGGCTTCTTACCGTTGCGGAAGCTCACCCCGCCCTCGGCGGCGACGCGGTTGTACTCGGCGTGGAAGTCGAGGAAATTCGG
>NZ_JAUNUG010000049.1 GCF_030538285.1 Corynebacterium sp.
GCGTCGAGGTCGGCGTCGACGTGGAGGTCACCGACGGGGTCCGCATCCGCGGGCGCATGGACCTGCTGGACAAGGACAGCGGCGACCGTCACTGGATCGTCGACCTCAAGACCTCCCGCACCGCCGTCAGCCACGACAACGCGGAGGCCCACCTCCAGCTCATGGCCTACCAACTGGCCCTGAGCAGGGGAGTGTTCCGCGACGGGGAGGTCACCGACCCGGCCCCCGGGGAGCAACCCCTGGAGGTGGCGGGCGGCAAGCTCATCTTCCCTGCCCACGTCACCGCGAAGTTCGGCGTGGCGGAACGCGACCAGATGCCCCGCAGCAGCGAGGATCTGGCCGAGTTCGCCGAGCTCCTGCCCCCGCTCCTCGAGCAGATGCGCGGCCCCGTCCTCACCGCCCGCGCCAACGATCACTGTGAGCGATGCCCCGTGCGGAGCATCTGTCCCATCCAGCCCGAAGGAAAGGTGATCACCCGTGCGTGAGACCTCCCCCGTCCTGCTCTCCAAGTACCTCGGGCAGAAGTTCCCGCCGACCGAACAGCAGGCCGCCATCATCGGGGACCGCCCGGGCCCGCTGCTCGTCGTCGCCGGGGCCGGTGCCGGCAAGACCGAGACCATGGCGGCGCGCGTCGTGTGGCTGGTGGCCAACGGGCTGGCCCGCCCCGACGAGATCCTCGGCCTCACCTTCACCCGCAAGGCGGCCCAGGAGCTCGGCCGCCGCATCCGCCAGCGGTTGGAGACCCTCGCCGGGGTGCCCGCCATCCGGGACATCGACCCCACCGGTGAGCTGGAGAAGAACCTCACGACAATCGCCCCGACGGTGTCCACCTACGACTCCTACGCCGGGCAGCTCATCCGCGAGTACGGGCTGCTGGTCCCCGTGGAGCCCGCGGCGCAGATCATCACCGCCGCCGACCTCTACGCCATCGCCCACGAGGTGGTGAGCAACCACACCGGTGAACTGGGGGCTACCCAGCAAGTGGCCACGGTCACCGAATACCTGCTCAAGCTCATCGACGAGATGAACAACCAGGTCATGAGCCCCGACGAGCTCGTCGAGGAGACCCGGGCCTTCCTCCTCGGCATGGAGGAGCTCCCGCTCGACGGCACGAAGGACTACACGAAGTCCACCCTGAAGTGGCCCGAGATGCAGCGTCTGCGCCTGCAGTACCTGCCCCTCATCGCGTCCCTCCGCGCCGAGCTCACACGTCGTGACGTGGTCACCTTCAACGAGCAGATGTCCGTGGCCGCCCGCCTCGCCGCCGAGCACCCGGCCATCGGCGTGAGCCAGCGTGCCCGCTACAAGGTCATCATGCTCGACGAGTACCAGGACACCTCACACGCTCAGCGCATCCTGTTGTCCAGCCTGTTCGGCGACGTCAACGAGGGCTCCACCATCACCGCCGTGGGCGATCCCATGCAGTCGATCTACGGCTGGCGCGGGGCCACCGCGGCCAACCTGGAGGCCTTCGTCGAGGACTTCCGCCTCGGCGAGGACACCACCGTCAAACGCGAACTGACCACCTCGTGGCGCAACCCGCCGGAGATCCTCACCCTGGCCAACGCAGTCTCCGACAGCGTCCTCGGCCGGGGAGCCGACCGCGCCGTCGCCGCCCTCGAGCCGCGCGACGGTGCGGACCCCGGGGAGGTCACCCTCGGGTTCTACGCCGACCAGGCGGAGGAGATCGCGGCCGTCGCCGACCTCATGGCCCGCGAGTTCCGGGCCCGGAAGGAAGCGGGCGAGAAGTTCACTGGTGCGGTGCTGGTGCGTGCCAACAAACACTCCCAGCCCATCGCCGACGCCCTCAACGAGCGAGGCATCCCCTTCGAGATCGTCGGGCGCGGCGGCCTGCTGCGCACCCCCGAGGTCGCCGACATGGTCGCCCTGGCCACCATGCTCATCCGCCCGCAGGACTCCGCGGCGGCGCTGCGCGTGCTCACCGGCCCCGTGGTGGGGCTCGGGCTCACCGACCTCGTCGCCCTGGGGCAGCGGGCGAAGAACCTGGCTGGCCGCGGTGAGCGGATCATCCACCCGGAGGAGCCGATCGAGCGACTGGCCTCCCAGCTGGCGGAGCTTACCGCCGACCCGCCGGACCAGGTGCCGGGGCTCACCGACGCCGTCGCCGACCTCGGTGAGCGCGGGCGCTACTCGGAGGAGGGCGTGCGCCGCCTCGAGCTGGTGTCCTCCCGCCTGCGTCAGCTGCGGACGACGAGCCTGGGGAAGTCCCTGCCGGACCTGTTCGCGGACATCGAGAACGTCTTCGGGGTCCGCACCGAGGTACTCGCCTCCGGTAACCTCGCCGGCGCCGTCCACCTCGACCGCCTCCACGACGAGGTGGCCGCCTACTCCGGCGACACCCTCAGCGGCCTGCTGGACTTCTTCACCCTGGCGCTCACCCACGAGGACGGGCTCGAACCCGGGGAGGTGACCGTCCGGGAGGACCAGGTGCAGATCCTCACCGCCCACAAGGCCAAAGGCCTCGAGTGGGACGTCGTTGCGGTCGTCCACGCGGATTCCTCGACCTACAAGGCGACGGTGTCGACATTCCTCACCAATGTGACCAAGGTCCCCGACCCCGGCTTCACCGCCCTGGAGGAGGCCGCCGACCGCAAGGACTTCGAGCGCCTGGTCACCGGGGCGAAGGCCACCAAAACCCGCGACGAGGTCATCGGCTGGTTGCAGGAGCAGAAGAAGGCGGAAGAAGAGGAGGCCTCGCGCCTGTTCTACGTCGCCATCACCCGCTCCGAGCGGGTGCTCTCGGTGACCGGCTCCCGGAGGATCCCCGCCGCCGACCCCTACGAGCACCTGGTGCGCCTCAAGGAAGCCGCCCCCGAGTCGGCCGTCACCTGGGAGACGGGGGTCGCTGCAGAGGCAGGAGACACTGCGGAGATCCCGGAGCCCGAGACCGGCACCTTCCCCCAGCTTGACCCGTCCCCGCAAGCACTCGAAGGTGCGGAGCTGGTCCGGCGCGCCATGGACGATCTGCCCGCGCAGACCAGCGGCGAGACCTTCGACTTCTGGGAGCGGGAGACCACCGCGCTCATCGAGGAGTGGGAGGCCGCGCAGGCACCCGTCGTCGAGGTGGAGCTGCCCGGTGAGCTCACCGCCACCGATCTGGTCAACCTGCGCGCCGACGCACTGCAGTTCGCCCGCCGCCAGCGCCGCCCGGTGCCCTTCAAGCCGAACCAGTACGCCAAGCGCGGTACCGCCTTCCACGAGTGGCTGGAGGACCGTTTCGGAGCCAGTGCACTGCTGGACGAGAACCAGCTGCCCGGCATCGACGAGGACCCCGTCGACGCCGACCAGCTGGCCCGCCTCAAGGAGGCTTTCCTGGCCAGTGAGTGGGCGGAGCGCACCCCGGTGCACGTTGAGCAGCCCTTCGAGGTGAGCATCGGCGACGCGATCGTGCGCGGCCGGATGGATGCCATCTTCCGCGATCCCGACAACCCCGACGGGTGGCTCATCGTCGACTGGAAAACCGGTCGCCCCCCGAAGGGGGCGCAACGCCAGGCCGCCATCATCCAGCTGGCTGTCTACCGGGAGGCGTGGCTGCGCATCCTCGACGACCCACTGGCCCCGGTCCGGGCCGCATTCCACTACGTGAGCTGGGGGGAAACCCTCGAACCCCACGACCTGCCCGCGCGGGAGGAACTGGTGGGGCTGCTGCGGGACGCGGTCGTCGATAAGCAGTAAAGTCAGGTCCACAACAGGAAGGAGCGTCGGGCATGCGCAACCGCATTCGCGAGAGGTTCCGTGGCGACACGGAGCTGAGCAAGCTGCCGGACCATGCGCTGCTGGGGATCATCAACATTCCCGGGGCGGTCGCTGCCAGCCCGTGGGCGCTCATCGGGCGCCGCGTGCTCTACGCCTTTATCCTGCTGTTTATCGTGGCGCTCATCGTCTACCTCGATAAAGACGGCTACTCGGAACACCTGACGTTCATCGACGCGTTCTACTACTCGGCGGTGTCGTTGTCGACAACCGGTTACGGTGACATCACTCCCATCACCCAGTCCGCGCGGCTGCTCAACATCGTGGTGATCACACCGATCCGGATCGCCTTCGTTATCCTCCTCGTCGGCACGACCCTGTCCGTGCTGACCGAGAACTCCCGAAAGACCCTGCAGATCCAGCGTTGGAGGAAATCCGTGCGCAACCACACCATCGTCATCGGCTACGGCACCAAGGGCCGTTCCGCCGTCGCCGCCCTCCTGGCGGACGGGGTGGCGCCGAACCAGATCGTCGTCATCGACACCGATAAGCAGGCCCTGGCCCGAGCCGAGAACCAGGGCCTGGTCACCGTCTATGGCTCCGGGACCAAGGCCGATGTGTTGAAAATCGCCGGTGTCACCCGGGCCCGTTCCGTGGTCGTGGCCCCCAGCGTCGATGACACCGCCGTCCTGGTCACCCTCTCTGTGCGGGAGATAGCGCCGTCGGCGATGATCGTCGCCAGCGTCCGCGAATCCGAGAACCAGCACCTGCTGGAACAGTCCGGCGCGGATTCGGTGGTCATCTCCTCCGAGACCGCCGGCCGCATGCTCGGCCTGGCGACGGTGACCCCCTCGGTCGTGGAGATGATGGAGGATCTGCTGAGCCCCGACGAAGGTTTCTCCATCTCCGAGCGCCCCATCGCGGAAGACGAGGTCGGGGCCAACCCGCGCCACCTCGCCGATATCGCCCTTGGCCTGGTGCGGTCCGGGGAGCTCTACCGCATCGACTCGCCCGAGGCTGAGACCGTCGAACCCGGCGACCGCCTGTTGTTTATCCGCCACGTCACCGGGGAGGACGTGAAGAGTGTTCCTGCCGATCGGCCCCGCGGGTGAGATCGCCGTTCATGCCTCCGGCATTCCGCTCCGCTTATCGACGCCCCCTTCCTCCCCACTCATCATCCAGGTCACCGCGGACCTCGCGGCGGTGCGCCTGAGCCTGCCCGAACTGCAGAACCTCGTGCCGGTCGGCGGGTGGGTGGCGGATCCCCGCAGCTTCGGCACGGATCGGGTGGTCTCCCGGGCGATCAGCCTGCTGCGCCACCGCGAACACACCGCCTTCAACCCGGCGGACGGTGCGCCTTTATCCTTCGAGGACGACGGGGTGGTGGCCGTCACCGGGGCAGGCCACAGGATCTTCCCGCGGCTGGACCCGGCAGTCATCGGCCTGGTGGAACTGGCAGGACAGGAGCGTATCCTGCTGGGCCGCAACGCCCGGCGGAACAGCTACTACTCCTTGATCGCCGGCTATGTCGAACATGGTGAGAACCTCGAGGAGGCCTTCGCCCGGGAGGTGCTTGAGGAAACCGGACGGCGAATTTCGCAGGTCCGGTACTGGGGCAGCCAGCCGTGGGCCGTCAGCGGTTCGATCATGGTCGGCTTCACGTCCCTGACCAGCGATGAGGAGCCGGTGGGGGCCACCGACGGCGAGCTGATCGAGACCCGCTGGGTTTCCCGCGCGGAGTTGTCCACCCTACCCCTGGCCCGCCCGGGATCGATCGCGCATGCGATGATCACGGAGTGGAGGGATCGATGGAGGAAGCCATGAACAGCCCGCTGATTGATCTGTCCGACCTGGATGAGGATCAACGTGTTGCTGCGACCGCCCCGCGCGGGCCGGTGTGCATCCTGGCAGGTGCCGGTACCGGTAAGACCCGCACCATCACCTACCGCATCGCGCACCTGATCAACCAGGGGTTTGTCAGCCCCAACCGGGTGCTGGCCGTGACGTTCACGTCGCGGGCCGCGGGGGAGATGCGCCACCGACTGCATCTCATGGGGATCGGCGGGGTGCAGGCGCGCACCTTCCACGCCGCTGCCCGTCGACAGTTGGCATATTTCTGGCCGCAGGTCGCTGGCTCCCTGCCGTGGCGGCTGTTGGATAACAAGTTCCCCCTCGTCGGCCGGGCAGCCCGCGGCGTCGGGGTGGAGTCCACCACGGAAAACGTCCGCGACCTGCTCGGGGAGATCGAGTGGGCGAAGGCGAGCCTCATCACCCCGGACCAGTACGCCGAACGCATCGTCGGCACCGATCGCACCCCGCCGGTGCCTGCCGCCAAAGTCGCGGAAGTCTACCGCCGTTACGAGGCCGCGAAAACCACCGAGGAGGGCATGCTCCTCGATTTCGATGACCTGCTCCTCCACGTCGCTGGCGCCCTGGAGAATGCCCCCGGCGTGGCGGAGGAGTTCCGCGAGCAGTACCGCACCTTCGTCGTTGACGAGTACCAGGACGTCACCCCGCTGCAACAGCGAGTTCTCAACGCCTGGCTGGGGGATCGCGATGATCTCACCGTCGTCGGCGACGCCAACCAGACCATCTACTCTTTTACCGGCGCCACCCCTGACTTCCTGCTCGATTTCCCGCGGACGTATGACAACGCGACCGTCGTCAAGCTGCAGCGGGACTACCGCTCCACCCCGCAGATCACGGACCTGGCGAACACCGTCATCGGCCAGGCCACCGGCCGGGTGGCCGGCACCCGCCTGGAGCTGGAGGGCATGCGTGCCGACGGCCCGGAACCGACCTTCAACGCCTACGACGATGAGCCCACCGAGGCCCGCGAGGTCGCCGGGCAGATCCTCACCCTGCTGAACCGCGGGGTGCCGGCGAGTGAAATCGCGGTGCTCTACCGCATCAATGCCCAGTCCCAGGTGTTTGAGCAGGCGCTGGCCGATGCCGGCATCGTCTACCAGGTCCGCGGCGGCGAGGGCTTTTTCAACCGTGCCGAAATCCGGCAGGCCATCTCGGAGCTGGTCCGCGTCGCCCAGCGCAGCGACCTGCCCGATGATCCGGTGGCGGTGTCCCGCGCAGCACTCGCCCCCTTAGGCCTGACCCCGACGGAACCGGAGGGCGCTCAGGCCCGCGAACGTTGGCAGTCGCTGGTCGCGCTCGTCGACCTGGTGGAGGAACTGGTCCGCGCGCAGCCGGACCTTGACCTCACCGGGGTACTCCGCGCCCTGCGCCAGCGTGCCGAATCCAAGCACCCGCCCACCGTCGAGGGCGTGACCCTGGCCAGCCTCCACGCCGCCAAGGGCCTGGAATGGGACGCCGTGTTCCTCGTCGGCCTGGTGGAAAACACCCTGCCCATCTCCCATGCCATCAAGGCGGGGGCGCACCAGGTGGAGGAGGAGCGTCGACTCTTCTACGTCGGCATCACCCGCGCCCGCGAGCACCTGCACCTGTCGTGGGCGCTGGCCCGGCAGGAGGGGGGACGCAAGTCCCGGACGCGCTCCCGCTTCCTGGACGGCGTGGTCCCTGACCTGGAGATCGAGAAGGTCCCCGCCCGGACCGTCCGCCCCAAGCGCTGCCGCGTGTGCGGTGGCCCCCTGGACACGCCGGGGGAGAAGGTCATCGGCCGCCACGAGGACTGCCCCTCCGGGGTCGACGAGGAGATCTTCGAGACGCTCCGCGCCTGGCGCGCTGAGGCCGCCCGCGAGGCCGGGGTCCCTGCCTACATCGTCTTCTCCGACGCCACGCTCATGGCCCTGGCGGAAGCGCTGCCCACCACCCGAACTGAGCTTCTCGACGTCCCCGGCGTCGGCCCCGTCAAAGTCGAGCGCTACGGCGCTCAGTTGCTTGCCGTGCTGGAGGCGTTCCGGGAGTAGCTGAAACACACCGGGCAGCGCGGGTGGACGTCCATGACTTCTCGGCTCACTCCCGCCCAGGGGTCGGTGGTGATTACCTCGCCCGGCCGCGGCACCCATGGGCTCACCCCGGGTGGGGTGGGTAAACCGACGAGCGCGCAGATCACCGCCCCGGCCTGCGCCGCCACCATGCCGGCTGCCACCGGGGAGGGGGCGGTGGCCCCACCCGGTGCCTGGGTGACCACCCGGTGCCAGAAAGCGTCGTGGTCCGTGCGATGTAGGTCGGCGCACAGAGGGCAGGGGCCCACCGCGTCGACGCGCACGGGCCCAATGACCCCGAGGTGATCGACCACCGACACCGGAATCGACGTAGTCGTGCACCGCGTGAGCAGCGGGGCCATCGCCCGCGAGTGCGCCAGGCGGTCCACCACCACGACGGGCACAGGTGAGGACATCGACGTGAGGTAGGAATACTCGGATTCACCCTTGATAGGGGAGCGCACCGCCACCCCGGAGGCTGCGAGAATCCGCCCCACTGACTGCGCCAAAGGCCCGCGCCCCAGCATGACCACGCTCGGGTGGGTGCGCTCCACGAGGATGCGGTAGACCAGCAGATCCTCGAGCAGACTGTCGGCGGCCGCGGGTGTCAGACCCGCCGCTACCAGTCCGGCGGCCAGCTCCCCGCGCGGTCGGGAACGCCGGGCACCCAGCAGCGTCGCCAGGATCAGCGGCGCATGATCCGTCTCGATGATGCCTGCCCGTGTGGCGTCCAGGCCGAACTGCAACGCCCCGTGCCCCCGCAGGTACACGTGCGCGCCAGCGGCTAACTGCACCGTGATGCCATCCCCCATGCGACCATCTGACCACAGATACAATGCCGTGTCATGCCGTACCGTACCCCCGCCGTCGAGGTCATCCGCTCCGCCCGCCGCACCCGCACCGTGCAGGCCCGGCTGGTCGGCGACACCGTGGAGGTGCGCATCCCCGGCCGGATGAGCGCGGCGGAGGAGGAGAAGGCCGTCGCCGAGATCCTGGCTAAGCTGCGGGCCAAGTCCGTGACCAGCGCGACCTCTGATGAGGAGCTGGTGGCCCGGGCACAGGCGCTCAACGAGCGTTATCTGGACGGGCAGGCGCGTGTAGGTTCCATCAGGTGGGTGGGCAACCAGACCACCCGCTGGGGTTCGTGCACCCCGTCGACCGGGGCGATCCGCATCACGGACCGGCTGCAGAAAGTGCCCGACTACGTCCTTGACGCCGTCATCCTCCACGAACTCGTGCACACCTTCATCCCGGGGCACGGGCCCCGGTTCTGGGAGTGGGCCGATCGGGCTCCGCAGGCCGAACGCGCCAAAGGTTATCTGGAGGCGTATCAGCGTTTCGGGTGAGGGCAGGGGTTGCGATCACCATGGGTTGGTGCATATCCCCCATGCATATGCACAGCAGATATACACCAACGCAGTGACGTGCCGCCTACTTCTCCTCTGGCGCGTCCCCGTCCCCTTCAGAGCCCTCGTCGCTGTCCTGCTCGCGCAGCATCTCCTCGAGCTTGGCGAACTCACGGTCAAACTCATCGGAGTCGCCCTCGCCCAACAGACCGTCGATGAAGTCGGCGGAGTTGTCCAGCTGCTCAGCGGAAGGCATGAGGTCGGGGTGTTCCCAGATGCCGTCACGGCGCTCCTGGCCGACGGCGACGTCAACGCGGCGCCACAGTTCGACAGCCTCGGCGACCTTGGGAGCGGAGAACTCGATGCCGACGACCTTGGCGAAGGCCTGCTCGGCGGAGCCACCGGTGGCGCGGCGGCGGCGCCACGCCTCGGTGATGGCGGTGGTGGAGGGGATGCGCTCACCCATGGCCTTATCGACGACGTATTCCACCCAACCCTCAACCAGTGCCAGCAGGGTCTCCAGGCGGGAGACCGCCTGGGCGTTGCGGGAGGAGATCCGCGGGGAGAGGTCCATGCCCTGGAGGCGCTGCATGGCGTCCTGGATGGCGGCCGGATCCCCGGACTCGAGGTTGAGCTCGCGGGTAGCTTCCTCGATGTGGGAGGTGTCGATGACCAGCCCGGCCGCATACTCCTCGACGGAGGACACCAGACGCTCGACCAGCCACGGGACGTGGCGGTAGAGACGCTGGCGAGCTGACTCACGCGCTGCGATGTAGACCATGAGTTCCTGCCCCGGGACGGTCAGCTCCTGGCCCGCGGCCGCGATGTTGGCGGGCAGCAGGGCGGTGACGTCGGTGGGGGCGACGGGCAGACCGAAGTCAGAGCCGGTGAGGGCCTGCTTGGCCAGATCACCCAGGGCGTTGCCGAGCTGCATACCGAAGTTCATGCCGGACATCTGGTTCATCATCTGCAGCATGGGGCCGACCATCTCCCGGGCTTCTTCCGGCAGGGAGGCCAGCTGGGCCTCGTTCATGTGCTCGGCGACGGGGCTGACCAGCCGCTGCCACATGGGCAGGGTCTGGGTGAGCCAGTCCTCCGAGTTCCAGGCGACGACCCGGCCGCCGGAGGTGGGCATCTGGGTGGCATCGTCGAGCCACAGGTCCGCGAGGCGCGCGGCCTCCTCCACGGCCGAGCGATCCGAATCGCGTACCGCGGGGGCCTGCCCGATTTGCTGGCGGGCGATACGTTCGGCGAGGGCGTAGTTGACGGGGCCCTGGCCTTCCGGGGAGTTCATGGAAGAACCCATCCCGGAGAGCATCTGGCCGAACTGGTTAAGCATGTCGCCCAGCCCGCCGGATCCGTCCGCCCCGCCGAAACCGAAGGGGCCGAAAGGATTCTGGTCGCGGCGCGACTTGTCGTCATCATCGTCGCCTGGTCCGAAGGAGAAGCCGAATCCACCTGTATTCATGGCATCCAATCTACCGGCGGGCGGCGCGGATAAGCCATGATGTGGGCAACGCTGACAGCGAACACAGGTACCCTGATTCCCCGTGAACGAATCTGCGACTGCCACCACCCGCCGCATGCGCACCCTTGTGTGGGGCGCGATTCCGGTGCTGGCGCTGACGGCCCTGGTGTCCATGGATCACATCCCGGGTACCGATATCTCCCTGACCGTGCCTTATGCAGCAGAAGGCTCGGGGCCGATGTTTGACACCCTGGGGGAGGTCGAGGGCACGCCGGTGGTGGAGATCGCGGGCACGGAGGTCGATGACACCACCGGTGAGCTGCGGATGACCACCGTGTCGGTGCGCTCCGGGATGACCCTGTCGCAGGCCTTGGGCCGCTGGCTGACCACGGAGGACAACCTCGTGCCCATCGAGCAGGTTTTCCCGCCGGATCTGAGCCCGGAGGAGGTCGAGCAGGTCAACAAGGCCGCGTTCACCTCCTCGGAGGCGGCGGCGACGGTGGCCGCGATGAATCACCTGGGGCGTCCGGTGGAGATCGTCGTCGCCGAGGTGATGGAGGATTCCGCGGCGAGCGGGCGGATCGACAACGGTGACGTGATTGCCCGGGTGGAGGGACGCGGCGTCGATAAGCCGGGGCAGGTGCAGGAGATCATTCGGGCGAAAGCTCCGGGCGATGAGGTCACGCTCACCCTCATCAACGACGGGCAGCGCCGCGAGGAGGTCATCGAACTCGGCGCCAATCCGCAGGACGAGAAGGTGGCGATGCTGGGCGTGTACATGTCCTCGCAGCCGGTCGACGGGGTGGAGGTGTCCTATAACCTGCAAGATATCGGCGGGCCGAGTGCGGGCATGATTTTCTCGTTGGCGGTAATCGACAAGCTCTCGCCCGGTGATCTCAACGCCGGACGCACCGTCGCCGGTACCGGGACCATCGCCGAGGACGGCACCGTCGGTTCCATCGGCGGCATCGAGCACAAGGTGCGGGCCGCGGCGGAGGACGGCGTGGAACTGTTCTTGGCCCCGGCCGGCAACTGCGCGGAGGCGATGAAGGGGCAGCGCGGCGATATCGTCGTGGCGAAGGTCACAAACCTTGATGACGCGATCATGGCGATGGAGGACTTCGGCGCGGGCCGTGATGTGGTGACCTGCGGTTAGGCCTCAGAATCCGCGGATTCTTCCTCTTCCTCGGCAGGCGGGGTCGCCAGCCCGAGCTCGTAGATCCGCTCCTGCGGGTCGACGCGATCGGAGGAGACCATCTGCTGCATGACCAGGCCCTCCTCATTATCGACCACCGTAATCACCGCGGTTGTCCCCAACGTCGACCAGCCGACCACCTTCCGGCCGGTGTCCTCCACCACCCGTGAGCTGCGCAACTCCGTGATCAGCTGCGTCGTCGACGCCGCCTTCGACATCGAACGGAAGAACTGGAACTGCCCGACCTCCGGCCCGGAACACTCCCACGCATTATTGATGCCCGAGTCATTGCACGCCTCGAACTGCCGGAACAGTGAATCCGGCGCCACGGTGCGGAAAATCTCCCGCACCTCCGCGACATCCTGCGGCATGCCGTTCCTGCTTGTCTCGCTTATCGACGTTTCGGTCGTTACGGTCGTCTCTCTCGTCTCCGTCGGAGGTGCCGTGGACGTTGTCGTCGGAGTCGGGGTAACGCTCGTGGCCTGCGTCGTCACCGGGGGTTCCGGGGTCGGCTCCTCCTCCGCGGAACATGCCACTAACCCGCCGGACAGCAACACGGCGGCGGTGACGAAAGCAAGACGGGGAAACAACACGCGAACCAGTCTAGTCGAGGACGTCCGGGTCCTGCTCAAGGCCAAAGCGCAGGGCATGAATGACACCGGGGGCAACCTCCGGGCCACCCCGCAGCTGAATGTCATCCTCGGCGAAGGCCCCCGCCTCGGCCAGTTCCTCCTCCGTCGGGCGCAACTGCAGGAGCGTGAGCTCCACGCCCTCCGGGCGCAATACACCGGAAAACAGGCGGGCGGGACGGGCGGGGGCGTCGATAAGCGATGCCTCGCGGAACATGATCTCCTGGGCGAGCACCACCCCGGCAACCTCAGCGGGCCACGCCAAACGGGCGAGATAATCGCCCAGCTCATCCGAACCCGGGAGGATATGCTCCGGCAGATCCTGGACCACGAGGGTCAGCGGCGCAGCCTCCTCCGGATCAGCCAGCTGATCAGCCACAAGGCGCGTCGGAACGAGCGCAAACAAGGTCGGGGAGGCATCCCAACCCTCCGCGTGCACGAACTCAACGGCCTCCAGCATCGCCTGATTGAGAGCCGGCGTGGTGTTTTCGGGAACTGTCACGGCACATCCTTCGTTGGTACTGCAGGGGTGTACTTCTCTAGGCTAAGGACAGTACACCGGCAAAAACTATGTCTTAAATATTTAGGAGAAGGACTTGGCCACCGGCCTTACACAACCCTCCCCGTCCCTCAACCGGCCTCCGCGGCTGCTCAGCTGGATAGTCGGCATCATCGCCGTCCTGTTCATCGTGACGCCGATGATCATCGGTTTCTACACCGACTGGCTGTGGTTCGGCGAAGTCGACTTCCGCGGCGTGTTCACCAAGGTGCTGCTCGTCCGCCTCGCGCTGTTCTTCGCCTTCGCGCTGATCGCGGGCTTCATCGTCTGGCTCGCCGGGTTCTTCACCTGGCGCAACCGCCCTGACTCGCTGGAGACCCTCGACCTCAACTCGCCGGTCCACCAGTACCGGCAGGCCCTGGACAAGTCCGTGCGCGCCCTGCTTATCGGCATCCCCGTGGTCGTCGGCCTGTTCGCCGGCTTCGTCGGCCAGGGCACGTGGCGCACCGTGATGATGTTCATCAACGGCTCCAGCTTCGGCGTGCAGGACCCGCAGTTCGGGCATGACCTCGGCTTCTACGCCTTCAACCTGCCGATGATCCGACTGGTCGTGGACACCCTGTCCATGCTGCTGGTCATCGCGTTCCTCATCGCGCTTGTCGGCCACTACCTGCTGGGCAGCATCCGCATCGGCAACCAGGCCACGGGAGTAAAGGGCCACATCGCCCGCCCCGCCCGCATCCAGCTCGCCGTCACCGGTGGCCTGTGGATGCTGTTGCAGGCCGGTTCCTACTTCCTGGACCGCTACACCTTGCTCTACAACGAGCAGGAGACCTTCACCGGCGCCAGCTACACCGCCATCAACGCGCAGCTGCCCGCCAAGATGATCCTCATGATCATCGCGATCTTCGTCGCCGTCGCCTTCTTCGCCGCGATCGTGCTCAAGGATCTGCGCATCCCGGCGCTCGGCGTCGTCCTCATGCTGCTGTCCTCCTTCGTCATCGGCGTCGCCTGGCCGCTGCTCATGGAGCGCTTCTCCGTCCAGCCGAACCGTGTAGCCAAGGAAGCGGAGTACATCTCCCGCAACATCGAGGCCACCCGCCAGGCCTACGGGCTCACCGACGAACAAGTCACCTACCTGGAGAACTGGGGTGCCGGAGGTGCGACCGACGAGGAGGTCGCCGCCGACGAGGCCACCATCTCCAACATCCGTCTGCTGGACCCGGAGATCCTCTCCCCGACGTTCACCCAGATGCAGCAGCTGCGTAACTTCTACGGCTTCCCGGAGACCCTCAACGTCGACCGCTACGAGGTCGACGGCGAACTCCGCGACTTCGTCGTCGCCGCCCGCGAGATGGACCCCAACGCCCTGCGCGAGAACCAGCGCGACTGGATCAACCGCCACACCGTCTACACCCACGGCAACGGTTTCATCGCCGCACAGGCTAACACCGTCGACGAGGCCGCCCGCGACGCCGGTTCCACCCGCGGTGGCTTCCCCGTGTTCACCGTCTCCGACCTGCAGACCAACGCCGCCCGCCAGGCCGCCGAAGAAGCCGAGGAGCTCGGCATCAAGGTCGACCAGCCGCGCATCTACTACGGCCCCGTCATCGCCAACTCCAACGACGGCGCCGACTACGCCATCGTCGGCGACGACGGTTCCGGTGCTGTCGAATACGACACCGACACCTCCTTCTACACCTACGACGGTTCCGGCGGCGTCGACATCGGCAACGTGTTCAACCGCGCCGCCTTCGCCCTGCGCTACCAGGAGATGAACCTCATCCTCTCCGACCGCGTCCACGGCGAATCCAAGATCCTCTTCGAGCGCGACCCGCGCTCCCGCGTCGAGAAGGTCGCTCCCTGGCTGACCACCGACTCCAAGACCTACCCCGCTGTCATCGACGGCCGCATCAAGTGGATCGTCGACGGCTACACCACCCTGCGCGCCCTGCCCTACACCGAGCAGACCTCCCTGACGGAAACCACCGTCGACGCGCTCAACCCCGACGGCACCACCCAGCGCCTGATCACCGACAACGTCGGCTACATCCGCAACTCCGTCAAGGCCACCGTCGACGCGTACGACGGCACCGTCGAACTCTACGAATTCGACACCGAGGACCCCGTCCTCAAGGCCTGGAAGGGCATCTTCCCGGACACCGTCAAGCCGGAGTCCGAGATCTCCGACGAGCTGCGCCAGCACCTGCGCTACCCGGAGGACCTGTTCAAGGTCCAGCGTGACCTGCTGGCGCGCTACCACGTCGACGACCCGGGCGTGTTCTTCACCAACGACGCCTTCTGGTCCGTCTCTGAGGACCCGACCGCACCCGAGGGCCGCAACAACCTCAACCAGCCGCCCTACTACGTGGTTGCCGCCGACCCCGAGACCCAGGAATCCAGCTTCCAGCTGATCACCCCGTTCCGTGGCCTCGAGCGTCAGTTCCTCTCCGCGCACATGGCTGTCAGCTCGGATCCGGAGACCTACGGACAGATCACCGTCCGCGTCCTGCCGACCAATACCCAGACACAGGGCCCGAAGCAGGCGCAGGATGCCCTCATGTCTTCCGACCAGGTGGCACGTGACCGCACCCTGTGGGAGGGCACCAACGAGCTGCACAACGGCAACCTGCTGACGCTGCCGGTCGGCGGCGGAGAGATCCTCTACGCCGAGCCGATCTACTCCCAGCGCAAGAACCAGGAGTCGGCCTTCCCGAAGCTGCTGCGCGTGCTCGTGTCCTACAAGGGCCGCGTCGGCTACGCCCCGACGATCTCCGAGGCACTGGAGCAGGTCGGCATCGACCCGCGCGCCGCCCAGGACATCGCCGGCACCCCGTCCGAGATCTCCCCGGAGGACCCGGGCGTTGAGGCCGCCGCCACCCCGGAGGAGGCCGAGGACGACACCACCGAGACCCAGGCACCGACCCCGCCGGCCGGTGGCGCTGGCACCGAGGGTGAAGCCATCGAGCGCATCAACGAGGCGCTCCGCGACCTGGAGAACGCCCGCACCGGCTCCTTCGAGGACTACGGCAAGGCCCTCGACGAGCTTGACCGCGCTGTCGCCGACTACCAGTCGCTGAGCAACTAAAGCCCGCCTGGCCTGGGGATTTGTAAACGTCCCCAGGCCGTGGGTATAGTTCAACATCCGCCACGGAAACGCGGCTAGGTGAGAAGTGAATAGCACCCAACGCGGGGTGGAGCAGCTCGGTAGCTCGCTGGGCTCATAACCCAGAGGTCGTAGGTTCGAATCCTGCCCCCGCTACCAATTCACCACGAAACCCTCTCAACTCCGGTTGGGAGGGTTTCGCCGTTGGCGGGGGCTTGCGGTCGGGGTCTGCGTAACGTCAGACGGTCGGTCGGGGTTAGGGCGGTGGTTCTGGGCCTAGGGGGGTGGGCCCGTCTGACGTTCGGCAAAGTGTAGGGCAGATGGTGGTGCGGCGGTGGCCGCGGGGGACAGCGGGCGGCGGGGTGTGGCGGGGGTCTGCGTAACGTCAGACACCCCACCACCGTTAGGGCTGTAGTTCTGGGCCTAAGCCGGGGGGCCGTCTGACGTTTGGCAGAGGGTGGGGCAGGGGCCGCTGGGATCTGCGCGACGTCAGACGGTCGGTCGGGGTTAGGGCGGTGGTTCTGGGCCTAGGGGTGTGGGCCCGTCTGACGTTCGGCAGATGTGTGGCACAGGCGCAGCGGGCGGCCGCAGCAAG
>NZ_JAUNUG010000094.1 GCF_030538285.1 Corynebacterium sp.
CCGGCCCGCACCGCCCCCGCCCGCCCCAGACCCAGGATCCCACTCAACACCTCACCAACAGCAAAGACCCGGACCCCCACGCCGGGATCCGGGTCGGTCTCTGCCGCCAGGGCTACAGCTTGGTGCTGGACCCCAGGTCAATGCCGGCCTTGTCTGCGAGGTCAGCATCGGTGAAGGAGGTGACGCCTTTGCCTTCGGCCAGCTGCTCAGAGAAGGCGGAGTACTTGTTCTCCCCGCCGAGCTGGTGGAGGAGGAAGCCGGTGAGCAGGCCGCGGGCGGTTTCCTGCGCGGAGTAGCGGGGGATGCCCATGCCCAATGCCAGTTTGGTGAAGGTGTCCTCGGAGAAGGAGGCCTGGTTGCCGTTCTTGACTTCGCGGTAAACCACGTCGCCGCCCCAGTTGAAGGCGACCTTGGCGGGGTTGCCAGGGTCCAGGAGGTCACCCACGAGGCCGGGATCACCGCCACCGATGACCAGACCGGGTGCGGATACGGCACGCGCGGCTTCGACGGCGGGCGGGGCGGTGTAGGCGGGGTAGAGGGCGCCGACGGCTTTGACGCGCGGGTTGTTGGCTGCGCAGAGGATGGCGGCTCCGGCGCCCATGCCGTGGCCGGCGACGCCGAGTTTGCCGGGGGAGACGGTGACCTTGCCCTGGCCGAGCTTGACACCGGCGGCGATCTGCAGGGCGGATTCGAGGTCGGCGGAGAAGCCGCGGTGGTCGGGGGCGAGGCCGGTTTCTGTGTCGGGTGCGGTGACGACGATGCCCCAGCTGGCGAGGTGGCGCAGGGTGGCGTGGTAGCTCTTGGCGGATTTCATCCAGTCGTGGCCGAAGGCGATGGCGGGGACGCCGTTGCCTTCGGCGGGGGCGTAGACCTTGCCGGGGATGCCCGCGTAGTCGAGGTCGCCGACGAGCACGCGGTGCGGGCCGCGCTTGGACAACTGGGGCAAATGCTTCTTCAGGTTCGCAGACACGATCCCAGGATAACGAATCTCTCGCGTTAGGAACGTCACACCCGAGGAATTCCGGGTGTCGGCGCCTCATACCTGTTGTGGAACAGGCGGTGTCGTCTACGATTTCCCCCATGTGTGGAATCGTTGGATACGTCGGTGAACGACAGGGACTGAACCTCGCGCTGGAAGCGCTGCGACGCATGGAGTACCGCGGGTACGACTCGTCGGGTATCGCCGTCAACAACGGCGAGATCCAGGTGGCGAAGAAGGCGGGTAAGTTGGCCAACCTCGAGGCGATTCTGCCGGATATGCCGGGTACGACCGCCATCGGTCACACCCGCTGGGCCACCCACGGTCGCCCCACCGATGAGAATGCGCATCCGCACGTTTCCTTCGATGGGCGCGCCGCCATCGTGCACAACGGCATCATCGAGAACTTCTCTCCGCTGCGTCAGGAGCTTATCGACGCCGGCGTCACCCTCAACTCCGACACCGACTCGGAGGTCGCCGCTCATCTGCTGGCCCGCGCCTACAACGAGGGGGAGACCGCCGGTGACTTCCGCGCCTCCGCGCTGGCGGTGCTGAATCGCCTGGAGGGTGCGTTCACGCTGTTGTTCACGCACGCTGATCATCCGGACCAGATCATCGCTGCCCGCCGCTCCACCCCACTCATCGTGGGCGTCGGCGAGGGGGAGATGTTCTTGGGCTCCGATGTCGCGGCCTTCATCGAGTACACGAAGAATGCGGTGGAGCTGGACCAGGATAACGTGGTCATTATCACCCGTGACGGCTACAAGGTGCTCAACTTCGATGGCACCGAAGCCCAGGGCCGTCCCTTCACCATCGACTGGGACCTCGCCGCTGCCGAGAAGGGTGGTTTCGACTCCTTCATGATGAAGGAGATCCACGAGCAACCTGCCGCCGTCCGCGACACCCTCGGCGGGCACTTCCATGACGGGCGCGTCTTCCTCGATGAGTCGAACATCTCTGAGACGGACCTGAAGTCCATTAACCAGGTCTTCGTCGTGGCCTGCGGTTCCGCCTACCACTCCGGTCTGCT
>NZ_JAUNUG010000050.1 GCF_030538285.1 Corynebacterium sp.
GTTCCAGGTGGCTATACTGACGACGTTCAGTCACTGGGGGCTATAGCTCAGTCGGTTAGAGCCGCGGACTCATAATCCGTAGGTCGCGGGTTCGAGCCCCGCTGGCCCCACGATGAACAGAGACCCCAGACCATTACTGGTCTGGGGTTTCCCTCATTTTAGTCTTTTGACCTCGGAAAATGGCAAGAGCACTTAAGGGACACTAGGGTACGGGTTAGAACACCTGTCCCCCACGAATCCCCCACGAAACGGCCTCATCCCCCACGCAGGCCCCACGGGGAATTCCCTCACGAAGGGTTCATGCTCTGATGGCACCACGACGCAAGCGCCGCTTCGGGCAGATCGACAAGCTCCCCTCCGGCAAGTACCGCGCCCGCTACACCGGCCCAGACGGGCACCTCCACAAGGCTGCTCAGACCTACTTCACCCGCGACGACGCCGCCGCCTGGCTCCGCTCTGAGGAAAAGCTCCTCGAGTTCGATGAATGGACCCCGCCGGACAGCCGCGCGCGCCACCCAGAAGATCACGCCCGCACCGTCGGCGACTGGATCACCAAGTGGCTCGACCTACGCACTCGCGGCACCCGCCCCCTGGCCCCGTCCACCCTGCAGGACTACCAGGCCACCCTCGACCGCCGCATCCTCAAGGTCACCGGCTCCGCAGCCCGCCTCCGCGACATCCCCCTCACCGCACTCACCCGCCGCGACGTCGCCGCCTGGTGGGACGACATCAACCGCACCTTCGACTCACCCACCTACAACGCGAAGGCCTACAAGCGACTTCACACCGCGATGCAGGCCGCACTTGACCGCGACATAATCCCAGCGAATCCCGTGAATGTTCCCGAGGCAGCCCGCCGGCCGATCCCACACCGCAAGGAACTACCGGAGACAACCGTGATGCAGGACATCGTCGACCAGCTGGACCGCACGAGGCCCCGTATCGATGGCCGCCACAAGCTCGTCGCGATCCTCACCCTTTTCCACGGCATCCGCATCGGCGAAGCCCTCGCCCTCCGTCGGCGTGACATCCTCCTCACCGAGGACTTCATCACCGTCCAGATCCGCGGCAACGTCTACCGCGTGCCCGGCAAGGGAATGCACTGCAAGGCCTCCGCGAAGACCGCCGCCGGTTGGCGCGACGTCCCCGTCTTCGCGCGCTTCCACGACGACGTCCGCGACCACCTCGACCGCCATGTCGGCACCCACCCCGATGCCTGGCTGTTCACCACCTCCACCGGCGACCTCATCATGGACACCAGCTACCGCAGCATCATGAACCGCGCCAAGGAACGCGCCGGCCACGCCGATGTCCGCCTTACCCCCCACTACGGCCGCGTCTGGCTCATCACCACCCTCGCCGAAGCCGGCATGCCCATCCCCGCCATCGGCGACATCCTCGGCCAGGTCGACCTCCGCACCATCACCGAGATCTACATGCGCTCCTCCAAAGAGAAGCGCGACGCCGTCCTCGGCCAGGTCAACCAAGCCCTCGACGGCACCGCGCCGGGCGTGGCGGACCTCGACGCCAGGCGGGCAGAGAAGGAGGATGAGGAAAGCGCTTGACCTTCTGTTGCAGGAAGTCTCAGAGCTGTCCTCCCTGCCCTTTTTTCCAGGTTAGGAAGTGGCTAGCCCCTCTCGAAGATGTGAGTCACGCTTGCAACTTGTGGTGGTGAGTGTTTCGAGTCGTGCATGGTCTGTTGGCTCTCTGATTTCGCTGTCTGGGGCAGCGTCGGCAGTGTCGGTATACGGGTGAGTGGGATCTCGACTGGAATGTGGACGGGCTCGTTCTTGCGCCAGCCGCGGGAGCTGATCTGGATCATGAGGCTGCGGTAGCGGTTGTAGTCAATGATGTCGAGGTCACGTGCGCGTCGTACGAGCGCTTGGATGGATACTCCCCACTTGGCCTTCAAACGGGCATACGCCTCGAGGGTGAGGTCGGGAGAAAGGAGGTCCATCATTGGCTCGCGGGGGAGGAGGAAGGATGAGGCGAACATATCTGCTTCGGCTTCCCGATCGGCGAGGCTTCCATCGTGTCCTATGGTGTGCATCAGGATGTGGCCTAGTTCGTGGGCGGCGGAGAAACGCAGGCGGTCGCCGGGGACGTCGTAGTTGAGGGCAGCCACGAATGGGGCCTGCGATCGGGTCGGCGTCGAAATGCCGTCGATCTTCTCCATTGGTAGGAGTGGATTGGTCAGTCCGGTGACGATGATGCCAACCTTGTCGAGGCACCGGGTGACATTATTGATGACGGCATCGGGCTTGAGGCCGATGAGGCTACGAGCTTCTGCAGCGAATCGTTCGATGGTCGTGAGTGAACGGCGAGAAGCAACGGGGGTGGTTGCCAGTACGTCCAGGGAGTTGCCCTGTCCAGGCTTTCGGACAGCCTGTTCGGTTAGCCCGAACGTGGCTGTCGCCATGTTCAGTTGCCGTACACTGAGCTTCTGCCGACGGTAGTTCAGTGAGGTCGCTGTGTAAGTCAGAGCTGGCTCATCGAAGTAGTCGGAGTCCAGTTGGAAGTGCATGCGGGCTGACACTCTGTGGGCTGACGTTAAGGCGCGGAGTCCCTTTTCGATCTGGGAGTATTGCGCCTGGCCTACACCGAGAATCGAGGCGAATTCCTTCTGGGTTAGCCCATTAAGATCCCGCAGGGTATGCAGGCGATGATGGGCGTTGCTCATTGTCCCTCGGCCTCTTCGTCATCATCGACGTCCCAGTCAGGGGAATCCATGTCGAACTCTGCTGTGGACGGCATGATGCCGTCCACAGGGATCAGCGGGAAACCACCGTCCCAGTGGCCCTGGCCGAGTAAGGTGTTCTGTTTCGCGATCCTGATGATGAAGGGAAATGCTCCAATCGCCTCGTGACTTTCATCCAGGCGAGGAAGGTCCCAGATGCAGGCGATCTGCCGAGACTGCGTGTCAGGGTTGGGGAGGAAGACTCGCTCTGGGGTCGGGAAGAGGCCTGGCTCGGTGTCCTCACGCTTGCTCTTGTAGGCGGTGAGGGAGCCTCGACGACGAAACACCAAGTCGGCTTCGTGGGTTTCGGACCGGTAGAGGAGTCGATTCTGTGCATAGAGGTCATCCTCACGTACGAAACTGCCCAGGCTCTTCGGCAGGACTCGACGCAGTCCATGAAGGTAGGGGTCTCGCTGAAGGCGTCGAAATTCCCATTGATCTCCGTCGTACACCTGAGTCGCTGCCAACACGCGGCGGAGACCGTCTGCTCCTGCAATCTGGAACTGGTCAGCTAGTGGGAGCAACTCTGCACGGAGCTTCTCGATCATGCGCCCTCCTGGGGAACTCAATGTTGCATTGCGGCTCAGGTTATCACAACGAGTTTCGCTCGCGGTGATAACTTCACAAGTGTGTGATTTTATCACCGCGAGTGAAACATCTGGCCCCTGTCGGGTCGGTGATAAGGAGGTGGAGAGTAAGCGGGCTGGGCGGTGGAGGTAAGAGCTGTCGCACTCTGAGCTCAATGTAGTCTCGCTGCCTCCGTCACCGCGCCGGGTGGTGGCCCCGGGGCCCTTCCTAAGGGGGTCGGCTGTCCAACTGCCCCCCTCATCCTCCGGTCGGCGCGCCGGGCACGGGGGAGCCGGGACGGCTGGCGTGCCAGTCCTGGACCTCCTCGGCGTCCCAGAGGGGGTGCGGGCGTTCTAAGGGCCCTACTGGCTGTCAGTGTCCTGGCGACGTGGGGAGCTGCCGGAGTTGAAGACGGCTGCGAGCGCGACGACGTCGATAGCTACGAGCACTCCTGCGAGCCACGGGTGGTCGAGCCAGGCGGCGAACCCTGCGAGGGCAAGGACACCGAGCACTGCGATCAGGCCCAGGAGTTGGCCTCGCATGGCGATCCGCCGCGGGTTATCGACGTAAGCGCGACGAATGTGATTGTCGGTCGCGATCGTCTGCTTGGTGGTTTCGATCCAGGCTTCGTAGACCTCGGGGGCGTGTTCCTTTAGTTCCCGGGCGGTGAGGGGATCCGGGAAGCTCTGGACTACCTGCTGGTGGAAGAGGTTTTGCTGGATTTCGAGTCGAAGCTCGTTCGGAAGCGAGTCCCACTCCGGAGTGCTGCGGTCGGGAAATGCGGGCGCGGGGCCGGCGGGGGAAGCATCTGCTGTGCCCTCCGGTAGGTCGCTTCTCCGCGCAGGTCCAGCAGGCTCCCGATTCCCGTCAGGAGGGCCTGCCGGCGGATCCTCGGGGTTGAAATCGTCATGATGCATGCCACTCCTTCCTGGGGTCAGTGTTAGTCAGTGACGAGTATAGGTCAGGCGCAGCATGGCGCGAATGGGAACCAGCGATTCACGCCGGGATCCTTTCGTGGAGTCCGCGCCACACGCGGATGAGGTGAACTGTAACGCCGAGCTCGGACGCCAGGGCCCCATCGTGGGGGCCGTGCACCTGCTCGGCAAGCTGGAGTTAGTAGCCGTACTTGTCGTAGAGCTGTCCACAGAGGGCAGGGTCCCGCGGGGCGAGGTTGACGCCGCTGTTGACGAGGTGTTCTCGCGCTTCGCCGTCGACCGGCTCTATGCCGACCCGCAGGACTGGCTCTCGGAGATCGGCGACTGGTCACTGAAGTATGGCGAGGAGCACGTCGTCGAGTGGCCTACGAACTCGATCCGGCGCATGCACGCCGCCCTCGGCCGCTTTGAGGTGGACCTGAGCACCGGCCGCATCACCCACGACGGGTGTCCGTTGACGGCAATGGCCGCGGCGAAAGCGAAGAAGGTAGCCAAGCCCGGTCAGAAGTACGTGATCGGCAAGCCGACCGACCACCAGAAGATCGACCCGATCATGGCCGGCGTCCTGGCGCATGAGGCGTCCATGGACGCTCACACCAAGGGCTGGGACGTACGAGTAGAAGCGAAGGCGCTCGTCTTCGGGCGACGGAGGAGGTGAAAGCGTGAGCTTGTCCCTGGAGGAGACCCGCCTGCTGACCCGTCTGTACACGAAGTGGCAGCGCCAGCGGCCGACCGACGAGAAGAACGAGCGGTACTACGAGGCGCGCCAGAAGATCGAGCAGCTCGGGATCAGCATTCCCCCCGAGGTGGAGCCGTTCGCGTTCCCGATGGACTGGTGTCGCCAAGCGGTGGAGACGATTGAGCAGCGCATGGAGGTCCAGCGCATCATCCGCTCGGGTGAGATCCGTGAGGACACTGAGCTGCGGGCGGATTGGGAGGTCAACAACCTCGATCTGGAAGCGCAGCTCGCACACCGTGATCTCCTGGTCTACGGTCGCTGCGTGGCCACGGTGTCGTGGCCGGAACGCGAGCTGGGTCAGACCCGTCCGGTGATCCGGGTGGAGTCGCCGCGGGCGATCGCCGTCGAGGTCAACCCCCTGACCCGCATGATGACCGGTGCGCTGCGCGTCTACGCCGACGAAACTGGACTGACGCAGCACCTCACGCTGTACTTACCGAACGAGACGATCCACCTGACGCAGGAGGTTGGTCGGTGGGTGCTGGGCCAGCATGGTCGCCGCCGGCACGACCTCGGTCGCGTCCCGGTCGTGGTGCAGTACAACCGCCGTAAGACGGGCACCTGGGAAGGTGAATCCCAGATGGCGGGGATCATGCCGTGGGTCGATATGGCCGGCCGCGTGGTCCTCAACCTGCAGCTGGGCATGGAGACTGTGGCCACTCCGCAGAAGGTGGCTCAGGGGCTGACGAAGGCTGACTTCATCGACCCGGAGACCGGCGAGGAGCTCGACCCGTGGGACACCTATCTCGGAGCGATCTGGGCGATTTCGGCGTCGAAGAAGGACGGCGTGAGCATCGAGCAGCTACCGGCCGGTGACCTCAAGGGCTTCATCGACGTCATGGAGATGATCACGAAGCAGGTGGCCGCGTCCTCAGGTCTACCGCTACGTATGCTCGGGCACTCCACCGTCAACCCGGCCTCTGAGGGCGGCATCAAGGCCGATGAGGCGAAGCTCATCCGGATCACCGAGCGCGTCAGTTCCACTGCCGGTGTGTTCTGGGGCTGGGTCATGGGTATCTCGGAGCGGATCCGCACCGGCACTTGGCCAGACGGGTCCACGATTCGTCTGGAGTGGCGCAACGCTGCGACGCCGACGATGGCGGAGATGTCGGATGCGATCCAGAAGCAGACCGGCGGGGCGCCGGTGCTGTCGGTCAAGGGTGCGATGCAGGACATGGGTTGGTCTCAGCCGCGTATCGATCAGGAGCTTGCGTGGCTGGACCAGGAGCGCACGGGCTACTACGTCGAAACCGATAAGAAGTTGGAGCGTGAGTTCCAGCCACCGCCGGATGATGATCCGAAGGCCTGGAACGGATGAGCCTGACCTACAGTTTCTGGTCCTTGCCGCCGGGCGTCCGGGAGGAGGCCGAAGCGCGCGCGAAGGTGTTGCGGGAGACGCTGCAGAAGCTGCGCTACGAGATCATGCCGCGTCACCACCCGCAGGACATCGACTACTGGCTGCGTACCCGCAGTCAGGACGTCATCAAGGCGGTCACCGAAGCTCAGCTGGCCAACGCCGCACTGATCGACAAGACCTTCGGGATGGCGCTGCTCGCGCAGGGCTATCAGGACACCCCGATTGGGCTGATCGTCCCGGAGGAGTTCGCTGGGATCATGCCCGACGGCAACCCGCTGGACCTCATTCCCCGGGCGGTGGCTAACCGGGTGCGTGAGCGCCTGGAGACCGGCTCAACGCCGCTGCGTGCCTGGCAGGCCGGTGGCGAGCTGCTGGCCACCATCACCCAGACTGCCCTGTCGGACTCCTCCCGCATGGCCAAGGCCGTGGCGGGTCTGGCCCGACCTCGCACCCTGTACGTGCGGATGTTGCGCCCACCGTCGTGCTCCCGCTGCGCGATCCTCGCGGGCAAGCGCGGACACTGGGACAAACCGTTCCAGCGGCACCCTGGCTGTGACTGCACCCAGGTGCCGGTTCCTGCGGATGGTGACGCGACGTTCGAGGGGCCGGCGTTCGACGCGAAAGCGTTCTTCGACTCTCTCGACGAGGCAGAGCAGGCCAGGATCTTCACCAAGGCCGGGGCTGAGGCCATCCGAGAGGGAGCCGACCCGGCGGCGGTGATCAACTCCATTTCGGGCATGTCCTCGGTCGAGGACCGGTTCACCCGCGCCGGGGCCAGTAACCGGGGTCGGGCCATGCGTTACTACGTCGGCAAGGATGGTTCCCTACGGGGTCGGCCGATCTTCGACCGATTATCGGTGCCTCAGATCATCCGCCAGACCGAAGGCGACCCACAACGCCGCATCGCCCAGCTTTACCGGCACGGATACCTCCGCAACGTCGCGCCGGGCCAGGGCCTGGGCGATGTTTTCTCAGGCCGGTTGGCTGGCTCAGTGTTGCCCCCGATCAAGCCGCCCCCGCCGCGTCCGCCGACCATGCTTGGTGGGCCGTCACCTGAACCATTCCGGTATTTACCTAGGACAGCGTCAGCTCTGGTAGGTGACAGCGACATGCTGGGATGGGTGGCACAGGCAACGCGGCCGAAGATCCCGCCGGAGGTGTTCCAGACGTTCGCCCTGCCAGCGGAAGCGGCGTGGGCCGAGAGGCTCTGGAGAATCAGGGGCGAGCAGAAGGACAAGATTGGGCTTCATGAATGGGCGACGTTTGTTCGACTGGCTGGGAACGGGCATGAGGTAGTGCTGTTGCCCCGCGGTGACGGCGTTACACCTGATGTTCTACTTGATGGAGTTCGGTATGAGGCTAAGACACCGACCGGGGCCAGCCGTAACATGGTCAACAATCAGATTAGGGCAGGTCGTAGACAGGCTTCTCGGCTGGTCATCGACTTGTTACGAAGTCCACGATCCATGGCGCAGGTGATGGAAGACCTGCGTCTATCGAAACACCGGTACGATGGGAAGTTAATAGAGATCATCGTCATGCCTGCGGAAGGTCAGGAGGTTCGATTCGCTTATGAGTAACAAGCTAGTGATCTCCTCTGATGCTCCCATCGAGCTGGTACTTCCCCTGCTGAGGAATGATGAACGTCTTCAGTCGGAAATTGTGAAGTATGACTTGGCCAGCGCGGACGACGTTGCGTACTGGCTCCGAACCAAGGGCGGCCAGGCGATCACCTTGGACTATGGGCCCAAGGCTGACGTGGACGAGATGGAGACATTCATCGCGATCGACTGGGACGAGGAATCACTCCAGGCCTACATTGTGCAATTGCTCCGAGAGCTTCCTTATGAGTGTCGCCGGTACGACGAGTTCGATGAGGAAATTACGTTTCGTCCTGATGGAGCACTGCCCCCCGCACGTTGGATAGCCACTTAGCGACCCATCCGCACTACTTCAACCCGTTACCACAGGTGGTAGCGGGTTTTTCTATGCCCACTTTCGAGAGGAAAGAGAACCCCCACATGAAGAAGAACCGACCCTGGCTGCGTTTCATCGAGGGCCCGAATGCGGGCGCTGGATCCGCACCGTCCACCGATGATGCAGCACAGTCCACCGAGGGCGTCGAGAACACCACCGGCGCCCAGGACACCAACCAGCCCCCGTCCGACGACTCCCAGAGCGACGACGAGGAGGGCGAGAATCCAGACGCCCGCGGCTCGAAGAAGTCGGTCCTCGCGGACCTGGCGAAGGAGCGCGACAAGCGCCAGTCGGTCGAGGCACAGCGTGACAAGCTCGCGGCGAAGGTCGCCGCGTTCGAGCGCGCCCAGATGACCGACGCGGAGAAGTCCGCCGCCGACCGCAAGGAGCTGGAGACGAAGTACTCCGACGCCATGGCCAAGATCGCCGCCTACGAGCGCAAGAACGCGCTGGCGGAGATCTCCGCCGAGTTCAAGATCCCCGCCGCGATGGCGGACCGCATCCAGGGTGAGACGCCCGAGCAGATGCGCGCCGATGCACAAGCACTGGCGAAGTCCCTGGGCCCCTACACGGGCCCGTCTGACCCCTCTGCCGGTCAAGGCGGCGGCAAGCCGGCCCCGGCAGCATCCCTGGACGCGGCGCTCGCCGCGCACTTCACCCACCGCTAAGGAGGAACCCCCATGGCACCTGTCACTCTGGCTCAGGCCAAGCTCAACACCCAGGAGGACTACGAGCCGGCGATCATCGACGAGTTCCGCAAGAACTCCGCCCTGCTCGACCTCATGGTCTTCGACCGCGCCGTCAACCCGGCGGGCGGCGGCGCCACCCTCGACTACGGCTACCGCCGAGTCAAGACCGAGCGCAAGGCCCAGTTCCGTGCCCTCAACACCGAGTACACCACCGAGGCAGCGACCACCGAGAAGGTCTCGGTGACCCTCGCACCGCTGGGCGGCGCGTTCGAGATCGACCGCGTCATCGCCAAGCTCGGCCCCGCCGCATCCGGCGAGGTCGCCTTCCAGCTCTCCCAGCTGATCAAGTCCACGACCACCAAGTTCTACGACGAGGTCATCAACGGCGACACCGCCGTCGACGCCAACGGCTTCGACGGCCTGGACAAGGCACTGACCGGCTCCACCACCGAGCTGACCGGCGCCGGCAAGGACTGGTCCGCATTCACCGACGCCAACCAGTCCATGAACGTCCTCGACGACCTCGACGAATTCACCGGCCTCATGGACGGCCCCCCGACCGCGATCTTCGGCAACCGCCGTGCACTGGTCAAGGTCCGTGCCGCCGCGCGCCGGGCCAACATGTACGTCAAGTCCCCGGTGGACGGTCTGATCGTTGGTGGCCAGCAGGTCTACCATGAGCAGGTCGGCAACATCACCCTCATTGACCCGGGTGCGAAGGCCGGTACCAACGATCCGATCATCCCGGTCGATGGCACTGGCCTGACCGACCTGTACGCCGTTCGGATGGGCCTTGACGGCTTCCACGGCGTCACCATTACCACCGGCAGCCTCATCGAGGCGTGACTGCCTGGCCCCACCGTCACGACCCCGTCCGCCGCCCCGGCGGACGGGGTCTCGTGTTGTCGGCCTCGCGCCCTGAACCTCAACTTTAACTTGAATAAACGGGGGTTGTAGTGGGGGTTTAGAGTTGCCGGCGGGGTGGGCGAGATGGACACTGGTCCGTGTTACAGCAAGGTGATTTACGAGGCCGTTGGGGAAGACGACCCTCGTCTGACACCGCCGGCTCCGCGCATCGTGGACGTCGGCGGTGACCGTATCTGCCGAAGGATCTTCGACATGACCACCCTTGCACCCTCGCTCGCACGATGGTTGGGCGCCGCCGATTCGAAGGCACCGGACCACCTGTGGGAGACCTCTGACGTGACCGCCCCGGCCACCCTCACCGCGCACACCGCCGTACTCACCATCACGGGGATGCCGCGCGCCCTGCGCCCCCGCATCGAGACCGCCATGGTCCTGTGCGTGCCCAGCGACTCCGCCCTGGAGATCCCCGGTGCGGATCCGCTCACCGCCGACTGGTTCACCCCCTGGCGCCGGTCCGGCGGCCGGACCCCCGGGCTCCACGTCGCCTGTCGTCAGGTCCTCACCGGCACCGAGGAGGAGTTCGACCGCCTGCGCACCGTCGTGGAGAACCTCGCCCGCCAGCACGGATTCAGTGCCGAGCTGACTCCGGCCTGAGAACGGGAAACGCCGCGCGGGGTGCGCGCGGCGTCGATAAGCAACGAGGACTAGAAGTCCCAGTCGTCGTCCGTGGTCTCCTCGGCGGTGCCGATGACGTAAGAGGAACCGGAGCCGGAGAAGAAGTCGTGGTTCTCGTTGGCGGACGGATCCAGGGAGGTCATGACGCCGGCGTTGAAGCGGCAGGAGTCCGGCGGGAAGATGCCCTCGAAGCCGAGGTTGTTCATCGCCTTGTTCGCGTTGTAGCGCAGGAAGGCCTTGACGTCCTCGGTCCAGCCGATGGGATCGTAGATGTCCTGGGTGTAGTGCGACTCGTTGTCGAACAGGTCGAGCAGCATCTCCAGGGCGAAGTCCTTGTCCGCCTCCTGCTCAGCAGGGGAGAGCAGCTTGGCGGCCTGCTGGTACTTGTAGCCGATGTAGTAGCCGTGGACGGCCTCGTCGCGGATGATGAGGCGGATGATGTCGGCCGAGTTGGTGATCTTACCCATCGAGGAGAAACGCAGCGGCAGGTAGAAACCGGAGTAGAACAGGAACGACTCCAGCATGACGGAGGCGATCTTCTTCCGCTGCGGGGTGCCGGTCTGGTACTGCTCGATGATGGTGCGGCCCTTGTACTGCAGGTTCTCGTTCTCACGGGACCAGCGGAAGGCGGCGTCGATCTCGGGGGTGTCGGCCAGCGTCATGAAGATGTTGGAGTAGCTCTTCGCGTGCACCGACTCCATGAAGGAGATGTTGGTGTACACGGCCTCCTCGTGCGGGGTGACCGCATCCGGGAGAATGCTCACCGCGCCGACGGTGCCCTGCATCGTGTCGAGGAAGGTGAGGCCGGTGAACACGCGCATGGTGGCCAGCTGCTCTTCATCGGTCATGTTGCGCCACGACGGGATGTCATTGGACACCGGAACCTTCTCCGGCAGCCAGAAGTTGGACGTCAGGCGGTTCCAGATGTCTAGATCGGTCTGGTCCGGGATGCGGTTCCAGTCGATGGAGTCGAGGACATCGCCGGACTCATAGTGGACGGGGGTGCTGATTGTCTTGGTACTCACGGTCTCTCACCTAACATCGAAAGTCCCCTGCATGCGAGCGGACCAGGGGGAAGCCCATCTGCAGGACACTCTAGTGGGTCTGCCGCGCAGGGGTGGCCGATGCTCTCCCCTCCGGGCTGTTACTGCAGGTAGTGGCCATCGCCGAAGGGGTCGAGGACATTGTCGGCCACCTCGCCGATGTGGTCGTAGACGCGCGTCGGGCGGAAGGGGAAGCGGCTGATGTCCCCGTCGCTGGAGATGCCGGAGCGCACGAGGATGGTGCGCATGCCGGACTCCATGCCGGTCTTGATGTCGGTGTCCATGCGGTCGCCGATCATCACCGAGTTCTCCGAGTGCGAGCCCATCGTGTTGAGCGCCGACCGCATCATGATGGGGTTCGGCTTGCCCACGTAATAGGGGTGTTGGCCGGTCGCCGCGGTGATGAGAGCCGCCACGGACCCGGTGGCCGGCAGCACTCCCTGCGGGGCCGGGCCGGTGACATCCGGGTTGGTGCAGATGAAGCGCGCGCCGCCGATGATGAGGTTGATCGCCGTGGTGATCGCCTCAAAGGAGTAGGTGCGTGTCTCGCCGAGCACCACGAACTCCGGCGCCGAGTCGGTGAGAATCCACCCTTTCGCGTGCAGCGCGGTGGTGAGGCCCGATTCGCCGACGACGTAGGCGGTGCCCTCCGCGCGCTGCTGGGCGAGGAAATGCGCGGTCGCGGTCGCCGAGGTCCAGATCCGGTCGGCCGGGATCTGCAGACCGGAGGAGGCCAGGCGCGCGGAGAGGTCGCGCGGGGTGTGGATGGAGTTGTTCGTCAGGACCATGAACTCGATGTCGTGGTCCTCGAGCGAGGCGAGGAAGCGGTCGGCGCCGGGGATCATTTCGCCCTCGCGGATGAGGACGCCGTCCATGTCGGTCAGGTAGCTGATGCTGGCGGTCATGGCCGCCATTGTCGCCGCTGCGGGGCTACTCCGCGCGCTGAGCGTCCCCGGGAGCCGCCGTTGCGGTGTCCGAGTGGGCGTTGATGTGGGCGGCGAGATCCCCGACGGTCGTCAGCCCGAACACCGTCTCATCGTCCAGGCGCACCCCGAAGGCGTCCTCGATCCGCACCGCGATCTCGATCATCGCCAGCGAACTGATCCCCAGCTCGGTGAGCCGGGCGTCGGCGGTGAGTGTCTCGGCGTCGATACCGGACGCCTCCTCGATGATCTGCGCGAGTTCGGGGGACAGGGCGGGAGTGGTCATGGTCTCGATCCTAGTGGCCCGAGTGTCGGTCGGTAGTCTCGAAGGTATGACTCTCTCCCCGGGCGACATCCCGCAGCTCGTGCGCAGCTGGGTGATGCGACTGACCCCGGGCGGCCGCCGCCGTCTCGCGCTCGAACTGGGAGAGCTGCACTCCGGGGCCCGCGAACCCGGCCTGACGGGCATTGACCGCGTCGGCACCGTGGACAACGATGGCATCCTCGTCCACTGGTACGAGGACGGCGGTCAGCTCGCCGATGACGTCACCGTCGTGTTCATCCACGGCTTCACCCTCGCCGCCGAGAGCTTCTACCTCCAGGTCAACCACCTGCAGGAGCGGTGGCCGCAGGCCCGTATTCTGCTTCTCGACGTCCGCGGCCACGGCCAGACCGGCAAGGTCGACCCCCGCCTGTGCACCGTCGAGGGCGCCGCCGACGACACCCTCGCCGTGCTCCGGGCCCGTGGGGTGCAGGGACCGATGATCCTCGTCGGGCATTCCCTCGGTGGTCTCGTCGCCCTCAACCTCGTGCGCCGGTGCCCGCCGGAGCTGCGCGGACACATCGCCGGCCTCATCCTCGTGGCCACTTCCATCGAGGCGCTCAGCGATCAGGGCCTGCCGCAGGTCCTGGCCTCGCCGGTGGCGGACCAGGTGTACCACGCCGTCGAGAGCCAGCCCCAGGACGCGAAGAAGTTCCGCGAGCAGGCCGCCCTCGTGCTCGCCCCGACGCTGGCCGTCGCGGTGTTCCACCGCAACGTCAACTACGACATCGTCCAGTTCCATGCCGCGATGATCCACGAGACTCCGCTGGAGACCTTCGTCGGCTACTTCGAGGATCTGCAGAAGCACGACGAACTCGCCGCGAGCGACCACCTCCAGGGGCTGCCCGGCTACGTCATCGTGGGGGAGAAGGATGTGGTCACGCCGCTGTCCCAGGCGGAACGCCTCATCGAGGTCTGGCCCGACGCCTACCTCCAGATCGCCCGCGAGGCGGGTCACATGATCCCGCTCGAAGCGCCCGAGATCCTCAACGCCGCGATCGACCGCCTCATCCTGCGGGTTGTCGACGACGGCTAGACTTGCCAGGGTGAGCGCACTCGATCTTGTCAAGGACTGGCCCGTCGACACCTACGCCGCGGCGGTGATCAACGGCGATGACGTCGACCGCGTCGGTGACCTGGGCAAGGTCTTCGACCTCATGAGCGTGACCAAGCCGCTCTCCGCCTACGGCTTTCTGCTGGCCGTCGAGGAGGGCATCTTCGAGCTCGACACCCCGCTGGGACCGGAGGGCTCGACCGTGCGGCACCTGCTGGCCCACGCCAGCGGCGTCGGCATGAAGGAGAGCGACCGGGTCCGCGAGCCCGGTCAGCGCCGCATCTACTCCAACTTCGGTTTCGAGATTCTTGCCGACGCCGTGGAGCAGGCCGCCGGCATGAACTTCGCCGCCTACCTCCAGGAGGGCGTGCTCGATCCCTTGGGCATGAAGTGGACCCGCCTGCTCGGCTCGGCCGGCTGGAACGCCGAGGGCACGGCCCACGACTTCATCACCTTCCTCCTCGAGCTCATGCACCCGACCCTGCTCCACCCGTCGACGATGGAAGAGGCGACCACGGTGCAGTTCCCCGACCTGGTCGGCATCGTCCCCGGCTACGGCATGATGAAGCCCTGCCCCTGGGGTCTCGGTTTCGAGATCAAGGGCGAGAAGTCGCCGCACTGGACCGGCGAGACGATGCCCGCCGACACTTTCGGACACTTCGGGCAGTCCGGCACCTACATCTGGGTCGCCCCCGGCACGGACCGCGCCATGGTGGCGCTCACCGACCGTCCCTTCGGGGACTGGGCGAAGCCGCTGTGGTCCGAGACCAACGACGCAATCTGGGCTGAGCTGGAGGGCTGAGCCTGCCGCGTCAGGCGCCGAAGAAGCGGTGCCACAGGCTCGAGGTGTCGGGCGCCGCCCGCGTGATCACCTTGAGCGAGCAGCCGCGGAGGACGCCGGTGAGCACCACGCGCGGTGCGTTGGGGTGCGGCTGGGTCGTCTCCACGTTCACGGTGGACAGGGCGTCCTTGAGGCGGTTCTCTACGTACACACCGGGCGGCACGATGATCGAGATGGTCGACATGTTTGCCTGGAAGTCGAAGGTGCACACGGGGGCGGAGGCCTGCGCCTGACGCAGGTCCAACTTGACGGTCGAGCCGTTGAGACGGAAGCTCGAGTGCTCCGGCACGGTCCACTGGCCGGTCCGGCGGATCTCACCCATTGTGGAGATCACCGGCTGGTTGCCCACCGGCATGGCCATGTGCGCGCCGGGCTGGGCCATCGGCACCGGGGAGTTCGGCATCGGCGGCTGCTGCATCGGCGCCGCTGGCGGTCCGGGCTGGTACGTGAGGTACTGGGCGCGAATGTGGTCGAGGACGGACTTGTCCTGCGTCGACCACACCACGTCGCAGAGGCGGTCGAACTCGTCGAACTGCAGACGGCCGGCACCCACCAGGCGGGTGAGGTCGCCCTGCAGCTGTTCGCGATCCTCATCGCGGGGCGGAATAGGGCGGCTGTGGCGGTTCATCACGCCTGCCACCTTACCGCCCCACCAGCCCCGGGCCACGCGCCCACCCGAGGGCGGGGCGGGCGTCGATAAGCGAACGAGAGAAGGCCCTGCCGAAGCAGGGCCTCCACGCGCTACAGAGATGCTAGACGACGGTGGGGTCGTCCAGCTGGTACTTCTCGGCGGCCTCCTGGGCGACCGAAATGTCGATCTTGCCCTCACGCGCGAGGCCCATGAGCACCGCGACTACGACGGACTCTGCGTCGATGTTGAAGTAGCGGCGGGCGGCCGGGCGGGTGTCGGAGAAACCGAAGCCGTCGGCACCCAGGACGATGTACTGACCCGGGACGAAGGCGCGGATCTGCTCCTGCAGATCGGTCGCGAAGTCCGACACCGCGACGAAGGTCTCGCCCTTGGCCTGCTTCAGCTGGGTGGTGGCGAACGCCTCCTCGATCTGAGCGGCCGGGTTGCGCAGCTGCTCCTTGTTCTTCGCCGCACCCTCGCGGGCCAGCTCGACCCAGGAGGTGACGGAGAAGACGTTGGCCTGGACGTTGTACTCCTCGGCGAGGATGTCGCGGGCCTTGAGCGCCCACGGCATGCCGACACCGGACGCGAGGATGGAGGCCTCGTGGCCGTCGGCACCCGAGTCGGCGGCGGGGGAGTAGAGGTACACGCCCTTGTGCAGCCCCTCCACGTCGAGGTTCTCCGGCTCGGCCGGCTGGGCGATCGGCTCGTTGTACACGGTGAGGTAGTAGATGACGTTCTCACCGCGGTCCGGGCCGTACATCCGGTCGATGCCCTCGTGGAGCAGGTGGGCGATCTCGTAGCCGAAGGCCGGGTCGTAGGACACGACACCCGGGTTGGTCGA
>NZ_JAUNUG010000006.1 GCF_030538285.1 Corynebacterium sp.
TCGAGCTGCACTACCCGCACATGGTTGAGCGTATGCGCCGCGAGGCACACACCGGCCACCACGACGAGCGCGCTGAGAAGACTCAGTCGCCGTCCCCGGCCGAGGTCCGCTAGACCAAGGATCTGACATAGTCACCTCCGACTGACACAGCCCCCGGTAGATACCTCTGCCGGGGGCTGCGGCATGCCCGCCCACCTACTCCTCCCACACGAAAGAATGATCCCCGTGGCAGATCAGACCCCCGCCCCCATCGACGCCGACGACCCGCACACCGGTACCCTCCAGGTAGCCCTGCAGCCGGGATTGGAATCCGCCGTGATTACCCTGACTGGACGCGACCGCCCCGGCGTGACCGCCGCGTTCTTCCGCGTGCTCTCCGCACACAACGTGCAGCTTCTCGACGTCGAGCAATCCCAGTTCCGCGGCTACCTCAACCTTGCCGCCTATGTCGGCGTTCAGCCGGAGCGCGTCGAGCGTCTGCGGGAAGGCCTCAACGAGACCCTCCGCGGCCACGGCCAGTCCGTCACCCTGGACCTGGCTTCCGACGCCCTGTCCTCCCGCCCGCGTTCCACCCACGTCGCCGTGGTACTGGGTAACCCGGTCACCGCCGCCGACGTCTCCTCCATCGGCCAAACCCTGGCGAACTACAACGCCAACATCGACCGCATCCGCGGCATCGCCGACTACCCGATCACCGGCCTGGAGCTCATGATCACCGTCGCCAACCCGGAGCCGGGCGGCGGCCAGGCCATGCGTAAGGCACTCGCCGAGCTGACCACCACCCTCGGGGTGGACATCGCCATCGAACGTGCCGGCCTGCTGCGCCGCTCCAAGCGCCTGGTGTGCTTCGACTGCGACTCCACGCTCATCACCGGCGAAGTCATCGAGATGCTTGCGGCCCACGCCGGTAAAGAGGCCGAAGTCGCCGAGGTCACCGAGCGTGCCATGCGCGGCGAACTCGACTTCGAGGAGTCCCTGCGCGAGCGGGTGGCCACCCTAGCGGGCCTGGATGCTTCCGTCATCGATGCAGTGGCCAAGGACATCGTCCTCACCCCGGGGGCCCGCACCACCATCCGCACCCTCCACAAGATGGGATACCGCACCGCAGTGGTCTCCGGCGGCTTCATCCAGGTGCTCGAGGAGCTCGCCGAGGACCTGGAGCTGGACTACGTCCGCGCCAACACCCTGGAGATCGTCGACGGCAAGCTCACCGGCCGCGTGACCGGTGACATCGTCGACCGGGCCCGCAAGGCGGAGCTGCTGCGTGAATTCGCGGAGGACTCCGGCCTGCAGATGTACCAGACCGTGGCCGTGGGGGATGGTGCCAACGACATCGACATGCTCTCTGCCGCCGGACTGGGTATCGCCTTCAACGCCAAGCCGGCGTTGCGCGAGATCGCGGACACCTCCGTCAACCACCCCTTCCTCGATGAGGTGCTGCACATTCTCGGCGTGCCGCGCGAGGAGATCGACGAGTCCGACCGCGAGGACGGCACCTTCCACCGCGTCCCGCTTGAGATCAGCGCACGCTAGTGGAGGGCCGCGATGAGCTCGCCCGGGCGCATGATCTGCTGCGCGCCCGGGTGAGCGATGATCGCCGCGCCCGTTCCGAGGATCCCAAACGTCCGGAGACGATCCAGGCGATGCAGATCGCGCTGCACATGCCGAAGCAGGATCCGCCGGCCCGCAGCGACCTCCTGGAGGCGGCCGCCCGGGCGGTGGTGGCCGTGTGTCTGGCGCCGCAAGTGGTTTCGGACCCGAAGTGGCGGGCCGGGCTGACTGGCTGGTACGACCACCTCATCCGCAAAGTCGCCCGCCGGGCCCGGAACAAGGCCTGGGAGGACGTGCAAGCGGTACCGGGCGTGACTATCGACGTCCGCGGGGCCAAGGCGCGGGCCTTCGTGCCATCTTCCGTGGCAGAGGTACCTCCGGAAGTCCGGAAACTACAGATCACGGGCACCGAGCTCCCGGCCGATGAACCGGCGCCCGCCGACCGGCATCAACCGCTCATCCTCGTCGACGCCGACCTGCACATGAGCACCGGCAAGGCGGCCGCCCAGGTGGGCCATGCCAGCATGCTCCTGGCCGCCGCTTTATCCTTGGACGAGGTGCGCGCGTGGGCAGCGTGCGGTTTCGCACTCGACGTCCGGGAGGTCCCGCACGCCGAGTTCTGCTCCTACCTCCGGGAACCGGGGGTGGTCACCGTCCGTGACGCCGGGTACACGGAGGTCGCCGCCGATTCGCTGACGGTGCTGGCGCTGCCGGCCGCTACGTAGTCCCGCGGGGTGGGGCGTAGCAGCACGGATGCCTCATGTAGGAGCATGGCCAGTGCCATGGTGACCCCGCCCAACAAGACCCCGGCCAGTATCAGCGCGACGATACCGACCGGCTACCCGTCCACCCCGACATACATAGCGGGCCTTCCCTCCCGGTTGAGCCGCGCCATCTCCGGCGAGCGGGGGTCGGCATCCAGGAGCTCAGCGGATCCGACGGCAATGTCGTGCCCTTCGACGCAGGCGACGATGCCCCGCCCGACGACCGGATCAGCGTGGTCGACAACCTCCACAGGCAGACCGCGTTGCTGCGCACCGCGCATGATGGCCGCGGCCAGGGGATGCTCCGAGGCGGTCTCCGCGCGAGCCGCCAGACGCAGCACCTCGTACTCGGCGTAGCGGTGGTCAAGCACCAGGACGTCGCTGAGTTCGGGGCGGCCGGTGGTCCGGAATAAAGATGATCAGCAGTGTCAATGCCAGACCGACGTCGCGGGTGAACACCCCTACGGCCAGGGCGGCGACCATCGCACCCGGGGTGTACCAGCGGGAGAACGTCTCCAGGAAGGTCTGCGTCCGGGCCTTGTCATCCTGGGAGTCTTCCACGCGGTGGATGATCCGGGCCAGGGTGGAGTCTGCGCCGATGGCGACCGCTTCCACCCTTAAGACACCGGAACGCAGCCAGGTCCCGGCGAACACCTCTGCTCCGGCGGCCGTCTCGGCCGGAATGGACTCTCCGGTGATACCCGCCTCCTCGACCCCGCCGTGCCCGGAGATCACCCGACCGTCCACCCGCACCTGCTCACCGTGGCACACGAGGACGACATCGCCGGGATTCAGCTCCCAGATCCCGACGGTGGCGGGGACCCCGTCACGCAGCACCGTGGCGGTATCCGGGGCGGATTCCACCAGATCCGCCTACGCCCGGCGGGAGCGGCTGAGCATCGTTCTCTCCAGGGCCTTGCCCAGGGCAAAGAGGAAGGCCACGGCGGCCGATTCCCAGTAGTTGTCGATGAACAGCGCACTGACTGCAGCCACGCTTGAGCTTCGTCTCGGTTTTACTCACACACGAAGAGCAGGAGAATTCCTCGGAACGCCAGTCCTTTCTGTAGGCCGGATGTCTCCGGGGGTTCACCCCTGACCCTAGGAAATAGGCGGTGGAACTTCCTTGGCGTGGATCAATAAGCGGCGAGGGAGGCGGCGTCGATAAGCGCAACCCACTCGCGACCGGAATCAATCACTCCCTCCCTCTTCATCCGCGCCATCGCGCGGGAGGCGGATTCCACGGTGGTGGCGGCCATGCCGGCGATGTCATCGCGGCGCAGCCGGGCCTGCAGCAGGATGGAACCATCGGCCCGGGTCTGACCGATCCGTTCGGCCAAGTGGAGGAGCACCCCGGCCACGCGCTGCTCGACCGTGCGGGTGCTCCGGGCTACCTCCCGTTCCCGGGCGGCGCTCAACCGTTGGTGCTGGAGCTGTAGCAACGACACCGCCAGCACCGGGAATTCCGCCACAACCTGCGCCAGTGAATCCGCAGGCAGGAACAGTGCACACGTGGTGTCCATGGCCCAGGCCGAATCGGGGAAGGGAACCATCGTGGTGTCCAGGGGGCCGACGACATCTCCCGGGACCGCCAGATCAACGGTGATTTCCTCGCCGTCGACGGTGTCCCGGGTGATCCGTACCCGACCCGCCATGATGAGATACACCCCACCGGGGGAATCACCCGCCAGCAGAAGCGGCTCGCCCGCTGCCCAGGACAGGGCCTGCACGTGCGTGTCTAACTCCGCCCGTTGCCCCGCGGTGAGATCGCGGGTGAGAGGGGAGCGTGCCATGGCCTGCATCCGCACCTCCGGGGCGCAGTGATGTGGTTTGGCGCACCCACGCTGAACAGGATTAAGCGACATGAACCCCATCGTAGGCGCGCATGCGGCGACCCCGATCACGCAACAGTGGGATACTTGGGGGCAGGAAACTTCTCTGAGAGGGATGACAATGACCCAGCCCCATGATCCCTACGCCGGATACCCCGGATACTCTGGCCACCAACCACCGACCCCGCACATGATCCCGCCGGGCCCGCCGCGGCGCCTCGACGCCGTGGAATCCCTGTCGCAGGGGTGGAAGGCACTGTCCTCCAACCTCTTGCCCTGGGTGTTGTCGATGCTCGTGTTTCTCGCGTTGATCGGGATAATCATTGCGGTGGGTGTCATCCCCATCGCCCTCAGTGAGACGGTGTCGGAGGACCAGGCCGTGGCGTTGGCCCCGGCGACCGTGGCGGCGCTCATCATCGCCTACCTCATCGCCTTCGCCATCGGCATGGTGTGGACACTCAACGTCTACCGCAACGCCGTGCGCCAGGTACAGGGGGAGACGGTGACCCTGGGCAGCTTCTTCCAGCTCCGGGAGCTGGGTATCCCCTTCGTGGCCTACCTGATCATGGGGCTGGCGGTAACCGTCGGAATGGTCCTGCTCATCCTGCCGGGGCTCGCGCTGGCCGTGCTGCTGATGTTCGTGCCCTACCTGGCATTCTCGCGACCGGAAACGGGCTTGTCGGGGATTTTCAGGGGTTCTCTCGACATCGTGAAGAACAACCTCGGTGCATCCTTGCTGCTCATCCTGTTCACCTTACTGCTCAGCGCAGTCGGCAGCCTGACGGTGATCGGGGTGTTCATCACCCAGCCGCTCACCGCAGTGATGATGGCGCACGCCGCCGTGCAGGGGACCGGCGACCGCGTCGTCTACCGGCCCTGAGTCACCAGCCTCTGCAGCGCCCCACGCACCACCGCGGGGTCGGTGGTCTCCCAGAAACGCGGCATCGAGGCCCGCAGGAATGAGCCGTAGCGCTTGGTCACCAGGCGATTATCCAGCACGGCGACGACACCGCGGTCGGTGACCGAACGCAGCAACCGGCCCGCCCCCTGCGCCATGAGCAGCGCCGCGTGGGTGGCCGCAACCTCCATGAAACCATTGCGCCCTTCCGCCTCCGCGGCCTCTTTGCGGGCCTGGAGTAGCGGATCATCGGGGCGCGGGAAGGGCACCCGGTCGATGAGTACCAGCGAACACGAGGGGCCCGGCACGTCCACACCCTGCCACAGGGTGAGCGTGCCGAACAGGCAGGCGTTTTCCTCCCGGGCGAACTTCTCCACCAGCGCGCCGGTGGAGTCCTCGCCCTGGCAGTAGACGTCGAAGGGCAGGCGCGCCCGCATCGCCTCCGCAGCCTGCTCCGCCGCGCGCCGGGAGGAGAACAACCCGAGGGTGCGGCCCCCGGCCGCCATGATGAGGTCATAGATCTCATCGAGGGTCTGCTCCGCCAGGCCATCCCGCCCCGGATCCGGCAGGTGCCGGGCGGTGTAGAGGATGCCGGATTTCTGCGGGTCGAAGGGGGTGCCAGCGTCGAGGCCGTCCCACGTGCCCCGGGGAATCCCCAGGAAGGCGGCCATATGGTCGAAACGACCCCCGATGGCCAGCGTCGCTGAGGTCAGCACCACAGTCTGCTCGCCGAACAGGCGCTCGTGCAGCAGCCCGGCGACCGACAGAGGCGCCACCGTGAGAACATCGCCGCGGCGGTCATCGCGGGCCAACCACACGACATCGCTTTGCGACGCCGGGTCGGACTCATCAAACACCGTCAACACCCGCACGATGGCGTCGTGCAACTCCAGGAGATGATTGCTCAGATTCTGACGTTCGGCGTACTTCTCCGGGTCGTCGGCGGACTCCCCCTCGGGGGCGCGGGCGATGGCCTCGCGCAGTGACCACAGGCCGTCCCGCAGCCCGGCCAGGGGGCCGCGGGCGGTGTCGTCGATGTCTGTCCAACGGCCATCGGGGAGCAGGGCGGCGGCGGCCAACCAGTCATCGGTGAGCTCCACGAGCTTGTCGTCGCTCCCGTCGGCGTCGAGCTTGCCGGCGCGTTTCGCCGCCAGGGTCAGCGCGGTGCGGGAGAGCTCATTCGAGGCGACGGAGGTGATCCGGCCGTCGAGCTCGTGGGCCTCATCGATGATGACCACGTCATGCTCCGGGAGGATATCGATGTTGGCGAGCGCGTCGATGGCCAGCAGCGCGTGGTTGGTCACCACGATGTCCACTTCGTGAGCCTGCTGCCGCGCGGCCTCCGCAAAGCACTGCTCCCCGTGCGGGCAGCGCGTGGCCCCCAGGCACTCCCGCGCGGTGACCGAGACCTGCCGCCAGGCCAGATCCGGCACGCCCGGCTCCAGGTCATCCCGGTCCCCGGATTCTGTCTCCTGCGCCCACTCGTGGACGCGGGCCACGTGGCGGCCGAGCCAGGACACGTCGGCTTCGTCGATAAGCGCATCCTCGGGATCTTCCGCCGCGCCGATCCGGTTGAGGCACACGTAGTTGGAGCGGCCTTTGAGGATCGCGAAAGTCGGCCGGCGTTCCATCTCCGGTTCCAGCGCCTCCACCAGGCGGGGCAGATCGCGTTCAACCAGCTGACGTTGCAGGGCGATCGTCGCTGTCGACACGATCACCGCCGTGCCCGTCGCCTGCGCGTGGCGAATTGCGGGCACCAGGTAGGCCAAGGACTTACCCGTACCCGTGCCCGCCTGCACCGCCAGGTGGCGCTGTGTTTCAAGGGCGCGAGTGACCGCGCGCGCCATCGCCACCTGGCCGTCCCGACGGGAACCGCCGAGGGCGGTGACGGCGGCGTCGAGAAGCGTGTCAGTCGACTGCGACAGTGGCTCTTCCGTCACTCCGGGAAACCCACAAACCGAGTGCTGATCGACGGCTCATCCCGCGACAACGCCAACCCCTCCCACGGGAGGGTGAGCAGCTGCTGCGCCAGGTACGCGCGGGACTCCTCCAGGGAGGGCAAACCATCAACGGTTACGCCATCGCGCACCAGCGGCACCGTCAACTGCGTAGAGGACAAGCGACCGGTGTCCGGGGCCTGCGCATCGAAGGGGAACACCAGCTCCTCGACGGCGACGCCGGAAGAACGGTAGGTACGGATCGCCTGCTTCGAACCGCCCGTCATGCCCTTCCCGCGCGAACGCTTCGCCACCGGATGCCCGTCGACCGCGACCAGCTTGTAGACCATGCTCGCCGTCGGGGCGCCGGAACCAGTCACCACCGAGGTGCCCACGCCATAAACATCCACCGGGTCACCGCGCAGACCGGCGATGGCGAACTCATCCAGATCGGAGGACACAACAATCTTCGTGTCATGCGCGCCCAGCTCATCGAGCTGCTTGCGTACCCGGCGGGTCACGGCCGCGAGATCACCCGAATCGATGCGGACCCCGCCGAGCTCCGGACCGGCGACCTCGATGGCAGTCTCCACGCCCTTGGTGATGTCGTAGGTGTCCACCAGCAGGGTGGTGTCCACGCCCAGGGAATCGATCTGCGAACGGAAAGCAGCTTCCTCATTGGGGGTGCCGTCCGCATTGATGTGCAGCAGCGTCCAGGCGTGTGCGGCGGTGCCCGAGGCCGGGATGCCGTAACGGTGCGAGGCCTCCAGGTTGGAGGTGGCCGTGAAACCCGCCAGGTAGGCAGCCCGGGAGGCGGTGACGGCCGCGTACTCGTGGGTGCGGCGCGATCCCATCTCAATGATCGGACGACCATCCGCGGCCGTGACCATACGGGCCGCGGCGGAGGCGATCGCCGAATCCGCGTTCATGATCGACAGGATGACCGTCTCCAGGATCACACACTCCGCGAAGCTGCCACGCACCGTCAGCAGTGGGGAATACGGGAAGTAAATATCCCCCTCCCGGTAGCCATCAATCTGGCCAGTGAAACGATAATTGCGCAGGTACTCACGGGTCTCATCGTCGAGGAACTCCAGGTGGGAGAGCTGATCCTCCGTGAAAACGAAGTCCCGCACGGCGCGCAACACACGCGCAGTACCGGCCACGACACCGTAACGGCGTTCATTGGGCAGCCGGCGGGCGAAGACCTCGAAGGTGCACTGCCGGTGGGCGGTGCCATCACGCAGCGCGGCCTGCAGCATGGTCAGCTCGTACATGTCCGTCAGCAGGGACGTCGAGCGATTCGGCGGCACAGACGCCGCCCCGGGGTTAGGTGCGTTCTGGTTCACATCGCCCACTGTATATCGGTGGGCAGGGACGGTGGCTAGACCTCTGCCAGTTGCAGTGCCACCCACACCTTGCCGTGGCCGAAGGTGACGGCGGTGGCGTAGAGCGTGTAGCGCGGGTGGAGCATCTGGGCGGCGTGGGCCTCGGAATGCAGCCAGGCGTCCACGACGGCGTGGCCGGAGGCGGTGTCGAGCGGCATGGAGTACTGCAGCATGGTGACGTTGTGCGGGGAGGGCAGTTCCTCGCCGGCGACGGCGTTCCGCTCGGCCTGGCGCTGGGCCGCGAACTGCAGACCCGGGGTCATGGCGACCGGGGCCACCCCTTCCTCGGCACGTAGTTGAAGCAGCGCCAGGCCGACATCCTCACGGATCTTATCCAGCGCGGCCTGGGTATCTGGGTCCGGCTGGACGTAACCGGTGTCAACTGTGTCGATGTCATCGACGATGTCACCGCCGCCGGGCAGCACCGCCATGAGCAAGGTCATGATGAGACCGACGACGGTGATGAGAGTGCCCGTGTTGAGCAGGAGAGTCTTCAGACCTTCCGGGGAGTGCCATGGGGTAGAGGACATCCGGAGCATCAGTGATCACATCCTGCGGGGTGGTCGGTTGCTGAATCTAGTGTGTAAAGGTACACCCCGCGTGAGCTCTTATCCACAGGGCGCGCGCCCGTGCTGCCTTCCGGGGCCGCCGTTGACTAGGCTGTGACCCATGAGTGGTGCAGTGTGGATGACGGCCCCCGGCATGGGTTCCCCCATGGCGACCCCGGAACTCGATGAGGCCATCGAGGTTGATGTCGCGACCGCGGAGAACCTCCCGTGGATGTGCATCGTGTGGGACGATCCGGTCAACCTCATGAGCTATGTCACCTATGTGTTCCAGACCGTGCTGGGCTATGACCGTAAGCGGGCGAATGAGCTGATGATGCAGGTCCACACGGAGGGCAAGGCCGTTGTCTCCTCCGGTGAGAAGGACAAGGTGGAGGGTGACGTGAAGAAGCTGCACACCGCGGGCCTGTGGGCGACGATGCAGCAGGCGGGATAAGGAGAGCCGGATGCAGGCGTGGCGGAAGAAGAAGGGGCTCATGCGGGCCCCGCGTTTCCAGACGGTGCTGGAGCCGATGGAGCGGGAGGTGCTGGGCGATCTTGTGTCGGGGGTGAGCGAGGCGATCATGCAGCGGGCGCAGTCGGCGCCGAAGGATGAGCTGGCTGAGCTCACGGGCATTCCCAGCGGGCATAAGGACGCCCCGGAGGATGCCGGGATGGCGCGTCTGCTGCCGGATTTCGAACGCGAGGGGGACGAGGAGTACGACGGCGATAATTCGCTGCTGCGTAGCCTCCACGAGAACGACATCTGCCGCGCAAAGCTGTCCAACCTGCAGGTCATCGCCGAGAAGGTTGGCCCCGACGGTGGCGTGGAGATCACCCTCAGCCAGGAGGAGGCTCACGCCTTCCTCGCCGGGCTCAATGATCTGCGCCTGTATCTGGCCGCCTCCGAGGATGCCGGGGAGGACGCCGATACCCTCGTCGAGTGGCTGGGTTTCAACCAGGACAGCCTGCTCACGGCCCTGATGGACTGACATGCTTATCGACGTCCCGGGTCTCGCCGTCGGCCATCATTCGGCCGGGGACACGGGCGTCACCGCCATCGTGTCGCAGGATCCGCGCGGCATGGTTGCCGGGGTAGATGTACGGGGCGGGGGCCCGGGGACGCGGGAAACAGACCTATTGGCGCCGCACAACACGGTCGAACGCGTCCACGCGATCATCCTGGCGGGCGGTTCTGCCTTCGGGCTGGCCGCCGCGGACGGGGCGATGCGCGAGTTGGAGCGCGCCGGGCGGGGCTTCCCGGTGCTGGGGGAGGGCCGGGACGGTCCGCGGGTGCCGATCGTGCCGGCCGCCGTCATCTTCGACCTCTTCGTCGGTGATCCCACGCACCGCCCGCAGGCCGCCGATGGTGAAAAGGCGGTGCGGGCTGCTCTGGAGGGCGGTGGGGACGGCAGTGGCAGCGTAGGTGCCGGGTGTGGCGCCATGGCGGGGGTGCTGCGCGGCGGGGTGGGGCAGGCCTCGCAGCCGGTGGGGGAGTACACGGTCTCCGCCTTGGTGGTGGCCAACCCGGTGGGTTCGGTCATTGACCCGGCGACTGGCCTGCTGTGGGGCGACCCGCAGCGCCCGGCGGTTGATCTGGAGGCCTTCGGCGCCCTGCAGCACCCGGCAGCGAAACTCAACACCACGATCGGGGTGGTGGCCACGGACGCGCCCCTGACCCCGGGGCAGGTCACCCGCCTGGCGATGGTCGGGCATGACGGTATCGCCCGCGCGGTGCGCCCCGCGCACTCTCCCTTGGACGGTGACACGCTGTTCGCGGTGACGACGGCGGCGCAGTCGGGTGGGGTGGGCGTCGAGAAGCTCACGGAGCTGTCGACAGCGGCGGCGGATGTGGTGCAGGCGGCGATGGTCGATGCCATCGTGCGGGCCGAACCGGGCCACGGGCTCGGCGTCTGGTCCGCGATCCTGGCCGACTGAATTAGAGTGGAAGACGATGAGTCAACAACCTGTGTCCCCACCTGCCCGCCGCCGGCCCGTGCGCTCCGGATTGATGTTCGCGGCGGCGTTCGTCATCGCCATTTGGGCAGTACACATTGTCAATACCTTCCTGTTCGCAGGGCGGCTGGTCTTCTTCGGGATCCACCCGCTGGATGTCTCGTCAATTTGGCACATCCTTACGTCGCCACTGCTGCACGCAAATGCGGAACACCTCCTTTCCAACACCGTCCCCGGAGCCATTTTCAGCTTCCTCATAGGTTTATCGCGGGCGCGCGTGTGGTGGGAGGTAACCATCATCGTGGTCCTCGTCGGCGGTCTCGGGGTGTGGCTTTTCGGCGGGGTCGGCACCAACCACATCGGCGCCTCGGGGCTCGTTTACGGTTGGCTCGGCTACCTTCTCGTGCGCGGCATCTTCAACCGGAGCATTTCGCAAATCCTCCTCGGCATCCTGCTGGGAGTCACCTACTCAGGGCTACTGCTGGGGGTACTTCCGGGGGTACCCGGAGTGTCGTGGCAGGCGCACCTGTTTGGGGCACTCGGGGGCATCGGTGCGGGGATATTCATCACTTCCGACGATCCCCCTGCGCTGCAGGCCCGTAGGCAGGCAAAAGAACTTGGCGGGAATCACAGTGGGACACCGCCCGGGCGGGTCTAGAATGTATAGGGTCCGGTTTATTTTAAGAAACTCACAACCCTTTCTTCCGTAACTGTGAGTGGAACGAGTAGCATAGGTACTTATGAGTAATCGACACGTCGAGTGGTTGTCCGAGCAGGAGTCTGAAACCTGGGCGAATGTCTGGTCTTTCCACGTCTGGCTGCCGACCCGCCTAGAGGCGCAGCTGAAGCGAGATGCCGGCATCAGCCACTATGACTACTTCGCACTGACGAAACTGTGGCAGTCGCCGGAACATACCCTGCGCATGACCGAGCTGGCCTCCGCCTGCGACATGACCCTCTCCCACCTCTCCCGCGTGGTCACCCGCCTGGAGAAGCAGGAGCTCGTGCAGCGTCTGCCCGATCCAGATGACGGCCGCTCCACCCTGGCCCAGCTCACCGAAGGTGGCCTCGCCCTCTTCGAACAGGCAGCCCCGGGGCACGTCAACGAGGTTCGCAAGCTCATCTTCGACAACCTCGAGCCCGAGGAGCAGCGCCACTTCAGCGATGCCATGAGCAAGATCGTCGCCGCCATCGGCAACCCCGACCACTACGCCGGACGATACGGCGGGCGCCCCGGCTCGCGCTAGCATGGTCGGTGTGAGAACACCTGACGCCCCGATCGGCATCTTCGACTCCGGTGTCGGCGGCCTGACGGTCGCCCGCACCATCATGGATCAGCTGCCGCACGAGTCGCTCATCTACATCGGAGACACCGCACACGGACCCTACGGGCCACTTCCCATCGCCGACGTCCGGGCCCACGCCACCCGCATCGCCGATGATCTCGTCGAGCGCGGCTGCAAGATGCTCGTCATCGCTTGCAACACCGCCTCGGCAGCCTTCCTCCACGACGCGCGGGAGCGCTATGACGTCCCCGTCGTGGAGGTCATCCAGCCCGCCGTCCGGCGCGCACTGGCCACCACCCGCAACGGCCACATCGGGGTGATCGGCACCGTCGGCACCGTCAACTCCGGCGCCTACCAGGACCTATTCGCCATCAACCCCGGCGTACACGCCCACGCCCAGGCCTGCCCGAGCTTCGTCGACTTCGTGGAACGCGGCATCACCTCAGGGCGCCAGATACTCGGTGTCGCCGAAGCTTACGTCGAGCCGCTGCAGGCAGCCGGTGTCGATACGCTCGTGTTGGGGTGCACCCACTACCCGCTGCTCTCCGGCGTCATCCAGCTGGCCATCGGCGACCATGTCACACTCGTGTCCTCGGCGGAGGAAACCGCCAAGGATGTGCTGCGCGTGCTCACCCGGGAGGATCTCCTGGCTGACCCCGCAAACCACCCGGCCCCCACCCGAATCTTCGAATCCACCGGGGATCCGGAAAAATTCGCCCTGCTCTCCGAACGTTTCCTTGGCCCCGGCCTGGGGCAGGTGCATCAGGTCGCCGGACTGGGTTAAGCCTCACAATATGATGACGTTTCCTGCGTTGCGTTCGAGAAAATGCCCACCCCATGGCACAGTGGCACCATGAAGTTGACGATCCTCGGCAGTTCCGGCAGCGTCGGCGGTCCCACGAACCCGGCGTCCGGGTACCTCGTGAACGTCGACAACTCCCCGGCCCTCCTCGTGGACATGGGCCCCGGCGTCCTCGGGCAGCTCCAGGCGGTGCACGACCCCTGTGACGCGCATGTCGTGTTCTCCCACCTGCACGCAGACCACTGCCTCGACTTCCCCTCGCTCATGGTGTGGCGGCGCTACCACCCCACCGCCCCCGCGAAGGGACGCAACCTCTGCTACGGACCGTCCACCACCCTCGGCCACCTCGGTGTGCTCTCCGCCGACAGCCCCGGCGAAGTCGACGACATGTCCGACACCTTCGCCTTCGCTCCCTGGCGCACCGGCGAAGACCACATCATCGACCGCCTCAGCGTCACCCCGTTTCTGGCCGTCCACCCCGTCGAGGCCTACAGTCTGCGCATCACCGAGCACACCACCGGCAAAACCATCGCCTACTCGGGTGACACCGGCTGGACTGAGCAGCTCATCGAGTGCGCCCGCAACGCTGACGTCTTCCTCTGCGAGGCCACCTGGTGCTCCGGAGACGGGGATTTCCCGCCGGACATGCACCTCTCCGGCGCGGAAGCCGGCCGCGCCGCCCGCCTGGCAGGCGTGAAGAAGCTGGTCATCGTCCACGTCCCACCGTGGGGGGACGTCGAATCCACTCTCGCCGCCGCCCGCGCAGAATTCGACGGGCCCGTCGAATTCGGTGAGCAGGGGCAGGTCTTCGAGTTCTAGCCCACCCCGGTAGCCTGGGACCATGACTGATTTCCAGCGCGCCGACGGCCGCGACCTCGACCAGCTCCGCACCATCCGCATCACCCGCGGTTTCACCTCCAACCCGGCCGGGTCCGTGCTCATCGAGTACGGCAACACCCGTGTCATGTGCACCGCCAGCGTCGAGCTCGGCGTGCCGCGCTTCAAGCGCGATTCCGGCGAGGGCTGGCTCACAGCCGAGTACTCCATGCTGCCCGCCGCCACCCACGAGCGCATGCGACGCGAGTCCATGGCCGGCAAGGTCAAGGGCCGCACCCACGAGATCTCCCGCCTGGTCGGCCGCGCCCTGCGCGCCGCCGTGGATCTGAGCCAGCTCGGTGAGAACACCATCAACATCGACTGCGATGTGCTCCAGGCCGACGGTGGCACCCGGACCGCCTCCATCACCGGCGCCTATGTCGCACTCGCCGACGCCATTGCGGTGCTCAAGGAGCAGGGCGTGGTCCCCGGCGAGCCGCTGCTGCCGCCCGTCGCCGCCGTCTCCGTCGGCCTGGTCGACGGCCACGTCTGCCTTGATCTTCCCTACGAGGAGGATTCGCGCGCGGAGGTCGACCTCAACGTCGTCATGACCGAAGGCGGACACTTCGTCGAGGTGCAGGGCACCGGCGAGCACGGTGATTTCTCCCGCACCCAGCTCGACGCCATGCTCGACTCGGCGGAGAAGGGCTGCCGCGAGCTGATCGCCGCCCAGCGCAGCGCACTGGGTATCTGACATGCGCCTGCTCGTCGCCTCCAACAACGCCAAGAAGCTCGCCGAGCTGGAGCGCATCCTGAGCACGGCTGGCGTGGACGGGGTGGAGGTCATCCCACTGCGTGACGTCGACCCTTATGAGGAACCCGTCGAGGACGGTCGTACCTTCGCTGATAACGCGCTGATCAAGGCCCGCGCCGGGGCCCGGGAAACCGGCCTGGTGTGCATCGCCGATGATTCCGGCCTGGCGGTGGAGGAGCTCAACGGCATGCCGGGAGTGCTCTCGGCCCGGTGGTCGGGTGCCCACGGCGATGATGAGGCGAATAACCGGCTGCTCCTGGGGCAGATGTCCCATGTGCCGGAAGCCCGCCGCGCCTGCGCCTTCGTCTCAGTCTGCGCGCTGGTCACCCCGGATGGTGCCGAGCATGTCGCGGAGGGCCGCTGGGAGGGCACGCTGCTGCGCGAGCCGGTAGGGGAGAACGGTTTCGGCTACGACCCCCTCTTCCAGCCCGCCGATGGCATCGCGGCCGGGCGCTCCTCCGCGCAGTTGAGCCCGGAGGAGAAGAACTCCCTGTCCCATCGCGGGAAGGCGCTGGCCCAGTTGGTCGAGGTTATCCGGGAGCTGGCGGCTCGCTGACGCCAGCCCCGGCTGGCCTGCGTCTGCGGATTTTCGCCCCGGCGGACTGTGAGTGGAAGGCGGATTCGTTGAACTCCATCGGGCGACCGTCGGGAGGTACCCAACCGGTTTGGCCGGTGGTGGGATCTTTGTCCATGTGGCCGAGACCGAAGGCGCCGTCGCGTTCATCCCGGTTGGCGGGGTGGTGCGTGGGGCACAGGATGGTCAGGTGCTCGATGTCGGTCCGTCCCCCTTTCGCCCAAGCCGTGATGTGGTGGATGTGACTCTGCGCGAGCCCCGTCTGGCAGGGGCCTCGCGTGCAGCACAGTTCCTGGGCGAATAGCGCCAGCCGCTGCATGACGCTGGCCGAGCGGACCGTCCGCCCCAGGTTGAGAACCTGGCCGTTGGTGTCGTGCAGAACCCCGAGGTCATAGGCCGCGGCCCCGAGCCGGAGAATGTCGGCCGTGCTGAGCATGTCCCCGGTGTTGCTGGGGAAGCGGTCGGTGGGGGAGAGGCTATTCAGTTCCTCGGCGGTCATGGAGACCACGATGGAGCCGATGCCCTGGCGCCGGGCAGTGCCGGGGCCGGTGGTGAGGTAGTGGCGGATGATTTCCGCGAGCTGGTCGGCCATGCGGGCGGAGATTTCCCGTTTGTCCTCCTCCACCGGCACGTCGGTGTTGGTGCCCTTGGCGCGCCCCGGGGCCAACGCCGCTTTGAGCGCCGCCAGTTCGGCTCCGGCCAGATACATCGAGATCCGGGCGCCACCGTCGGCGTCCTGTGGGCCGATGACGATCTTGCGTTTGCGGTGCGCGGCCCACGGGTCGGGTTTGCCGTTAGGCATGCGGCCCAGCTTGTTCGATTGGCGGATGCGCTCCCGCAGCCACACACGCAGATCCTCGAGGCTGCGGCGCTTGGCTTCGGCGAGCGCCTCGGCCAAAAGTTCCTCGCGGCTCAGGGCGGCGTGCTTGTTGAGGTGTTCAAGTTCGCGCTGAATCATCCGCTGTTTCTCCGCGGTGGCCGCCGCGTCCTGTGCTTCCTTTCGCGCCCGCTCCTGCGCCTCGGCCGCCCGGCGGCGGCGCTCCTCCTCAGCCTGGCGGATGCGGGCTGTTTCTGCTTCCCGGGTGCGGCGCTGCTCCTCGCTCTCATCCGGTTCGGGAACGGGGTCCGGCAGGGGATCTGGTTCCGGCGGGTGGAAGAGTCGGTGGCCGCGGTCCAGGCGGGAGCGTGCCTCCGCCTTGGACAATCCCAGTTTGCGGGTGAGGTATTCGGAGGCGTGGACGGCGCCGACGAGTCGGCCGGCGTCTGCCTGTTCGGCTGCGTAGGCGAAAGCGGCGTCGGCGAAGCTCTTGAGTTCGGAGACCTTCTCCAGGCGGGCGAACTCCTCATGGACTGCGTCGAAGTCAAGGGACGTGGGATGCGCCACGGCGGCCGCCAGTTCGGTCAGTGCCGCCTGGATCTGGTCAACCAGAGCTGTCAACGATGGTCGTGTCATGTCCCTCACCCCCTCTGCGAGTCGATTACATGTTCGAGAATAGGCCAAGGCGCGAACATGTCAACCCCCAAGCCTCAAACAAACGTTCGACTACCCCCGTTTATAGTGAGACCCCACCGCGTGAGCGACCCCGCGCAGTGGGCTACTATCCGAGAAATGACCCCGCAGAACATCAATGATCCCCGCAACCGTCCGAGTGGTGCGACCGCTGAGCGTCAGTTCGTGCTCACCCTGGGTTGTCCTGATACCACCGGTATCGTCGCCAAGCTCTCGACTTTCCTGGCTGAGCAGGGCGGATGGATTACTGAGGCCGCCTATTTCACGGACCCGGAGAACAATTGGTTCTTCACCCGGCAGGCCATTCGCGCCGATTCGGTGGACATGGGCATCGACGAGCTGCGGGAGAAGTTCGCCCCCGTCGCCGCGGAGTTCGGCCCCGAGGCGCAGTGGCGGCTGTGGGACACCGCGCAGCTGAAGAAGGCGGTCATCCTCGTCTCGCGCGAGGGGCATTGCCTGCATGACCTGCTGGGACGTGTCGCGGAGAATGATTATCCCATGGAGGTCGTCGCGGTCGTCGGCAACCATGACAACCTCTCCTACATCGCCGACAATCATGGCGTGCCGTTTTATCACGTGCCGTTCCCGAAGGACGCCGTCGGTAAGCGGAAGGCTTTTGAGGAGGTCGGGGAGATCGTCAACTCCTACGAGCCGGACGCCATCGTCATGGCCCGTTTCATGCAGATCCTGCCCCCGGATTTCTGTGAGATGTGGGAGGGCCGTGTCCTCAACATCCACCACAGCTTCCTGCCGTCATTCATGGGTGCCCGCCCGTATCACCAGGCGCATAAGCGGGGCGTGAAGCTCATCGGCGCGACCTGCCACTTCGCCACCCCGGACCTGGATGATGGGCCGATCATTGAGCAGGATGTCATCCGGGTCACCCACAAGGACACTCCGGCGGAGATGCAGCGCCTGGGTCGAGATGCCGAGAAGTCGGTGCTGGCCCGCGGTCTGCGCTACCACCTGGAGGATCGGGTCCTCGTCTACGGTAACCGCACCGTCGTTTTCGACTAGCGCTAGGAGAGCTGGAACTCTTCCTTGACTTCGCGGCGTCGATTAGCTTCGACGAAGAAGGAGAGGAAGGGTACGACGCCGGCGAGCGCGGTGGTCAGCCACTTCAGTGGCTGCCAGCGGGCCTTGAGGCCCAGGTTCAGCACCGCCAGGACATAAGCCATGTAGACCCAGCCGTGGGCGATCGCGATGATGGTCGCCCAGTCGGGGATGTCCACCTTGAGGATGTACTCCAGGATCATGCGGATGACCAGGATCACCAGGAAAACGCCGGTGATCCAGGCGGTCACCGAGAAGATCTGGAGCGCGGTGGAGACGCGCTTCTGGCGTTCGGGGTGGATCGTCTGGGTGGCAGTCATGGGGTGGGGTCTCCAGGTTGGTCGGTGGTTGCTTCTCGACGCCGCCTTCGCGGATCATTCAGCTCGTTATATGTGTCGACGTCCAGGGTCGGACGGGAGGGCAGGAAGTCCTCATCGATCGCGGTGACGTGGTCGTTCTTCCGGGCGGGGGCCTCGTAAAGGAACTCGGGGTCGTCGGTGGCGTTCTCGGCGTCGATCATGTCGTTCTCGTACTCGAGGAACTTCCGGTACGCGTAGACGAAGAAGGCGCCGAAGAGGGGCCACTGGAAGGCGTAGCCCAAGTTCTGGAACGTGCCGGAGCCGGATTGGAAGCGCGTCCATTGCCACCACGCCAGAGCGATGGTGCAGGCCACTGCCACAGCCAGGAAGATCACGTGGGTGACGCGGACCTTCTTGCGCTGCCGGAGGGGTCTGTTGTTCTCGCTCACGGAATAACACCCTACCCCCTATCCATCGAAAGGTGGAGTTCGGGGCGGGGTGGTCGGCAGTGTAATATCTCCCAGGTAGGCGCCCGTGGCGGAATTGGCAGACGCGCTGGATTTAGGTTCCAGTGTCTTCGGATGTGTGGGTTCAAGTCCCACCGGGCGCACCGTGTGAAGGTGCAATGGCAGTGCGAACTGTCATTGCACCTTTCGCGTTCCCCACCGCCCACCCCCTGTGTGATAATCCTCCCTCCATTGCAGGCAAGTGGCAGCAATCACATCCTGAGCCCCCTGGCGGGCGCCCCCCGGGCCTGGCACCTGCCCAGCACCCGGGTGGTTTTGGCCCCGAACCGACGCCACCGAAACCTACTGGTTCGTAGCTGCCGGGGGGTGGGCGTCGATAAGCAATCGGCGCGACACTCGCCACAAAGATGACGCTTTCCTCAGGTTTTTGTGGCATATTTGGCTATCAAAACTTGTGGGCACTTTGGTGCCCCCAGTTTCGTCATGCACAAAGTAGGAAACACAGGAGCGAGTCCACGTGACCGAGTACAGCACTTCCTTCGGGACGGATCGACTGATCAACCGCTTCGACCGCGAGCCTTTTGCCCTGGCCTTCTCCGGCCAGGGGTTCGACTGGTTGAAGACCCTGCGCGCGGCAATTGCCGCCGGTGTCGGCACCGCCGTCACCTCCCTGGTCGACGGCGCCGCCGCCAAGCTCGCGCCTGTCGCAGATGAGCTGGCCGGTACCCGTCCCCACGGCTTCGATCCGATCGCCTGGGCCCGCGCCGAGGAGAACCCGGCCTTCGACACCGCCCAGGCCGCCCTCAGCGTCCCCGGCATCTTCGCCGCCCAGCTGGCCGTGCTGGAGTCCCTCGACCGTCAGGGCCTCGAGCTGGAGAAGGCCGTCACCTCCGTCGGCCACTCCCAGGGCAAGCTGGGCACCCTCCTGCTGGAGGGGCAGGCCGAGTCGGATGATCTGCTGGCCATCGCCCAGCTCATCGGTGCCGCGATGACCCGCACCGCGCGCATTACCGGCCTGCTCAAGCAGGGTGAGGCATCCCCGATGGTCTCGGTCATGGGGATTACCCGTGAGCAGCTGCAGCAGGCCATCGATCACGCCTGCGCAGAGGTCCCGGAGGAGCTGCGCCCGGCCATCGGCCTGCGTAACACCCGCGACACCTATGTCATGGTCGGCCGCCCGCAGGATCTGCAGGCGGTGGAGGAGCTGCTGGGCAAGTTCGCCAAGCGTGACGCCAAGGCCATCGAGAACAAGGAGCGCGGCGGCGAGCCCTTCAACCCGCGTTTCAACCCGCTGCCCATCCAGATCGCCTTCCACCACCCGGCGATGCAGGCCGCGGTCGAGCAGACCGTCGCCTGGGCCGAGAAGTCCGGCCTGGACACCGCCATCGCCCGCGAGGCCGCGCAGCTGGTGCTGACCACCCCGGTCGATTTCCCCGCTGAGCTGGACTCCGCCATCGACGCCGGTGCCCGCTGGATCCTCGAGGTCGGCCCGGAGGGCGGCATGTCCCCGCTCACCCGCCGCATTATCGCCGGCCGTGGCGTCGGCCTGCTCACCGTGTCCGACACCGAAGGCCAGGCGGAGCTTTTCGACGCCGGCCTCGCCCCCTCCCTACCCCGCGACTGGTCCGAGTTCGCCCCGCGCCTAGAAAGCCGCAACGGTCAGATCCGCCTGGTGACCAAGTTTACCGAGGTCACGGGCTACACCCCGATGACCCTGCCGGGCATGACCCCCACCACCGTGGACCCGAAGATCGTCGCCGCGGCCGCCAACGCCGGCCACTGGGCCGAGCTGGCCGGTGGCGGCCAGGTCACCGAGGACGTCCTCCACGAGCACCTTGAGCAGCTGCAGGACATGCTGGAGCCGGGTGTCAACGCCCAGTTCAACTCCATGTTCCTCAACCCTTACCTGTGGCGCATGCAGGTCGAGGGCAAGCGCCTTGTGCCGCGCGCCCGCGCCAACGGCGCCCCCATCGACGGCATCATCATCACCGCCGGCATGCCGCCGCACGACGAGGCCGTCGCCCTCGTGCGCGAGCTGCGCGCGGCGAATTTCCCGTGGGTGGTGTTCAAGCCGGGTGCGGTGAAGAACATCCGCCAGGTGCTCAAGATCGCCGACGATGTCGAGGACACCCCGATCATCATCCAGGTCGAGGGCGGTAAGGCCGGTGGCCACCACTCCTGGGAGGATCTGGATGAGCTGCTCATCGCCACTTACGCCGAGATCCGCGAGCGTGACAATGTCATCCTCGTGGTGGGCGGTGGCATCGGCACCCCGGAGCGGGCCGCCGAGTACATCACCGGTTCCTGGTCGCGCAAGTACGACCTGCCGGCCATGCCGACCGATGGCATCCTCATCGGTACCGCCGCGATGGCCACCCTCGAGTCGACTGCTTCCGAGGCCGTCAAGCAGGCGCTTGTCGACGCCCCCGGCACCGACGAGTGGGCCGGTGCCGGACGCGAGGCCGGCGGTGTCGCCTCCGGTCGCTCCCAGCTGGGCGCCGATCTCTACGAGATTGAGAACTCCTTCGCCAAGGCCGGCCGCCTCCTCGATGAGGTCGCCGGTGACGATGCGGCTGCGATCGCCCGCCGCGAGGAGATCATCGCGGCCATCGATAAGACCTGTAAGCCCTACTTCGGCGACGTCGAGGCCATGACCTACGCCCAGTGGCTGAACCGCTACCTCGAGGTGTCCGGCCCTTACCAGGGCGAGTGGACCGATGTGTCCTGGTTCAACCGCTTCGTCGACATGGTCGAGCGCGCCGAGGCCCGCCTCGGCGACCTGGACCACGGCCAGTTCGAGGCACAGATTGAGGTGGACGCGGATAACCCGCAGCGGGCCGTCGATAAGCTCGTGGAGGCCTACCCCTTCGCCGAGCGCGACCTGCTCCACCCGGCCGACCGCTCCTGGTTCAACAAGCTGCTGCTCAACCCGGGTAAGCCCGCCAACTTCGTCCCCGTCATCGACGGTGACGTGCGCCGCTGGTGGCGTTCCGACTCCCTGTGGCAGGCCCACGACGAGCGCTACAGTGCCGACGAGGTCTGCATCATCCCGGGCACCGCCGCCGTCGCCGGCATTACCCGCGCCAACGAGCCGGTCGCCGAACTGCTCGGCCGCTTCAACCAGGCCTCCATTGACGTGCTTATCGACGCCGGCGAGCAGCCCGTCGAGGTCACCGACTCCATCGTGGAGCGCGTCCTCACCGCCCCGGGCACTTACTGGGCCGGCCGCCAGCAGGCCTCCTACATCGAGCGCCTCGGCGACACCGAGCAGTGGACCCTGGCAGAGGATCGCTCCTCCGCCACCCACGCCACCACCGGCGCGCGCCTGGTGGCCGAGGATGCCGAGCACGCCGTGCTCACCGTCCCGCTGGCCGGCTCCACTGCTGCGGGCACCACCACGGACCTCACCATCCGATTCACCGTCCCGGCTGATGCCCCGCTGTCTGCCAACCCGCAGGTCACCGCGGAGGACGCCGAGGCCGCCATGGCCGAGCTCACCCGCGTGGCCGCCGGCGGCGAGCTCGCCGAGGTCTCCGCCACCGGTGCTGCCCAGTGGACCACCACCCTCGACGCCTCCCACCTCGCCGACTACGACAACGTCACCGCCGGCTACCTGCCGAATGAGCTGGCCGCCCACGGCACTGCCCCGGATGTCCTCGTGGGCCGCGCCTGGCCGGCGGTGTTCGCCGCCGTCCGCTCCGCGGTCGTCCCGGGCACCGACTCGGCCTCCGTGGTGGAGGGCATGCTCTCGCTCGTCCACCTCGAGCACCACCTGACCATGCTGCGCGAGCTGCCCTCGGTCGCGGAAGGCGCCGCCCAGCTGCACGTCACCGCCACCGCCGACGAGGTCTCCGACACCGACATGGGTCGCCTCGTCGTCGTCCGTGCGCAGATCAGCGCCGACGGTGAGCCGCTGGCCAAGTTGTCTGAGCGTTTCGCCATCCGCGGCCGAAACGGCAAGATGACCGCCCGCACCAACACCTCGGCGTTGCCGTCTGTCGTGGACACCCCGCGTTCCTTCCGCGCCTACGCGCGTGTCGTGGCCCCGGAGTCCATGCACCCCTTCGCCGTCGTCTCCGGCGACCGCAACCCGATCCACGTCTCCGACACCGCCGCCGGCCTGGCCGGCCTGCCGGGTGTCATCGTCCACGGCATGTGGACCTCCGCCATCGGCGAGCTCGTCGCCGGTGCCGGCTACCAGGATGATTCCGCCACCACCGCCCCGGGCCGCGTCGTGGAGTACACCGCCACCATGCTCGCCCCGGTCCTGCCGGGCGAGACGATTGAGTTCACGGTGGAGCGCGCGGGCGTCGATAACCGCCCCGGACACGGGGAAGTGCGCGCCGTCACCGCGACTGTGAACGGCAACATGGTGCTCACCGCCACCGCCGTCATGGCCGCCCCGACCACCTTCTACGGCTTCCCGGGCCAGGGCATCCAGTCCCAGGGCATGGGCATGGATTCCCGTGCCTCCTCCGCCGCTGCACGCGAGACCTGGGACCGCGCCGACAAGCACACCCGCGGCAAGCTCGGCTTCTCTGTCCTGGAGATCGTCAAGAACAACCCGACCGAGGTCGTCGTCGGAGGCGAGCGCTTCCACCACCCGGACGGCGTGCTCTTCCTCACCCAGTTCACCCAGGTCGCCATGGCCACCCTGGGTTGCGCCCAGATCGCCGAGATGCGCGAGGCCGAGGCGCTTAACCAGCGCGCCTACTTCGCCGGCCACTCCGTCGGTGAGTACAACGCCCTGGCCGCTTACTCCGGCGTCCTCTCGCTGGAGTCCGTCGTGGAGATCGTCTACCGCCGCGGCCTGACCATGCACCGCCTAGTCGAGCGCGATGCGGAGGGCAACTCCAACTACGGCCTGGCCGCCCTGCGTCCGAACAAGATGCGCCTGACCGCGGACAACGTCTTCGGTTACGTGCAGGAAATGTCGGAGAAGACCGGCGAGTTCCTGGAGATCGTCAACTACAACATCGCCGGCGTCCAGTACGCCGTCGCCGGTACCCGCGCCGGTCTCGCCGCTCTCAAGGCGGACGCCGAGGAGAAGGCACCGGGCCAGCGCGCGTTCATCATGATCCCGGGCATCGACGTGCCCTTCCACTCCAGCCACCTGCGCGACGGGGTGGGCGATTTCCGTGAGCACCTCGACTCGCTCATCCCGCAGGAGATCAACCTCGATATCCTGGTCAACCGCTACATCCCGAACCTGGTGGCCCGTCCCTTCGAGCTGACCCGCGAGTTCGTCGAGTCCATCACCGAGGTCGTCGCCTCGCCGTACATCGACGAGATCCTCGCCGATTTCGACGCGGCCGCCGCCAACCCGGTCAAGCTCGGCCGCACCCTGCTCATTGAGCTGCTGGCCTGGCAGTTCGCCTCCCCGGTCCGGTGGATCGAGACGCAGGACCTCATCCTGCGTGACCTGGGCATCGAGCGTTTCGTCGAGGTCGGTGTCGGTTCCGCCCCGACCCTGGCCAACATGCTCGGCCAGACCCTGCGCCTGCCGCAGTACGCTGGCAGCCCGATCGAGGTCCTCAACGTCGAGCGCGATCGCCCGGTCGTCTTCGCCACCGACGAGATCGTCCGCGAGGTCGCCGCCGACGTCGTCCCGGAGGCCGAGGAGCCGGCTGAGAAGAAGTCCACCGCCGCCCCGGCCCCGGTCACCGCCAACGCCCCGACCGGTGACACCGTCCCGGCCACCAACCCGGCCCCCGTGGCCGCCGCCGGTGCCGGCACCCCGGATGACATCGAGTTCACCCCCTCGGATGCCACCGAGATGCTCATCGCCATCTGGACCAAGGTGCGCCCCGATCAGATGGGTGCCACCGACTCCATTGAGACCCTCGTCGAGGGTGTATCCTCGCGCCGTAACCAGCTGCTGCTGGACCTCGGCGTGGAGTTCGGCCTCGGCGCCATCGACGGTGCCGCCGACGCCGAGCTGGCGGCGCTCAAGCAGACCGTGACCAAGATGGCCAAGGGCTACAAGGCCTTCGGCCCGGTGCTCGGTGACTCCGCCGCCGACGCCCTGCGTCGCATCACCGGCCCGACCGGCAAGAAGCCTGGCTACATCGCCGAGCGCGTCACCGGCACCTGGCAGCTCGGATCCGGCTGGGCCGACCATGTCGTCGCCGAGGTCGTCATCGGCGCCCGCGAGGGTGCCTCCCTGCGCGGTGGCGATCTGGCCACCCTCACCCCGGCCACCCCGTCCAGTGCTTCCGACCTGGATGCGCTCATCGACGCCGCCGTCCAGGCCGTCGCCGCCCGCCGCGGCGTCGCCGTCGGTCTGCCGTCCGCCGGTGGCGGAGCAGGTGGAGTCGTCGACTCCGCAGCACTCGGTGAGTTCGCCGAGCAGGTCACCGGCAAGGAAGGCGTGCTGGCGGAGACCGCCCGCACCATCCTGAGCCAGCTGGGCATCTCCGAGGTGGAGTCCCACAACCTTGAGGACGAGGGTGACGAGTACGCCGCCCTCTTCGACCTGGTTTCCCGCGAGCTCGGTTCCGATTGGCCGCGCCAGGTCGCCCCGAGCTTTGACGCCAACAAGGCCGTGCTTCTCGACGACCGCTGGGCCTCCGCCCGCGAGGACCTCACCCGCATCGCCCTGGGCGAGCTGGATGCCGCGCACGTGGATGTCACCGGTGCCGGCGAGAACGTCGCCAAGCAGGCCGAGTTCCTGGGCCTGAGTGAGCTGGCCGCCCAGGCGCGTAACACCCATGCCCTGGCCTACTCCGAGGACGTTGCCGTGGTCACCGGCGCCTCCCCCAACTCGATCGCCGCCGGCGTCGTCGCCGAGCTGCTGGCCGGTGGGGCCACCGTCGTGGTCACCACCTCCAGCCTGTCCCACTCCCGCCTGACGTACTACAAGAACCTGTACGCCACGTCCGCCCGCGGCACCGCCGCCCTGTGGGTCGTGCCCGCCAACCTGAGCTCCTACACGGACCTCGACGGCGTCATCGAGTGGATCGGCAACGAGCAGACCGCCACGGTCAATGGTCAGAAGAAGGTCCTTAAGAAGGCCCTCATCCCGACCCTGCTGTTCCCCTTCGCCGCCCCGCGCGTCATGGGTTCGCTGGCCGACGCCGGCCCCGCCGCCGAGTCCCAGATGCGCCTGCTGCTGTGGGCCGTCGAGCGCCTCATCGCGGGCCTGTCCGAGATCGGCACCGACACCCACGTGGGCAAGCGTCTCCACGTCGTGCTCCCGGGTTCCCCGAACCGCGGCCGCTTCGGTGGCGACGGCGCCTACGGCGAGTCCAAGGCCTCCCTGGACGCCCTGGTCACCCGCTGGCACGCCGAGCCGGTGTGGGGCGATCGCACCAGCCTCGTCCACGCCTTCATCGGCTGGGTCCGCGGCACCGGACTCATGGGCGGCAACGACCCGCTCGTCGAGACCATCGAGGCCAAGGGTGTGAAGACCTTCTCCAACGAGGAGATGGCGCAGCTGCTCGTCTCCCAGATCACCGACGACGTTCGCGCCGAGGCCGCCCAGACCCCGGTCATCGTCGACTACACCGGTGGACTCGGCGAGTCCGACGTCAACATCTCCCAGCTCGCTGCGGAAGCGGCGGCTGAGGCGGCGGACGTCGATAAGCAGGAGGTGGAGGAACCCCGCACCCTCACCGCCCTGCCGACCCCGTACCGCCGCTTCGAGTGGACCGCCCCCGACTTCAGTGGTGTGACCACCAAGCTGGAGGACATGATCGTCATCGTCGGCGCCGGCGAGGTGGGCCCCTACGGCTCCGCCCGCACGCGTTTCGACGCCGAGCTCACCGGCGACCTCACCGCCGCCGGCGTCATCGAGCTCGCCTGGACCATGGGCCTGATCCGTTGGGATGGCGGCGCCTGGTACGACGCCGACGACCAGGAACTCGCCGAGGAGGAGATCTACGAACGTTTCCACGACGAGGTGCTGGGCAAGGTCGGTGTCCGCCGCTACCACGACGACTTCTTCATGGTCGACAACCTCGCACCCGAGCTGACCACCGTCTACCTGGACAAGGACCTCTCCTTCTCCGTCGCCTCCAAGGAGGAGGCCAAGACCTTCGTTGACACCGAGCCGGACCACACCTCCGCCTACTTCGACGAGGAGGCAGGGGAGTGGACCGTCGTCCGCCACGCCGGCTCCGCGGTCCGTGTCCCGCGCCGCACCACCATGTCGCGCTTTGTCGGCGGCCAGATCCCGGAGGGCTTCGACCCCTCCGTGTACGGCATCCCCGCCGACATGATCGACAACCTCGACCGCCTCGCACTGTGGAACCTCGTCTGCACCATCGACGCGTTCCTCGCCTCCGGCTTCACCCCGGCGGAACTGCTGCGTGAGGTCCACCCGGCCCGCGTGTCCTCCACCCAGGGCACCGGCATGGGTGGTGTCGAATCCATGCGCTCCCTCTACATCGACGGCCTGCTCGCCGAGCCGCGCGCGAACGACATCCTGCAGGAGGCCCTGCCCAACGTCGTCGCCGCGCACGTCATGCAGTCCTACGTCGGTGGCTACGGCCAGATGATCCACCCGGTCGCCGCCTGCGCCACCGCGGCTGTCTCCGTCGAGGAGGGTTACGACAAGATCGCCCTGGGCAAGGCCGACTTCGTCGTCGCCGGCGGCCTGGATGACCTCTCCATTGAGGGCATCACCGGCTTCGGTGACATGGCGGCCACCGCCGACTCCACCGAGATGGAGAACAAGGGCATCGAGCACCGCTACTTCTCCCGTGCCAACGACCGTCGCCGCGGTGGCTTCATCGAGTCCGAGGGTGGCGGCACCGTGCTGCTGGCCCGTGGTACCGTCGCCGCCGACCTCGGCCTGCCGGTCCTGGGTGTCGTCGCCTTCGCCGAGTCCTTCGCCGACGGCGCGCACACCTCCATCCCGGCTCCGGGCCTTGGTGCCCTGGGTGCCGCCCGCGGTGGCGCGGACTCGCGTCTGGCGCAGCAGCTGGCTGCCGTGGGTGTGTCCGCGGATGATGTCGCCATCATCTCCAAGCACGACACCTCCACCAACGCCAACGACCCGAACGAGTCCGACCTGCACGAGCGCATCGCCGCCTCCATCGGGCGTGCTGACGGCAACCCGCTGTACGTCATCTCCCAGAAGACGCTCACCGGCCACGCCAAGGGCGGTGCCGCCGCCTTCCAGATGATCGGCCTGACCCAGGTCCTGCGCTCCGGCATCGTCCCGGCGAACATGTCCCTGGACACCGTCGACCCGGTTCTCGCCCAGCACCAGCACCTCGTGTGGCTGCGCCGCCCGCTTAACCTGACGGCGAAGGCCCCGAAGGCCGGCCTGGTCACCTCCCTCGGCTTCGGCCACGTGTCCGCCCTGGTCGCCATCGTCCACCCGGGTGCCTTCCTCGAGGCCCTGCGTAACGAGCGCGGCCAGGACGCCGCTGCCTCCTGGGCCGCCACCGCGACCGCCCGCGAGGAGAACGGCCTGCGCCGCATCGTCGACGCGATGTACGGCGGCGAGGCTCTCTACGAGCGCCCGGCCGACCGCAACCTCGGCGGCACCGGCGACGCCGTCAAGCCCCGCGAGGCCGCGATCCTCCTGGATCACGACGCCCGCCTCATCGACGGTGTCCTGCGCACCGGCGAGGAGATCCGCTCCTAGCGGACAACGCTGAAGGCCCGCACTTCCCATGGGGGAGTGCGGGCCTTGTAGTTTTAGGGGGGGAAATGGGGGTGAATTGTCATGAATTTTGCAGGCTGAAACGTACACCGGCGATGATAGGTATACACTTTTCCGGTGGGAAGTTCATATGTTCCCTTAGCAGCCTAAGTAAATATGAGGAAAAGTAATGGTCATTCATCACCGGGTGTCCCGCACGCTAATCGCAGTGCTGGTCATTGCCGCTATGGTCCTAGGGATCATGGGTGCTCAAGCGCCTAAGGCTCAGGCGGTTCCTGTCCAGCCCACGGGTATCGACTTCTCTCTAACCGACCCCAATGGTCAGACTGTAGGAAACCTCGCTCCGAACACCCCCTACAAGTTCCGCTTCGAGTTCACCGTCCCCGACGGAACTCAGCCCGGTGATCACTTCACCGTGACGCTGCCACCCGAGTTCAGCGTCGTATCCAACTCGGCTACAGATCTCGGCGGTGGTACCGCCGCAACCGTGAACGCGAACGAGGTGACTGTCACCTTCGGCGAGGGAATCGGCGGTCTGGTCGGTATCCGCGGCGGCTTCGAGATCATCGCCCAGTACAACCACACTGGTACCGATGACGCCGACGTCAACGTCAAGGTGACGCTCGGCAACGAGACCCTCTATGAACAGGTCCACAAGGGTGCTGGCCCGCCACCAGCCCCGCCGATGGCCATCAATAAATGGTCCGGTTACAGCACGGCGCCGACCAATGTTCGGACCGCCACTTCCCTGAAACTGCAGACCCCGAGGTACAACTACCAGTGGATCAACCCCGTCGAGGGACAGGTCTTCGCCCATTGGTTCATCGAGTTGAACAACTGGCACGGCGAAAACCCGCCAGCCAACATCGGCCAGGATATCGTCATCACTGACCGTATCGCGGGCATGCCGGCGGGGTTCACCCCCGGCGTGAAGGCTCAGGAGGAGGGCTCACTCACCCAGGCGCAGCTCGACGAGCAGCTCAACGGCTACTACCTGCAGAATTTTGTCAGTGTCGCTGTGCGAGACAATGGACAAACCACCACTTATCCGGCGCTTAATAGTCTGGGGCAGACGCTGCCATTCATCACCTTCACCGGTGATGCCTTTGAGTTCCGGGTATCTGAGTACCTGGCATCCATCGGTGTGACCCCTTCCGACACCGCGCAGTACGCGATCAACTACTACACACTGGTACCGGCTGTCGATGCCAACGTCACCAACACAGCGACCATGATTTCCGATGAGCATCCGAACGGGGCCAGTGATTCGGGTTGGTACCAAACGGTCGACGCCACCGGTTGGATCTACGGTGAGCAGCCGACCACTTCCCTGAAGGTGACAAAGGAATGGGTGGACTGGGACACTTCTGTCGCTGGGCCTACCCCGGCTGTGCAGTTCGAGTTGCTGGCCGATGGTCAGCCGGCCCGTGATCTTCATCGTGAACTCATCCCTGCCCTCCAGCTCGGTGAAGGTGCTACCGAGGGGCAGTGGGACAATCTTCCGACACAGTCCGCGAGGAACGTGCCGATCGTCTATTCGGTGAAGGAGGTCACCATCGAGGGGTATGCCTCCGAGGTGAGCGGTACCTTTACCACCGACCTGACTGATCTGGCAAACATTCCCGCCGGCGCAATCACGGTAACGAACACCAAGACCCCGGATGCCCCGATGACCTCCATTATCGTGACCAAGGTCTGGGAGGGACTCGCTGCTGGTGAGGAAGCCCCCGAGGTCGCCTTCACTCTGCTGGCCACTGTCGAGGATGCCCCGGAGGACTTCGTGGCGATCCCGGCCCGCGAGGCGATCCTGACCCCAGGCAACACTACTGCCCGCTGGGATAACCTTCCGGTGCAGACGGAGGATGGGCGCGCGATCATCTACAAGGTGGAGGAAGTCACCGTTCCGGGCTTCACTTCCGTTGTCTTCCCGGAGAGTTACACCCCGGACCCGGAGGCAATCGTCGACGGTGAATTCATCGTCACCAACACCAAAACCCCGGACACCCCGGTGGATCCGGGCGCCCCGGTGACGGAACTGACCGTTGAGAAGATCTGGGAGGGTGTTGACGCCGCCGTGGCGCCGGCCATCGCCTTTACCCTGCTGGCCAACGGTTCGCGTGTAACCGACGGGGAGGGCAACATCCTCGCCCCGGTGACGCTGCAGCCGGGCACCACCACCCACACCTGGGATAACCTCCCTGCTGTGGACGCGGACGGTGAGCCGATCGAGTACTCCGTCATCGAAGCCCCCCTGAACGGCTATGACACCGAGTACAGCGGTACCTACACCCCAGATGTTACCGACGTCGACAACATCGAGGCCGGCACCATCACCGTCACCAACACGAAGGACGACGAGTCGGAGGGCCCCGTGCCCGGCAGCTCTATCCCGTGGTGGCCGCTGATCCTCATCCCGCTGATCCCGCTCATCGGTGGTTCCAGCACGAGCTCTGCCCCGGTCCCGGATTCTGCGCCGACTCCGACCCCGCAGACCCCGGATGCGCCGACTGCCGAGCAGCCGAAGACCGACACCCCGGATCCGAAGGCTGAGCAGCAGCGCATCATAAAACAGCAGCAGACCGCGGCCCCGGCCAAGCCAGCCTCTGTTCCCTCCAAACAGGCGCCGCAGCGCACTCTGGCCAACACGGGTGCCGAAACCTTGGCCCTCGGCGCCCTCGCCCTGGCCCTGGTGATCGGTGGTGCGGGAGTACTTCTCCTGCGTCGTCGTAACGCTTAGGCTTTGACGCCGCAAGGCCCGCACTCCTTAGAGGATGCGGGCCTTTCGCCTGCTCGGGCACAATGGAGCGCATGCATCACATCGGTGTCGACATCGTTCACGTCCCGGGTTTCCGCGAGCAACTGGAGCGGCCCGGCTCGCGCTTCGAGGACGTGTTCACCGTCCTGGAGCTGCGCGTGGCGGGGCAAAAGCCCGACCGCGCCCTGCACCTGGCAGGGCGGTGGGCGGCGAAGGAGGCGTTCATCAAGGCCTGGTCGCAGGCGATTTACGGGCGACCACCCGTGATCAGCCCTGACCTCGTCGACTTCCGGGAAATCGAAATTCAGCCTGATAGGTGGGGGCGGGTGGGCGTCGAGAAGCGGGGCGAGGTGGCACGCGCCGTGGCGGACAGCCTGGGGGAGATCACCACCAGCCTGTCAATCAGCCACGACGGTGACTACGCCATCGCCACCTGCCTTATCGACGTCGCGGTTCCGGCGTGACAGTCCCTTCCACGTAGGTGACTGTGTCGCCCGCATGCGTGCACTCCAGCTCGTTGGCGCTGAGCGCTTCGCAGCGCACGTCACGGAACTCAACGAACTCGCCCTCTTGGAGGACATAGGAATTCGGCGGCGCATGGCCGGTGGCGAAATTATGCGCCCAGAAGATGCCGCCCTCGTCGAAGGCGATGGCATTGGCTTCCGCAGTGGGGCCGGCGACCGTATCGATAATCGGCGGATCCGCCAGCGACACCGTGCACAGTCCCAGCCCATCCTTCTCGGGCCCGTACAACCAGCAGATGCCCTGGGAATCGGGGGTGAGGAAAATGGCGTCACCGTTGCCGATCAATGTCAGCTCGGTGACGTCCACCAACCCGTCGGGCGCGACGGGCACGGAATCAGTGACGACGATCTCCGTCGTCGGTGCCGCCTCCGTCACGGTGACGGGCGGCTCCGGCGCGGGCTCCGCAGTGGCGCATGCGCTTAAGGTGACGGCCGTGCAGGCGATCACCAGCAGGCGGCGGGGGATCATGGCTATTCGTCGTTGTCCTCGTCCTGCTCGTTAGCCGGCGGGTTCTCGGCGACCTTGTGGTCGTCCTCGGGGTGCTGCGGCGGGGCCTCGGAGTCGGCGATGGGGGCGGGGTTCTTCGGATCGGTAGTCATGGGGGCTATTCTACTCGCGTCATGTGTTCGGCGTCACGGGATTTCGGTGATCGCCCGCAGTGCGGCGAGGTGCTCACGCCAGGCAGCTTCACCCTCCTTCGTCAGTGACAGCCTGGTTTGCGGGCGCTTGCCCACGAACGACTTCTTCACTTTCACCAATCCCAATTCCTCCAGCGCGGAAGAGTGCTTCGACAAGGTTGGGTCTGTGGTCTGCAAGTAGTCTTTCGCGTCCTTGAACGTGATCTCCGAGACCCCGGCGAGAGTGGCCATGAGTGAGAAACGTAGCGGGTTGGTGAATGTCGGATTGAGCTGTGTGCGGGGATGGTCGCCCACGGCTACTTCACGCCCTTCTTCAGGGCGGTGACCTCCCACACCAGGCCGATGACGGCGGCGGCAAGGAAGGCGGCGGCCACGGCGGTGCCGTGGCCGAGGGTGAAGTGGCTGTTGAGGATGGTGGTGGCTGCCCACAGGATGACCCAGACGACCATCATGATGAACCAGCGGGAACCGAATCCGCGGCGCGTGGGCGGGGAGGTGGCGGTGGCGCCGGCGGTGAAGACGACGCCGACGAGGATCCAGAGCCCACCGGCCAGCCAGGCAGGAAGGGTGGGGGTGCTGGTGACGTTGGCGTAGGCCAGGCCGACGGCGGTGATGGCGCCGCCCGCGCACAGGGCGAGGTAGCACAGCCAGGCGAGGGCGAAGCCGGCGGCTTGGCGGGAGGTGGACTCAGCGCGATCGAGGAGTTCGCGGGCGTCGTGTGCGTTGGGAGTGTCCATGAGACTAAGTCTAGGAAAGTACTTTCCACTTTGGCAAGTACTTTCTTTGGCTTAGCCGGTGGCGACAGCAAACAGGTACGCAACGAGCATCCGCTTGATCTCGTTGACGATCACCTCAAAATGCGCCTCATGCTCCGCATCACGGATAGCAAAATTCAGCAGCGACGACACCGTATGCACCAACAGGCCCGCCAATTGGTAGCGCTCCTCGTGGGAAGCATCGGGGGCCAGTGGGGCCACCACCTGGGAAATGATGTCCAGCATCTGCTTCTCGGTGGCAGCCGCCGTCGCGCGCGTCGAGGGTGTCGACTGGACGGCGTGCCATACCGCGCGCCGGGAAGGATCATCGCGCCATAGGCGCGCGAGGTGGTCGATGAAGTCATCGAGGATATCGGGCCACTGCGGGGCCGGCACCTGGCCCGAGAACTTCATCAACTCGGCGACGTTCTCGGCGGTGTCGACGCGGTCGAGTTCGCAGATGAGGACGTACTTGTTGGCAAAGAACTGGTACAGGGTGCCAATCGGCACCTCCGCACGCCGGGCGACTTCGTCGAAGGTGAAGGACTCGAAGCCGACGTCGACAAGCACGCTACGAGCGGCCGTGAGGATCCGGTTGAACCTCTCGCGGCTGCGGGCCTGGGCGGGTCGTCGGCGGGGGACGAGGATGCCGTCTTCCACGTCCTCCATTAGTTGGCGGGGACCTCGCGCAGGATGCGGGCGACGTGTCCGGACGCGCGCACGTTGTAGCGGGCCAGCCCGATGGTGCCGTCCGGATCGACGAGGAAGGTCGACCGGATCACGCCCTGGACGATTTTGCCGTAGTTCTTCTTCTCGCCGAACGCCCCCCACCGCTCCATGACCTGCTTATCGACGTCCGAGAGCAACACAAAGTTCAACCCATGATCCTCCCGAAACTTCGCCAGCTTCTCCGGCTTATCGGGGGAGATGCCGATCACGGTCACGTCGAGGTTGTTGAGTTCCTCGATGGAGTCGCGGAAGTCGCAGGCCTGGGTGGTGCAGCCCGGGGTGTTGGCGCGCGGGTAGAAGTAGATGAGTACACGCTGGCCGGCGAAATCCTGGAGCGATACTTCCTGGCCGGTGTCGTCGGGCAGGGTAAAATCGGGGGCGGTATCGCCTTCGGCAAGACGTGAGGAAACAGTCATGTCCTACACCATACCGCCCTCCGTCAACAGATCGCGTTACACTACTTAGAAGTAGAACAGATGACCATCAACTAACCGGGAGTTCCACGTGGCACGAGACATCAACGATATCCAGCGAGACATCGAGCGCACCCGTCGCCAGCTGGCCAGCACCCTCGACGAGCTGGCCACCCGCACCAAGCCGTCGAACCTGGCCGCCGACGCCAAGGTTGAGGCCCAGAACAAGCTGCAGGACCCGCAGGTGCAGAAGATCCTCGCCGGTGTTGGCGTCGCCGTGCTCGGCCTGGTGACTGTCGTGGTGCTGCGTAACCGCAAGCGCAACAAGGATCTCAAGGAGATTCAGCGCCTGCTCGCCGCACGCGTATAAAAGCCTTCCGCTTATCGACGGGGCGCCGCTAGGATCTCTCTCCATGCGCGCCCCGTTCGCCGTTCTCGCGGCCTTGCTGTTCTTGGTTGGTTGCTCTCCGGCGCAGTCGCCGGTGTCTTCGGAGCAGATGGTGTCCGAACGCACCGATGCCATGCCCGCCGAGGCCAACGACACCGATGTCCACTTCCTCGGCATGATGGTGCCGCACCATCAGCAGGCCATCGACATGGCCGAGGTGCTGCTCGACTCCGACGTCGATGACGCGGCGCTCCGCGACTTGGCGGAGCGAATCCGCGAGGGGCAGGAGCGCGAGAACGCCCAGATGAACGAGTGGGCGAAGGAATGGGGCATCGAGGAGGACATGGAGCTGCATTCGCGCCACATAGCCAATGGCATGGTCTCGCCCGGGGTCTATGAATCCTTCACCCAATTGGAGGGCGAGGAGCTGCGGACCCGTTTCCTGGAACTCATGCACTTCCATCACGCGGAGGTCATCGCCATGACCCAGGATCAGGTGGACAACGGCGGATATGCTCCGCTGCGCGATATGGCAACGGAGATGATTGAGGTGCAGACCGCGGAGATGCGCGAGATGGAGCAGCTCTACGGTGGCGTGCCGAACCCCTAGCTGATCAGCGCCATCGCTGACAGCTCCCGGATGGGGTGGGTGTTGCGTCGTGGTGGCCCGCCGTCCGGTGGGTAGTGGACGACTCCGCCGGGTTCTCGTTCCAGGCGGCCGTTGCGTGGTGGGGCGTTGGGGTCGTCGTCGTTGCGGGCGTTGTGCACCGGGCAGGCGATGCTGAGATTCAGCAGGTTTGTTTCTCCGCCCTGTTTCCATGCCTGCAGGTGGTGTACTTGGCACATGGACGCCGCGGTGGTGCACTCCGGGAAGGGGCACAGGATGGTCTCCGCGGCCGCCAGCATGCGTTGTTTCCAGTTCGCGTGGCGTTGATCGCGGTAGAGGTTGACCCCACCTTCGACCGGGTCGTAGATGCCGACCAGCCCGTGGGTGGCCATTTCCTGTTCCACCAACTGTTTGCCGGTGATGGTGGTGCCGTCGGTGAGGGCGAAGATCGTTTCGTCGCCCTCATGGCGTAGCACCTTGGCGTAATCCGGCAGGGAGATCACCACGTGGGGGATATCTGCCGGACGGCTGCCGGGCACCCCGGATGTCAGGTGCGCATATGCGGCGTCCGCCATCGCCGGTTCCCAACCCAGGCGTGGGTCCGCGGCGCGGTAGGAGTCCGCGGTCGGCTGGAGCGTGGCGACGATGTGGGCGATCTGTCGCTCAGGCAGGGTCAGTGTCAGGGTGCGCATGCCCAATGCGTCGGTGTTCTTGCCACCTCGTAGGGCCCGGCGTCCGTGGGCTTTGTTGGCCGCGTCCTTGACCGTGCGGTTGTGTTCCAAGACGCGGGCCGCGGCCGCGCGGTCTATCTCGGCGACCGACCCCCGCAAGGAACACAACTCCACCCGTAGCTCTTCCACCGTGACATCCGCACCCTTGAGCAGGTTGCGCAGGTGCTTCTCGATCACCACCACTGCATCCATCGACAACGGTGCCGCCGCTTCCCGCGCCGCGGCCTGCAGTTTCCGGTAGCGGGTCGGCCCGTAGTATTTGGCGGCGAGCTTCTCCCACAACTTGGCGTCGCGGAAACCCCACTTATCCAGCACGGCGCGCGTGAGGTCACCGGAGGCCAGTTCCCCCAGTACTTCCATGGCCCGCAGGGCCTGCAGCGCGTCAATGATCTTCATGCCCCGGACGATAAACCGGAATCTACGCGGCGTCGATAAGCAACCACCCCAGCCTGTGGACAATTCCCACTTATCCACAGAAAACCGTATTCCGGTCACCCGACCAGTTGCTTAACCCCGCGGAACCACGTAGGAGAGCAGGCGGCAGGAATCCGGTGCCAGCTCACTCCAGGACGGCGCGGACAGCAACGCGATGGCGCTGGTGGGGAATTTGGTGTCGATGCCCTCCCACCCGGGGTTGTCGTCACGCACAGCCAACTCCCGCACCGCCTCCTCCACGCCGGGCCAATGCGCCAACACCAGCGCCGTGCCCACGGAATCCGGCAGGGGGCGCAGCAAACGCAACATGTCCTCGGTGCTGCCACCGTAGAGACCATCGTGGAAACTCACCTGCCCGGCCGACAGGCCGGTGCGCTCCCACGTCAGGCGCGTGCGCGTCGAGGTGGAACTGAGCACCCGGTCAATCTGTCCGACTTCCTCAGCCAGCCACTCGCCGGCGGCCTTCGCGTCCCGGCGGCCGCGCTTGTTCAGCGGGCGCTGGTGGTCGGGCAGCGGTTCCTTCCACGAGGACTTCGCGTGGCGCATGATGATCAGGCGGTTCATGGCATCAGCTTAACTGCGCGCCGGCGGAGACGAGTTCCTGCAAGGCGGCCTCGCCGCGTTCCTCGTCGACGGGGGCGCATAGGTCGGTGAGCACGCGCACCTCGAAACCCTCGCGCAGCGCATCCAGGGTGGTCGCTCGCACGCAATGGTCGGTGGCGATCCCCACCACGTCCAGCTTCTCGACGCCCCGTTCCCGCAACCACTCCGCCATCCCGACACCGTCGGCCGCGCCCTCGAAACCCGAGTATGCGGCGGTGTACTCGCCCTTGCGGAAGTACGCCTCGATAGGCTCCGTGCCCACCGCGGGGTGCAGTTCGGCCCCCTTGGAGTCGGCGACGCAGTGCACCGGCCAGGAGTCCACGAAGTCGGGGTTGTCGGAGAAATGCGATCCGGGGTCGATATGCCAGTCCTGGGTGGCCACCACATGGTCGTAGCGGGAACCGTGGGAATCCTGGTACTCACCGATCGCGGCGGCGACCTCCGCACCACGTTCGGTAGCGAGCGACCCACCGGGGCAGAAGTCGTTCTGGACGTCAACGATGACTAGTGCGGTTTTCATGCCCCCACTCTAGGCGTCCAGCCAGTTCCCGATCTGCGCCACCAACACGGAGGGGGAGTGGGCCACATCGAATTCGCACCCCGCCTCGTCCGCGCCCAAGGGCTCCAACACCGCCAACTGGGAGTCGAGCAAGCTGGCGGGCATGAAGTGCCCGCGGCGTTTCCCCATCCTTTCGGCCAACACCGCCTGCTCCCCTTGGAGGTGAACGAACCGGACTCCCGGCACAGCAGTGCGCAGCAGGTCACGGTAGGGGCGTTTCAAAGCGGAGCAGGCGATGACCCCGCCTGCGGGGCGTTGCGCGAGCCAGCGGCCGACGGCCTGGAGCCATGGCCTGCGATCTTCATCGGTGAGGGGTTCGCCGACAGTCATCTTGGCGATGTTGGGCGGGGGATGCAGGTCATCGCCGTCGAGCCAGGGGAGATCGAGGGCGTCGGCAAGCAGCTTGCCGACAGTGCTTTTGCCGGTGCCGGATGTCCCCATGACAATGATGTGTGGACCTGTCATGCCCCGCATCCTATCGTCGGTAGGCTCGACTCCATGCAGATGCCGATCCCGGATTACCTGAACGAAATCCTCGACCACGTCCGCGACGATGATGGCGGCGAGGTCGCCGACTATATTCCGGAGCTCGCTGATGCCGACCCGGATCGCCTGGCCATCGCCCTGTGCACCGCCTCGGGCCATATCTATGTTGCCGGCCCGGATGCGGAGGTGGAGTTCACCATCCAGTCGATCTCCAAGCCCTTCGTGTTCGCCCTGGCGCTGCAGGAACTGGGCCCGGAGAAGGTGCTCGATGTTGTCGGTCTGGAGCCCTCCGGCGAGGCTTTCAACGAGCTTTCCCTCGATGACAATGACAAGCGTCCGGTTAACCCGATGATCAATGCCGGCGCCATCGCTGTCAATCAGCTGATCAACGGGGAGGATTCCTCCGTGGAGGATCGGGTGGAGAAGATCCGGGATCTCTTTTCCCGGCTGGCCGGCCGGAAGCTGACTATCGACGCCGAGTTGTCCGCCTCCGAGCTCGAGGGCGCGGACCGTAACCTCTCGATCGCGCACATGCTGCGCAGCTACGACATCATCAAAGACGATGCCCACGACGCCGTCCTGTCCTACACCCACCAGTGCTCCATCCTGGTCACTACCCGCGACTTGTCGGTCATGTCCGCCACCTTGGCCAATGGCGGTACGCAGCCGGTAACGGGGGAGCGGATCCTGAGCAAGGAGGCCTGCCGTCTGACGCTGGCGGTGATGAGCTCCGCCGGCATGTACGACGGGGCCGGCCGCTGGATGGCTGGGGTGGGCATTCCCGCCAAATCGGGTGTGGCCGGCGGGCTCATCGGTACCCTGCCCGGGCAGTTGGGCATCGCCACGTTCTCCCCGCGCCTGGATTCGCAGGGCAACTCGGTGCGCGGCGTGAAGATCTTCGAGCACCTCTCCCGCGACATGGGCCTGCACCTGATGTCCTCCGACCAGCATTCCGTGCCGGGCGTGCGCTCGATCACCCGCGACGGCGACACCACGATCATCCGCCTGCAGGGCACCATCAACTTCACCGCCGCGGAGAACATCCTCCACCAGTTGACGACCCACAACCTGGGCGGCGATGAGCTGGTCCTCGATGTCTCGCGTGTGACGTCCTTCAACCGCATGGGCCGCCGGATGGTCAAGGAGGGCTTGCGCCGCCTGCGCGAGGGTGGTTTCGAGTGCGCCATCTATGACCCGGAGGGCGTGGTCACCGATCTCGAGTTCTCCGACGGCACCACAGCCGACACGGTGGATGCTTTCTGATGGTCTGGATCGTTTACGGCGCGGCCTTCGCCGTGGTGGTGGCCGTGTTCGCGTTGGCGCCGCGCACCGGTGGGGGTCGCGGTTTCCCCTGGTTCTGGGTGGTGTTTCCGCTGTCGATGTTGGCGATTGGGGCGTCGATAATGTTCTGGGCTGACTTCGGGCCGCAGACCTTCGACGTCTTCGGCGGCCCCGGTTATGACTACTTCTTCTTCTGGAACCTCGCCGCCACCGCCTGGCCGATCCTGGCGCTGCTCGGCGCGGGCTTGTCCTTTTGGGCCTGGCGTAAGGGGTGGCGTTGATGGCGGCGGAAGGTCTCATTGTGCTCGGGTTGTTCGCCGTGCTCATCGTTGTGCTGGTTGCGGTCACCGCTTATCGACGCCCCACCTCCCCTTCCTTCTGGGTCGCTTTCCCCCTCACCTGCCTGTCGGCAGTGTTTCTGCTGCATCGCTTCCTCCCGGTATCACCGATCTCCGCCGCCTACGGCTGGAGCGTGTACATGCCGTTGCCCGGCTCCGGCTTTCTCACTCCCTCTCCTTGGGAGCCGATCATGTGGTCCGCGTTGTTAATCGTCGGAGTGCTCGCGTCAGTGTGGACCTGGCGCCGGGGTAGTGTCGAGGAATGATTCAGGCCGTCTCCTTCGGGTTGTTGGATTCCCTCAACGCCCTGCTCATCGGCGTCATCGTGGCGCTCGGTGTGATGTTGCCCCGCAAGGCTTCTTATCGACGCATCGTCACCCTCCTCATCGCCGGTGACTGGTTCGGCGTCTTCCTGTTGTCCTTCATCACGATGGTCATCTTCGACGGCATCCGCGACCTCGTGCAGCAGGCCCTGGAATCCCCGGTCTTCGGCATCCTTTTGCTGGCCACCGGCGTGCTCACCTTCTTCGCCACCTGGCGCAGCGATGGCTCGGGCGATTCCCCCTTGGTGCGCCGCATCCTCGAACCCCTGCAGACACCGTCCTCTAAGACCGTGGTGGTGGGCTTCATCCTCGGGCTCGCCCAATCGGCGACATCCATCCCGTTCTTCACCGGCCTGGCCTTCCTCTCCGCGGGGGACTACCACGCGGCGGTACGCTACGGCGGCCTGGTCATCTACGCCTCCCTGGCGCTGAGCCTGCCCGCCCTCTCGGCGGTCTTCGTCGGCCTGGTCCGCGCCTACCCGCACTCCGTGTTCGGGAGGGCCTTCGAGTGGATGCGCGACAACCGTGAGCCGGTGGTCAAACTCGCCGGCTACATTGTCGCCGTGGCACTGTCGGTCTTCGGCGTGGTGAAGCTGCTGTAGAGTCAAAGGAAAAACACCGCCTGCGCTGGGCGGACGGTGCTATTTAGTGGTGCGCCATCAGGGACTCGAACCCCGAACCCACTGATTAAGAGTCAGTTGCTCTACCAATTGAGCTAATGGCGCTGGTGTCTTCCGGGCTGACCGGGCAACGAAGAAAAATATAACAGGCAATAGTGCAACCTACAAAATCGCCTGGTCAGGGCACTACTTTACGTGTTGTTCATGAAACGGGGGTGACTTGCGGTTGGGCGGTGAGTGATACGGGACGTAAGGTGTCTAGTTGTTCAGGGGTAGCCGCGTGCGCCCGGCGATTAATTGCGCATGAGGTCGATGTGAAGGTCAGTTTCTCCCGACGGGGCCGCTTGGTGGCGTTGATGATGGCGGCGGTTGTGATGTCGGGGACGCTGGCATCGTGCACGATTGACACGGCGTCGGAAAGCGAGGCGGCAGCCGAGACGACGACGTCGCAGGCTCCCGCCCCGCTCAAGGTGTCCGTCAAGGACGGCGCTGAGAAGGTGGATCCCTCGGTGCCGGTGACGGTGACCTCAGGCACCGAATTGGTCGATGTGACCATGACGAACCAGTACGGCAACCTCGTCAAGTCGAAGCTGTCGGCGGATAAGAAGTCGTGGACGAGCGATGAGGTGCTCGGTTACAACCGCACCTACACCATCGTCGCGGAGGATAAGGCGGGGAAGTCGACGACCACGACGTTCAGCACCCCCAGCCCGGCGATGGTGTCCAACGTCTCGCTGGCGCCTCTCGACGGCTCGGAGGTCGGCGTCGCACAGACCATCACCATTCGTTTCGGCACCGCGATCCGTGATCGGCAGGCGGCGCAGGACGCGGTGACCATCACCACCTCGCCGAAGGTGGAGGGTGCGTTCTACTGGCTGAATAATTCGGAGCTGCGCTGGCGGCCGGAGAATTTCTGGAAGCCGGGCACCAAGGTCACCGTGGAGGCCGATATTTACGGCCAGGCGCTGGGCGGTGGTACCTATGGTGCGGACAACAACAAGATGAGCTTCACCATCGGTGATGATGTGCGCACCGTCGTCGATGACGCCACCAAGACGATGACCGTCTACCGCGGCGAGGAGAAGCTGCGCACCATCCCGGTGTCGCTGGGGCGTGACACGGAGCGTTGGGCAACGCCGAACGGAACGTACATCGTGGGTGATCAGCACTCGTCGATGGTGATGGACTCGATGACTTACGGTCTTGCCTATGACCAGGGCGGATACAAGACACCGGTGTCCTATGCGACGCAGATGTCCTGGTCCGGAATCTATGTCCACGGTGCCCCCTGGTCCGTGGGGGACCAGGGTCGCCGCAACGTCTCCCACGGCTGCATCAACGTCACCAACGAGGCCGCCCAGTGGTTCATGAACACCGTTAAGCGCGGTGATCCGGTCGAGGTGAAAAACACCGTCGGCGGCACCCTCTCGGGTTATGACGGCCTGGGCGACTGGAACATTCCGTGGTCGACGTGGAAGAAGGGCAACGTCGACGACGCGCCCTCCTGGTAACTACGGGGTCGGGGTACCGCCGGTCACACCGAGCGTCTCGCCCATGACATAAGACGCCTCATCGGAGGCGAGGAAGACATAGGCGCCCGCCAGCTCCGCCGGCTGGCCGGCGCGACCCACGGGTGCATGCTGGCCGAAGCCCTCGAGCTTCTCCGGGGGCTGCCCGTGGGAGGGCTGCAGGGGAGTCCACACCGGGCCCGGCGCGACGGCGTTGACGCGGATACCCTCCGGTGCCAGCTGTTCTGCCAGCCCCTTGGAGAGATTGTTCTGCGCCGCCTTGGTCAGGGCGTAGTCGAGCAGGTGCGGGGAAGGGTTGTAGGCCTGGATCGACGAGGTGAAGATGATCGAGGATCCTGCCTTCATGTGCGCCAGCGCCGCCTTGGTGACGCGGAAGTAGGAGTAGATGTTGGCCTTCATGGTGGCGTCGAAATCCTCGTCGGGGATGTTCTCGATGCCGTCGTGCCAGATCTGGCGGGAGGCGTTGTTGACCAGGATGTCCAGACCGCCGAAGGCTTCGACGGTGTCGGCGACGATCTTCTCGCACTGGGCGAGTTCGCACAGGTCGCCGGGCAGGGCCAGGGCCTTCTGGCCGGCGTCCTCGATGGCCTGGATGATCTTGTCGGCGTCCTCCTGCTCGGCGGGGAGGTAGGAGATGGCGACGTCGGCGCCTTCGCGTGCATAGGCGATGGCGACGGCCGCGCCGATACCGGAATCGCCGCCGGTGATCAGTGCCTTGCGGCCCTTGAGGCGGCCGGAGCCCTGGTAGCTGTCGAGACCGAGGTCGGCCTGCGGCTCCAGCTTGGCGTCCAGGCCCGGATGGGGCTGTTCCTGCAGCGGGGGATCGATCTTGGGGTGGAGGGTGCGGGGATCGTTGATGTCGGCCATTGTGACCTTCCTTTCATTAGTGGTCGTGCATCCGAGGATACGGAAAGTTATGCCCGCCCGTGGCTGGCATGGTGGAGGCATGCGCTTGTCCCTCCTCGACCGTGCCAACGCCCTCGCCGGCGCGAGTGATGCCGCGACCCTGCAGCGGGTGGTGGATCACGCGCGCGAGGTGGAGGAGCTCGGCTTCACCCGTTTCCTCGTCGCCGAACACCACGCGGTCCCCGGTCTGCCGGGATCGCAGCCGGGCATGCTGGCGGTGGCGTGCGGCGCGGCCACGGAACGCATCCGCATCGGCACCGCGGGCATCATGCTGCCCGACCACCAACCCCTCATCGTCGCCGAGCAGATCGCCACGTTGGAGGCGCTCTACCCCCAGCGTATCGACGCCGGCATCGGCTCCTCCCTCGGTTTCACCGCCCCCGTCCGCGCGGCCCTGCGCCAGGGCGATGTCACCGAGCTTAAGGCCCGCTACCCGGATGACCTGCGCGAACTACTCGGCTACCTCGATGTTTCGGCGGACGTCACCGCGCGCCCGCGCAGCGCCGGGGCGCCGGTGTGGCTGCTCGCGGGCTTCCGCTCCGCACTGCTGGCGGCCGAACTCGGCCTCGGCGTCATCCTCGGCGGCCCCAACCAGGTCGACGCCGCGCGGCTCTACCGGGAGAATTTCCGTCCCGGGCGTATCGACGCCCCGGCCGTCATCCTCTCCGCCAACGTCGCCGTCGCAGCCTCGCGGGAGGCCGCCCGCGACCTCCTCCTGCCAGAGGCCTGGGCGCAGGCGCGCGCACGCAGCACCGGGACTTTCGGCCCGTTGCTCCCCCTCGCCGAACTGCCGGAACCTACCGCCCAAGAACGGCGCCGCATGGAGCAGACCCTGTCTTTGGCGATATACGGGACGCCGGGGGACGTCGATAAGCAATTTCAGCAGCTTCTCGACGCCGCCGGCACGCAGGAACTCCTCATCACCGGCGGCATGAGTGACCTGGAGGGGCGCGCGCGATCGGAGCGTTACCTGGCGGAGATGCTCAGCGGATGAGGTGCTGCTTGCTGGCGTGGAACGTCGGTTTCAGTGTGGCGTAGTCGCGCTCCGGGGTCCACTCGTCGCCGCGCATGGTGGCGGCCAAGAAATCGGCCACCGCGTGGAGCACCGGTGGCTCGCAGGTGGGGCAGGAGTTGACCTCATAGACCACGAGCTCACCGGTGGCGGTGTTCTCCCCGATGTCGATCCCGCCGATGAGCGTGCCCGCCGCGCGGGAGGCGCGGGCCGCCAGGTCGGCGATCTCCGGGGTGAGCGGGCACGGGGCGATGGTGCCGCCCGCGCGGACGTTGGTGATCCACTTCCCCTCCGGCGCGTAGCGGTACATGGCGAACACGGGCGCATGGTTGACGGTGTAGACGCGGATGTCCCGGCCCGGGTTCTCGATGTAGGGGACCACGTAGTACTCGCCGTCGGGAAGCTGGTCGACGTCCGTGACTTTGCGCAGGCCCCGTCCCCCGAACCCGGACAATGGCTTGGACACCAAGGGGCCGTCGATCTCCGCGGCCCAGTCACGCAGCGCGGCGCGGTCCCACCCGGTGATGACGGGATAGCGCAGGACCCCGGCGGCGAGGAGCTGCGAGCTGTCGAGGAAGGTGTGCTGTGTCCGGAACAGGGTGAGGGCATCATTGATCACGCGCACCCCGAGGCGCTGAAGCAGGTCGAGTTGGGCCATGCTCGGTAGGAGAAGGTCACCTAGCACCCAGCCGAGGACCAGGTCGGGGCGCAGCTGCTCCCCGCCAACTGTCAGGCGGGCGCGTGCGCCTTCGAGGCGGATGACCAGCTCGTGGGGGTGCACGCGCCGAACCGCGATCCCGCGTTCTCGCAGGAGGGGAAAGAGCACCGAGTGGTCTTCGGCGTCGGTGTCGTCGGCGAGGACGACGAGGAGAGGCTGTGACATGGCGACCGCCTTATGTATCGATATCGCCAAACTACCTGAATTACAGTGGCCGCATGGATAGATCGTCGATGTCGGCCGTCCTCGGCGCCCTCGCCCTCGTCGCGGGGCTGGCGGCCCTCGCCTGGCCCGGGCTTGACCTGCCACAACGCGTCGGTGGTGGGCTGCTTGTCGCGCTCGGTGCGGCGGCGGTGGTGTGGGCGGTGGCACGAAGCCGGCGGGTGCGCACCCTGCTCGTCGCGGCCGTGCCCGCGGTGCTGCTCACGGGTGTGCTCGTCGTGGTGATGACTCCGTTTCCGGAGGGCGGAGTCGTGGCGAAGCGGAGCGGGGCCATCGCCGCCGACCCGGTGGACAGCCTCGACGAGCTGCACGCCCAGGCTCTCGACATCGCCGACCAGCTGGCCGCAGGCGGATCCGCCCAACTCATCTGGATGAACCTGTTCACTGACCTCTCCGCGGGCAGCTACATCGATGTCGCCGACAACCAGGGCGGGAAGTTCCGTGCCCGCCTGGAAACCCGCCCCCAGCGCGAATGGCAGTGGGAACGGACAGCGCTCGAACACGCCCCCGCCACCTTCGACGGCCACCAGGTCACGTTCTCCTATGACCAGGTCACCGAGGAACTCACCGCCGCCGCCCAGGGCATCGGCACCACACCGGACTTTGAGTCAGTGTGGCTCTACCCCGGGCACTCCGACCAGCAGCCGCTCGAGGCAGCCAACCCGCAGGCGCTGCCCGTCGCGCAGTTCAATTCCCGCGCCCGCGGCCGCGACCTGCGTCTCCAGGTGCTTGCCGACGGCACCCTGCCCGACACCTACTTCGACGTCACCGACATGGGCGCCGCCCGCGAGCAGATCATCAACGCCCTCATACTCGATGACCGCCGCCCCTTAACAGCCGAGTTCCAGATCCTCTCCGCCCGCAGCGCCACCCAGCTCATCCACGGTCCCGTCATCGACAACCGCCCCCTGGAGGGCGGTGTCGAGTTCCGCGGCACCGTCGACGGCGACTACCTCCAGGTCGCGGTAGGCATCGGGCAATTCCCCACCATCGAACCCCGCACCCCCGACGACCAGCTCGGATTCCACCCCCTGGCGGACATCCCGGTGGACCAGGACCTGGTGCCCGCGAGCGATCACCCCATCGCCTGGCAGATCCGCGCCGAGCACTCGGGAGTGGTCCTGCGCGCCCTCGACGGCCCCCACGCCGCCGAGCAGCGCCGCGAACTCTAGGTCAATTCCCCGCGCTGCAGCGATTCGAGTTTTTCGACGGCGGGGAGGGAAGAGGGGAGGAGGCCGGCGTCGATAAGCGAACGCACCGTCTCCAGGGCCCGGCGGTAGTACGTCGCCCGCTCCTGCTCTGTCGCCGCGCCCTGGGCGTGCCGGTAGAGCTTGAGGCCGGTCTCGGCCTCGGTGCGACGCGACTCTGCCAGCGCCGAGGTACCGGTCGAACGTGCATAACGCTGCGCGCCCGCCCACGCCATCCGCAGCTCCTCGACGGCGTCCGGGTAGTCCGCGGCAGTGGCCTGCCCGGCTGCTGCCAGCGCATCGAAGTAGCGGTGCACCTCCGGCCGAGAACGGTCCCACAGGCCGGGGAAGCGCAGCAGCATTTCCGGGTCGAGCTCCCACCGGGAGTACTCGTCGAGCACCTGACGGTGGTGTTCCTCAGCCACCTCGAACTCACTCGGGACGGTCGCGTCTTCAGGGGAGCGGGTGAGCAACAGCACAGCCGCACTGATGCCGAGCAACGAGACGAGAACGCCGATGAGCAGCCCGACGCCACCCCCGACCGCCCAGGCCAACCACACAGCGAGAACCTGCGACGCGATCGTCACGATGATGGCCGGCCGGATGTTCATGGTGGCTAGGGTAGCAGCGGGTTTTGCTATGGTGGCCCTCACGTGACACGGGGTGCTGCCGAGCAGTGCAGCTGAGAACACACCCGTCGAACCTGATCCAGTTAACACTGGCGAAGGGAATGTCTCTCCTTCGCCTTTTCCTGTGAAAGGCACCCACATGAGCATTGCTCCCACCCCCATCAATGAGCAGATTGTCCTGGTCACCGGCGGCGCCCGCGGCCTCGGCAAGGCAGTCACCGAGGCGTTCCTGCGCGAAGGCGCGAAGGTGGTCATCAACTACTTCTCTTCCGGGCAGGCCGCACAGGAGATCGCGGATAAGTACCCCGGTCAGGCCGTGGCCATCCAGGCGGATGTCCGCGAGCGCACCCAGGTTGACGCCCTGTTCACCCAGGCCAGGGAGCTTTTCGACGCCCCCGTCACCACCGTCGTTTCCAACGCCCTGATTGATTTCTCCTTCGACGGCGATGCCCGCCCCAAGGCCGAGGAGATCGTCTACGAGCGTTTCGAGTCCCAGTTCGCCGGCGCCATCCAGGGCACCCTCAACGTCACCCAGGCAGCCCTGCCGGGCTTCGACGAGTTCGGCTCGGGCCGTGTCATCACCATCGGCACCAACCTCTTCCAGTACCCGGTCGTGCCCTACCACGACTACACCGCCGCCAAGGCCGCCCTCCTTTCCCTCACCCGCACCCTGGCCGCTGACTTGGGCCCGCGCGGCGTGAGCGTCAACATGCTCTCCGGCGGCCTGCTGCGCAAGACCGACGCCTCCGCCGCCACCCCGGACGAAGTCTTCGACTTCATCGCGCAGGGGACCCCGCTGCAGTCCGTGACCACCCCCGAGGAGTTCGCCGACGCGATCCTGTTCTTCGCCTCCCCGTGGGCACGCTCGGTCACCGGGCAGAACCTGGTCGTCGACGGCGGGCTGGTCAAGGACTAGTTCATGCACATCAACCTCTTCGCTTTCGCGGCCGGGCACCACACCTCCGCGTGGCGCGCACCCGATTCCTCGGTGGGCCGCCTCGGCGACATCACCTATTGGGAGGAACTCGCGCAGATCGCCGAGCGCGGCAAGCTCGATGCCTTCTTCCTCGCCGACGGCCAGTCGGCCGCTATCGGAGGCGTCGGCGGTGGCCCCGCCTGGTTCCTCGAACCCGTCACCACGTTGACCGCCCTGGCGCGCGCCACCTCGCGGATCGGGCTGGTCACCACCATTTCCGCGACTTTCTGGCCGCCCTTCCACGCCGCCCGCCTCATGGCCAGCCTGGACCACATCTCTGGCGGGCGCGCCGGGATCAACGTGGTCACCTCCATGGGCGATGACGAGGCCCGCAACCACGGCATGGATGCGCTCCCGCCGCACGCCGAGCGCTACGCACGCGCTGAGGAATTCACCCAGGTCATCGGCGAATTGTGGGATTCGTTTCCGGCCGATGCCGTGGTGTGCGACGAGTCCTGGGTCGATGCTTCCCGCTTATCGACGCCCGCCCACTCCGGCGAGTTCTTCAAAGTTGCGGGCCCGTTGAACATCCCCGTTGGCCCGCAGGGGCGCCCGGTGCTGTTCCAGGCCGGGGCCTCCGAACCGGGCCGCGACCTGGCGGCGAAGTATGCCGAGGGTATCTACGCCGTGGCTTGGGATCTGGAGATGGCACAGGAATATCGCCTTGATGTGCGGCGTCGGGCTGAGTCGCTGGGGCGGGATCCCGATTCGATTGTGGTCATGCCGGGCCTGGTCACCTATGTCGGCCGCACCGAGGAGGAGGCCCGCGAGAAGCAGCGCGCTATGAATGAGCTGCTGCCGGTGGCCGATGCGCTGCGGGGGCTGGAGTACTTCATCCAACAGGACACCTCCAGCTGGGAGTTGGACGCCCCGGTGCCCCCGCTGCCTCCGCTCGATGAGTTCACCGGGCCCAAGGGACGCTATGCCACCATCCTGCGGATCATCGAGTCGAGGCAGCCCACCGTGCGGGAGCTGCTTGGCTACCTCGCGGCCGGCGGCGGGCACGCCACCTTCGTGGGCACGCCCGAGCAGATCGCCGACGAGATGCAGCGCTGGGTTGATGAGGGAGGTGCCGACGGCTTCAACCTCATGCCGCCCTCCCTGCCCGCGGGTATCGAGGACTTCGTTGACCTCGTCATCCCCGTCCTCCAGGAGCGCGGGGTGTTCCGTACCGAGTACTCCGGAACGACCCTGCGGGAGCACCTGGGGGAATAGCCGCGGCTAACCCTCCAGCAGCAGCGCCTCGCCCTGGCCACCGCCCCCGCACAGGGCGACGCCGACACGTGTGGCCTGCCCCGTGGAGAGCAGGTGTGCGACGTGTACGACCAGGCGGGCACCGGAAGCACCGATGGGGTGGCCGAGCGCGATGGCGCCGCCGTGTGGGTTGACCACCGTGGGGTCCACACCCAGCTGCTGCGTGGAGACGAGGCCGACGGCGGCGAAGGCCTCGTTGATCTCCACCACATCAAGATCCGCGGCCGCCCATTCCTGTCGTTCCAGGGCCTGGGCCAGCGCGTTCGCCGGCTGGGCCTGCAGGGAGCTGTCCGGGCCGGCGACCTGGCCTACGGCCCGCACGGTCGCCAGCACTTCCCATCCCTGCTCCTGGGCTAGCTCGCGGGTGGTGAGGATGACCGCCGCCGCGCCATCGGAAATCGGGGAAGAGTTCCCCGCGGTGATGGAGCCGTCCTTGCTGAACGCCGGGCGCAGACCCGCCAGGCTCTCCGCGGTGGAATCGGGGCGGACCCCCTCATCGCGTTCCACGGTGGTCTCCCCCTTGCGCCCGGAAATGGTCACCGGCACCACCTCGGCGGCAAACAGGCCCTCATCCCAAGCGGCGGCGGCCCGCTGGTGGGAGGCAGCGGCGAACCCATCCTGGGCTTGCCGGCTCACGGGGAAAGCCCCGCCATAGCCCTCGGTCATCGTGCCCATGGACTCACCGCTCTCGGCATCCGTCAGACCGTCGTGAGCCATGTGATCAACCAGGGCGGCGGGGCCGAAACGATGCCCCTGGCGGCTCCCGGGCAGCAGGTGCGGAGCATTCGACATCGACTCCATGCCACCCGCGACGACGACCCGGGCCTCGCCGGAACGGAGGAGACGGGCGGCGTCGATAATCGCGCTCAAGCCGGACAGGCACACCTTATTCAGCGTCATTGCGTGGGCATTCACCGGCAGGCCCGCCTGCAAGGCGGCCTGCCGGGCCGGGTTTTGGCCGGCGCCGGCTTGGAGGACGTGGCCGATGAGGGCGGCGTCGATAAGCGAAGGATCAACGCCGGACCTCTCCAGCGCACCCCGGATCGCGGTGGCGCCGAGATCAACGGCGGACATTGGGGCCAGCCCGCCGAGGAAACGGCCGAAAGGCGTGCGCGCGGCGCCGACGATGACGATATCGGTGGTAGACATTCTCACTCCTTGGGTTTGTTGTCTACCCAGGATGACTGATGGGCGCTAGCTTGTGCAGATTCTTGACAAAAGTGACGGCAGTCACTTCCGGGAGGGGTCAAGGTCCGGGGGACTTGCCTAGCGGAAATGTACAGGTCCTCGCCTAGAATCGAGGAAAGTTGTTCTCATTGATCCGAGGTGTTGTCGAGATGGTTGCCACTACGTCCCCGTTGCTGACGCATAACCAGCGCGTATCTGCCGCGAAGGAATTCGTGGAGAGATGGCAGGGGATCGGTTCCGAGAAATCAGACACCCATAAGTTCTGGCTGGACCTGTGCACCAATGTGCTCGGCATGAAGGAGATCACCACGGCCGTCCTCTTCGAGGGGCGCACCACCTACGGTGGTTTCATTGACGTGCGCATCCCGGACGCCAAGACCTTCATTGAACAGAAGTCTCTCGGTGTCGATCTGGACAAACCAGATACCCGTCAAGGGCACATGGTGACTCCTTTCGAGCAGGTCAAGAATTACGTCGACTCGCAGCCGAATTCTCAGCGGCCCGACATGGTGATCGTGTGCAACTTCGGGGAGTTCCGTCTCCATGACCTCGACGTTGAACGCCCGGAGGAGAATTATGTCTCCTTTACGTTGGAGGAACTGCCCGAGCAGTTGCACCTGTTGGATTTTCTCGTCGCGCCGCAGACCCAGCGGGCGATCCGGGAAAAGGAAGTCTCGCTGGCCGCCGGAGATCTGGTGGGGCGTCTCTATGAGGGATTAGCTGGTTTATATGCTGACCCCGATTCCCCGCAGGTGCAACATGCGTTGAATGTGCTGAGCGTGCGATTGGTGTTTTGCCTGTTTGCGGAAGACGCCGGTGTTTTCAACAAAAATGCCTTGCGGGACTACCTAGAGCCGCTGCCGGCCAATTTCATGCACATGGCACTTGACCAGCTATTTCGCATTCTGGATACTCCGTTGGAGGAGCGCTCGCCCTATGACCGGGAGCAGTTCAGTGGCTTTCCTTACGTCAACGGTGGTCTATTCCGGGAGCAGAATGTAGAGATCCCGGTATTCACCGAGGACCTCAAGACTCTCCTGGTGCGTGACATCAGCCATAGTCATGACTGGTCGCGCATCAGCCCCACCATCTTCGGCGGTGTCTTCGAGTCCACACTTAACCCGGAGACGCGCCGTTCGGGAGGGATGCACTACACCAGCCCGGACAACATCCATAAGGTTATTGACCCGCTGTTTCTGGATGACCTGACAGTAGAGCTGGAGAACATTCTGATCGCGAACGGGGGGGGGGGGGACGTCAAGCGCCGGAATAACCTCAAGCGGTTCCAGGACAAACTCGCTGGACTGACGTTCTTCGATCCAGCCTGTGGTTCCGGTAACTTCCTCACCGAGACTTACATATCCTTGCGCCGCCTGGAGAACAAGGTGTTGACGGAGATCCAGCGCGGCCAGGCAGTACTGGACGTCGGCCAAGAATCGCCGATCAAAGTGAAGGTGTCGCAGTTCTATGGCATTGAGATCAATGACTTTGCCGTATCGGTGGCCCAGACTGCCTTGTGGATCGCGCAACTGCAGGCCGATCTGGAGACCGAGATGGTCACCTCCGGGCGGGTGGATGCACTGCCCCTGAAGGACGCGCCGGGAATTGTCCACGGTAACGCGCTGCAGGTGGAGTGGGAGAGTGTGCTCGAGCCCGAGCGTTGCAACTACATCATTGGTAATCCGCCGTTCCTGGGCTACTCAAACCTCAGTGACGATCAGAAGGCTGAACGAGCAGTCATCTTCGGGAAGTCCGGAGGTGTCCTCGACTATGTGGCCTGCTGGTACAAGCTGGCCGCTGACTACATGAAGGGCACGAAGATTGAAGCAGCGCTAGTCTCCACCAACTCGATTACCCAGGGTCAGCAGGTACAGCCTCTATGGGAGCCGTTGTTGAGCCGTGGGTTGTTCATCAACTTCGCCCACCGGACGTTCTCATGGAGCAACGAAGCAGCGGACTACGCCGCAGTACACGTGGTCATCGTGGGGTTCAGCTACGTCGAACGGAAGGACAAGCTGCTGTTCGCGTACCGGGGGCGTGAGCTGGAGCGCGTGGATCACCCGAAGCACATCAACGGGTATCTGGTCGATGCACCGAATGTGTACGTGACGCGGAGGAGCAAACCGATCTCGGCTGTCCCGGAGATGATTGCCGGCGGGAAACCAACTGATGGTGGGCACTTGCTCCTGTCCCGATCTGAGCGCGACGAGCTGGTGAAGAAGGAGCCTGCTGCCGAGAAGTGGATCCGTCCGTTCTCTATGGGCGCGGAGTTCATCAGAGGTATCGAGAGGTTCTGTCTGTGGCTGGTGGACTGTCCACCACACGAGTTGAAGACAGTGCCAATGGTGCTTAATCGTGTTCAGCAGGTGAGAGAGATGCGGTTGTCGTCGAAGAAGGTGGCGACGCAGAAGAAGGCCTCAACCCCCTGGTTGTTCGACGAAATTAGATACGACGGCGATGGCGACTACCTGGCCGTTCCGGCGGTCTCGTCGGAACGTCGCGAGTACATTCCGATTGGATTTGTCACCGAAGGCATGATCCCTGGGAACAAGCTCTACTTCGTTCCCAACGCCACTGTCTATGATTTCGGGATTGTCGCGTCTCGCGTTCACAATGCGTGGATGAGGACAGTCGCTGGTCGGCTCAAGTCCGATTACAACTATGCGAACACCATCGTCTACAACAATTTCGTCTGGCCCGAGGTGGATGACCAGCAGCGGGCTGAGATCGAGGCTGCAGCACAAGCAGTGTTGGAAGCCCGCGCGGCCTACCCTGATGCTGCCTTGAAGGATTTCTATGACCCGGATCATGGCTGGCTGTTCCCGCAACTTGTGGCCGCCCACCAAGCCCTCGACTCTGCCGTGGAGAAGGCCTACGGGTTGGAGCCTGGTTGCGAGGAGAAGGTGATCGTGGAGCACCTGTTCCAGCTCTACGGTGAGGCTGTCCAGGCCTAAGCTGCCCCGGAACCCCAAGGCCTCCGCGTCGTCTAGAGCGTAGGCAGGGGATCCAGTCTGCGGGAAAGACTTAGCCCCCGACCCTGTTTCCCAAGGTCGGGGGCTATTCTTCGGGGTGGCTGACGGGGCTCGAACCCGCGACACCCAGGATCACAACCTGGTGCTCTACCAGCTGAACTACAGCCACCATCGCTGCTTAATTGCAGCGGATTACAGATTAACCTACCGCACGCAAATTACAAAAACCGCTGGTAGTGCTCGGTGGAGGCGGTGGCGCACTCGGCGGCGACAGACGACTGGGGGCCGGGGGTGGGGACGAAGATGGCGCGTCGATAGTAATCGAGCTCGCGGATTGATTCGACGATGTCCGCCAGCGCGCGGTGCGCCAGGCCCTTCTCCGGCTGGTTGAAGTAGGCCTTGGGGAACCAGCGTCGGGCGAGTTCCTTGATGGAGGAGACGTCGACCATGCGGTAGTGGAGGGCGGCGTCGAGGCGCGGCATCTGCTCGCGGATGAAAGCCCGGTCCGTGGCGATGGAGTTGCCGGCCAGCGGGGCGGGATGATCGGGGGAGCAGTGCTCGGCGATGAGCGCCAGCACCGCGTCCTCGGCCTCCTGCAATGACACGGTGGAAGTCCGGATCTGCTCGGTGAGGCCGGACGTTCCGTGCATGTTGGTCACGAAATCATCCATCTGCGCCAGCTCTTCCTCGGTGGCGTGGACGACCAGGTCCACACCTTCGCCAATGATCTGCAGGTCGGCGTCGGTGATCAGGGCTGCGACCTCCACGATGACGTGGCGCTCCAGGTCGAGGCCGGTCATCTCCAGGTCGACCCACACGAGGCGGTCATTCTTCGCTGCGATATCCATGCTCATTCCCCCATCTTGGCGTAGAAACGGCCGATAAGGGGAGCCAGCAGGCCCGTCGGCGCGACCTTGGACACGGCGTTCATCGCCTTGCTCAGCGGGCCGGGCACCACGCGGCGCTGGTTCCTGGCCATCGCCTCCAGTGTCTCGCGGGAACAGGACTCGTAGGTGGTCCACAGGAAATCGGGCACCACTTTGTCCACGATCGACTTCTCCGCCTCCGGGATCTCCGCTTCCCGCACCGGCCCCGGCGCGAGCAAGGTGCAGGTCACGCCGGTGCCCTTGAGCTCATAGTGCAGTGCCTCGGTAAAAGCATTGACGCCGGCCTTGGTGAATACATAGGTGGCGTTATTGGGGATCGGCACGTTGCCCGCCGCGGAACCGACGTTGCAGATCGCGCCGGACTTCCGCTCCAGCATCCCGGTGAGCGCCGCGCGGGTGAGCCGGTGCACGGCGGTGGCGTTGAGGTGGAACTGATCGACCTCATAATCCCAGTCCTGCTTCATCAGTGGCCCGAACGAGGCAATACCGGCGGAATTGATGAGGATGTTGACCCGGTGGGCGTCGATAAGCTCGATCACCCGGCTGACCTCGTCGTGCTTGCTCAAATCCGCTGCACACACCTTCACGGTCACACCGTGGGCGTTTTCGAGGGTGTCGGCGAGCTCGCGCAACACCGCTTCTCGACGCGCCACCACAATCACATTGTGACCCATCGACGCGAGATCACGCGCCATGGCCATGCCGATACCCTGGCTGGCGCCGGTGACGAGAGCGAAGTTGTCCGGACTGGGGGAGGGAAGAGTCATGGGGTCAAGGCTAGTCGCCTGGGTTGACTGTTTTAATCTAAAACCCATGAACGCCGTGTTAATCGCCGTGCTGGTGATGCTCATCCTCGCTGTTTCCCGGGTCCACGTGGTCCTGGCCCTGTTCGTCGGTGCCCTGGTCGGTGGTCTGCTCGGTGGCCTCGGCCTCGACGGCACCATGGTCGCCTTCCAGGACGGCCTGTCCGGGGGTGCGCAGATCGCCCTGTCCTACGCCTTGCTCGGTGCTTTCGCCATGGCGGTGGCCAGCTCGGGGTTGCCGAATCTGCTGGCCAACTGGCTGATCGGGAAGTTGGGGGTGGATTCGACCTCGGCGCGCACGAAGACGATCGCGCTGACGAAGTGGGGCATGATCGCCGGCATTCTGGCCATGGCGATCATGAGCCAGAACCTCATTCCGGTGCACATCGCCTTCATTCCGCTGATTATCCCGCCGCTGCTGGCCGTGTTCAACCGCCTGCAGATCGACCGCCGCCTCATCGCGGTGGTGCTCACGTTCGGCCTGGTCACCACGTACATGTGGATCCCGATCGGCTTCGGCAACATTTTCCTCAATGACATCCTGCTGGGCAACATCGAGACCGCCGGCCTGGACACCAGCAACATCAACATCTTCACCACGATGACCATCCCGGCGCTCGGCATGGTGGTTGGTCTGCTCATCGCGGTGTTCTTCACTTATCGACGCCCCCGTACCTACGCCGACAAACCCATCACCGTCGGCACCGACGCCGCCGAGGAACCGATCTCCCGCTACCGCATCATCGTGGCGCTCATCGCGATCGTCGCCACGTTTGCGGTCCAGGTCGTCATGCAGTCCCTGGGTACGGAAGCCAACTCCCTGCTCATCGGCGCGCTCACCGGCCTGGCGATCTTCCTGGCCACCGGTGCAGTCAAGTGGAATCAGGCCGATGACATCTTCACCGCCGGCATGAAGATGATGGCCCTTATCGGCTTCATCATGATCACCGCTCAGGGCTTCGCCGCCGTCATGTCCGCCACCGGCGAGGTCGACTCCCTGGTCACCGCCTCCGCCGAACTCTTCGCCGGCTCCAAGGCGGCGGCCGCGGTGGCGATGCTGGTGGTCGGGCTCATCGTCACCATGGGCATCGGCTCCAGCTTCTCGACGCTGCCCATCATCACCACCATTTACGTCCCCCTCTGCCTGGCGATGGGCTTCTCCCCGGTAGCCACCGTCGCCATCATCGGCACCGCCGGCGCCCTCGGTGACGCCGGCTCCCCGGCATCCGACTCCACCCTGGGCCCCACCTCGGGTCTCAACGCCGACGGCCAGCACGACCACATCCGGGACTCGGTCATCCCGACCTTCATCCACTTCAACATCCCGCTACTCATCGCCGGCTTCGCCGCCGCGATGGTGCTGTAGATCGCCGTGCAGGAGGGCCCAAAAATGGGCCTGAAAAAGCCACTGCTGCACGGCGATCTACCTCAGGGGCGCCCCCGATTGGATTCGAACCAACGACCGACGGATTAGAAGTCCGGTGCTCTATCCACTGAGCTACGGAGGCATGCGCGCTAAATCCTAACGCACAACCCGGCGGAACCGGAAAAGTTCCCAGGTAGTGAGCAGATTCACGCCCACGTACCCTGGCTAGGACCTCAGCGTTTCGCGGATTAGGGTAGAGCGCATGTCAGCACCACAGGCAACGGAGACAGTCACGCGGGCGTCGATAAGCGAAAAGAAGGTGCGGCCGACGTGGCCGCTCTACCTGCTGTTTTTCGGTGTCGCGGGCCTGGTGGGTGCGACGATCTCCTTCGAGTTCCTCACGGACTCGCTCGTGGCGCTGGGCATTCCGGATCCCGGGCCGGTGACCACGTGGGGGCTACCATTCTTCCGTGCGGTGGGCTGGATGCTGGCGGCGCTGGCGATCGGCTCGTTCATGTTCGCGGCGTTCTACATCTCGCCGAAGGTGCCGGGGGGCGACAACTCGCGCTTGGTGGAGGCCCCGCTGAGTGTTGACGGGGATATCGCCGCACGCACCGGCGCCCTGGCGACCTTGAGTTTCGGGCTCATCGCCCTGCTCATGATCCCGCTGACGCTCTCGGATGTCTCCGGCACCCCGTTCCGCAACACGCTCGCCATCGACATGTGGGGCGTGGCGATCAGCCAGGTCTCCACCGCCCTGGCATGGTCGGTGGTGGCGGGAATTTCGCTGGTCGTGGGCGTGGCGGGGCTGATCTTCCGGAAATGGATCGCGCAGCCGCTGCTTCTGGTCGGTGCGATCCTTACCATTGTGCCGCTGGGCATGGAAGGTCACGCCGCGGCGGGTGGCGCGCACGACTACGGCACGAACTCCTACCTGTGGCACCTCATCGCCATGGCGGTGTGGGTCGGTGGCCTCATGGCGCTCATCGCGCACGGCCGCCGACTGGGCCCCGACATGGAGATCGGGCTGCGGCGCTACTCCAGCGTGGCGTTGTTCGCGCTGATCGCCATGACCGTTTCCGGCCTCATCAACGCCGCGGTCCGCGTGGAGTGGGAGGACTGGCTGACCACCACCTACGGTTTCATCCTGGTGACCAAGACGGTCGGCCTGGTGCTGCTGGGTTTCCTGGGTTTCGTGCACCGGATGATCACCATCCCGGTGATCGACTCGAAGCCGGGGATGTTTATGCGTTTCGCCCTCGTGGAGGTCATCCTCATGGCGGCGGTCACCGGTGTGGCCATCACGATGGGGCGTACGCCGCCGCCCCCGCCGCGCGATCCGAACCTCTCCCAGATGGCCATCCAGATGGGCTATGACCTCTACGAGAAGCCCACCCTGGCCAACGTGTTCACCATGTGGCGTTTTGACGTGATGTTCGGCGCCATCGCCCTGCTGATCACCGCCGGCTACCTCTACGGCGTGTGGCGCGTGCACCGCCAGGGCGGCCGGTGGAACCCGCTGTACACCACGATGTGGCTGCTGGGCACGGGCAGCCTGTTCGTCACCACCAGTTCGGGCCTGGGCATGAACATGCCGGCCACCTACTCGATGCACATGATCGTGCACATGATCCTGTCGATGGTGGTGCCGCTGTTCCTGGTGCTCGGCGGCCCGTTGACGCTGCTCATGACGGCCTATGCGCCGGGTGCGCCGGGCCAACCAGGTCCGCATGATTGGGCGCTGGCGATCACCAAGGCTCCGCTGCTGAAGTTCCTCACGCATCCGCTGGTGAATACGCTGCAGTTCCTCTTCGTCTTCTACGTCCTCTACCTGTTTATCCCCCTGTATGAGCTGGCGATCTCGGAGCACGCCGGCCACCTGGCCATGAACTGGGCGTTCCTGATCTCCGGCTACCTGTATTTCTGGGAGCTGGTGGGGGTGGATCCGACCCCGGTGCGCCGCCCCACGGCGATCCGCCTGGCCTGGCTGGTGGGCTCCATGCCCTTCCACCTCTTCGCCGGCATTTACCTCATGCAGCTGACCACGGTGATGGGCGAGGATTTCTACATGAGCCTCGGCCTGCCCTGGGAGCTTGATCTCCTGCAGGATCAGCGGGTGGGCGGCGGCATCGGCTGGGCGTCAGGCTCCTTCCCGATGGGCCTGGTGTTCCTGTTGTTGTTTATCGGCTGGCGTCGCGATGATCGCGCCACGGAGACCGCCTACGAGGAGCGCGTGGCCGCCGGTGAGGACCAGGACTTTGAGGCCTACAACGACATGCTGGCCCGTATCTCCGCAGGTGGGACGGCGCGTTCGGAGTTCGAGGAGAAGGAGTTCCCCAAGGCTGCGGAGTCCGCAGCTGCGGACTCTGATGGCTCCCCGGAGGAGCCTGCAGGGCCCGTACTCGATCTTCGCTCGCGCCGCAAACGTTGATGCGGAAACCGGCCGTTTTCTGTGGATAACTCGAGTTATCCACAGGCTTATCGACGCCGCGTTTGTCACCCTCCCACACCCCTGCCAGGCTGCGAGGTGTCACCACGACACCACACACCACAAGGGGGAAAACATGGCCCAGACACCTACGACACTCATCGGCAATCTCACCGAGGAACCCAGCCTGCAGTTCTTCGAGAAGAACCAGACCTACAAGGCGCGGTTCCGCATCGCTTCCTCCCGCCGCACGCGGGATAAGAACAACCCGGAAATATGGAACGATTCGGATCTGCTCTACATCGACGTTGAGGTGTGGGGTCCGCTCGCGCTCAACTGCAAGAAGTCGCTGACCAAGGGGATGCCGGTCCTCGTGCACGGCTCACTGTTCACTGATGAGTGGGAGGTCAAGGGCACCGACGAAAAGCGTCAGGTGGTGCGCCTGCGCGGCTACTCGGTGGGCCTGGACCTCAACCGCTACGTCATCGCCTCGCAGCGCATTGAGGCCGCGGAGAAGAACCTCATCGGGGCGGCCCTGCCCGCGCACGTGGATCCGGCGAGCCTGTGCGACCGGATCCACCCGGACAAGGAGAACGGCAACGAGGACAACTCCTCGGTATTCGGCCCGCCGCCGGAGCCGGTGGTCGAGCAGAAGGAGGATGTCCCCTTCTAGCTCGTCCGGGCCGGTCATGTACCCTGTGGAGTGTCTTTACCGCACTAGAAACATAGGGGAAAAATGGCCGAGTTCATCTACACGATGAAGAATGTGCGAAGGGTCGTCGGCGACAAGGTCATCCTTGACAATGTCACGATGGCCTTTTACCCGGGCGCCAAGATCGGCGTCGTCGGACCCAACGGTGCCGGCAAGTCCTCCGTCCTCAAGGTGATGGCGGGCATCGACCAGCCGTCCAACGGTGAGGCGTTCCTCGATCCGGGCGCCACCGTCGGCATCCTGCTGCAGGAGCCGCCGCTCAACGAGGAGAAGACCGTCCGCGAGAACGTCGAGGAGGGCCTCGGCGACATCTTCGAGAAGAAGAAGCGCTTCGAGGAGATCGCCGAGGAAATGGCGACCAACTACACCGATGAGCTCATGGAGGAGATGGGTCGTCTCCAGGAGGATCTCGACGCCGCTGATGCGTGGGAGGTCGACTCCAAGATCGAGCAGGCCATGGAGGCGCTGCGCTGCCCGCCGTCCGATTCCCCGGTCACCCACCTCTCCGGTGGTGAGCGTCGTCGCGTCGCCCTGGCGAAGCTGCTGCTGTCCGAGCCGGACCTGCTGCTCCTCGATGAGCCCACCAACCACCTCGACGCCGAGTCCGTCCTCTGGCTGGAGAAGCACCTCGCCGACTACAAGGGCGCCGTCCTCGCCGTCACCCACGACCGTTACTTCCTCGACCACGTCGCGGAGTGGATCTGTGAGGTCGACCGCGGCAAGCTGCACCCCTACGAGGGCAACTACTCCACCTACCTGGAGAAGAAGGCCGAGCGCCTCGAGGTCGCCGGTAAGAAGGACCAGAAGCTGCAGAAGCGCCTCAAGGATGAGCTGGCGTGGGTCCGCTCCTCCCCGAAGGCACGTCAGGCCAAGAACAAGGCCCGCCTGGAGCGCTACGAGGAGATGGCCGCCGAGGCCGAGAAGTACAAGAAGCTGGACTTCGAGGAGATCCAGATCCCGACCCCGCCGCGCCTGGGCAACAAGGTCGTGGAGGTCAACAACCTGCACAAGGGTTTCGATGGCCGCGTCCTGATCAAGGATCTCTCCTTCACCCTGCCGCGTAACGGCATCGTCGGCGTCATAGGCCCGAACGGTGTGGGTAAGACCACCCTGTTCAAGACGATCGTGGGTCTGGAGGAGCCGGATGCCGGCACCGTCGAGGTCGGTGAGACCGTCAAGTTGTCCTACGTCGACCAGGGCCGTGAGAACATCGACCCGGAGGCCACGGTGTGGCAGGTCGTCTCGGATGGCCTGGACTACATCCAGGTCGGCCAGAATGAGATGCCGTCCCGCGCCTACCTGTCGGCCTTTGGTTTCAAGGGCCCGGACCAGCAGAAGCCGTCCAAGGTGCTCTCCGGTGGTGAGCGCAACCGCCTCAACCTGGCGTTGACCCTCAAGCAGGGCGGCAACCTGTTGCTTCTCGATGAGCCGACCAACGACCTCGACGTCGAGACGCTCGGTTCCCTCGAGAACGCCCTGCAGAAGTTCCCGGGTTGCGCCGTGGTCATCTCGCACGACCGCTGGTTCCTGGACCGCACCTGTACCCACATCCTGGCCTGGGAGGGCAATGTGGAGGAGGGGCAGTGGTTCTGGTTCGAGGGTAACTTCGGTGACTACGAGAAGAACAAGATCGAGCGCCTCGGCGCGGATGCCGCACGCCCCTCGCGTGTCACGCACCGTCGCCTGACTCGCTAGCCCCGCTTATCGACGTCCGGTTGCCTCACCCGAGGCGGCCGGACGTTGCTGCTTTCTACCCCGCTCCGCGCGAGAACTGACCAAACCTGCCCGCGCGGTATAGATTGGACGGGGCATGAACGCGTTACCGCATGGAAAAGGAAACTCACCCGTATGTACGGCATGACTGCTGACCAGAACACCGCACTTCACGTCACCACCGTCCCGGTGCGCTGGTCCGATTTCGACCGCTACGGTCACATCATGAACGCGAACTACATTGAGGTCGCCCAGGAGGCGCGCCTGCAGTTCGCGGAGGATGAGTTCACCGCCCGGGGCCATGACTTCGCGGTGTTCGTCCGCCACATTGATGCTGATTTCCTGCGCCCGGTGCTGCCGGACACCACCGAGCTGCTCATTGAGACCCAGGTCGTGGAGATCGGCAACACTTCCTTCACCACCCGCCAGGAGATCAAGGACCGCCAGGGTCGTATCGCCTGCGTCGTGGAGTGTGTGCAGGTGGCGATTGATCTGAACACGGAGCGTCCGCGTTCGATCACGGAGAAGGAAGTCAAGATCCTCACCCGCGCCGCGGATGTCGATGAGCTTGAGCCGGGCGATTCAGACAAGTGATGGAGTCTCTGCGGATCCTCGGCGGCGCGCCGGGGCTCCAGTCGCTGGTGGGTCGGGCGGTGGATCTGGATGCCTCCGCCTCGGCTCGTTTCCGCCAGCTCGGCGACCAGGTGGATGTGTTTGTCACCACGCCTTTCCAGGTGGTCGCCGCACGCCGCATCGAGGGCGAGGCTTCCCGTGACGGTGCGGTGGTGGCGGCGACCGCGCTTCTCGACGCCCTGCGCACCAGCTCCCCACACATCGGCCCGGCCCGCGACCCGAATTGGCCGGGTGCCCTGCCCCCGGCCACGGGTTTCCAGCTTCTCGATGAGGTCCCGGTGGACGTCGTCCGTGACCTGGCTGATCAGGGCCAGGCCCTCGCGCGGCAGTTCTCCGGCCCGCTCGGCCCGCCCGCCAGCCTGCTCGATCAGACCGTGCTCACTGTCACCGGTGAGGCCGGCACCGCTGAGGTCCCGATGCGCATGATCTTCACGTGCACCTCGCTCGGGCTTATCCCGGGCTTCGCCGCGCCGATGGAGGTGCCGCGTCATCTGCGGGTGTCCATCAGCGGTCGTTGGGTGCGTATCGACGCCCCCTTCGGCACCGTCTACCGCTCCACCTCATTGTCGTTGTTCTGATTTTCGCTATAGTCGATGTATAAGATGTCGACAATAAGAGAAAATTCCAGTCCTTGGCCGATGTCCATCATCACGGTCCTCGGTGTCGCCGCCGCCATCGCGATGGCCTATTTGGGCAGTGGCGCGCTCGTCGGTGACCAGGTTTCTGAGGCCGCCGGTGGCGCCCTATCCGCCGACGCCACCCCCCTGGCCCCGGGTAGCCCGGCCTTTTCCATCTGGGCGGTAATCTACTTCGGCCTGGCTGCCTACGCCGTGTGGCAGCTGACGCCCACCGCCCGGGCCTCCGAACGCCAGCGGGTGCTGCGCCCCTGGGCGATCCTGTCCGCGCTGCTCAACGCCGCCTGGCTGTTCACCGTCCAGCTCGGCGCTTTGTGGCTGTCGGTGCTGGTCATCGTCGCCCTGCTGGCCGTGCTCATCCGCATCCTCTACATCCTCGGCCGCCCGCGTACCGGCGGCATCGTCGAGCTCGCGCTCACCGACGGCACCTTCGGCCTCTACTTCGGCTGGGTCTTGGCCGCCACCTTCGCCAACACCTGGGCCACCTTCGTCGCTGAGGGATTCAGCGCCTTCGAGGAGATCCCGGTGGGCCTGGTGGGCATCGTCGTCGCGACTGTGGTGGCCGTGGTTGCCGCCGTGCTCAACGGCGGACGTATCGCCCCGGCCCTGGCCACCGCCTGGGGTCTGGCTTGGATCGCTATCGCCCGCACGGACGGTGCCTTCGAGAACGAGGCGCTCGTCTGGACGGCCGCCACGGCAGCCGCCGTCATCATCCTGGTGGCCGTGGTGCTTAGAGCACTACCCAGCCGGCGAGCGCCGCGAACAGGGCAATCGACCACGGCGGAAGCTTCCACTGAGCCAGGCCCAGCCAGCACAAAGCTGCGATAACCAGCGAGGCAATGCCGGTGACACCATGGCTGAGCACCGGGTCCCAGAACGCCGCGCCAAGTAAACCCACCACTGCCGCGTTGATCGCCGTGAACGCCCGGCGCAGGGTGGGGGAGTGGCGCCAGCGCCCCCAGAAATGCAGGCCCGCCACCATGAGCAGGGCCGAGGGGATAAAGATCGCCACCGTCGCCACCAAGGCGCCCGCCCAACCGCCGTCGACCGCCCCCAGGTAGGAGGCGAAGGTAAACAGCGGCCCCGGCACGGCCTGAGCAGCAGAATAACCGGCGAGGAACTCGGACTGTTCCACCCAGCCGGGCGCCACGGTGAGCTGCTCCAGCAGGGGCAGGACCACGTGCCCGCCGCCGAACACCAGGGAACCGGCCTGGACATACGCCGCCACCCGCGTCAGCAGGTAGCCACCCACCGTGGTGGCGGCCAGTAACAACCCACCAAGCAGCACGAAAAACAAAGCCAAGGCGATAATTGCTGCCCGGGCGCTGACCGCGCGGATGGGCTCGGGGTCGGGGTCGGCGGCGTCGTCAAGCGAACCCCGCAGGAGCACCACGCCGAACACACCAGCGGCGATAATCACGCTGATGTGGGTGAAAGGGCTGGGCACCGCGAGCACGAGCAACCCGGCAAGCACCGCGATAGTGGCCGTCAGGCGCGTGTTCGCCATGTTCTTGGCCATGCCGGCGACGGCATGGAACACCACAGCGACGGCCGCGGCGAGCAGGCCGCGGATCCATCCGTGCTCGGCGTCGATACCCGCAGAAGCCATGAATAACCCGAACACCGTCAACAACACTGCCGACGGCGCCGTGAACATCACCCACGCGGCGAGCATGCCGAGCCAGCCGGCGCGGTGATACCCCAGCGCCATGCCCACCTGGGAGGAGGCAGGCCCGGGGAGGAACTGCGCGACCGCCACGATGTCTGCATAAGCCCGCTCCGACAGCCATGTGCGACGCGCCACGAACTCCTCGCGGAAATAGCCCAGGTGGGCGGTGGGGCCGCCGAAGGCACTGACCCCGAGGAGGCCGAAACTGCGGATGACTTCAAGTAGCGGTCGCTGGCTCACGTTCGACATGCTAAGCCTGCGCCGGGGTTTTCGCTGTGTGAGCCGTGCCGCCCGACTAGAGTCAATGCCCATGCGCATCGGAATCCCGAAGGAAATCATGAACATGGAGGGCCGCGTGGCCCTCGGCCCGACCAGTGCCGGCACGCTCGTGGCGGATGGCCATGAGGTCATCGTCCAGGCCGGGGCCGGTGCGGGTTCCTCCCTCGCGGACAGTGAATACGTCGAGCAGGGTGCGCGCATCGTCGATACGGCGGGGGAAGCGTGGTCCGCTGACCTGGTGCTCAAGGTCAAGGAGCCGCTGCCGGAGGAATACGGTTTCCTCCGGGCGGATCAGATCCTGTTCACGTACTTGCATCTGGCATCCTCGCGTGAGTGCACGCAGGCGCTTATCGACGCTGGCACCACCTCCCTCGCCTACGAAACCGTCCTGGACTCCCGCGGTGGGCTGCCCCTGCTCACCCCGATGTCCCAGGTCGCCGGTCGTCTCGCGGTGCAGGAGGGCGCGCACCACCTTATGAGTTCCAAGGGTGGGCGCGGCGTCCTGCTCGGTGGTGTGCCCGGTACTGCCCCGGCGAAGGTCGTGGTGCTGGGCGGCGGCCAGGTCGGCGCCTCGGCAGTTGCCATCGCGCAGGGCCTGCGCGCCTCGGTCACGGTCCTCGACTTGGATCCGGCGGTGCTGGGTCGTTTCGATGACCTTTACCAGGGCAACGTCCGCACCCTCATCTCCGATCCGATGACGATTGAGGCTGAGCTTCTCGACGCCGACCTCGTCATCGGCGCCGTCCTCGTCGCCGGTGCCAAGGCCCCGACGCTGGTCAGCGACGAGCTGGTCTCCCGCATGAAGTCCGGATCCGTGCTTGTCGACGTCGCCATCGACCAGGGCGGCTGCTTCGAGTCCTCCCGCAAGACCTCCCACGCGGAGCCGACCTACCGGGTCCACGATTCCCTCTTCTACTGTGTGCCCAACATGCCCGGTGCCGTCGCCAACACCTCCACCCGCGCGCTCACTTCGGCGACGCTTCCCTACGTCCGGGCGATTGCCGCGGACGGGGTGGACGGGGCCGTCGATAAGCATCCCGGCCTGGCGCCGGGGCTGATGACCCGCGGCGGCCAGCTGCTCAGCGAGCCTGTCCGGGAGGCGTTCCCGGATCTTCCCGGTTGATGAGCATCGCCGCCACCCTTTCCATGTGCTCCCACATCTGGTGGCGGTAGGCGGGCGGGATCGTTTCCTCGTCGATCTGGTCGAGGGAGTCTTTCATCAGCTCCAGCCAGCGGACCGCGGCGGCCCGGTCGACGGGGAACTGGAAATGCCGGCGGCGCAGCATCGGCGCGCCGCGCTGCTCATTGAAGGTGCTCGGCCCGCCCCAGTATTGGGCAAGGAACCACTTGAGACGGTTCTCCGCGCCTTCCCAGTCATCATCGGGGTACATGGGCCCGAGAATGTCATCGGTTTTCACCTGCTCATAAAACCCGGAGACGAGGCGGGTGAAGGTGGCGTCGCCGCCCACTGCGTCATAAAGGCTGCTCATGGCACCCCAGTCTAGGCTGGCAGGCATGTCCCACGCCCTTTCGCTTATCGACGCCACCGTCCGCCGCGCCTCCACCCACCTCATCGATGGTGTCACGTGGCGGGTGCCCACGGGTTCGCACTGGGCGGTGCTGGGGCCCAACGGCGCGGGTAAGTCGACGGTGCTCAAGCTGGCCGGGGGCTGGTGGTATCCGACGACCGGGACCGTCGACATCCTCGGCGAGCGCCTGGGCCGGGTGGAGCTGGCCCAGCTGCGCCGCCGCATCGGTTTCGTGGATCCGCGCCAGCGTCTCGGCGATTACTCCGTGTCGGAGCTGGTGTTGTCCGGGCTCACCGCCTCCAACGGAGTGCTGCCGCGCTGGTCACCCACCCCGGCGGAGCTGGAGCGCCTGGAAGAACTCCTGGAGCTGACCGGCATGGCGGCCAAAAGGCAGCGCCGCTGGATGCAGCTCTCCCAGGGCGAACGCGCGCGTACGCTCATCGCCCGGGCGCTCATCGCCCAACCGGAACTACTGCTTCTCGACGAACCCACCACCGGCCTCGATCTCCCCGGCCGGGAGACGCTCCTGCGGGTCATCGATAAGCTGCGGGAGCGCAAAGACTTAACGACGGTGATGGTGACGCACCATGTGGAGGAGATCGCGGCGTCGACAAGCGATGTTCTGCTCATGAAAGACAGCCAGGTCTTGGCCGCGGGCCCCATCGGTACGACGCTGAGCGCCGAGAATCTGTCTGCCCTTTATGGGCTGGAGGTGTCTTTGCAGCAGGTCAGCGGACGCTGGTTCGCACTCTGCATATAATTCCCGGGACGTGCGGGGATTATGGACCGCTTAGTCTATAGTGGCCGACATGACTCACGGACTCAACGGTTTCTCGTCTCGATCCATCCACGCCGGATACGAGCCCGACAGCCTGTACGGCCCGATCAACACGCCCATCTACGCGTCGACCACCTTCGCGCAGGACGGCCTCAACGAGCTCCGCGGCGGATTCGAGTACACCCGGTGCGGCAACCCGACGATCACCGCCCTGGAGAAAACCGTCGCCGCTTTAGAGGGCGCCGAGTACGGCCGCGCCTTCTCCTCCGGCATGGCCGCCACCGACATCATCCTGCGCATTCTGCTGCGCCCGGGCGATCACCTCATCCTCGGCCACGATGCTTATGGCGGCACCTGGCGGCTTATCGACGAAGCCTTCGGGCAATGGGGCATCACCTACACCGTCGTCGATACCACCAACGTCGCCGACGTCGAAGCCGCGCTGCGTGAGAACACCAAACTCATCTGGCTGGAAACTCCGACGAACCCGGCGCTGTCGATCACTGACATCGCCGCCATCGCCGCTGTCAAGGGCTCGGCCGCGCTCGTCGTGGACAACACCTTCGCCTCCCCCTACCTGCAGCAGCCGCTGGCGCTCGGCGCCGACCACGTCCTGCATTCGGCCACCAAGTATCTCGGCGGGCACTCCGACGTCGTCGGTGGCATCGTGGTGACTAACTCCGCCGAATTCGACGAGCAGCTCCTGTGGTTCCAGGGTGGTGTCGGGCCGATCCCTTCGCCCTTCGACGCTTACCTCACCGCCCGCGGCATCAAGACCCTCGCCGTGCGCATGGACCGCCACTGCGACAACGCCGAGGCCATCGCAGCCCACCTCGATGCCTCCGACCAGGTCGCGACCGTGCTCTACCCCGGCCTGGCATCTCACCCGGGGCACGAGGTGGCGGCTCGGCAGATGAAGCGCTTCGGCGGCATGATCTCCGTGCGCTTCCACTCCGAGGAAGCCGCCCGCGTGTTCTGTCTCAACACCAAGCTCATCTGTCTGGCGGAATCGCTCGGCGGTGTCGAGTCGCTTCTCGAACACCCCGCCACCATGACCCACCAGTCCGCCGCTGGCTCCCAGCTCGAGGTGCCGCGTGAACTGGTGCGCATTTCCATCGGCATCGAGGACGTCGAGGACCTGATCGCTGATATCGACGTCGCGCTCGAGGCCGTGGCGGCCTCCACGGCCGCGGCTGAGGTGTCCGTGCGGTCGTAATTACGACGATCGCAAATGCGTTAATCCGATTGATCAATCGAAAACTATAAGGCCTGGTGAATCTCCGCATGCGCCGGGCCTTATGGTCGTATTTGCGGGCACCGCTCCGCGCGCCCCGGTCACAAATGACGCCTGCCGGCTTTTCCTGGCAGACGTATTTGTTATAAACGGCAGCGAACTGGGCCTATAAAAATACGTGCACTCGTCATTTGTCACATTTTCCAATGTGCTGTCAGATCACAACCGGATGACCGCCACGCCCGCCAGCATGAGCAGCAGGCCCAGCGCCTGCAGCCAGGTGACCGGCTTGCGGTGCGCCCCGAGCAGCCCGAAGTGATCGATGAGCAGGCTGCCGGCCATGAGCCCGAGCAGGATCGTCATCACGGTCAGCCCGGTGCCGATCAGCGGCGACAAAAAGGCGTTGCCGAAGACGAACATCGCGCCGAGGAACCCGCCGATCCACATCCACCAGGGCCCGGCCGGCGCGCCAGGCGCCAGGCGGTTGCGTAACGCCAGGTTGATCGCCAGCAGTGTGACCACCCCGAACGCGAAGGAGACCAGCGCGGCGCCCACGGCGGAGCCGAACGCCACGCCGAGCTGGCCGTTAATGGCGGTCTGCGCGGCAGAGAACATCCCGAACACCACCCCCGCAGCCCGCCAGCCCCACAGGGACACCCCGGAGGAGTGCCCGCCGAGCAGCCTCTGGCCAGGGCGCACCATGGTGCCCAGCACGCCGGCTATCAGCAGTACAGCGCCGAGAACTCGCAGCGCATCCAGGCGGTGGACGGGTGCGCCGAACAGTCCGACATGGTCGATGAGCAGGCCCATGATCACCTGGCCGGTCACGGGCAGGACGACGGTCTGTACGGAACCCAGGCGGGGGAATAAGAAGATGTTGCCGGTCAGCACGACCACGCCGAGTACGCCTCCGGACCAGATCCAGGCGGGCATGTGGAGGGCGGCGGAAAGGGGTGGGAGGTGGCCGTCGATTGCCATGACGGCGGCGAGCAAAGCGCCCAACCCGACAACGAATGACACCAGTGACGCCTGGAAGGGCGAGCCCAGCGTGAGCCGGAGGCGCGAGTTGGCGGATGTCTGGATCGGCATGACCAATCCGACGAGGACTCCGAAAACTGCAGCCAGCATGCCTACCTCCTTCACGCCCGAGACTAACGCGGGCTAGAGTCCAGGGTATGAGCGAACGGATTGCCATCGTCACGGGTGCCACGGGCGGCATGGGTCGCGAGATCGTCGCTGACCTGGCCCGCACCCACCACGTCTATGCGCTGGGGCGCAATGACACCGCGCTCGCGGAGCTGGGGGCGTTAGCGAATGTCACGCCGATCAACACGGATCTGGTGGCCGATCTGCTGGAGACCACCGGCTCGACCTGCCTGACCCGCCTGACGGAGCTGACCAGGGTAGATGTGCTGGTGCATGCGGCGGCGATCGCCACCAAGTTCAGCGTGGAATCCGCGGCCCCGGCGGATTGGCGCCGCGCGATGGACATCAACGTGCACGTGCCGGCGGAGCTGAGTCGGCGGCTGTTGCCGGCGCTGCGGCAGGCGCGGGGCACGGTGATTTTCATTAACTCGGGCGCGGGGCGCGGTTCCTATGGCGACAATATTGTCTACGCCGCCACGAAGCATGCGCTGTACGCCTTGGCGGATGGCCTGCGCAAGGCGGAATCCACTGAGCAGGTGCGCGTGAGCACCGTCGCGCCGGGCCCGACGGACACGCCGATGCTGGAGGGCTTGTTCGCGCAGGATGGCAAGGAGTACCGGGCCGAGCACTACATCGAGCCGGGGGAGGTGGCCCGGGCGATCCGCCTGGTGGTCGACGCCGGGGAGTCGACGCAGATCACGGATGTGGCGGTACGCCCGCGCATTGAGCTCAGCGAGCGGTAGCGATCCGCAGCGCGGTCAGCGCCGCCCGGTCGGTTTCCTGCAGCATGAGCGGGTTGGTGCCGGGCATGGGGGAGATGGTGGTGTCGGCCATCTGGGCCCACGTTGGGATGCCAATCAGGGACACCCGCTTATCGACGCCCCCCTCACCCACCAGCAACCTCGTCTCCGGGTCGATCTCCGGAGAGCCGCTGGCGATGGGCTGCCCGCCCGAGGTGCTGAATTGATAGGGGCGGGCGCGGCCGGCCTGCAGTAGCGACACGGCCAGTGGATCGGCCGGGCGGCGGATGTCGGGGCTGTGCATCCAGGCGTCGACGAGCACGGGGGAGTGGGCCGGCTGCGTGGTGGTGGGGGAGGTGGCGATGAACTGCCCGTCCTGGGTGCGCACCTGTGGGTGGGCGCCGAGGAAGGTGACCAGGTGGGCGTCGATAAGCGCCAGTAGTTGCCGGGAACGGAACAACGGCGGGCCGGAACCGACCATCTGTCCCAGCGCGGACATGGTGGCGAAAAGGTTGCGGCGCGATTCGTAGGTGTAGCGGTCCTGCGCGCCGAGCACGGCCGTCGGCTTGCGGGAAGCGTTGATCGACCACAGCGCGGCCTTCACCGGGCTTTCCGTGCCGAGCGCGGCCTCCGCGATGTCACCGGCCATGCGCTGGGCGATGTGCTCGGTCACTTCGGCGCGCGAGCCGTGTACTCCGGCCAGCGGTTCGATGAGCGCACGCAGGGAGAACGGTTCCCGCGTGTGCTTATCGACGAGCCCCTCGTCCCCCTCCAGGTCGCCCGTGAGTAGGGCGGCGAAGTCATCGGCTGGCAGGTCCACGGCTTCCGGGCGGACGCGGGCCAGGGTGCGGTAGTAGGCCTCGAAGGCGTCGGCGATGACGGCGGGGAAAACCTGCGTGTCATAGTCGATGCGCTCGGCCTCGGCGAGATCACGCAGTACCTGATGTAGGCGTGGGCCCTTGACGCGCGGGGGAAGGCCGCCGTAATCGGACTTCGGCAGGTAGGGGTAGCCGCGGTGGGAGGTGAGCACCAGGTGCGGCTCGCGGCCGGAAGGCTCGTAGCGCAGGCCCGAGCGGGTCGTCGGATCCGCGTGGAACTGCCCGCCGCGGTCGAAGGTCAGCAGCGCCATGATGTCGAAGAAGCCCATGCCCAGGCCCCGGACCAGGACCTCGCCCTGCTCCGGGATCAACGCCACCTGCTGCTCTACGGGGTTGTCCGGGCGGATCCACGTCAGGCCGGAGGCGGCCAGCTCCGACTCTTCGTGGGTGGGTCCGGGTAGCTGCCATCCCAGAGCAAGGACGGTGGCGTCGGCGAGCAGGGTGCTGCCGTCATCGAGAGTGATGGCGTCCTGCTCGCCGACCTCGCGCAGTTCGATCGCGCGGGAATGATGCCGCACCACCGTGACGGAATCGGGCAGGCGGGCCAGGGCCACGTCAAAGACCCACTCCAGGTAGGCGCCGTACAGGGCGCGGGAGGGGTTGGACTCCGGGCGGGTCACCGCGATCTCCTCCGCGAATAAGGCGGCCACCTCCGGGCGCGGCGGGTGCTCGTGCAGCAGCCGGGCGCGGTCCGGGTCGATCTCCTCGCCGCGCAGATGCTGAATCCATTCATGGAGAATCGGGCCCTCCACGACCGGGCCGGTGACGCTTGCGCCGGGCTCGGTGAACAAGGTGACGGCCGCCGAGAGGGTGTTCATGCACAGGGTGCGGGTCTGGGCGGGATCCCACACGCGCCCGGCCCCGTGAGCTGCGTCGTCGATGAGGTGGAGGGTGAGTGTGGTGCCGGGTTCCAGGGCGGCGGCGAGGCGCTCGACGACAGAGATGCCGCGGGGGCCGAGGCCGACAACGGCGATGGAGGGGGTGGGCAAGGGAAGTCTCCTCGGAGATGTACTTAGACAGTACGGTCTAGTGATTTGGTACTGGACAGTCTACTGTGTGCTACGTTGCTCAACAATAGTCATACTTCCACCTTAAACAGGAGCACTACCCCGTGATTTCCCGTCGCCTCCTCGCCGCCCTAGCACTGGTCACCGGCCTGAGCTTGGTCGGTGCCTGCGTCAGCGGCACCAGCGCCCGCGCCCCGCAGGACAACCGGCTCACCTACCTGGAGCCCATCTTCTTTGCCACCCTCTACCCACCGGGCGCCGGTTTCTACCCCAACGGTGCCGTGGTGACCAACATCGCGGACCGCCTGCTCTACCAGGACCCGGAGACCCTGGAGCTGTCCCCGTGGATCGCCACCAGCCTCCCGGAGGTCAACGCCGATGCCACCGAGTACACCTTCGACATCCGTACTGACGTCACCTACTCCGACGGCACCCCGCTCACGGCCGAGAACGTGGTCCGTAACTTCGATCTCTACGGCCTCGGCGACTCCGAGCGCATGCTCACCTCTTCGGAGCAGATCACTAACTACGAACGCGGCGAGGTCATCGACGACGACACCGTTCGCTTCCACTTCTCCGCACCCGCCCCCGGCTTCGCGCAGGCCACCAGCTCCTTCAACGCCGGCCTGCTGGCCGACGCCACCCTCGACCTCGCCAACGATGGCTTCGCCCCGGGTAATGCCACCGGCGTCATCGGCTCCGGCCCCTTTGTCATCACCGGAGAGGAGCTGGGCACCCGCCTAAACCTCGACGCGCGTGAGGACTATGACTGGGCCCCGCCCGCACACCCCCACCAGGGCCGCGCCGAGATCGACGGCATCGACTACGTGCTGGCCTCCGAGGACTCCGTCCGGGTCGGCGGACTCGTCGCCGGGCAGGCGGATGTTGCGCGGCAGATTGAGGCGCCCGTCGAGAAGCATCTCCAGGACCAGGGCATCAACGTCATCTGGCACGGCACCAACGGCGTGAACAACTCGCTGAGCTTCCGCTTCATGCACCCGCACCTGCAGGACATCCGTATGCGGCAGGCGCTTATCGCCGGCATCGACCGCGGGGAGATCATGCACACGCTGTTCTCCGACTCCTATGTCCTGGCCACCTCCGCCCTCGCGCACACCGCGCTGGGCTACCAGGAGCAGGAAGGCGCGTACGACCACGATCCCGAGCGCGCCGAGCAGCTTCTCGACGACCTGGGCTGGACCCCGGGACCGGACGGCATCCGCACCCGCGACGGCGAACGCCTCGCCTTCACCATCAACGAGGCCGTTCCCCAGCCGCGCTCCCGGGAGATCATCACCAAAATCCAGGAGCAGCTGCGCCGCATCGGCGTGGAGATCCACCTCAACCCCGGTGACAACGCCACCCAGAACGCGGACTCCAAGGACTACGAGAACATCCAGATCCGCCACACCATGGTCGGCCGCGCCGATTACGACGTGATCAAGTCGATGTGGCACTCCACCAACCGCAACGAGCTGCTCAACGGCTCCGACGACACCGTCCACGACCAGCGCCTCGACGACATGCTCCACGACATCGCCTCCCTCGCCGCGGAAGAGGATCGCGCCGCGAAGACCCGCGAGGTACAGGACTACCTCACGGAGCAGGCCTACATCCTGCCGCTCTTCGAGGAGCCCGTCGTCTACGGCGTCCAGCCCCACGTCCACGGCTTCCAGCCCGAGTCCATCGGACGCCCGTCCTTCTACGGCGTCTCCCTCGACACCCAGGAGGCGAACTAAGTGACCCGCAACCAGATCCTACGCCGCATCGGACAGGCCGTCCTCGTCCTGTTCATCACCTACACCCTGGCGTTCATCCTGCTCACCGCCCTGCCCTCCGACGGTGTCATGGCCCGTTACGCCAGCCCCGACCTGGCGCTGTCGAACGAGGAGATCGCCCGCATCCGCGAGGCCTACGGGGCTGATGACCCGCTGCTGATCCAATACCTCGGGGCCCTGGGCGGGTTCCTCACCGGCAACTACGGGTACTCCGTGCAGACCGGCACCCCGGTGTCCACCCTCATCGTCGAAGCCCTGCCCGGCACCATCGCCCTCTCGGTGTCCGCGTTTATCCTCGCCGTGATCCTGGCGTTGGGTATCGCGGTGCTGGCCACCACCCGCACCTTCGGCTTCATCGGCGACGCCGTCCGTTCCCTACCGGCGCTCATGGTCTCGTTGCCGACGTTCTGGTTGGGCATCGTCATCATCCAGATCGTCTCCTTCCAGCTGGGGTGGGTGCCCATCATCGGGGCCTCCACCGTCCAGGCGCTCATTCTGCCGACCCTGACCCTGGCAGTCCCGATCTCCGCGCCGCTGGCCCAGGTGCTCATCCGTTCCATCGATGAGGTCCAGCGCCAGCCCTTCATCCAGGCGGTCCGCGCCCGCGGCGCCGGTGAAGCGTGGATCTTCTGGCACAACGTCCTGCGCAACGCCATGCTGCCCGCGCTGACCATGGCGGGCCTGCTCTTCGGTGAGCTCGTCGGCGGGGCCGTGGTCACCGAGGCCGTCTTCGGCCGCGCCGGCATCGGTCAGATGACCGTCCAGGCCGTGGCCAACCGTGATACCCCGGTGCTGCTGGCCGTCGTCGTCATCGCCGCCACCCTCTACGTCCTCATCAATCTCCTCGTGGACCTGCTCTACCCGGTCCTCGACCCCCGCCTGCGCAGGAAGGCCCGAGCATGACCACCCTCACCACCCTCATCCGTCCCCGCGCTGTGAGCACCCGGCGGAACCGCCGCATCACCGTCGGTACTGCCTTCGCCGCCCTCATCCTCTTCGTGGCCATCGCCTGGGCGCTCGTACCGGGCTGGTTTACGACCCACGATCCCAACTCCGGGACCTTCGCACCCCTGCTGTCGCCGAACGCGGAGAACTGGTTCGGCACCGATTCCGTGGGCCGCGACCTCTACACCCGCGTGGTGTGGGGCGCCCGGGAATCCCTGGCGGGTGCGCTCATCGCGGTGCTCGTCGGACTCGTCGTCGGCACGCTGATCGGGCTGCTGGCGGGCACCCAGCGCGGGTGGATCGACTCGGCCCTCATGCGCCTGGTCGACGTGTTGTTATCGATCCCGGCCCTGCTGCTCAGCCTCTCGGTGATCATCCTGCTGGGCTTCGGCACGATGAATGCCGCCCTCGCTGTCGGTGTCACCTCGGTGGCGACATTCGCCCGCCTGGCCCGCTCCCAGGTGCTGTCCGTCGCGGCAGCCGACTTTGTCGAGGCCGCCTACGGCTCCGGTGGCACCCGCACCCAGGTGCTCTTCCGCCACATCCTGCCCAACTCGCTCACCCCGGTGCTGGCGCTGGCGGCGCTGCAGTTCGGCTCCGCCATCCTGCAGCTGTCCACCCTGGGCTTCCTCGGTTACGGCGCCCCGCCGCCGACCCCGGAATGGGGCCTGATCATCGCCGACGCGCGCGACTACATGGCCACCTCCTGGTGGCTGACGGTGCTGCCCGGTGTGGTCATCGTCGCGGTGGTCTGTGCCGCCAACTATCTCAGCCACGCGATCCGGAAGGAGTCCTGATATGACCACCACACCACCCCTCCTCGAAGTTGAGGACTTGGTCGTCTCCTACGACACCAGCCACGGGCCTGTCCCGGCCGTCAACGGTGTGAGCCTTAAGGTCCACCCCGGCCAGATCACCGCGATTGTCGGTGAGTCCGGTTCCGGCAAGTCGACGACGGCGCAGGCCGCTATCGGTCTGCTCGCACCGAATGCGCGTATCGACGCCGGGTCCATCCACCTGTCCGGCACGTCCGTCGCCGAGCTCAGCGAACGCCAGTGGCGCTCGCTCCGGGGCACGCGCGTCGGCCTCATCCCCCAGGACCCCAACAACTCCCTCAACCCGGTACGCACCATCGGTGAATCGGTGGGGGAGGGGCTGGCCATCCACGGCCGTGGCACCGCCGCCACCCGGCGCGCCCGCGTCATTGAGCTACTGGATCAGGTCGGTATCGACCAGCCCGCTAAGCGCCACGACCAGTATCCGCACGAGCTGTCCGGCGGCATGAAGCAGCGCGCCCTCATCGCCGCCGCCCTGGCGCTTGAGCCGGAGCTCATCATCGCCGATGAGCCCACCAGTGCTCTCGACGTCACGGTGCAGAAGGTCATCCTCGACCTCCTCGACGAGATGCGCCGTGAACTCAACCTGGGCATCCTGTTCATCACCCACGACCTGGCGGTGGCCGGTGACCGGGCCGACCACATCGTCGTCATGGAACGCGGGGAGGTCCGGGAATCGGGCTATGCCGCCTCCGTGCTCACCGACCCGCAGCACGCCTACACCCGCCAGCTGCTGGCCGATGCCCCCTCCCTGGCCACCGCGACCGCCGCCGGGGATCGTCGGCACGTCGTCGCGCCGGAGGCCCCGGTGCTCCTCGAGGTCGAGTCACTCACCCAGCGCTACGGAGACTTCACCGCCGTCGATGACGTCTCCTTCACCGTCGCCCGCGGCTCCACCCACGCCATCGTCGGTGAATCCGGTTCCGGCAAGACCACCCTCGGGCGCTCGATCGCGGCCTTCAACCGGCCCACCGACGGGTCCATCCGTATCGACGGCCGCGAGATCACCACCGCCGACCACCGCCAGCGCCGCGCCCTGCGACGGGACGTCCAGCTCGTCTACCAGAACCCCTATTCCTCGCTCAATCCACGCCAGACCATCGGTGCGATTATCGCGGAGCCGCTGCGTAATATGACCGGGGCCTCGCAACGGGAGGCCACGGAGCAGGTCGAGCGTCATCTCGACCTCGTGGCGCTCGACCGGGCCACGGCACAGCGCCGCCCGGCTGAGCTGTCCGGCGGCCAGCGCCAGCGCGTCGCCATTGCCAGGGCGCTTATCCTCGAACCGGAGCTCGTCGTTCTCGATGAGGCGGTGTCGGCGCTCGATGTCACCGTCCAGGCGCAGATCCTCCGGCTCCTCGACCAGCTGCAGGCCGAGCTCGGACTGACGTATGTGTTCATCTCCCACGATTTGGCTGTCGTGCGGCAGATCTCCGACACCGTCTCCGTCATGAGCCGCGGGCGACAGGTCGAGTACGGGGCCACCGCCGACGTCTTCGACCACCCCACCTCCGATTTCACCCGTCAGCTCATCGACGCCATCCCCGGGGGCAACTACCGGGATGGCGCACTCAACCTGGGACTTTAGACATGACCAACGTGATCAACCTCCTGGCCGCCCTCGGCCCCGACCATCCGCTCACCCACCTGCGCGAACAGCGCCCCGACGCCCTGCTCAACGCCGAGCGCAGTTTCGAGGCCCTGCTCGAACCCGTCAACCCCGGTTCCTTCACGTACGGCGAGCGCTATGCCGTGGCCACCTACGTCGCCGGCGTCCACGGTGCGGTCAACGCCCGCACCTTCTACGGCGAGTTGCTTCTCGACGACGCCCCCGCCACCCTCCGCGACCACATCGACGCGGCCATCAGTCACGGTTCCTCCCGCGGCCCCTATTCCGATGGCGGCTTTGTGCTTCACGACGCCGCCGCCCTCGGTGTGCGCCTGGCCGCTGCCTTCGACATCGCGCACCTCATGGTCTTTCATCCGCGCGACGCCTCCCCGGCGGCCATGGCCCACCTGCGCCGGGCCGGCTGGTCGGAGGATGACATCGTCAGTCTCACCCAGCTGGTCGCCTTCCTCAGCTTCCAGCTGCGGGTGGTCCACGGACTGCAGGTTCTCGCCGGGCGGGACGTGGTGGTGGAGGAGCGCACGCGGCTCACCGGGGTCACCCCGGCGTGGCCGCCGGTCACCGGGCCGGCAGCGACCCCGCCCGAGCATTTCGTACGCCATCCACTGGGGTGGGTGCCGTGGGTGGAGCCGGTCGCGCAGGACGAGCTCACTCCGGAACAGATCGACTCCCTCATCCGTCCTGAGCGGGCCGCCATGCCGTATTTCCGGCTCCTGGCCCGGGACCCCGCTGCGCTGCGTGCCCGCACACTCACCGACCTGGATATCTTCTACAACACCGAGGGCGGTCTCAGTCGGGCGGACCGGGAGTTCGCCGCGACCGTCACCTCCCGCTACAACGGGTGCGAATACTGTGTTTCCGTCCACGCAGCCCGGGCTGTGGAGGAGGGCGGGGACGAAGGCGACGTCGATAAGCTCCTTGCCGAGGGAGTCGACGCCGACCTGGCGGCGGAACGTTCCCGCGTGCTGCGTGACGCCTCGCTGGCGCTGACGGCCACCCCCGTCCGGTATGGGGCGGGGGACGTCGAGAAGCTGCGGGGCGTGGGGCTCGATGAGGCGTCGTTGCTCGATCACCTCTATGCCAGTGCGTTCTTCAACTGGGCAAACCGGCTCATGCTGGTGCTGGGGGAAGCTGACGTACCCGCCCGCTACCGTCACAGGTAGTACGTATGAAGTCCCCGTTAAGCGCCCCATATGCGACATTATCTATAGGTATGTCTATTCTAGAGGTGTGAACTCCTCGTCCCGTCGCCTCCCGGCATACCAGTCCATCGCCGATGAGCTGCGCAGTCGCATCGAGCGACGCGAGCTCACAGGCGGCGACAAACTGCCCACCGAGCGCGAGCTCGTCCAGGAGTTCGGGGTCGCGCGCATGACGGTCCGTCACGCCCTGGACATCCTCCAGCTCGAGGGCCTCATCGAGCGCCGTCGCGGCCGCACCGGCGGCACCTTTGTCCGTTCCGTCCCACCGGTGGTCGAGCTCACCCGCATGGAAGGTCTCATGCCGCAGCTGCGCGAACACGGCCTGGAAGTCAGTTCCGAGATCCTCGAATCCAACCTCTGCCGCGCCGGGCAGGTCGTCGCGGAGGCCCTCGGCATCGGGGTCAACGACCCGGTCTTTCAGATTGTCCGGGTCCGGTCGGTCAACGCTGTCCCGCTCATCGTGGAAAGCTCCTACTTCCCGTCGTTTCGGGTTCCCGGCATGCTGGATGCCGATCTTTCACGTTCCATGTACGAGCTTCTCGACGCCGAGTGGGACCTACGCCCCGTCCGTAAATCCGAGACCATCATCCCCGGGGTGGCCTCCAGCTGGGAGCAGGAAATTCTTGGTATCACCCGCAACCTCCCGCTGCTGCGTATCTCGCGCACGGCGAGTACTGCCGACGGGCAGCCCATCGAATACTCCGAGGATGTGCTGCGTTCCGATATCGCGCACATTCGGGTGGTGACAGACACGCAGGTCAGCGGGCGCTGAGCGCGTCGGCCGCCGCTTCCATGGTGGGATAGGTGAGCTCGCAGTCGGCGGCGGGGCCGATCCCGATCACGCTCATGCCGGCGGCGCGGGCCGCGCGGGCCCCGGCGGGGGAGTCCTCGAAGGCGAGGATGTCCTTCGGGTCGATGCCGAGGATTTCGGCGCCCCGCAGAAAACCCTCCGGTGAAGGTTTGCCCTCGCTGACGTCCTCGACGGTGACCAGCGCCTCGATGTGCTCGCTGAGTCCCCGCTCAGACAGCACCGGTTCGATGAGGCGGCGCAGCGTGCCGGTGACAATGCCCACCCGCCAGCCGTGGTCGTGCAGCCAGTGGACGAAGTTGACGGTGGTGGGGGAGACGCGGGGCTGGCGGGCGCAGATGCGGACGTACTGCTGGCAGACGGCGTCGAGAAGCGGGGCCGCCAGTGCAGGATCGGCGCCGCGGTTGGCGATGAGTGCGGCGGCGATATCCGGTTCGCTCATTCCCAGGAGACTGGCGTACTCGTCGGGGGTCAGCGGGTCGAGCCCGAGGTCTGCCAGGGCCTGGCCGTAGGCGAGTTCGAGTTCGGTCTCGTCGTCGGAGAGGGTGCCGTTGAAGTCAAAAAGGATGCCGCGTACGCCGTCGAGGAGGTGGCCGGAAGTGGGTGTCATGGGAAGCCTTCTTCGGGTTAAACGTGTGTAGGCCATCACTATAAGCCCTGGTAGGAAAGGTACGGGACTTGAAGGTAAAGGTCTATGTAATTTGTCTCCTTATGTTCATTTTCGGGTGACCTGCAGGCCATTTAGCTCTGGCAATCTACGTGACATACCGGCAAAAAGTCGGTGAATCCTTCCCCTCTTCCCCGGCGCCCCCCGGGGCGCTCGTTGTGAAAGGCCCACCACCATGTCCGACCTCATCCTCTCCCGCCGTACCCTCCTCCGCGCCCTTGGTATCGGCGCCAGCCTGGCCGCCGCCGGCCCCCTCCTCGCCGCCTGCGGTGACGGTGGAACCTCCACCGAGGCCGCCCAGATCGGCGCGGACCTCGACGAGATCATCTCCCTCGCCCAGGAAGAGGGCACCGTCCGCCTCATCGCTTACCCGGAGACCTGGGCCAACTACAAGGGCCACTTCGAGGAGTTCACCAAGAAGTACGGCGTCGAGATTATCGTCGACTCCCCGGACGCCTCCTCCGCCGAGGAGCTGCAGGCCGTGCAGAACCTCAAGGGCCAGCCCTCCCAGCCGGATGTCCTCGACATCGGCTACTCCTTCACCCAGCCGGCCATTGATCAGGGCCTCATCGAGCAGTACAAGCCCTCCAACTACGACTCCATTCCGGACAACCTCAAGGACGCCGACGGCTACTGGGTCGGCGCCTACTTCGGCGTGCTGTCCGTGGGCGTCGACAAGCGTCGCGCCGATGTCCCGACCAGCTTCGAAGATCTCAAGGACCCGAAGTACAGGGGTATGGTCGCCCTGCCGGGTGACCCGCGTTCCGGTGCCTCCTCGGTGGCGACGGTTTTCGCCGCTGCGCTGGCCAACGGTGGTTCCCTCGACGACATCACCCCGGGTATCGAGTACTTCGCCGAGCTCGCCGAGCTGGGTAACCTGGTGACCATCTCCGATGAGTCCTCCGCGCTGACCACCGGCCAGGCCGCCGTGGTCTTCGACTGGAACTACAACTGGCTCGGCCGTGAGGAGCAGCTGGTCACCGACGGCGTCGACTTCGAATACACCGTCCTCGAGGACGGCGTGTTTGGTAACTACTACGCCCAGCCGGTCACCATCTCCTCCCCGCAGCCCAACGCCGCCCGCCTGTGGGTGGACTGGCTCACCTCTGACGAGGGCTCCGAGCAGTACGCCCTCGGTGGTGCCGTCCCGGCGCGCTTCAACGAGCTGGCTGATGCCGGCAAGCTTTCCGACGAGGCCCTGGCCAACCTCCCGGATCCGGCCATCGTGGAGCAGGTCGAGCTGCCCACCACCGCGCAGGGTGATGCCGCCAACAAGATCATCGCCGCCGAGTGGGCACAGAAGGTGCGCATCTAACCATGACCGCCTCCGTTCCTGTCCTCGTGGACAAGCAGGAGCCGGAGAAGAAGAAGTCGACGCGCTTTAATTGGCGGACCCTTTCCTCCGGGTCCGTCCTCGGTGCGCTGCCCTTCTTCGCCTTCGTCGCCGCCTTCCTGCTCATCCCGATCATCGCCAACGTGGTGCGCGCCTTCCAGGACCCGCAGGGCAACCTCAGCTTTGCCACCATGGCCGAGGCTGCTGGTCCTATCTACCGTCCGGCCTTCCTGCTCACCGCGCAACTGTCGTTGATCACCTCCCTCATCGGTGGTGTCTTCGGCCTCATTCTGGCGTGGGCCCTTGTCTCCGCCGAACGCCCTCGGTGGCTCAAGTCCCTGGTTAGCAGCTTCTCCGCCCTGGCTTCCCAGTCCGGTGGCGTGCAGCTGGCATTCGCGTTCGTGGCATTGTTGGGCACGCAGGGTGTGCTCACCGGCATGATCGAGTGGCTTGTTCCGGGTGCTCTGTCCAATTTCCGCATCACCGGTTTCCTCGGCGTGACCATCGTCTACCTCTACTTCCAGATCCCCCTCATGGCGATCCTCATGCTGCCCGCCATGGGTGGACTGAAGAAGGCCTGGTACGATGCGGCCTCCTCCCTGGGGGCGACGAAGTCGCAGTACCTGCGGGACGTGGCCATTCCGGTGCTGTGGCCCTCCATCATCGGCTCCCTGCTGCTCCTGTTCGCCAACGCTTTCGCCGCCTACGCCACCGCCTATGCCCTTTCTGGTGGTTCCCTCAATCTCGTGCCCATCGTCATCGGCTTCCTGATCAGCGGCAACGTCCTGCTCAACCCGGGCCTGGCCGCCGCGCTGGTCACCTGGATGATGATCATCATCCTCGCCGCCATGGGCATCCGTTTCTACCTGACCCGAAAGAGTGACCAGTGGCTCAGCAACTAGTCCTGGATAAGCCGCAGTCGACCGCGGCGTCGATAAGCACACCCCGCAACCGCTGGGGAGCGAACAACACCACCATCGCGATCTTCATCGTCGCACTTGTGTTCTTCTTCGCCCCGTGGGTCGCAGCTGCGATGTTCGGTTTCTCCCGGCCCGGTGTCGGTTTCACGCTGGAACCGCTGCTGGAGTCCCTGCAGAATCCGCGCGCCTGGCCCGCGATCCGTGACACGCTCATGCTCACCGTCGCCTCCACCATCCTCATGCTGGTGCTCCTCGTGCCCACCATCATCTTCCTCAACATGAAGGCCCCGCAGCTGGCGAAGGTCGCCGAGGTGCTCTCCGTGCTGCCCATGGTGGTGCCGGCGGTGGCGCTGGTCTCGGGTGTCTCGCAGTTCTACCGGGTGGTGGCGCCGTCGTTCATCAACTCGCTGTGGTCGCTGGTGCCGCTGTACGTCATCCTGGCGATGCCGCTGTGTTACCGCGCCATCGACGCCGGCGTGAAATCCCTCGACCTGCGCACCATGTTCGCCGCCAGCTCCTCCCTCGGCGCCTCCACGTGGACCACCCTCACCCAGGTGGTGCTCCCGAACATGCGCGTGGCCATGCTCTCTGCCTCGCTGCTGTCGATCGCGATGTCGCTGGCCGAGTACGCCATGGCCTCCCTGCTGCTGCACTACACCTTCCCGGTGTTCCTGGTGCAGGTGTCCAACAACAACCCGCGCGGTATTGCCGCTTTGAGTTTCATCACCATCATCATCACCTGGCTGCTGCTGGTCGCCATCTCAGCGCTGTCCCGGACGGACAAGGTCCGCAAGTCTTAAGGAACCATCATGACTAATCCGCATGTCGAGCTGCGCAACATCGTCAAGCAGTACGGCGATAAGACCGTGCTCAACAACCTCAACCTGCACATCGGCGAGGCCGAGATGGTCGCCCTGCTGGGTCCTTCCGGCTGCGGCAAGTCCACCTCGCTGCGCATTCTCGCCGGCCTGGAGAACGCCGACGCCGGCGAGGTCCTCATCGCCGGCAATGACGTCTCCCGCAAGCCCACCCGCGAGCGCAACATGGGCATCGTCTTCCAGGCGTACTCCCTGTTCCCGCACCTCACGGCCCGCGAGAACGTCGCCTACGGCCTGAAGATCCGCAAGGTCAAGGCCGCGGAGCGCACCCGCCGCGCCGAGGAACTCCTGGAGCTCGTCGGCCTGAACGAGCACATGGACAAGTACCCCAACCAGATGTCCGGCGGCCAGCAGCAGCGCGTCGCCCTGGCCCGTTCCCTGGCCATCGAGCCGGACGTCCTGCTGCTCGACGAGCCCCTCTCCGCCCTCGACGCCAAGGTCCGTGGCCAGCTGCGCGACGAGATCCGCCGCATCCAGCTGTCCCAGGGCATCGCCACCCTGCTGGTCACCCACGACCAGGAGGAGGCCATCATCATGGCCGACCGCGTCGGCGTCATGCGCGAGGGGCAGATCGAGCAGATCGGCACCCCCGCCGAGCTGTACAGCCACCCGCAGACCCCGTTCATCTCCAGCTTCGTGGGCATCGTCAACCGCATTCCGGGCATCATCGCCGATGGCTATGTCCAGGTGTTGGGCGCCCAGATGGAGGTGGTCAACAGCGACATCAAGCTGGCCGCCGGGAAGGCCGCCACCGCGCTCATCCGCCCGGAGGACATTGATATCCGCCACGATGACTCCGCCCGCTTCAAGGTGATGGACAAGCAGTTGCGCGGCATCTTCACGGCCGTCATGGTCCAGGATGAGGTTCTCGAGCAGCCGCTGCGCATCGATCTGCCCACCCGCGCGGCCGAGCAGTTCCAGGTCGGCATGGGTGTGCAGATGCTGGTGCAGCGCCCGGACACGGTCGTCGATTATGCCAGCGAATCGGAGGCCGCGGCCGCGGCAGTGCTGTCCCAGGTGGGCACCTACCGATGAACTCGATCGAGCGGGCCGAGCATCGCGTCTACCCGGGCGAGCGTTCCGCGGCCCGCCACATCCTGCTCATCGGTATCGACGGTGCCCGCTGGGAGCTCATACCCCGGGAAGGCCGGATCCGTGAGTTGGCGGCGGCAGGGTCCTGGCACCGCATGACCATGGAGGTTCCGACGATCTCCGGCCCCGGGTGGTCGTCCATCCTCACCGGTACCACCCACGCCGAGCACGGGGTGCGCGACAACTCGCTCATCGGGGCGCGCCTGTGGCAGCACCCGGACCTGCTGAGCAAGGCCTTTTACCGCGACCAGTCGACGCGTACTTTCGCGGCCGCCGGCTGGCCGGTGCTGGTGGATCCGCAGGGCTTGGGCCCGGTCATCCATCCGCGCGTTGAGCAGCAGTACGCGGGCCTGCACAATGTCATCGTCCGTGACGGCGAAACCCACGGCTACGAGCGTATCGACGCCGAGATCACCGCCATCACCCTCGCCAAACTGCGGGCCGCAGCCTTCGACGTCGGCTTCATGTACTTCTGCGACGCCGATGACGCCGGTCACGTCTATGGGTTGGTGGCGGGCACCGGCTACAGCGATGCACTACTGCGTATCGACGCCCACGTCTCCCGCATCATCGACACCGTCACCGAGCGGGCCGCGGCAGGGGAGGACTGGCTGGTGGTGCTCACCACCGATCACGGACACCTCGACGAAGGCGGCCACGGTGGCGCCGATCCCCGCGAGCGCGAGTCCTGGGTTCTGGCCTGGTCCCCGTCCGGTGTGCTCCCGGAGTGGCCTGCGGAGATCGCCCCGCACGAGCTGTGCGGCATGCTTCTCGACGCCCGCTACACCAACCGGTAACCCGAACCCCGGATCGTCTCGATCCGCTCCGCCCCGATCTTCTTCCGCAGGGTCCGCACATAGACGTCGACGACGTTGGATCCGGGATCAAAATCCATGCCCCACACCTGGCTGAGCAGCTGGGCGCGGGAGAGGATCTGGGCGGGGTGACGCATGAAGGTCTCCAGCAGGCCGACCTCGCGGCGGGAGAGATCTTTCTGCTTGCCGTCCACGTCGACACGCTGGGTGCGCAGGTCGAGGGAAAGGTCCCCGCGGACCAGCAGGAAGGAGGCCTCGGAGCTTTCCTGCGGCGCCCGGTCGCTCAAGCGCAGGCGCACCCGGGCCAGAAGCTCGGCGAACTGGAAGGGTTTCGGCATATAGTCATCGGCCCCGCCCTCCAGGGAGCGCAGCCGGTCGGCGAGCTTCGTGCGAGCGGTGAGCACGATGATCGGCAGGCTCACCCGTAGGGCGCGCAACTGCTCGAGCACATCGGCCCCGTCCATGTGTGGCAGCCCCAGATCGAGGATCATCAGGTCGAAATCGCCACTGCGCGCCATCTCGAAGGCGAGGGCGCCGGAGTCGACGACATCACAGGCATAACCCGCGGCCTTCAACCCACGATCAATGAAATCAGCGATGCCGCGATCATCCTCGGCGATGAGAATCCGGCTCATTGTTCCTTCTCCTTGTGTGCTGGCAGTTCCAGGCCGAACACGGACCCGACACCTACCTGTGACTCCACGAAGGCCCGGCCTCCGTGTGCTTCTCCGATGGCCTGCACGATCGCCAGGCCCAACCCGGCGCCGCCGGCCCGTTGCTCACCGCGGTGGAAACGGCTAAACAACGTCGCCTGCTGTTCCTCCGGGACGCCGCGACCTTCATCGCGCACCCAGATCCGCCACTGCTTATCGACGAAACCCGAGCCCAACTCCACCGGCCCCTCGCTATAACGCAGAGCATTGCCGACCAGCTCAAGGATCGCCTCGGTGACCCGATGCTCATCGGCCATGACCTGGCCTTCCTCCAGAGCCACGAGCGTGACCCGTTCATCGAGGGTGCGGGCCTTGTCCTCAATGTCGATGGTGAGTTCGGCGACGTCGATAAGCTCCCGTCGCACGAACTCACCGGAATCGGCGACCGCGAGTGTGAGCAGGTCATTGACCATCCGCGCCATCCGGTCGAGCTCGGCCGTGGCCAGCGCGATGGACCGCGGCCGCTCCTCCGGCGGCGACGTCTCCAGCAACTCCAACTGGCCACGCACCACCGTGATCGGGGTGCGCAACTCATGCCCCGCATCGTCGACGAACTGACGCTGCTTGTCATAAGCCTCCTCAATGCGATCCAGCATCGCATTGAACGTCGTGGCCAACTCCGCGATCTCATCATGACCGACGACCGGGACCCGACGCTGAAGATCCGTGTCCTCAATCTCGCCCGCCACCGACTGGAGCCTGCGCAACGGCGCGATAATCTGCCCGGCGATCAGCCAACCGATCACCATGCTCGCAGCCACACCACCCAGGCCCAACAGCGACAGGGTGCGGATCTGCTCGGTGACCTGGGCTCGATCACCGTCCGTGAAATACGCGACCGCAAACAACGCCACCTCACCCGTGCCGAAATCCACCGCCACCCGACCCCAGTGCGTGGTGCCACGCTCCGGATCATTCGCGATGCCAGCCGGCGCCGGACTATCCAGGATCTCACCCACCAACGGCGCCGCCGGATCCAAAGGAGCCGGAAACGCCCCGCTCAGGCTGGACGTATCCATCTGCAGAAGACGCCCGTCAATGAGCCCCAGATGCAACTCCCGGGGGTCCGGGATCTGCCGCGACAGATACTCCTCCACCAGGCGCGCCGGGTTATCGAAGGGCTCCGCCGTCTCCGGGTCGGTGCTATCGGCCGCGAAATGCCGGAACTCCTCGATCTCCTGCTCCACAGCCAGGTTCGCCGCGTCAGCGACCTGCCCCAACATCACGGCCCGGGTGATGACAATGACACTCGTCAACGCCACCACCACCACAGCCGTGATCCAGAACATGATGCGCCACCGCAGCGAACGGGGAGTGTTCACTTAATCGTCATCCCAGTCATCATCGTCGTCGTCATCCCAGTCATCA
>NZ_JAUNUG010000007.1 GCF_030538285.1 Corynebacterium sp.
TTGTTGAGGCGACGGTGCTGAGCCACGAATGTTTCTCCAGATCTTCCTTGTGCCTGCCGGGTTAGCTGACGGGTTGGGATTCTTCGGAAGCTTCCCTCCCCCGGTCCACGCCGCTTTGCGACGCTCTCGCGGAGGATGTACCCCAGAAAACTCATTGGTTCCCCGGCTCCCCTGTGCGGGGATTAGGCATTCTTTTCAGTTCAGTCATTCGGCGGCTTCATCAGGAAGCCCCGCAATGTCTCGAATAGGTTACGAAATAACAACGAACGTTGTCCAACGCGACCCTTCGGCGCGTCCTCGTTATCAAGCCGTTATCGAAAAAGTGGCGCCGGAAAGGAGCTGGAGGCAACACTGCGCCCCCACCACCAGATGGATGACGAGACCACCAAGTGCCCCACCCTGACCTGCGAAGACGGCACATCAGGGGAAACCCTGAGGAAGATGGCAACCCCTTGAAACTATGCGACCGCAACCACTGGAGGGCTTCACTGTGATTTGCAACACATTCATCGCGAGTGACCCATTGTATGCCCCACCTTCCACTGGAGTCACATGAGTTTCGTGATGCTTTTGCGACATAGCCGGGCCGTCGTCCGCGGAGATAGTGCTCGAACCCCGGCGGGTCTTCGCCTACGTCTCGGGTGCTTTCGCGACGCAGAAGCGCGCATGCGCGCGGTTCCTGGCGCTGTACGGGGGATGGGCAGCAGTCCGCAGCTGCGGACTCAAGCCCTGCAGGAAGAGGGTTATACCGCCAGCGGGCTAGACGAGCGAGTCCCCAAAAGCGCGCACGTGCGCGGTTTCGGGCGGTATGCGGTACGCGCGGTAACAGTCCGCAGCTGCGGACTCAAGCCCTGTAGGAAGAGGGTTATGCCGCCAGCGGGCTAGACGAGCGAGTCCCCAAAAGCGCGCACGTGCGCGGTTTCTGGCGCTTTACGACGCTTAACAGCAGTCCGCAGCTGCGGACTCACGCTCTGCGAGAGAACGATGCTGTCGCAAGCCAGCCAATCAAACGGCTCCCCGACAGACGCCGTCCATTGAACGTCAAGAAGACTCGCGAGCAATGCGAATTCTGCATTTACCTCGCGACCATGAACCGAGCCCGTGAACGACGAGGAGACCCCGCCTCCCCCAGGTATCGGGGTGGCGGGGCCTCTACTCGTGAGCGCAGTGACTACTGCAGGAGGTACTAGTCCAGGTAACCGTCTTCGCGGTCCTTGGCGCGGTTGGCCTCGTTGAGGTTATCCAGCATCGCGGCCTCTTCACGGTGGTTGGCGTGAGCGGTATCGACAGCAGCGTCAGTGTAACGCTGGTCGTCAGCCTTGATGAGGGAGCCGCGGGAGATGCGGTCTGCGAAGCCCAGCTGGTTCATACGCTTCGGGACAGCAGCACCGGCGTAGGCCAGCGGCAGCGGGTGGCCGTGCTCGTCGACCGGGCCCAGCGGCTGGTGGATCTCGACGAAAGCACCGTTCGGCATCTGCTTGATCACACCGGTCTCGATGCCGTGCTCCAGCACAGCGCGGTCAGAGCGCTGCAGGCCGACACAGATGCGGTGGGTGATGAAGTAGGCGATCGGCGGCAGGATGATGACACCGATACGACCGAACCAGGTCATAGCGTTTAGGGAGATCTGGAAGAAGTGCGCAACGTGGTCGTTACCACCGGAGATGGTCACCAGCAGGAAGAAGGTGATGGCCATGGCGCCGATACCGGTACGGACCGGAACGTCACGCGGACGCTGCAGCAGGTTGTGGTGAGCGTCGTCGCCGGTGGCGTTCTTCTCGATCCACGGGTAAGCGAACAGCAGGACAACCATCAAACCACAGACCAGGGCGACCCAGAAGGCGGACGGAATGGTGTAGTTGCCGAGGTAGAGCTCCCAAGCCGGCATGACACGGGCGACGCCATCAGTCCACAGCATGTAGACGTCAGGCTGGGAACCAGCGGAGACCTGCGACGGGTTGTAGGGGCCGATGTTCCAGATCGCGTTGATGGTGGTCAGACCGGACATCAGGGCCAGGACACCAGCGGTCAGCAGGCCGTAGCCGATGGCCTTGGTAGCGAAGACCGGCATGATGCGGACACCGACGACGTTGTTCTCGGTGCGGCCAGCGCCCGGGAACTGGGTGTGCTTCTGGTACCAGACCAGCGCCAGGTGGGCGGCGATCAGGCCGAGGATGATGCCCGGCAGGATCAGCACGTGTGCGATGTAGAAACGGTCGAGCATGAGGTCGGACGGGAAGTCACCGCCGAAGATCAGCCAGTGCAGCCAGGTGCCGATGATCGGCAGGCCCAGGATGATGGCAGACATGATGCGGAGGCCGACGCCGGAGAGCAGGTCATCCGGAAGGGAGTAACCCATGAAGCCCTCGGCCATGCCCAGGATGATCAGGGTGCAGCCGATGATCCAGTTGGCCTCACGCGGGCGTCGGAAAGCACCGGTGAAGAAGACACGCAGCATGTGCGCGACCATGGACATCATGAACATCAGGGCGGCCCAGTGGTGCATCTGGCGGACGAAGAGTCCACCGCGGACCTCGAAGGAGATGTCCAGTGCGGTTGCGTAGGCGCGGGACATCTCGACGCCGTTGAGCGGCAGATAGCCGCCCTGGTAGATCACCTTGGTGATCGACGGGTCGAAGAACAGTGCCAGGTAGACACCGGTCAGCAGCAGGATGATGAAGCTGTAGAGAGCCATCTCACCGAGCATGAAGGACCAGTGGGTCGGAAAGACCTTGTTCAGCTGCGGGCGCAGCAGGCCTGACGCCGTGTAGCGCGAATCAATGTTGTTGGCCGCTTGGGCCATCTTTGTGCTCATTAGGACTTACGCTCCCAGAATGCAGGGCCAACGGGCTCGATGAAGTTGCCCTTGGCGATGAGGTAACCCTCTTCGTCAACCGTGATCGGCAGCTGCGGCAGTGCGCGGGCGGCCGGGCCGAAGACCGGCTTGCCGTACTGCAGTGCGTCGAACTGCGACTGGTGGCACGGGCACAGGATGCGGTTGGTCTGTGCCTCGTACAGAGAGGTCGGGCAGGCGATGTGGGTGCAGATCTTCGAGTACGCGTAGTAGTCGCCGTAGTGGAAGTCCTCCTGGCCTTCGCGCTCGACGGCCTTCTCGGCGTCGGCGGTGCGCAGGCGGATCAGCATGACGGGGTTACGCGGACCGTGGACGGAGTGCATCTGCTCGACGTAGACGTCGCGCTCGGCGTTGTACTGATCGCCGTCGTTGACGTACTCCTCCGGCAGCGGGTACACGGTCTCCATACCGCCGGCGTCGATGTCCTCGGGGCGGACGCGCACCAGGCGGGAGACACCGGTGGTGGTCCAGTGGGTGCCGGTGTCGCCGGTGTGCTGCTCGGCGATGGCTCCGGTGTCACGCGCGAGGTACAGCTTGACGCCGTTCTCGTGCAGGGTCCAGCCGGAGGTCCACAGGGTGCCGTCACCCATGATGCCGAGCTCGCCGCGCTTCCACGGGTTCTTGATCATGCCGCCCAGCGGGGCGATGACGACCAGGCCAAAGAGGATGCCGGCGCCGCCGAGCAGACCCTGCAGTGCCTTGCGGCGACCGAGGGTGGAGGTCTGCCAGGAGTCATTGAGCAGTGCGGTCAGGGTCCGGCGGTCGACCTCGGAGGAGGGGCCGTCGTGGCGACGCTGCACCGAGATCTCCTCGGGGATAATGGTCTTCACGTAGAGGACCACCGCGATACCCAGGGCGATAATGGAGATGCCGGAGGTCAGGCCCAGAGCCGGGGTGTAGAAGGTGTGCCACAGGTGGCCCTCCTCGCCCAGGTTCTTGAACTCCCACGGCCAGAAGATGTAGATGGCCAGGAAGGCGATGGCGGCGACGATGCCGACTGCCAGCCAGATGCCCACGGCGCGGGCCGCACGCTTTTCAGCCGGGTCGTTGGCAACCGGGAAGCGCTCCTTGCGGAAGGCGACGGTCACATCGTCGAGCTCGGTGCCCAGGCGGGCGAGCTCGTCGTTGCTCATCGCGTTGAGCTCCTGGTTGGTGTAGTTCTTCTTCACTTCGTTGCTCATGAACGCGATCCAATCCACATAGCGGCAAGACCCAGGATGGTGATGCCGATGAACCACATGGCCATACCCTCAGAGACCGGGCCGAGGCCGCCGAGGCCCCAACCACCCGGAGACGGGGTCTCCTTGGTGGCCTTGATGAAGGCGATGATGTCCTTCTTCTCGTCAGCGGAGAGCTGACGATCGGAGAACTTCGGCATGTTCTGCGGGCCGGTCAGCATGGCCTGGTAGATCTCCTGCTCGTTGGCGGGATCCAGCGGCGGTGCGTACTTACCGGACGACAGGGCGCCGCCACGGCCGGTGAAGCTGTGGCAGGAGGCGCAGTTGAGGCGGAAGAGCTCGCCACCGCGGGCGATGTCCTGCGCGTCAATCATGCCGTTGTAGTTCTTGCCGCGGAGGGACTCCATGGCGAGGGTGCCGTCCTCGTTGTACACCAGCTCCGGTCCGCCGCCGTTGGCTGCCACGTAGGCAGCCATGGCCAGGGACTGAGCCTCGGTGTAACGCGGGGCCTTACGCTCTGCCTGAGCGTCGTTGGACATCATCGGCATACGGCCGGAGTGCACCTGGAAGTACACGGCGCCTTCGCCGATACCGATGAGGGAGGGACCGCGGTCCTGGACACCCTGCAGGTTGGCACCGTGGCAGGTGATGCAGGCGACGTCGTAGAGGTCCTTGCCCTCCTGGATGAGTGCCTGGTCGTCACGCTGTGCGGTGGCGACCTGCGCGTCCGGGGTCAGCGCGGTGGCGAGAACGCCGGCGCCGGTCAGGCCCACGGTAAGCGCGAAGGCACCAACGGCAGTCCGGCGCATCTTGCGGCGGCTGCGTGCCTTCTTGGCCGGCGCGGGCGACTGTGCGTCGCCGTTGGCGGCAATGTTCGGATTGGTATCCATCATTTTCCTTTAGAGAATTCGGTGTGGAAAGTGAATGGCTGCAGGCCGATTGCTCGGCAGGCTACGGCCTACTGGACAAGGTAGAGAGTGATGAAGACGCCGATCCAGATGACGTCAACGAAGTGCCAGTAGTAGGACACTGCCATTGCGGCGGTGGCCTGTGCCGGCGTGAACTTGGACACGGTGATACGACGCAGAATGACAATGAAGGCGATAACACCTGCAGTCACGTGTGCGGCGTGGAAGCCCGTGATGATGTAGAAGACCGAGCCGAAAACGCTCGACTGGACGGTCACTCCGTGGAGGATGAGCTCATACCACTCGTATGCCAGGAAGGCGAGGAAGCCAACTGCCAGACCAACGGTAATGAGGAACCAACGACGAAGCCCGTAAACGTCACCCCTTTCTGCTGCGAAGACGCCGAACTGCGAAGTAACCGAGGAGGCGACCAGAATGGCCGTGATGATAAAGCCGAACAGCACATTGAGATTTGCTGTCTGCTCATTCCAGTCGCCTGCCAGGCCGTTCGCACGCGAGGTGAAGTACATCGCGAAGAGTCCGGCGAAGAACATCAATTCCTGAGACAGGAACACAATCGTGCCGACACTGACCATGTTGGGTCGGTTCAGTGCGGGAACACGCTGTGGTGCTGCCATACCTGAGTTTGAAACTGCGCTCGTCACGCTGACTAGTATGACGGCTCTCGCGCACAAAGTCACTTCATCACCCCCCGCCCGTGTCGCCGAAATAGGAATACCACCAGCGGTTTTCTTTGTTGAAGTGCCCCCGAGAAGTTTCCCTACACCCGCGGGAACTTTTTCCGACGCCATCCGACGCACTATTCCTGCAGGTCATGTCCCCCAGTGCCTCTTGAACTCCCCCGTGGCACTCGTTGCGGGTAACCATACCTCAAACAATCCCGGCCGTCTGGAGTTCCGTCCCCGAACCCTGAGAGATGTAAATCACACAGGTTTTCACGCCTCATCCACGGGTTCCAACTTTCGGTTGACCCCCTTCTAGCTGCGGTTTCCCTCCCCCACCCACCAGAAAGCGATGCTTATCGACGCCCCGCGTCCCCCACGCGGGCGTCGATAAGCAGGTGCGAAAACGACTGCGAAAACAACCAGGCACCCGGCCCGATAAACGGGGCGGGTGCCTGGTGCGAGATTCGTGTGGCCGGAACCGGTGGAGGCTAGTGCTTTTCCTTCGGCACACCGTACTGCAGGCTGAGGCCGTAGGTAGCCCAGATCAGCAGGACGGCGCCCATGGCGATGAGCCAGAAGTGCCAGAAGGCGATACCCAGACCGGTGACGCCGACAGCGCCGGCCATCCAGATCGGGTAGATGGAGTTCGGGGAGAAGAAGCCGAGGATACCGGCCTTGTCCTCGACCTCTGCCTCTTCCCAGTCCTCGGGGAGGATGTCAGAGCGGGAGGAGGTGAAGTGAAGGTAGACACCCAGCATGACAGCCAGCGCGGTGGAGAGGATGAGGGCGGTGACGCCGACCCACTCAGTGCCGCCGAGGTAACCGTCATCGCCGACGAAGCCGGTAGCGAAGATGTAGATGACAGACATCAGAGCGAGGAACGCGGCGATGCCGTACATCAGTTTAGAACCAGAGTTCATGGTGAGATTCCTCCGTTAGATGTTGGCGTTGTGATCCACGTAGTTCTCGCCGTCCCAGGTCTGACGGGACGAGTTGAACGGGTGGGTGGTGGTGGCGTACGGGGCCTCGCCGATGGAAGCCAGGGCCTCAGAGTTCGGGGCGCCCGGGTTGTCCAGACGGAACTGCAAGTACTCGGTGAAGGCCTCCGGAGAGACGACACGGAGCTCGAAGTTCATCATCGCGTGGTAGGTACCGCACATCTCGGCACAGCGCCCGACGAAGGCACCCTCTTCTTCGATGGCCTCGATCTGGAAGGCGCGCTGCTGCTGGTTGGCCTCTGGATGAGCGAAGGCGTCACGCTTGAAAAGGAACTCCGGGATCCAGAAGGAGTGGGCCACATCGCCGGAGGCGAGCTGGAACTCGATCGGGGTGTTGGAGGGGAGGACCAGGACCGGGATCTCGTCGGTGGTGCCGACGGTCTCGATCTCGTTGAAGTTCAGGTAGGACTGGTCGCCCTTGGACATGCCGTGGATCGGGTTCGGGTTCTTCACCGTCTCCGGGTCATCGAAGCGGGTGGCGTCGGCCAGGGCCTGACGCTCCTCATCATTGCCGTCGTAATCAGAGCCGGTCGGGCTCAGGCCGGCGGCGACGTTCTGGTAGCCGAACTTCCAGTTCCACTGGAAGGCGGTCACGTCGACGGTGACCTCCGGGTTCTTATCCAGTGCGGTGACCTTCTGCTGGGTCTGCACAGTGAAGAAGAACAGGCCCATGACGATGAAGATCGGCATGATCGTGAGCACGAGCTCCAGCGGCACGTTGTACTGCAGCTGCTTCGGGAACTCACCGTCGCCACGCTTCTCCGCCTTCTTGGCGTTCCAGCTGAACACGGCGACGAGCATGAGAGCCCACATGATGATGCCGATGATCCAGGCAGTAACCCAGACCCAGACCCAGAAGTTGTACATGGCGGTTGCCTCCGGGGTAATACCCGTCGGCCAACCCATGCCGATGATCCTGCCGACGCTCTCCGGGGGAGCCACGTCACAACCGGCGAGGGCGAGGCCGCCAAGAGCCATCACACCGCCGAGGCCCGCCTTACGGGCGAAGCCACGCTTCTTACGCTGTTCCACGTGTGTCTGCCTTCCTGTCCACACTAAATCCTTGAACACTGGTTTAAGCATTCCTGATACTGCAGGATAGTTCATTCACGGTGGTTATCCATGCCGTTTTCCACCTGCGAAGTTGTTCAGGTCGCTACCTGTGTTCCTCGAAGTACCCCGGATGTTACAGCCCATGTGGGCTTACCCGCGAATGTAGCCCCACCCCCTCCCGATTCGGTGTAACCCATTTCACAATCCGCAGGTGGCGGCATCATCCGAAAGTATCCCTCCGTAAGTGGACCCTTTTCTACCCCCTCCCCCATCCAGCCTGACAACCGTGCCGATGTCATCCCCGGACCGGGATGGGCCGTATCGTAGGACCGAATACGTCCGTTATATAGAGGAGAACAATTCCAGATGTGCGGTTTTCTAGGCATGCTCACCGCCGCGGGTGACGCGGGCTCGTTTGTCGACGCCGTGACCCGGGCACTGCCGTGCATGCGTCACCGCGGCCCCGACGATGACGGCACGTGGCACGACGAGGACGTCGTCTTCGGTTTCAACCGCCTGGCCATCGTCGACCTCGAGCACTCCCACCAGCCCCTGGTGTGGGGCCCGGCCGACAACCCCGAGCGCTACGCCCTCATTTTCAACGGCGAGATCTACAACTACGTGGAGCTGCGCGAGGAACTGCAGGCCGCCGGCCACGCGTTCCGCACCGAGGGTGACTCTGAGACCATTGTCGTCGGCTTCCACCACTGGGGTGAGGATGTCGTCGAGCACCTGCGCGGCATGTTCGCTTTCGCGGTGTGGGACACCCAGGAGAAGTCGCTGTTCGTCGCACGTGACCAGTTCGGCATCAAGCCGCTGTTCTACGCCACCACCCCGGCCGGTACCGTGTTCTCCTCCGAGAAGAAGTCCATCCTGGAGATGGCACCCGAGCTGGGTCTCGGCCTGGACCTTGACCGCCGCGCGATCGAACACTACGTCGACCTCCAGTACGTGCCCGAGCCGGAGACTCTCCACGCCTCCATCCAACGCCTGGAGTCCGGTTGCACCGCCACCCTCCAGGCCGGCGGCACCGTCACTGCCCGCCGCTACTTCAAGCCGCGCTTCGACGTCACCCCCGTGCCCAAGGGCGCCGAGCAGGACCTTTTCGACCGTATTGCCCGGGCGCTGGAGGACAGCGTCGAAAAGCACATGCGTGCCGACGTCACCGTCGGATCCTTCCTCTCCGGCGGCATCGACTCCACCGCCATCGCCACCCTGGCCAAACGCCACAACCCGAACCTGCTGACCTTCACCACCGGCTTCGAGCGGGAGGGTTACTCCGAGGTTGATGTCGCCGCGGAGTCGGCCGCCGCGATCGGTGTGGAGCACATCGTCAAGGTGGTCTCCCCCGAGGAATACGCCGCCGCGATCCCGAAGATCATGTGGTACCTCGACGATCCCGTCGCCGACCCTTCCCTCGTGCCGCTGTATTTCGTGGCGCAGGAGGCCCGCAAGCACGTCAAGGTAGTGCTCTCCGGGGAGGGCGCCGATGAACTCTTCGGCGGCTACACCATATATAAGGAACCGCTCTCGCTGGCACCTTTCGAGAAGGTCCCCACCCCCCTGCGCCGGGGTCTGGGCCGTCTGGCCCGCATCCTGCCCGATGGCATGAAGGGCAAGTCCCTGCTAGATCGGGGTTCCATGACCATGGAGGAGCGCTATTACGGCAACGCGCGCTCCTTCAACTTCGAGCAGCTGCAGCGCGTACTGCCGTGGGCCAGGGAGGAATGGGACCACAAGGAGGTCACCGCCCCCATCTACGCGCAGTCCCGCCACATGGACCCGGTCGCCCGGATGCAGCACCTGGACCTTTTCACCTGGATGCGCGGCGACATTCTGGTCAAGGCCGACAAGATCAACATGGCCAACTCCCTCGAACTACGTGTGCCCTTCCTGGATAAGGAGGTCTTCGCCGTCGCGCAGTCCATCCCGCACGATCTGAAGATCGCCGGGGGCACCACCAAGTACGCTCTGCGTAAGGCCATGGAGCAAATCGTCCCGCCGCATGTTCTGCACCGGAAGAAGCTTGGCTTCCCGGTGCCCATGCGCCACTGGCTGGCCGGCGATGAGCTCTTCGGCTGGGCACAGGACACGATCAATGACTCGCAGACCGACGACATCTTCGACCGGAAGGCTGTCATGGAGATGCTCAAGGAACACCGCGACGGCATCTCCGATCACTCCCGACGTCTGTGGACCGTGCTGGCGTTCATGGTCTGGCACGGCATCTTCGTGGAGGACCGCATCGACCCGCAGATTGAGGAGAAGGACTACCCGATCGATATCTGAGGCGCGAGAAGGCGCCCGCTCTCCCCTACCGGGAGGGCGGGCGCCTTTTCGTCTGGTGACGTTTAGTTGAAGGAGTCGCCGCAGGCGCAGGCGCCGCCCGCGTTGGGGTTATCGATGGTGAAACCCTGGGACTCGATGGTGTCGGAGAAATCGATCTTCGCGCCGGTGAGGTACGGGACACTCATCTTGTCCACCACGAGGCGGACTCCGCCGACCTCATCGGCCTTGTCGCCGTCCAAATCGCGGTCGTCGAAGTAGAGCTGGTAACGCAGGCCAGCGCAGCCACCCGGCTGGACGGCGATGCGCAGAGCCAGGTCGTCGCGGCCCTCCTGGTCGAGCAGGGCCTTCGCCTTCGCGGCGGCTGCGTCGGTGAGGATGACGCCGGTGCTGGATGCGGGAGCGGTCATGATGTTGATCTCCTTGCGTGGGGAAAGCTTTTGTTACGCGCCCACTGTACTCGTCGCCCGAGAAAGGGTGCGCTTACCCGTTTACAACGCACCTCATGCCACCCGTATTCCCGTATTCCGGCCGGGGCCTTGTAGCCTGGGACTCGTGAAACTCCCCTGGCAGAAATCTGAAGCATCCTCCCCGGCCGAGCCTGCGGCGACGCCGGAGGTCACCACCACTGAACAGCCTGAGCAGCCGCTGCCGAAGGGCTACACGCCGCCGAAGGGTCGGCCGACTCCGAAGCGTCGTGAAGCGGAGATTGAGCGTGGTGTCATCCGTGACCGCACCGCTCCCCGTTCCCAGGCGCAGGCCAGTGCGCAGCGCAAGGAACTGAAGAAGTCCATGTCCAAGCAGGAGTGGAAGGAGTACAAGGCCAAGGAGCGCGCCGAAAGCCGTAAGCAACAGCAGCAGGTGCAGAAGGCGATGGATGACGGCGATGAGCGTTATCTTCTGCCCCGTGACCAGGGCGTGGAGCGTCGTTTCGTCCGAGACTGGGTCGATTCCCGTCGATTCATCAACAACTGGGTACTGCCGGTCGCGCTGGGTCTGCTGGTGATTATGTTCATCGGTACTTTCGCGCCGACGTTCGCCAACATCATGTCACTCATCGCGATGGCGCTGATGGTGGTCTTCTTCATTGAGGGCATGTGGGCAGGTATGGCCGCGAACAAGGCCGTCCGGGAGCGCTTCCCGGAGACCACCGCGACCGGTTTCGGCCTGGGCTTCTACACCTATTCGCGTATGACGCAGCCCCGTAAGTGGCGTTCCCCGAAGCCGCGCGTCGCGGTCGGCGATAAGGTGTAGCCATGCTTATCGACGCCGCCCCCACCGCCCCCGACGACCACGCCCGGGAGGCCGCCCTTGGGGCTGCAGCAGGACAGGGTACGGGCCGGCTCGCTGAGCTCGGCGCCTGGATCGCTGCATGTCAGGGCCATTTCCCGCCGCGTGCTCTGCAGCGTTGTCGGGTGGTTGTGTTTGCGGGGGATCACGGCGTCGCACAGCGTGGGGTGTCTTCCCTGCCACCGGAGCATTCCGTCGAGTGTGCCGCCGAGATCGAGGCGGGCGACGGTGCGGCGAATGTGCTGGCGCGGGTGGCGGGGGCCTCGATACGCGTGGTGGATATTTCCCTCGACCACGAGGCGTGGGGGGAGGAACGCGTGGCGCGTTCCACGGGCTCCATCGACGTCGAGGACGCCATGGATGCGGAGCAGTTTTCCCGCGCCGTGGAGATCGGGCGTCGTGTCGCTGACCAGGAGATCGATTCCGGCGCGGACCTGCTCATCCCCGGCGACCTGGGGGCAGGCAACACCACCGTCGCCGCCGCAGTGCTGGGGGCTTTCTCGGGGACGGAACCGGTGGCGGTCGTCGGCCCGGGTGCCGGCCTGGATACCGAACGCTGGAAGATCAAGGTCGAGGCCATCCGCGATGCCATGTTCCGTGTCCGCGGCTTAAGCGATGATCCGGAGGAGGTGCTGCGCCGCATCGGCTCCCCGGACCTGGTGGCGCTGACGGCCTTTATCGCGCAGGCTGCGGCACGCCGCACCCCCGTGCTTCTCGACGGCGCCCCCGTCACCGTCGCCGCCTACCTCGCCGAACGTTTCTCCCCCGGCACCCGCGCCTGGTGCCAGGCCGGGCAGCTGAGCCCGGAGCCCGCGCACCTTATCGCGCTGCAGGCACTGGAGTTGACCCCCTTGGTGGCCCTGGACATGAACGCCGGCCAGGGCGCCGGCGCGCTGGCCGCGCTCCCGCTGCTGCGGGCCGCCGCCGACCTGCTGGCTGATTAAGCGTCCACCAGCGTGTGCACCCAGCCGTGGGTGTCCTCATACTCACCGCGCTGGATGTGGGTGAGGCGTTCGCGCATGGCCATGGTGATCTCACCCGGCTGGTTACCGTTGATGTCGAACTCACCGTGGTTGGACAGCACCCGCCCGACCGGGGTGATCACGGCGGCGGTGCCGCAGGCCATGGCCTCAGTCATCGCCCCGGACTCCACATCATCGCGCCACTCGAACTTGGTGATCTTGCGCTCCTCCGTCTCATAACCGAGGTCGCGGGCGACCTGCAGCAGGGAGTCGCGGGTGACACCGGCGAGCAGGGAGCCGGATAGCGCCGGTGTGATGATCTTCGCGTCCTCGCCCGAGCCGTACACGAAGAAGAGGTTCATGCCACCCATCTCCTCGATGTAGGTGTGCTCGATGGCGTCCAGCCACACAACCTGGTCGCAGCCCTTCTCCTCCGCCTGCGCCTGCGCGAGCAGGGAGGCGGCGTAGTTGCCGGCGAACTTGGCCGCCCCGGTGCCACCCGGCGCGGCGCGGACAAAGTCCTCGGACAGCCACACCGACACCGGCTTGACGCCCCCGGTGAAATAGGCGCCGACGGGCGAGGCGATAACGAAGAAGGTGTACTTATTCGCGGGGCTGACACCCAGGGAGACCTCGGTGGAGATCATGAAGGGGCGCAGGTAGAGGCTGGCTTCGCCGCCGGCAGCGGGAACCCAAGCCTGGTCGACGTCGACAAGCAGTCGGATCGCCTCGAGGAAGTCCGCAGTCGGCAGCGGCGGCATCGCCATGCGCTCGGCGGAACGCTGCATGCGCTCGGCGTTGCGCTCGGGGCGGAAGGTCGCGATGGAGCCGTCCGGCTGGCGGTAGGCCTTAATACCCTCGAAGATTGCCTGGCCGTAATGGAACACGGTGGTCGCCGGGTCCATGGGGATCGCCTCGTAGGGACGCACGCGGGCGTCGTGCCAGCCCTTCTCCTCGGTCCACTCGATGGTGACCATGTGATCGGTGAAGTTCTTGCCGAACCGCGGATTCTGCAGAATCTCCTCGCGCGCCTCATCGGATGTCGGGCTGCTCGTGCGGTTCACGGTGAAGTTGAGAGACGTCATGCGGACAACGCTACACCGACACCGACCGGGCGATCTCTATAAGCTGGATTCATCCCATTCCACGTCCAGGAGGTTATTTTTCTATGGCGAAAACCACGTTCACCCTTCCCGCCCGCGGCACCACCCCCGCCGTCGAGCTGGCGAAGAAGGCCCCGAAGTCCGTCGATGCCGTGCTCGTGCCGGTGCTGTGCGGTGAGGACGGCCCCGAGCTGCCTGCCTCTGCATTGCTTGACGACGCCGCCTTGCGCCAGGCTCTCACCTCCCTCACCGCAGTCGGCGCGAAAGGCAAGGAAGGGGAGATCACCCGTGTCGTCATCGACGAGCAGCTGGTGATCGCCGTGGGCCTGGGTGATCCGGAGGAACTCGACGACGAGACCGTCCGCCGCGCCGCCGGTTGCGCCGCCCGCGCCCTCAAGGGTGTCGGCACCGTCGCCACCACCCTGGGTGTCTTCGGTCTGGCGCCGGCCGTCGAGGGCCTCATCCTCGGCGCGTACCACTACCGCGGTATCCGGAGTGAAAAGGAGGAGAACGGCGGCGTCGAGAAGCTCGTGTTCGTCGAGGGCGACAAGAAGGAGTTCGAGACCGCGGTGACCACCGCGGAGGCCGTCGTTTTCGCCCGCGACCTGGTCAACACCCCCTCCTCGCACCTCTACCCCGAGTCCTACGCAGGCGTGCTTGCCGACGCCTCCGCCGACGCCGGCGTCAAAGTCGAGATCCTCGACGAGAAGGATCTGGAGAAACAGGGCTTCGGCGGCATCCTCGCCGTGGGCCGCGGCTCGGAGCGGGCCCCGCGCCTCGTGCGCCTGACCTGGGCCCCGCGCAAGGCCAGCAAGGCCGTCGCCATGGTGGGCAAGGGCATCACCTTCGACACCGGCGGCATCTCGCTCAAGCCGGGCGCGAACATGGAGAACATGATTTCCGACATGGGTGGCTCGGCGGCCGTCGCCGCCACCGTGCTGGCCGCCGCGAAACTCAAGCTGCCGGTGCGCATCACCGCCACCCTGCCGCTCGCCGAGAACATGCCCGATGGCCGCGCCACCCGCCCCGGCGACGTGATCACCCACTACGGCGGGATCACCTCCGAGATCATCAACACCGACGCCGAGGGCCGCATCGTGCTGGCCGACGCCCTCGCCCGCGCCACCGAGGACAACCCCGACTACCTGCTGGAGGTGGCCACCCTCACCGGCGCCCAGATGGTTGCCCTGGGTACCCGCACCACCGGTGTCATGGGCTCCGATGAGTTCCGCGACCGCGTCGCCGAAGTCGGCCGTGAAGTCGGCGAGCCCGCCTGGGCCATGCCGCTGCTGGAAGAGCACGAGGAGACCATCAAGTCCCCCACCGCGGACCTCCGCAACATCGACAACACCCGCTGGGGTGGCATGGAATACGCCGGGCTCTACCTATCGAAGTTCATCGGCGAGGGTATTCAGTGGGCCCACCTGGACATCGCCGGCCCGTCCTTCAACTCCGGCTCCGTCCACGGCTACACCCCGAAGCGCGCCACCGGTGTGCCGGTGCGCACCTTCCTGTCGCTACTGGCGGAGATCTCCGCCGAGTAATTCCCCTGACGAACGTGTATATCCCCCGTGCATGAGCATGGGGGATATACACGTTCTCGCTTTAGTGCCCCGGCTCAGTCCGGGAGCTCGCCCCGTTCGAAGGCGGCGCGGCGGCGCTTCTGCTCTTCGCGCTTGCGCAGCAACCGATCGCGTTCGATCCGCTCGCGCATCCGCTGGGGGTACCCGGTCTCTTCCACATCGAAGATGGAGACACCGAGCATCTTCGCCACCGCGTCAATACCTTTCGGCCCTCCGATGCGGCGGCGGGTGAAGTCCCCGTGTTCGTCGACAAGCACCACGGACATCTCGTTGACCACGGTTTCCGGCTCGACATAAGCCTCGACGAACGCCTTGCCCTGCACCCATGCGCGAAGGTGGTCTGCGTCCTCCTGGCGGATGGTGTCGCCGGGTGCGCGCGGGGGCCGGAGACCGGACCGGGACTTGTTGCGACCGAATAGATTGAACACGACTTACAATTGTAGGGGCACTGAATACCCGGCCGCCTAAACCCCGGTACGCTGGGGCCTATTAGCTATCGAACAACAAACGACTTTCGAGGAGTCAGAAACACTATGGCGTTCTCCGTAGAGATGCCCGAACTGGGCGAATCCGTCACCGAAGGCACCATCACCCAGTGGCTGAAGCAGGTCGGCGACACCGTCGAGGTCGACGAGCCGTTGCTCGAGGTCTCCACCGACAAGGTCGACACTGAGATCCCCTCTCCCAAGGCTGGTGTCCTCCTGGAGATCAAGGCTGAGGAGGACGACACGGTTGATGTGGGTTCCGTGATCGCCATCATCGGTGAGGAAGGCGAAGAGGCCGACTCTTCCGATGACTCCGACGACGAAGCTGAGGCCGAGGCTGACGAGGCTGAGGAGAAGGAGGAGGCTCCCAAGGAGGAGAAGAAGTCCGCTCCGAAGTCTTCCGGCAAGGCCACGGATGTGGAGATGCCGGAGCTGGGTGAGTCCGTCACCGAGGGCACCATCACCCAGTGGCTGAAGCAGGTCGGCGACACCGTCGAGGTCGACGAGGCGCTGCTGGAGGTTTCCACCGACAAGGTTGACACCGAGATCCCGTCCCCGGTGGCCGGCACCATCCTGGAGATCCTCGCGGATGAGGATGACACGGTTGATGTGGGCGAGGTTATCGTCCGCATCGGTGACGCCGATGCTGACGACTCTGACGACTCCGACGATGACGATGAGGATGAGGACGTCCCCTCCGAGGAGGAGATCGAGGAGGCCGAGTCCAAGGAGGACAACGACACCGTCGAGGAGGCCGCCGACGCCGACGAAGATGACTCCGAGGACGAGGATGTCTCCGGCGATTCCACTGATGTCGAGATGCCGGAGCTCGGCGAGTCCGTCACCGAGGGCACCATCACCCAGTGGCTGAAGCAGGTCGGCGACAACGTCGAGGTTGACGAGCCGCTGCTCGAGGTCTCCACCGACAAGGTCGACACCGAGATCCCATCCCCGGTCGCTGGCACCCTGCTGGAGATCCTCGCCGATGAGGACGAGACCGTCGATGTCGGCGAGGTCATCGCCCGCGTCGGTTCCGGTTCCCCGAAGAAGGCCGCCAAGAAGGACGCCAAGGACGAGGACAAGAAGGACACCGACAAGGCCGAGGCAGAGGCTGAGAAGCTCGCCGAGGACAACGAGAAGGAGGAGCCGAAGAAGAAGGAGGCTCCCAAGGCTGAGAAGTCCGAGCCCAAGGAGGAGAAGGAAGAGAAGAAGTCCAACGCCGATGTCCCCTATGTCACTCCGCTGGTCCGCAAGCTCGCTGACAAGCACGGTGTCGATCTGACCAAGGTGGAGGGCACCGGTGTCGGTGGCCGCATCCGTAAGCAGGATGTCCTGGCTGCCGCCGAGGGTGGCGCCGACGCTGAGTCCGAGAAGTCCGAGAAGTCCGAGGACAAGGGTGCCCGCTCCAACTGGTCCACCAAGTCCGTGGATCCGGAGAAGGCCGAGCTCATCGGCACCACCCAGAAGGTCAACCGCATTCGCGAGATCACGGCGAAGACCATGATCGAGTCCCTGCAGAAGTCGGCTCAGCTGACCCATGTCCAGGAAGTCGACATGACCCGCATCGCGGAGCTGCGCAAGGCCAACAAGGAGGCGTTTGTCTCCAAGCATGAGGCGAACCCGACCTACCTGGTGTTCATCGTCAAGGCTGTCGCCGAGGCCCTGGTCTCGCACCCGAACGTCAACGCGTCCTACAACGCGGAGACCAAGGAGATGACCTACCACGAGGACGTCAACATCGGCATCGCCGTGGACACCCCGCAGGGTCTGCTGGTGCCGGTGATCAAGAAGGCGCAGGATCTCTCCCTCGTCGAGATCGCCGCCGCGATCACCGACCTGGCCGAGCGGGCCCGCAACCGCAAGCTGCGCCCGGACGATCTCTCCGGTGGCACCTTCACCGTGACCAACATCGGTTCCGAGGGTGCTCTGCTGGATACCCCGGTGCTCACCCCGCCGCAGGCCGGAATCCTGGGTACCGCGGCCATCGAGAAGCGTCCGGTTGTGGTGACCGATGACGGTGTCGACTCGATCGCCATCCGTCAGATGTGCTACCTGCCGTTCACCTACGATCACCAGGTGATCGACGGTGCGGACGCTGGTCGCTTCATCACCACCATCAAGGATCGTCTGGAGACCGCGGACTTCGAGTCCGATCTGGCTCTCTAGTCTGAACTGAGAAAACCGTCACCCTCGCCGGGGTGGCGGTTTTTCTTATACTTGGTGTCATCAGATCCCCCACCGAGGAGCCGATCCCGCATGACACTGCCACCGATCACCGATTCAGCCTCCTACCTGGCCCGACACACCGGGCCTGACAGCAGCGAAGAGCAGGTGATGCTGGATGCCCTGGGATATGACACCCTTGATTCGCTTATCGACGCCGCCCTCCCCGCCGACATCCGCATCCCCGGGCAGCTGCCCGAGCGGGCCCCGCTCAGCGAAACGGACGCGCAGGCCCGGCTGCGCACCTACGCCGAGCGCAACACGGTGCTGAAGTCCTTCTACGGGCAGGGTTTCTCCGACACGATCACCCCGCCGGTGATCCGCCGCAATGTGGTGGAGGATCCGGGCTGGTACACGGCATATACGCCGTACCAGCCGGAGATCTCGCAGGGCCGCCTGGAGGCGCTGCTCAATTTCCAGACGATGATCTCCGAGCTCACCGGTCTGCCCATCGCCAATGCTTCGCTTCTCGACGAAGCCTCCGCCGCCGCTGAGGCCATCGGCCTGATGTCGCGGGCGAAGAAGAAGGGCCGCCGCGTGGTGCTGGATTCCCGCCTGCATCCGCAGGTGCTGGCGGTGGCCGCCGAGCGGGCCCGTGCCATCGACCTGGAAGTCGCGGTGGAAGATCTCTCGGCCGAGCTGGTGGGCGAGGATTACTGCGGTGTCGTCATCGCCTACCCGGGCACCGAGGGTGATATCACCGATCCCCGCCCGGTCATCGACGCGATCCATGAGCGCGGAGGCCTGGCCACCGTGGTCACCGATCCTCTGGCGCTCATGCTCATCGAATCGCCCGGTGAGCTGGGCGCGGATATCGCGATCGGTTCCTCGCAACGTTTCGGTGTGCCGTTGTTCTACGGTGGCCCGCATGCCGCGTTCATGGCGGTATCTGATGCGCTCAAGCGCCAGATGCCGGGCCGCCTGGTGGGTGTCTCTGTCGACGCGGAAGGGGCGCCCGCGTACCGCCTCGCCCTGCAGACCCGGGAGCAGCACATCCGCCGCGAGCGCGCGACCTCGAATATCTGCACTGCGCAGGCCCTCCTCGCCGTCACTGCGTCAATGTATGCCGTGTATCACGGCGCGGAGGGACTGACACGCATCGCGGAGCGCATTCACGGCCTGGCCAGTGATTTCGCCGCCTCCGTTGAGGGTGTGAAGCACCACAACTTCTTTGACACCGTCGCCGTCGAGGTGGCGGATGCCCACGCGATGGTCGACAAGCTCGCTGACGCCGGCTACCTCGTGCGCCCGATCAGTGACACCCTGGTCGGCGTGAGCTTCGGTGAGTCGGCGACGGAAGGGGACGTCGAGAAGCTCGTGGAGGCTTTCGGCGGCACCCTCGCCGAGGGCGACTCCGCGCTAGGTGTCCCGCGTGAGACCCCGACGTTAACGCACGAGATCTTCAGCTCCATCCACTCGGAGACGCAGATGCTGCGTTACCTGCGCCAGCTCTCCGACAAGGATCTGGCACTCGACCGGACGATGATTCCGCTGGGTTCGTGCACGATGAAGCTCAACCCGACCGCCGGGATGGAAACGATCACCTGGCCGGAGTTCGCCAACATTCACCCCTATGCACCTGCCGAGCAGGCCGCGGGATGGATAGCGCTCATCGAAGAGCTGGAGGGCTGGCTCGCGGAGCTCACCGGCTATGCCAAGGTATCCGTGCAGCCCAACGCGGGCTCCCAGGGTGAGCTCGCCGGACTGCTGGCCATCCGGCGTTTCCATGTGGCGAACGGCGACATGGAACGCGATATCTGTATCGTCCCGGCGTCCGCGCACGGCACGAATGCGGCCTCGGCCACACTCGCCAACCTGCGGGTCGTCGTGGTGGCGACCGCGGAAGATGGTTCCATCGACCTCGCTGACCTCGACGCCAAGCTGGAGGAACACGGCCCGCGCGTCGCCGCGATCATGATCACCTACCCCTCCACCCACGGCGTTTTCGAGGACACGGTGCGCCAGGTATGCGACAAGGTCCACGCCGTCGGCGGGCAGGTATACATCGACGGCGCCAACATGAACGCCCTCACCGGGCTGGCGCAGCCGGGCCAATTCGGCGGCGACGTCTCCCACCTCAACCTGCACAAGACCTTCACCATCCCGCACGGCGGCGGCGGTCCGGGTGTGGGCCCGGTGTGCGTCGCCGAGCACCTGGTCCCCTTCCTGCCCGCCGACCCATTGCTTATAGACGCCACCTCCCCCGCCGCAACCGGCAGCGGAGTCCCCATCTCGGCCACACGCTACGGCTCCGCCGGCGTGCTGCAGATCTCGTGGGCGTATATCGCCATGATGGGCACCAAGGGGCTGGCCCGTGCCTCCGCCGGGGCGATCCTCGCCGCCAACTACGTGGCCCGCTCCCTGCACGAGGCCTTCCCCGTGCTCTACACCGGCCGTGGTGATCTCGTCGCCCACGAATGCATCCTCGACCTGCGCGAGCTGACGAAGAAGTCGGGGGTGACCGCGGCGGACGTCGCCAAGCGTCTCATCGATTTCGGCTTCCACGCCCCCACCCTCGCCTTCCCCGTCGCCGGCACCCTCATGGTGGAGCCGACCGAGTCGGAGGACCTCGCTGAACTGGACCGCTTCATCGAGGCGATGCGCACCATCCGCGCCGAGATCGACGAGATCATCAACGGCCACATCGCTTACGAGGATTCCGTCCTCCACCACGCCCCGTACACCGCGTGGAGCGTCTCCCGCGAGAAGTGGGAGTATGAGTTCAGCCGCGAGCAGGCTGCGTGGCCGGTACCGGGGCTGCGGCGTAACAAGTACTTCCCGCCGGTGCGCCGCCTCAACGAGGCCTATGGTGACCGCAACCTCGTCTGTTCCTGCCCGCCGCCTGAAGCCTTCGACATCTCCGAGGAGAACTAACGTGTCTGATCTGCGTACCAGTCCCCTGCATGAGCGCCACGAGGATCTCGGCGCCACCTTCACCCCCTTCGGTCCGTGGACGATGCCGCTGAAATACGGCAACGAGCTCGATGAGCATCGCGCCGTGCGCAGCAGCGCCGGGTTGTTTGATCTCTCCCATATGGGTGAGATCCGGGTGCGCGGCCCGCAGGCCGGTGAGTTCCTCGATTATGCGCTCATTTCCACCCTGTCGACGATCCCGGTGGGCAAGGCCAAATACTCGATGATCGTCAACGCCGAGGGCGGAATTCTGGACGACCTCATCTCCTACCGGCTGGCCGAGGACGAGTACCTCGTCGTACCCAACGCCGGGAACACCGATGTGGTTTGGTCGGAGTTTCAGGACCGTGCCGCAGATTTTGATGTGGAACTGACTAACGAATCCCTCGACACCGCGCTCATCGCCGTGCAAGGCCCGCGCGCCGAGGAGCTCATCGCCGACCTGGTCGCCGGTGATGATGAGACGGTGGTGCGCGGCATGAAGTACTACTCCGCCGCCCCCGTCACCGTCGCCGGGTACGACACCCTGCTGGCACGTACCGGCTACACCGGCGAGGACGGCTACGAGCTCTACCTCCCCAACGCCGAGGCCGGCGAACTGTGGGATGCCCTACTCAACGCCGGCGCCGCCTATGACCTGCTGCCCGCGGGTCTGGCCGCCCGCGATTCCCTGCGCCTGGAGGCCGGCATGCCTCTCTACGGCCAGGAGCTGGGCACGGACATCACGCCGGTGGAGGCCGGGATGGCGCGCGCCTTCGCCACCAAGGAATCGGACTTCGTGGGTCGGCAGGCCCTGGCGGGCCGGGAGGCAACGTCTGCCATCGTCGGACTCAAGGGCCTGGGCCGTCGCGCCGCCCGCGAAGGCGCCGACGTCTACCGCGGCGATGAGCGCGTCGGTGTGGTCACCTCCGGGCAGCCCTCGCCAGTCCTGGGCCACCCCATCGCCCTGGCGCGGCTGCAGCCGGATGCCACCGAGGTAGGTACCGAGCTGGAGGTGGACATCCGCGGCAAACGCCACCCGGTGGTCATCGTCAAGTTGCCGTTCTACACCCGCGCCGAGCGCTAACATCAATCTCACACCCCAATGGAAAGGCACACCAATGAGCTCTTTGCCCGAGAACTTCTCCTACTCCGAGGACCACGAGTGGATCGATGTATCCGCTGATCAGGCCGCCGGCGCGACCGTCAAGGTCGGCATCACCTCCGTGGCCACCGAGCGCCTCGGCGAGGTCGTCTACGCCGAGCTGCCGGAGGTGGGCGACACCGTCACCGCCGGTGAGCCGTGTGGTGAGGTTGAATCCACCAAGTCCGTCTCCGACCTCTTCGCCCCGGTCACCGGCACCGTCACCGCCGTCAACGACGCGGTCCACGACGATTACTCGATCATCAACTCCGATCCTTTCGGCGCTGGCTGGCTCTTCGAGGTCGAGGTCGACGAAGCCGGGCCGCTGATGACCGCCGCCGAGTACGCGGAGGCCAACGGCGTCGCATGACCGCCCCTCGCGAACCTTTCTTCCCCGCCGACCGCTCGATCCGCGCCTCTGATCAGCCCTGGGAGATCCGTCACCTCGGGGTGGTGGACTACCAGGAGGCCTGGGACCTGCAGGCCTCACTCGCCCGGCAACGTGCCGCCGAGGAGATCGGCGATCAGCTCCTGCTACTCGAGCATCCCAGCGTGTACACCGCCGGCAAGCGCACGCAACCTGCGGACCGCCCCACCAATGGCCTGCCGGTTATCGACGTCGACCGCGGCGGGCGCATCACCTGGCACGGCGAAGGACAACTCGTCGCCTACCCCATCATCAAACTGGCCGACCCGGTGGATGTCGTCGACTATGTCCGACGCATCGAGGAAGCGGTGATTGCGACGGTGCGTGGGGTGGGCGTCGATAAGGCGGGGCGTATCGACGGCCGCTCCGGAGTCTGGGTCCCCGCCGACGAACAGCGACGCGACCGCAAAGTCGCCGCGCTGGGCATCCGCATCACCCGTGGCGTGACCATGCACGGCCTGAGCCTCAACTGCGACAACACCCTCGAGAATTATGGGCACATCGTCGCCTGCGGTATCGATGATGCCGACGTGACCACCCTCAGCCTGGAGCTGGGCCGGAAGGTCACCGTCGCGGAGGTCACCGCCCCGCTTATCGACGCCCTCACCGCCGCCCTCGCCGGCGAACTCGCCGTCTCCGACCACACCTTCGGTTCAGCTCCTGATCCAACCAAGTAGGGTGGCCGGTGTGACTATCGCACCTGAAGGACGCAAGATGCTCCGGGTGGAGAAGCGCAACGCGCAGACCCCCATCGAAACCAAGCCCCGCTGGATCCGCAACGCGGTGAAAACCGGGCCGGAGTATGAGGACATGAAGAAGAAGGTCGCCGGTGCCTCCCTGCACACCGTGTGCCAGGAGGCCGGCTGCCCGAATATCCACGAGTGCTGGGAATCGCGGGAAGCCACCTTCCTCATCGGTGGCGCCAACTGCTCCCGCCGCTGTGACTTCTGCCAAATCAACTCCGCCAAACCGGAGCCGCTGGACCGCGATGAGCCGCGCCGCGTCGCCGAGTCCGTCCGCGAAATGGGCCTGAACTACTCCACGATCACCGGTGTCACCCGCGATGACCTCGACGATGAGGGCGCCTGGCTCTACGCCGAGGTGGTCCGCCAGATCCACGAGCTCAACCCCAACACCGGCGTGGAGAACCTGGTCCCGGACTTCTCCGGCCGCCCCGAACTGCTGGAGCAGGTCTTCGAGTCCCGCCCGGAAGTGTTTGCCCACAACGTGGAGACGGTGCCGCGCATCTTCAAGCGAATCCGCCCGGCCTTCCGTTATGAGCGCTCCCTCGACGTCATCCGTCAGGCGCGTGACTTCGGCCTGATTACCAAGTCGAACCTCATCCTCGGCATGGGTGAGACGGTCGAGGAGATCCGCGAGGCCCTGACCGACCTGCACAACGCCGGCTGCGACATCATCACCATCACCCAGTACCTGCGCCCCGGCCCCATGTACCACCCGATCGACCGCTGGGTGAAGCCGGAGGAGTTCGTCGAGCACAAGGACTTCGCCGAGGAACTTGGTTTCGGCGCCGTCATGTCCGGCCCGCTGGTGCGTTCCTCCTACCGCGCGGGCCGTCTCTACTCGCAGGCGATGGCCGCCCGGGGCCTGCAGATCCCGGAGAACCTCAAGCACCTCGCGGAGACCTCCCAGGGGTCCACCGACCAAGAGGCGACCACCCTGCTGGCCAAGTACGGCCCCTCCCAGGACACACCGGTCACCTCCCGTTAGGTACGGGTTGACCCCTGACCTAAAGTAGAGCCCATGGCAGACGACAAGCAGAAGGCGGCCGCGAAGGCCGCGAAGGCAGAGGCACGCGCCGCCAAGCGCGCGAAGAGCAAGGAGACCCGCTCACAGCTGTGGCAGGCCTTCAACATGCAGCGCAAGCAGGACAAGATGCTCATCCCGCTCATGGTCCTGTCCGTGGTGGGTGTGGCCGCGCTGTTCTTCCTCATCGGCCTGGCCTGGGGTGGGCAGTGGTTCATGCTCATCCTGGGTATCTTCCTGGGCGCTGTCCTGGCAATGTACCTTTTCTCCCGCCGTCTGCAGACCTCCATGTACGACCGCATCGGTGATCAGCCGGGGGCGGCCGGCTGGGCGTTGGACAACCTGCGCAACACCGTCGGCATTGTGTGGCACACCAAGCAGGGCGTGGCGATGAACCGTTCCCTGTCCGCCATCGTCCACCGGGTGGTGGGTAACCCGGGTGTGGTACTCGTCGCGGAGGGCAGCCCGTCTGCCGCGAAGGCGCTGGTCAAGGATCAGAAGCGTCGCCTGGACCGCCTCGCCGGTGACGTGCCGGTCTATGAGATGTACGTCGGTGACGGCGAGGGCCAGGTCCCGCTGAAGAGCCTGCAGCGTGAGCTGCTGAAGCTGCCGCGTAACTACCGCAAGAATGAGGTGTACTCGGTCAACGCGAAGATCGAGGCGATGGACACCATCGGTTCCTCACAGCCGGGTGCCGGACTGCCGAAGGGTCCGCTGCCGAAGGGTGGCAACCTCTCCGGAATGAACCGTCGTATGCGCCGCGCGAACGAGCGCCGCGGAAAGTAGTTTCGCCCCGCTTTTCGTCCGTCCCGTGCTCCCCCTCACAGGGAGCCCGGGACGTTCTGCCTTTTCAGGGGTTGTCTGGCACGATGTGGGCGTGAGCATTTTCGTGGAGAATCCCCTTCTCGCCCTACTGGTGATCATGGCGGTCGGCCTGTTTTTCGGCCGGCTGGAGATCTTCGGGTTCCGTCTCGGCGTCGCCGCCGTCCTCTTCGTCGGCCTGGTGATGGCGGCCATCGAACCTGCGATCCAGATCCCGCCGCTCATCTACATCGTAGGCCTGGCGTTGTTCGTGTACACGATCGGCCTGGAGTCCGGCCACGATTTCTTTGCGACGTTCCGCTCCAAGGGCCTACGCAACAACACCCTGGCCATCGGTATTTTCGTGGTCATCACCGCCGCGTCTTACGCGCTCATCCGCCTCATGGACATCAACTCGGTGACGGGTGCCGGCATGTTCACCGGAGCGTTGACCAACACCCCGGCCATGGCCGCCGTCGTCGACGCCCTGCCTTCACTGATCACGGATGAGTCGGCGTACCGCGCCGTCGAGTCCCTGCCCCTGGTGGCCTACTCCTTAGCCTATCCGCTGGGTGTCATGGTGGTCATCTTCGCCATCGCCGTGCTGGGCAAGGTCTTCCGCGTCGACCACCAGCAGGAGGCCATCGACCACGGGGTCGCCGTCCACGAGCTCTACACCCGCCGCATCCAGGTCCAGCGCGATGACCTGCAGGCCATCGCCGACTTGCCGGAGGACCTCGGACTGGAGGTCATCGTCTCCCGCCTCGAGCGCGAGGGCGAACAGCGTCTGCCGGGCAACGGTGCGTGGGCGAAGCCGGGCGATGTCCTCTCCGTCGTCGGTACCGCCGAGGAGCTCGACCGCGCCGCCGTCCTCATCGGCGAGGCCTTGCCGGGCGATCCCTTCCACGGCCATGACCTGGATTACCGGCGCATCTTCGTCTCCAACAACGACCTGGTCGGCATCCCCCTGGAGAAGCTGCGCCCGCAGCTGTCCGGCATGCTCATCACCCGCGTGCGCCGCGGCGACCACGATATGGTGGCCACCCCGGAGACCATCCTGCAGCTCGGCGACCGCGTCCGCGTCGTGGCCGCCCATGAGCGCATGGGCAAGGTCACCCGCCTGTTCGGCGACTCTTATCGACGCCTCTCCGACGTCAACCTGCTCCCCCTCGTCGCCGGCCTCGTCCTGGGTGTCCTCGTCGGCATGATCGCCATCCCGCTGCCCGGTGGCGCTTCCCTGAAGCTGGGTACCGCCGGTGGTCCCTTGGTGGTCGCGCTTATTCTCGGTGCTCTGGGCCGCTCGGGCCGTGTCGTGTGGCAGATCCCTTACGGCGCCAACCTGGCTCTGCGCCAGCTGGGCATCACGCTCTTCCTCGCGGCGATCGGTACCACTGCCGGTGCCGGTTTCCGCTCCGCCTTGTCTGACCCGACCTCGCTGACCATCATCGGCGTCGGCGCCTTGATTACGCTGCTCATCTCCGTGCTGGTGCTGGTCATCGGTCACAAGGTGATGAAGCTGTCCTTCGGTGAGACCGCCGGCATTCTCGCCGGCATGCAGACCCACCCGGCGGTGCTGTCTTATGTCTCGGATGTGACCAAGAACGATCTACCGGCCATGGGCTACACCTCGGTGTACCCGGTGTCGATGGTGGCGAAGATCCTCGCCGCGCAGATCCTGCTGTTCATGCTGATTTAAGGGGCGGGGCCAAGAATCACCAGCCCCGGAATGCCCCCACGTATGGAAATACACATCCGCCGTGGAAGCGCGACTCCTAGCCGCGGATGACGGAAGTGCCGGTGGCACGGTCATGCAGGCCGCGGCCATCGGAGTCGACCATGGCGGCCGGGAGAATGAGGCCGGTAAGCAGCGTGCGGACAACCGCACGCCAGAGGCCGACCTTGGCGCCGCCGACGTCGATACGCGCGACACCCATGCCGAGCAGCAAGTGCCCCGGGGTGCGGGCGAACAGCCAGCCGAAGACGATGCCGAGGATCACCCAGAAGATGTAAACGACCGTGCCGGTGGAACCCAGCGCGTCAGAGTAGTTGGTGAAGGTGATGGCCAGGCCGAGGCAGATGAACCAGTCGATGAGCACTCCCCCGGCGCGGCGGGCGACAGAGGCCAGCGAGCCGGGGCCGGACTCGGGGAGGCCCAGCTTTTCGCCGGGGTAGCGACCGGGGGCAAACGGGTCGTCGTGTTCTCCGGGGATCTGGGGGCCGTCGAGCCAGCTGCGCTTGGGATTCGCCATACACTAGACATTAGCCGGGGGTGCGGGGGCAGGGAAAATGTCTTTCACCCCCTTCGACTATTGATAGCTCGACAGAAAATAGTTTAGAATGGTCGACAGGTAATCGAGGGCAGGTTCTGCACCTGTAGACTGGCCGAGATACCAAGGACCGAGAGCGTCAACAACCAAGGAGTCATCGTGGCCTTCAACACGATCGAAGATGTCGTCAAGTACATCAAGGATGAAAACGTCGAATTCGTCGACGTCCGTTTCACGGATGTCCCGGGAATTGAGCAGCACTTCACCATCCCGGCCTCCATGTTCGACGAGGAGGCGGCAGAGGAAGGCCTCGCCTTCGACGGCTCCTCCGTCCGCGGCTTCACCACCATCGACGAGTCCGACATGAACCTCCTGCCGGACCTGGCCACCGCGAAGATCGACCCCTTCCGCGAAGCCAAGACCCTGAACATCAAGTTCTTCGTCCACGACCCCTTCACCCGCGAGCCCTTCTCCCGCGACCCCCGCAACGTCGCCCGCAAGGCCGAGGAGTACCTGGCCTCCACCGGCATCGCCGACACCTGCTTCTTCGGCGCCGAAGCCGAGTTCTACCTCTTCGACACCGTCCGCTTCGAGACCGGCATCAACTCCGGCTTCTACGAGGTCGACTCCGATGAGGGCTGGTGGAACCGCGGCAAGGAAGACCGCCTCGACGGCCAGCGCAACCTCGGCTACAAGACCCGCCTCAAGGGCGGCTACTTCCCGGTCCCGCCTTATGATCAGTCCGTGGGCATCCGTGATGAAATGGTCCGCCACCTGGCCAACGCCGGTTACGACATCGAGCGTTTCCACCACGAGGTGGGCACCGGCGGCCAGCAGGAGATCAACTACCGCTTCAACACCCTGCTGCATGCGGCGGATGATCTGCAGTCCTTCAAGTACATCGTGAAGAACACGGCCTACGCCAACGGCAAGACCGCCACCTTCATGCCCAAGCCCCTGGCCGGCGACAACGGCTCCGGCATGCACGCCCACCAGTCGCTGTGGAAGGACGGCGAGCCGCTGTTCCACGACGAGTCCGGCTACGCGGGCCTGTCCGATATCGCCCGCTACTACATCGGCGGCATCCTGCACCACGCCGGCGCAGTCTTGGCGTTTACCAACCCGACGCTCAACTCCTACCACCGCCTGGTGCCGGGCTTCGAGGCCCCCATCAACCTCGTGTACTCCCAGCGCAACCGCTCCGCGGCCGTGCGTATCCCGATCACGGGTTCCAACCCGAAGGCCAAGCGCATCGAGTTCCGCGCCCCGGACCCGTCCGGCAACCCCTACTTCGGTTTCGCCGCGATGATGCTCGCCGGCCTCGACGGCGTGAAGAACCGCATCGAGCCGCACGCCCCGGTGGACAAGGACCTCTACGAGCTCCCGCCGGAGGAGGCCGCCTCCATCCCGCAGGCCCCGACCTCCCTCGAAGCCTCCCTGGAGGCCCTGCAGGAGGACATGGACTTCCTCACCGAGGGTGACGTGTTCACCGAGGACCTCATCGACACCTACATCAAGCTCAAGTACGACAACGAAATCGCGCCGGCCCGCCTGCGCCCGACTCCGCTCGAGTTCGAAATGTACTACGACTGCTAGTCGCCTGCTTATCGACGCCCCCGCTCCCCGCGGGGGCGTCGACGTGTTCCCACCTTTTGGTAGATCGCCGTGCAGTAGCTTCCTTTTTGAGGCTGCAAAATCCCACTACTGCACACCGATCTCCATCGGCGTCTCTTCCGCCCGGCGGCTGCGGGGAAGTCACATCCCCGCGATCTCGCGCAGCGCGGCCAGGTGGGCGGTGAGCGCCTGCTCCCCCGCCTCGGTCAGCGCCACCCAGACAACATCTTTCGCACGGGTCGACCCATATTCCCGGGAGCGGGTGACGTAGCCGTGGGACTCCAGCGCGGAGAGCTGCTTGGACAGGGTGGCGTCGGTGAGTTCGAGCTGTTCACGCAGTTCCGAGAAGCGCATCTCCCGTCCCATTTTCCCCCGTGCCACCGCCCCGACATTGTGCAGGGCTGCGCAGATGCGCAGTCGGTTGACTGGATGGATAACAGGATCCAGGCTCATCGCCAGCCGCCGCGGGCCAGGAGCCAATAAAGGTGCACAGCGACGGTGAGGGCCACAACCACGACCACACCCTCAGCAAGGCGCGCCACCAGGGGGATCGTCGGTAGCCACAGAGAGAAGAACTGGGAGGGGTGCCACCGAAGGGTTTCCTGGGCCCGGTCGCGGGTCCGAGTATCCATGACGCGATGGCGAAAGAACCACAGACCAGCGGCCAACGCGATGAACAAACCCGCCATCCACCACCACTGCCGCCAACCGGCAGCGAGTAAAACGCCACCGTATATAACTGCGAGCAGCACGGCGACCGCGCGGGAAGGCTCGTAGGCCCCGACGTGGGCATCATTCTCCAGCCGTTCCAGCACCCGGCGAGCCTCCTTGTTTTCCATATCGGAAAGTATGACACCCTTGACCCGCGAAACTAACGCTGTTAGTCTAACAGCTAATTACACTAGCAAGGAGTCCATCATGATGATCCGCACCATCGCCCTCACCCTCACCGCCACAGTCGCCGCGACCGCCCTCAGCGGCCTCCTCCTGCCCTACCAGGTGGAACACAGCGAAATCGCCACCGCCGACCGCGAGACCGCCTGGGCAGTCATTGCCGATCTGGAGAATTACCCCACCTGGAACCCGCATGTCGTGCACTTAGCGGGCGAAGCAACCGTCGGCACGCGGCTGGTCAACCACACCCGCTCCGGCAACACGGAGATCACCTTCCACCCTGAGGTACTCATCGCAGAGCCGAACCGTGAGTTGCGCTGGCGCGGCAGCCTCGGCATGCGGGGGTTGGCCGACGGGGAGCACTACTACCGCATCGACCCCGGCCCCACACCGGAGCAGATCACCATCACCCAGGGTGAGGTTTTCCGGGGAGTGCTGGTCACGCTACTGCGCCCCTGGTTCAAGCTCGACGAAGAATTCGCGGTGAGTACGAAGGCGCTGGCCGCGCACGTCGAGAAGCAGGGGTAAATTGCACTCCATGCGACCTACTCCCCCGCCCTTGCGCCCCCGCACCGCCGAGATCCTCGGCACCGCCCGCGGCCTGCTTGAGGAGCTCGGCTGGGAGGCTCTCACCCTCCGAATCCTCGCCGAGAAGGTCGGCATGCGTGCGCCCTCGCTGTACAACCACGCGGCGAACAAGGAGGAGCTGCGCACTCTCATCCTCACCCAGGCATTCCTTGAGTTGGGGGATGCACTGTGGCAGGCAGTGGCCGTCGATAAGTCGCCGACCAGCCTCGCCGCCACTTATCGGCACCACGCCACCACCTCCCCCCAGCACTACCGTTTAGCCACCCACGGCCCCCTCGACCGGGCAGCCCTACCGGAAGGCCTGGAGGAATGGGCCGGCGCCCCTTTCGGGCTGGTCACCGACTCCCCCGTCGATGCACAGACCTTCTTCGCCACCCTGCATGGCCTGGCGATTCTGGAGATCGACGGCCGCTTCCCGCCCGGTACCCCGATCGATGATCTGTGGGCACGCGCGGCGCAACTTTATTGACGCACCCGCCTGCCTGTTCGAGCGGACGAAAGATCATGTCTGGGTCGCACCGTAAGTTTTCCTGTCAGTAACCGAAACTGAAAAGGAAACACCATGTCCACACCACTTAACCTCCCCGAGCCCCAGCCAGCCCCGTCCCGCAGAGGGCGCACCCTGGTGATCAGCCTGGCCGTACTGGCAGCAGTCGCGCTCGCCGCGGCGATCGCCTGGCAGCAGTGGCAGCAGAGTCAGGTTCTAGCTGCGGTCGACGAGGCTTGCCGCGAGTCGGTGACCGAGTGGGCGAAATACCCGGGAGGTGTGTCATTCCCGCATGAGCTCGAGTACGAGCGGGTCAATGATTCCAGCGTCTGGCGCAGCGAAGGTGTCGTCGACTTCCCCAATGGCTGGGGCACCCCCGTGCGTCAGGATTTCTCCTGCCATGTCTCCATGGACGGCACGGATGTGGTGATCCCGGTCGCGGTCGTCACCTCGCAGGACGAGGATTAAGCCTCGACCTTGGCGGTGGCGCGGTCGGCGGCGTCGATAAGCTCGTCAGCGAGGGCGTTGATCCAGACAGTACCCTGCTCACCCGGGGTGAAGACGTACTCGGGGAAGTGCTCCTGGAAGGTGAACTCGGCCTGCGCCGGCACCAAGGTCATGCCGACGCGGGTGACGATGTCGTTCCAGTGGCGCACGGCGGTGCGGGCGGCGTCGGAGCCGTAGCCGATGAAGCCGATGGGCTTGCCGGTCCACTCGGCGAAGAGCAGGTCGTAGGCGTCCTTCATCGGGCCCGGGATAGAGGCGTTGTATTCGGGGGTGACGAAGATGAAGGCGTCGAAGCCGTCGATGAGCTGCGCCCAGACGCGGGTCTGCGGGTCCGAGTATTCCCCGCCTTCGACCATGCGCGGCGGGATGGCGGTGTTCGGGTTGAGGTTCTGCTCGAGGATGTCGATAAGCTCGTAGGTGTGGCCGTCCTGGCGAGCCTCGAGCTGTCCGATGGCCCACTGGCCGATGGTGATTCCGGTGCGACCCTCGCGGATGGAGCCGACGAACACTGCGATCTTCATGAATTCCCTTTCCTTGGTGACACGTCAACATTAGGTGCCTGCCGAGAACTAATGCAAGTTCCTGTGGCCGAGCTCACCACAACACGGTTGAATGGACTTATGGATACACGTAGCGCCGGACGCAAAGCCAAAAACACGGCCCAGCGACACGCAGGCAAAGCCCATCAACACCCCGCCGTGAAAATGATGGCCCGCATCGGATTCGTGGTCATGGGCGTACTGCACATCATCATCGGCTGGATCGCCTTCCGCATCGCCACCGGCTCCGGCGGCGAGGAAGCCTCCAACTCCGGGGCCCTCGGCACCATCGCTCAGGCACCCGGCGGACAGATCCTGCTGTGGGTGGCCGTGGTTGCCCTCGCCGCACTGGCCCTGTGGCGCCTCACCCAGCTGTTTGTCGGCGAAGAACTCAAAGACAAGGCCAAGGGCGGCGCCCTCTTCTTCGTCTTCGCCTCCCTGTCCTTCACCACCGCCACCTTCGCGCGTGGCGGCTCCACCTCCGACGGCGACACCGCCACCGACGTCACCGCCACGGTCCTGGAGCAGCCCTGGGGTGTAGTCCTGGTCATCATCGCCGGTCTGGTCGTGCTCGGCGTCGGCTTGTACAGCATCTACAACGGCGCGACGAAGGGCTTCAAGGAGGATCTCGAAGCGGGCGCCGGGGCAGGCAATGTCGGCACCGCGATCGTCGGCGCGGGCATGGCCGGCTACATCGCGCGCGGCATCGCCTTCGCCATCCTGGGCATCCTCGTCGTCATCGCCGGATGGAGGTCCGACCCGGAGCAGGCCGCGGGACTTGATGCCGCGCTGCGCACCCTCGGCGAGCAACCCTTCGGTTCCGTCCTGCTCATCACCATCGGCATCGGGCTGGCACTGTATGGCGCCTACTCCATCGCCCGCGCCCGCTACATCCGGATGTAGCTAGCACTCCTCGTGAGGGCTGTCGATGAACAGGCCACCGTCATCGTGCAGCTCACCGAGGTTGTAGGCCTGCCGCAGGTTCGATTCCGTGAGCACCTTCTCCGGCGGGCCAGAGGCCACCACGCGCCCCGACATGAGCACCACATGGTCCGCGGCATTGGCTTCCGCCAGGTCATGGGTGGTGAGGACGACGGTACTGCCGCGGTCAGTCTCATCGTGGATGATCTCATCGATGATGCGCGCGGAGACGATGTCGAGTCCGGTGAGGGGCTCGTCGAGAAGCAACACGTCATGGTCCTGCGCCATGCCCTGCGCCACATAGACGCGCTGTCGCTGTCCTCCGGACAGCTCCTCCAGATGGCGTTTCGCCAGGTCGCTCACATTGAGGCGGGCCATCACCTCATCCACTTTTTGCTTATCGACGCCCCGGAAACGCCCCAGCCAGCCCGACGATGGGTAGCGGCCCATCCGGACCACCTCCCGCACCGACAAGGGCACCCCCTCGGGGAAGGCGACCGACTGCATGACATAGGAGATACGCTCGCGCGGGAAGGCGACCTCAAGCTCACCGGCCTGTGGCTGAGTCAGCCCACCGATAGCGTGGAGCAGCGTGGATTTGCCTGAGCCGTTGGGGCCGATGATGGCGGTGAGCTTGCCCAGGGGGATGGTGACATCGGAGGGGGCGACGGCGACAGTGCGTTCGTAGCCGAGCTGGAGCCCGCGTCCGACGGCGAGATTCCCACTCATGCGGACCTCCTGGCCAAACGTCGCTGCAGGTGCTGGACCTCCATGATGACCAGGAACGCGGCAATCGGCACCAGCGCCATGGTCGCGGCCGCCGCGGTGCCCAGATGGAAGGACAGGATGAGGCCGATGAGCACCGAAGCCGCGCCAATGACCGCGGATACCGCGATCATCGTCGAGATCGAGCGCGAGAGCAGCGCGGCTGTCGCCGGCGGAGCAACGAGCAGACTGAACACCAGCATCGTGCCCACCGCCTGGAAGCTGCCGATGACGCTGGTCGCGATGAGCACGAGCAGCAGTGCGTGCGTCAGCTTCGGACGCATGCCCAGGCTCTCCGCCTTGACCGGCGAGAACGACAAAGCCATGAGTGGGCGGTAGAGCAGGAGGGATCCGGCGATGACGATGACCGCCAGCACCGCCTGCTGGCGGATCGCCTCCCAGGACACACCCAACGCATCACCGAAGAGGATGCTGGTCAGCGATCCGGAGTAGGAGTCCGAGCGGGAGATGATCACCACACCCAGCGCCATCATGCCGACAAACAGCAGGCCGATGGCCGTGTCCTCTTTCAGGTGCGTATGCCGGTGGATCACCTCCACCGCACCGACCATGACCACTGCGGCGACGGCCGCGCCCAGGATGGGATTGAAGTCGAAGACCACGGCGGCCGCGATACCGGGCAGGACGCCATGAACGAAAGCGTCACCGAAAAAGCTCATGCCACGGAGCACGAGCCACACGCCGACGGTCGCGCTCATCACCGCGGCGATCAGACCGCCGATGAGCGCACGCTGCTGGAAGCCCAGCAGGAAAGGATCGAAAAGCCAATCAAGCACGAATTAACTCTAGTCAGCCCAGCGCCTCGTTGATGAGGCGGACGTTCTCACGCATCATGCCCTGATAATCGGCGGCCGGAGAATCCTGCGGCCCGACGGAGCCCTCGTAGAGGGAGACCACCTGGACCTGGTCGCCGACTTCCGCTGCGACGGCGTCGACCAGCTTCTGGTCAACGGCGGCGTTGGTGAAGATCACCGGGACGTTCTCCTCGCGGATAACAGCGGCGAGGGCGGCCAGCTCCTGCGAGGAAGGCTGCGCCTCCGTGGAACCGCCCGGGATGACCACCCCGGCGGAGTGGAAATCATAGGCATCGTTGAAGTAACCGAACGCCTGGTGGTCGGTGACAATCACGCGGCGCTCCTCCGGGATCCCGGCCAGCCCCTCCCGGATCTCCTCGTCCAGGGCGGTGAGCTCATCCGAGATCTGTGCGCCGCACTCTGCCCACTGGTCATCCTCGGTCAACTCCGCCACCTGATCACCGATGAGCTGCGCGGCATCCGCCATGCGCCCGGCATCGAGCCAGAAGTGCGGATCATAATCACCGTGGGCGTGCTCATGCTCGTGCTCGTGCTCGTGGTCATGATCGTGGTCGCCGCCGAAGGGCAGCGGGTCGACGTGCTCGGCGACATGGAGGACTTCAGTCCCGTCAGCCTCGACCTGCTGGAGGGAAGCGTCGAGGCCGCCCTCCAGGCCCAGGCCGTTGGCGATTACCAGGTCGGCCTTGACCATGTCGGCGACCTGCGCGGAGGAGGCCGAGAAATCGTGCGGGTCGGCGTTGACCGGCATGAGGGTGGTGGAGGTGCCGCCGGCACAGGCGGCGATCTGCTCGGTGATCGAACCCAGCGGGGTGGTGGTGACGACCAGCGAGATGTCCTCCGTGGCCGCATCGGTACCAGAATCGGTATCCGAGCAGGCAGACAATGCCAGGGCGGTGGTGGCGACCAGGCCAACAGCAATACGAACCCGCATGCGGGCCTCCTGAAATCCTTATTGACAACGTATTGAAAACTGTTACCAATAGTACCCTGCACTGAGGGAAGCGGCCAATTGGGCGGCGTCGACAAGCACTACCCCCGAAATGGGGGCGACATCACACCACCGGCATAACCACCGCCTCACCTGGATTGATCGCCCCTCACCCCCTCCAACACATCTATTCGGAAGGTTTCGCTTATGTACGGTGGAGTACTGACCCCATTTCCCCAGGAAAGGCAGATGTGAACTCCCCCTACGCAGACACCCCCCGTATTGACTTCCTCTGGCTCAGCGAGCCGGACATGATCGAAGCGGGGGTGACCGATTCAGCGGCCTGTGTGGAAACCATGGAGGAAACCCTCATTCTGCTGGCCGACGGCGACTACCGCATGGCCGGCGCCTCGGCGAACTCCCACGGTGCGCAGATCAACTTCCCGAAGAACCCCGAGCACGAGGGCATGCCCGCCGACGGCCCGGACCGCCGCTTCATGGCGATGCCCGCCTACCTCGGCGGACGTTTCCGCTCCGCCGGCGTCAAGTGGTACGGCTCCAACACTGAAAACCGTGCGCACGACCTGCCGCGTTCCATCCACGTCTTTGTGCTCAACGACGCCGTCACCGGTGCCCCGCTGGCCATGATGTCCGCCAACCTGCTCTCCGCCTACCGCACCGGCGCCGTCCCGGGTGTGGGCGTCAAGCATCTGGCCGTCGACAACGCTGAGACCGTCGGCATCATCGGCCCCGGCGTGATGTCCCGCACCATCTTCGCTTCCGCCTACTCCCAGCGCCCCTCCATCAAGAACGTGAAGATCAAGGGCCGTTCCGCTGGCTCCACCGAACGCGTCGCAGAATGGTTCCGCGAGACCTACCCGGAGCTGGAGTCCATCGAGGTCGTCGACTCCGAGCAGGCCGCCATCGAAGGCTCCGACATCCTCATCGCCGGCACCTCCACCTCCCCGGACGGCCCCTCCGGCTTCCCGTACTTCAAGAAGGAGTGGATCAAGCCCGGCGCACTCATCCTGTGCCCGGCCGCCGCGCGTTTCGACGATGACTTCATTAAGTCCGATGACGCCAACCTCGTCGTCGATTACACCGGCCTCTACGCCGAGTGGTTCAACGAGAACGGCCCCGACGTCACCTACGAGCAACTGCTCGGCATCCCCGGCAACCACTGGTGGGACATGACCAAGGAGGGCACCCTCCCGGCCAAGAAGCTGGTCAACATCGGCGACATCGCCGCCGGTCGCGCCCCGGGCCGCGTCAACGACGAGCAGATCTTCTGCTACTCCATCGGCGGCATGCCTGTCGAGGACGTCGCCTGGGCCTATGACGTCTACCACAACGCCCTGGAGAAGGGCATCGGCACCAAGCTCAACCTGTGGGACGCCCCCGTCCTGAAATAACCACACCACCCAACTAGGAGCCCTGAACGAAAACGTGTCCTTCGAATCCACTGCAGCCCTGATCGACTTCATGCGCGATGAGGAGGTGGAATACCTGGACATCCGTTTCACGGACGTCCCCGGCACCGAACACGCGTTGACGGTCCCTGCCTCGGCCCTCACCGAGGAGTCGGCAGCCGAGGGTTTCGCCTTCGACGGCTCGTCGATCGCCGGTTTCACCACGGTCGACGAGTCCGACATGACTCTCATGCCGGACGTCTCCACCGCCTACGTCGACCCCTTCCGCCGCCGCAAGACGGTGAACATGCAGTTCTTCGTGCATGACCCCTTCACCCACGAGCCCTTCTCCCGCGACCCGCGCAACATCGCGCGCAAGGCCGAGGAGTACATGGTGTCCACCGGCATCGCCGACACCTGCTACATCGGCGCCGAAGCCGAGTTCTTCGTCTTCGACTCCGTGCGCTACTCCACTGATGTCCACCGCTCCTTCCACCAAGTCGACTCGGATGAGGGTTGGTGGAACTCCGACGCGGAGACCATGACCGACGGTTCCCCCAACCTGGGCAACAAGATCCGCGTCAACGACGGTTACTTCCCCGTCGCCCCCTACGACAAGACCATCCCGGTGCGCGATGAGATTGCCCACTACCTCGGCGAGGTCGGCTTCGAGATCGAGCGCTTCCACCACGAGGTGGCCACCGGCGGCATCCAGGAGGTCAACTACAAGTTCAACACCCTCCTCCACGCCGCGGATGACCTGCAGAAGTTCAAGTACGTGGTGAAAAACACCGCCGATGAGCACGGCAAAGTGGCCACGTTCATGCCCAAGCCGCTTCTCGACGACGGCGGCTGCGGCATGCACGCCCACCAGTCCCTGTGGAAGGACGGCAAGCCGCTGTTCTACGACGAGGAGGGCTACGCTGGCCTGTCCGATACCGCCCGCCACTACATCGGCGGCCTGCTGGCGCATGCCCCGGCGGTACTGGCGTTCACCAACCCGACCGTGAACTCCTACCGCCGCCTCTACTCCGGCTTCGAAGCCCCGGTGAACCTCGTCTACTCTCAGCGCAACCGCTCCGCCGCGATTCGCATCCCGGTGACGGGTCCCTCTGCAGCTGCCAAGCGCATCGAGTTCCGCGCCCCCGACCCCTCCGGCAACCCCTACCTGGGTTTCGCGGCCCAGCTGCTGGCGGGCCTCGACGGCATCAAGAACCGCATCGAGCCCGGCGATCCCGTGGACAAGGATCTCTACGAGCTTCCCGCCGAGGAGGCCCAGCAGGTGCCGCGCGTCCCGCACTCCCTGGAGTCCTCCCTCTACGCGCTGGAAAATGATCACGAATTCCTCACCGAGGGCGACGTCTTCACCGAGGATCTCATCGAGTCCTACATCGAGCTCAAGTACGACAATGAGATCAACCCGCTGCGCCAGGGCCCGACGCCGAAGGAATTCGAGCTCTACTTCAACTGCTAGGTTCAGGATATGACCCTCGCCATCCTCGTCCCCGCCGCCCTCATCGGAATCGGCGCTACCTGGTGGGCGTCAGCGCAGTACCTCAAGGCCTGGGGCATCCGGGGCGGCGAGTACTCCCCGGCCGTCGAGGAGCCGGAGGATGATCTCTGGGAGCAGCGCTGAGACGCTCCTTCATCCTCGGCGGCACGGATGTCGATCTCGACGCCGTCCGCCGGGTCCTCGCGCCCTACCGCCGCTCCGGCACCTGGGTGCTCGTTGGCGGCCTTCCCGTGCTCGAGGTCTCATTCCTCGGATCAGGGGCCCGCGGGTTCCACGCCACCACTCCCCCAGTACTTTTCGACGCCGCGCTCGCCCATCTGCTCCACGCACTGGGCGAGTGCGGGTTACTCATTGGCGTGTCTCCGGGTCCACCGGATGTCATCATCTGCGGAGACTTCGCCACGGCCGAGGAGGTGGCGAATCCGGGTGAGATTGTCGCGGTGGCCCACACTCCCGCCCACTTCAATGCGATAATGACCGGTATGAGCGACACAAACTTCCCGCCCTGCCCCGAGTGCGGCAGCGAGTACACCTACGAGATGGATCCCCTGCTCGTCTGCCCGGAGTGCGGCCACGAGTGGGATCCGCACGAGCCCGAAAAAGCTGGCCCGGTGATCAAGGACTCGGTCGGCAACGTGCTGGCCGACGGCGACACCGTCACCGTGGTCAAAACACTCAAGGTCAAGGGCGCCAGCCAGCCGATCAAGGCCGGCACCACGGTGCGCCACATCAGGCTTGTCGACGCCACCGACGGCCACGACATCGATGCCCGCGTCGACGGCTTCGGGCAGATGAAACTCAAAAGCTCGATCGTGAAGAAGATCTAGCCACCCGTAATTACGATGCTCGCATTTACGACCATAACGCTCAGCGCATGCCAGGTTTCACCTGGCACTATGCGTTTCCATTAATCGACAGGTTCAACGCAATTGCGAGCGTCGTAATTACGAGCGCTTCCGGTACCCCATCCGCGGCCGGAAACCACCCGGGTGTTTCATCTGCGCGACAGCATCGGCGATCACCATTCGGAATCGCGGGCTGATCGGCGGTAGCTGGGCCACGGAGAACCAGCCGACATCCGTCGACTCATCGTCGCCGACCGCAGGCTCATCAGAACCCACGACGCTCAGGCGCATTGCAGTGTCCATGTAGCTGGTGATGTCACCATTGACGTGTTCCACAGGGCCCACTGCACCGACACCGAGGAGGGCCTCGACGCGGGCGTCGAGAAGCGTCTCTTCCTTGACCTCCCGCACGGCGGTGACCTGGGGGTCCTCGCCGGGCTCGCAGATGCCGCACACGGGGGTCCACGCGCCATTATCGGAACGCTTGACCAACAGCACCGAAGGCACCTCCCATACGGGGGCGCCCGGCGGCACATCCCGGATAACCACGGCGGTGACAGCCGGCAGCCACAGTTCTTCGGTGCCGATCTTCTCGCGCAGACGGAGGATGAATTCAGGGGTGGGCACGGGGGCGGTCCTTTCTACAGGGCGGTGATGAGGTCGGCGATGTCATCCTGGCGGCGGTGGCGGAAACGCGACACGGTGCGCCGGCGCGGGGCCGTGGCGTCGAGGCCGATCGCGGTGTTGAGGCGTCCGAGGGCGTTTTCGCTGGGCGCGAACCAGGTGTCCAGACCCGTGAGGTTGAGTACCTCCGCGAGGCCGGATCCCGCGCGGCGCGGGGTGGCGCGCTGGACGTCGAAACGCCCGTCGGCGGTGAACTGCAGCCAGATACGCTCGCCTTCACTGATGTCGGCGGCCTCCAGGAAGCGGCGGATGGTGGTGATGGCGGCGCCGCTGCGGCCGTTGCTTACGGCAAGGTCACCGAGATCGCTGACCAGGGTCTTCTTCCCCAACACAGGCACCTCGAGTGCGACGGCGAGGCCGCGCGGCACGCCCGAACCGGAGCCGCGGAGATGATCGTGGGTGACGGTGGTGAGCAGGTGGAGGTCGCCGTCGATGCGGTAGAGGCCGGGAGTCTCGTCGGGGTCGGCGGCGATCTCCTGCACCTCCTCGGCACGGCTGACCATCCCGTCGACGGTCTGAAAGTCGGCGGAGGAGGCATACAGGCGCACGGAGCTCTCCGCGACGCCGAGGGTGGAGGCCTCCTCGAGCAGGCGACGCAGCGGCACGGGCCCGGTCTCCACACGTTGTCCGATCCACTCGGCGAGCGTGGAGTATTCCTCCATCCCCCAGTCGGCCAGTGCCCAGCGGTCGCGGCCGACGCGGATGATGCGGGGATCGGCGCCCATGGCGTTGTAGAGGGTGCGCGGGTTCGCCTCGCCCAGGTGCTCCACCAGTTCCGGGCCGCCGAGCGGCTCGCCCGCGATGGCCAGCAGCGCGGCCGCCCGGTCCTGCGCGGAGCGGGTCCGGGTAAGCAGGTGCTCACCGTGGATGGTCACTTCCCCGGCCAGCCGCGCGGCCAACAGCTGCTTATCGACGCCCAGGTGCTCCGCCACCGCAGCCAGCGACACAACGCCGAAGTCATCGGCGAAATCTGCCAGCGCAGCAGCGAGGTCATCGTCGAAACCGGTGCGTTGGAACCAGTCGCCGCGGACCTCCCAGGCGTCAGCGAGCCAGGCCAGCACATCGAGCATCGTGTGGCCGGGGGCTGGCCCGTCCTCGGCGAGTGCGGGCAGGTCGCGGTGGAGGTCCACAACCGGGGCCAGGGCGCCGTAGCGCTGGGGAAGGGCGTCGAGCACCAGGTGGAGGGTGTCATCCGGTTCGACCAGGCGGCGCTTGAGCTGGGTCTCCAGCTGGCGGATGCGCTCCCGGGTGATGCCGTGGTCGGTGCCCAGCTCCTCCAGGGTGCGCGAGCCCATGATGCGGTGGGTGTAGATGTCGACGTCGCGGGGATCGGTGCCGATGCGGCGGACGACTTCGCCCCTCACGCGGCGGATCGCATCGCCTGCCGGGTCGGCCCAGTAGCGGTCGGCGGCGAGGGTGTCCCGGGCACGCAGCACCGGGGCGGGGATCTCCTCCGGGATCTGCGGGAGGGCACCGGTCAGGGCCAGCCATTCGGTGATTGTCTCCACCGTCCGCGGTGGGCCGGGGTCTTCCGCAGCATCGTCGAGGTAAATGTCCTCCGTGGTGGCGAGAAGATAATCGCCGGCAGGCGATTCCAAGGCCGAGCGCACCGCCGCGACGACCGTGCGGTGGACGCGCAGGCGACCGAAGCCGGGGACGTCGGAAAGCTGCGCTGCCGAGGCATCCAAGGGCCGCGGGTAGAGGTTGAGCCACCGATGGACCACCGAACCGGTGCGCGGCAAGGAGTCCGGCACTTCTGTGGGATCCAGGCGCGGGGACAACTCGTGCATGGGGACCGTGCGGTGTCGCTCCAGCCAGGCCTGCGCGATGTCCTCCGGTCCGCGCGGGCGCAGGTCGAGGGATTCGATCCAGGGGAAGACCTCGCTGAACTCGGGCGCCAGGGTGCCGTCTTCGTCGGTGGGGGGATCCACCAGCACCAGGTCGCGCACCATGCGGGCGAAGGCCGTCTCGTCCACGATGGGCACACCCAGATCGCGGGCCTTACGGGCCTTGCCACTCATCGAATCGGGATTGGCCGCGACCACCAGCTTCGTGGTGCGGGTGACCCCTCCGACCTCGAGTCCCGCCGCACGGGACCGCTGCTCCCAGGTCTCATAGCCGAGGGTGAGGGCGCCGGTGAAGGCGACGCGGTCGCCGGGCTGGAGGCCGTAGTCCTCGACCTCACCGTAGATGGGTTCGGCGAGCAGTTCATCGACGGATTCGGGGTTGACGCCCAGCTGCACGGCCATGTCGTGGAGGTGCGCGCGTTCGGCGGCGGTGACCACCCCATCGGCCCAGGCCTCGACGGCGAGCTGGCGGAGGTAATCGAGGTGGATGTCGTTGACCTCGGCGCGGCCCAGCCCCAGCTCGCCTGCCTGGTGGAGCAGCTGGTTGATCTCGGAGGTGGAGAGGTGATGATCGAGCAGTGCGCCCCGCAACAGCTTCCGGTAGTCATCGATCTCCGCGACGCCGGTGGTGGGCACACCAGCGCTGAGGCGTTCCAGCCAGTGGGCGGTGTCGGTGCGCTCGCGGGTCAGTGGCGGCTGCGCGGGCAGGTCCGGGCAGCTGACACGCAGCGCGGCGGCCTTTCCGAGGTCCGCGCCGTGGGTGTGCACCAGGTGGCGGAAGAGCTCGGCGGTGGCCTCGGCATCTGCCAAAGCCGCGTGCGGGCGGGAATTCGACAGTCCGGCGCAGGTCAGGCAATCCGCCAGTTTCTCCGGGGCGCCGGGCAACAGGCGCTTGGACAGCACGCGGGTGCACAGGGACCACGCGGAGGCCGCCGGGAGGTCGACGTCGAGGCGGGCGAATTCGGCGGCGAGGAAACGGGTGTCGAAGGGGGCGTTGTGGGCGATGAGGACGCGGCCGTCGAGAAGCGCGGCCAGCTGGGCTGCAATGCCCCCGAAACGCGGGGCGTCGACCAGATCCGTGGCGGAGATGCCGTGGACGTGCGAGTTGGCGATATCCCGGTCCGGCTGGATGAGGGTCTGGAAGGTGGCCTCGGGGTTGAGGTGGGCGTCGAGAAGCACCACACCGATTTCGATGACCCGGTCAGAAGCCCTTAAACCGGTGGTCTCCAGGTCGAGGACGGCGACAGGTGAACTAAGGGTCACTGGTATTCAGCCTCCGGAATGACTCGGTCAAGCACCACCTGGACAGCGGGGACCGAGGTATAGGACATGGTCATGGGGCCCGCCGCAGGGTCATCGCAGCTCAGCGACTTATCGGCGTCCCGGGTGCCGGACACCAAGCCGATGATCACCCGCTGCCCCTCAATATCGGCGTACACCGGCCCACCGGAATCACCCGCCCGCGCGCACACGCTGGCGGTCGCGGCCAAGGCACGCAACTCGACGCCGTCGTGATCAGCGAGGATCTCAATCCCCGTCTGATTGATCGGCGCCCCGCAAGTCTCCCCGGTGGTCATGCCGTATTTACAGATGATCTCCGGCAGCTGCCCCGTCATCTCCGCGACGATGGTCGGGCCGGCGGGCTCGGGCGCGGACATCGACAGCCACGGGTTCGAGATCTCAATGATCCCCACATCCAGCCGACTGGAGGCTTCGTCATACAGGTCCGAGTAGATGAACTGCCCGACCGGCGCCCGGAAATCCGCTTCCGTCCCCTCCGCCACGGGCCACACGTAATCACCCACGGTGCCGCAGTGCGAGGCCGTCACTGCGAAGGCGCGCTCCCCCGCCGTAAAGCTGTACGCGACGGTGCACTGCCCCACCTGGATCGTCTGCCCCGGCACGGGCAGCGTCTTCGTGATCATCACCGCCGTCCCCGGCACCCAGGGGCTGGATGCGGGCGCGCGGAACTCCGCCGAGACCTGCACGGGCTCCGCCGCGATGATCTCGGCGATCGGGGTGGGATTTTGGCGCTGCTCAGTGACGGCGGTGCCGATCAGCGCCGTGACGCCGGCGGTGGTCGCCGCCACCAGCGCCGCCCAGGCGCGGATGTTCACTGCTTATCGACGCCGTCTTCCTCGGCGTTGTCTGCTTCCGCCTGTGCCTTGATCATCTCGGCGAACTTCTCCGGATCGAAATCCTCGAAGTATTCCTGGCTGAACTTGAATTCCACACCCATGGGGCTAGACCTCCGTCGTCCGGATGGAGTCGGCGATGAACGCCTTGACCTTGTCGGCGTCATTCGGCAGGTCGGTGACGTGACGATCAGCGTCCAGGATATCGGCGAATCGCTCCGGGACCTCCGGCGTTGTGCCCGTGGCCTCCTCGATGGTCTCCGCGAACTTCACCGGCAGGGCGGTTTCCAGGCACACGATCGGGGTGTCCACCTCCGCGCGCCACTGGCGGGCGACGTGCACACCATCCGCGGTGTGCGGATCGAGCATGATGTCCAGGCGCTCCCACACATCCTTGATCGTGTCCAGGCGATCGGCGTGGGTGGAGCGACCGGAAAGGAAACCGAACTTCTGCGCGGCGTCGGGGAAGGCGGGGTCGTCGGCAAGCGAAAAGCCGTCGCCCTTGACGTCGATGCCGAAGTGCTGGGCGATACGCTCCGCATCGCCACCGAGCAGGTGGTAGACGAAACGCTCGAAGTTCGACGCGCGGGAGATATCCATCGACGGCGAGGAGGTGGCCATCGTCTCCGCCGAGGGGCGCGGACGGTAGTTGCCGGTGCGGAAGAACTCGTCGAGCACGTCGTTTTCGTTGGTGGCCACGACGAGGCGGTCGATCGGCAGACCCATGAGGCGCGCGATATGGCCAGCGCAAATGTCACCGAAGTTGCCCGTGGGCACGCAGAAGGAGACCTTCTCATCGTTATTCTCGGTCATCTTCAGCCACGAGGTGATGTAGTAGACCACCTGCGCCATCAGGCGCGCCCAGTTGATCGAGTTGACCGCGCCGATGCGGTTCTCCGCCTTGAAGGTCGCATCGGCGGACACCGCCTTGACCACGTCCTGGCAGTCATCGAAGACGCCATCGAGTGCGATGTTGAAGATATTCGGATCATCGAGGCCGAACATCTGCGCCTGCTGGAACGGGGTCATACGCCCTGCCGGGGTGAGCATGAACACGCGGATCCCCTGGCGGCCGCGCATGGCGTACTCCGCCGAGGAACCCGTGTCCCCCGAGGTGGCACCCAGGATGTTGAGCGTCTCGCCCCGGCGCGCCAGCTCGTATTCGAAGAGCTCGCCGAGCAGCTGCATCGCCATGTCCTTGAACGCGGCGGTCGGCCCCTCGGAGAGGTGCCCAATGTAGAGGCCGTCCTCCAGCTCGGTGACCGGCACGATTTCCTCGTGCGCGAACTTCGGGGTGGTGTAGGCGCGGGCGGCGATCGCCTCCAGGTCCTCGGCCGGGATGTCGTCGACGAAGAGCTTGAGCACCTCCGCGGCGACCGCGGCGTAGCCCTGATCTGCCAGCAGTTGGCGCCAGTCATTGAGCTGGGCGTCCGTCAGCTGGGGGTATTCAGCAGGCAGATAGAGGCCGCCGTCGGGGGCCAAGCCGCCGAGCAGAATATCGGTGAAGGTGGCGGGGGTGCGGGAGGCGTCGCGCGTCGAAATGTAATCCACGCTCAACACCATACGTGGCCCCCGTGCGGGTGTGCTCGCTGATCCCCCTACCTTCCTGTGGTCAGACCGAAGGTATATGGTGTGATGCGTGACTCAATCGACACTGAACCCACACCCCCGCGAGCAGGTGACCCGCAAAGCAATCATCGTCTGGGTAACCGCCGTGATGGTGTACGTCGTCGCCATCACCGGGCGCACCTCCTTCGGTGTCGCCTCGGTGGACGCGATCGACCGCTTCAGTGTCGACGCCTCCCGCATCGCCGTGTTCACCGCCGTCCAGATCGGTGTCTACGCCTTCGCGCAGATTCCCGTCGGCATGCTCATCGACCGCTTCGGCCCCCGCAAACTCCTCGTCGTCGGCGCCCTCATCATGGCCTCTGGGCAGGTGCTTTTAGGTTTTACCAGCTCCTACTGGGTGGCCATCGGGGCGCGCGTGCTCATCGGCGCCGGTGACGCCACCGCCTTCCTCTCGGTCATGCGCATCCTCCCCTACTGGTTCCCGCTGAAAAAGACCCCACTGTTCACCCAGATGACCGCAGCCATCGGGCAAATCGGCCAGTTCCTCTCCGCGGTGCCCTTCCTCGCGCTCCTCCACGGGCCTGGCTGGACCACCGCGTTCATCAGCCTCGGTGCCATCGGCCTGCTCATCGCCATCGCCGCCGGCGTCGCCGTCGCCGACTCCCCGGAAACCTGGGAGGCCGCCAAACTCGCCAAAGACCCCGACCACGTCCGGGAACAACAATCCCCACCCAACGCCATGCCCATCGGGCAGCTCCTGCTCACCGTCTTCCGGGAACCACTCTGCTGGCAAGGGTTTTTCAACCACTACGCCTCAATGATGCCGCAGATCGTGTTCACCCTCCTGTGGGGTGTGCCGCTCATGACACTCGGCATGGGCCTGTCGCCAGCCACCATCGGCATGGTCCTGAGCATCAATGTCATCGCCTCCATGTGCGCTGGCCCCATCCTCGGTCCGATCTCCGCCCGCCTGGGCAACAACCGCGTCGTCGCCGCCATCATCTTCGCCGGCTGCATCGGGTTCGCCTGGCTGTGGTTCTTCCTGCCCGCAGAACCCCGCGGCGTCGCCGCCATCATCGTGGTCAACATCATCATGGCCCTGTTCACCCCCACCTCTAATTACGGATTCGATGACATCCGCGAAGACCTCGACCGGCGCATCGTCGCCACCGCCACCGGCATGTCCAACATGGGTGGCTTCTTCGCCGGCATGATCGCCGCCCAGGCCGTCGGCCTACTCCTCGACCACTACTCCCAGGGGCAGGCCTACACCTGGGATGATTTCCGCAGCTCCTGGTGGGCCATCCACCTCGTGTGGGGCTTCGGATGGCTCGGCCTGATCACCTTCCGCATTATCGTGGCCCGCCGCCGCACCCGCCGCGCACTCCAAGGTCGCAGCACCGTTCGCATCGTGGAGACCTCCGAATAGGTTCGCTCAGACCAGGAACGTGCCCCCACACAGACAGGGAAGTACCTCCCCGGCGAGATTGACTTAACATCCTTGGTGTGAGGTCTCATACCAATCGTGTTGTGCTGGTCGTCGCCATCGTCTCGATGATGCTGCTCGCGGTCACCCTGACCGCGATCGTCCTCGATCGGCGCGGCGGTCCCTGCATCCCGACACACGCCCAGGAATGCGCCTGCCTGGCAACCGAGGATGAGCCCGAGGTGGCAACGGAGTACTCAGAGGCGGAGTTCACCCATGACGGTCGCACCAGCCCCTACCGCGTATATGACTCCGGCATCGACCCCGAGCAGCCGGTGGGTCTGCTGATCCGTCTGCATGGCGACGGCGGCTACGAGTTCGACGAGGCGCAGCGTTTCATGGCCTGCCTGGCCGCCCAAGCCAACTCCCACAACCTGATTGTGGTGAATCCTCGGACCCCGTCGGCAGACCTCACCTGGTGGACAGAAATCCGCCCCAACACCGCTTGGCTGAAGTCCCTGCACCATTTTCTCCTGGTCGACTACCCGGAGATCGACAAAGACTCCGTGTGGTGGATGGGTTATTCCGGTGGTGCAGAAATCATCACCTACGGGCTCCTCCCCACCGAGACGGGCATAGTCAGTGGCGGAGCCATCATGATCGGTGGCGGCGGCGCCCCCACCTGGGATGCGGACATCGTTGCGACCCCCGAGCAACGCCGGAGCCTTCCCCTCATTTGGTCCACCGGCCGCTACGACACGGGGGACGATCCCGCGGCGGACTTCGATGCCCTGACCGCAGCATCACGGGGTTCGCTGTTCTACCGGCAGCAAGGCTTTCAACGGGTGACCATGGACTTCATGCGCGAAGCTGATCACTTCACCATCGACCAGATCAATGTGCTCGCCGATACCCTACATCGCGAGCGAAAGACAGACTAAACCCTAGATTTCCACTGAGTTCCCAGCGTTCTACGTTGTCGGACAGTTCCACACAACTGATCGTCTACTGGGAGATTGCAGATCCGCTGCTACGCTCCGCCCCCATCAGCAGCGCCAGTGATGAAAGTCACAGCAACTATTCAAACCTGGCACGATTGCCGGTTCCCTGCACGCACCCTCACATGTTCCTGCAAAGACGCGTCAACCCACGCCCAGCTACAGACACAACCAAGTATGTACGGACACTTACAGACATTCTTAACTTATATTAATACACCTATGGATAGTTCAACTATTGCAAGCGTTTCCCCCCTGTCATAGTCTGCACATGGACTCGGCGAGAGCCACAATAATTTAGCCATTCCCCTAGGTTAACTATAGTTTTTCTCGCCTCGACAAACGTCACAGGAAGTCCACGTTTACGTACAGGTACTTTTCAGGCTTCCCCAGAGATCCACAGCGAAGGCGGGAAAGTCTGAAACTGACGACTAGGTAGGACATATGACACCAGCACTAGTTCCGAAAGTGTCTGGTTGCCCTCTGGGCCACCTCTCGGAGGATGACGACCATCTCGCCATCTACGGCGTGCAGATGCCCTCCCCACCACGCACCCTCATCGACATTCTGCAACACAGCATCCAGACACACCCTGAAGTCATCGCCATCGAGAGCAGCTACGGGACCGTGACCTATGGAGAACTCGAGGACATCCTCAACGAGGAGGCTTCCCGGCTGGCCGAGCTAGGCATTGGCTGCGGCTCACGGGTCGGCATTCGAGTTCCCTCCGGCACCACTGATCTCTACGTCGCCATCCTGGCAACTCTGTGGGCCGGTGCGGCCTACGTCCCGGTCGACTGGGACGACACCGACGATCGCGCCCGTACTGTGTGGGAAGAAGCCGGTGTGGATGCCGTCTACGGCCGCGATCTCACGCTCACCCCCATGTCGTCCCCATCGGCTGCAGTCGAGCGCCGTTTCCCTGGGCTCGACAACGACTGCTGGATTATCTTCACCTCGGGTTCCACCGGCAAACCCAAGGGTGTGGCCATTACTCACCGCTCTGCGGGTGCCTGGGTGGATGCGGAATCCCGCATGTTCCTCCTTTCCGCCCCACTCGGCCCCGGCGACCGCGTCATGGCCGGCTTGTCTGTCAGTTTCGACGCCTCCTGCGAGGAAATGTGGCTGGCGTGGCGCTACGGCGCAACACTCGTCGCCGCCGAACGCAGTGTGGTGCGCTCGGGTGACGTCCTGGGAGAATGGCTTATCGATAGGGACATCAGCGTGGTCTCGACGGTGCCTACCCTGGCTTCCTTCTGGCGCCCCGAGTCCCTCGAGAAAGTTCGCCTGCTCATTTTCGGCGGCGAGGCCTGCCCACTGCCGCTCGTCGCAAAGCTCACGCACCCCGGTCGCGAAATCTGGAATACCTACGGGCCCACCGAAACCACCGTCATCGTCTCCGGCGAGCTCATGGACGATCAGCCTCCAGTCCGTATCGGTCGCCCCATCCCAGGCTGGGAACTGGTCGTCGTCGACAGTGATGGTCAGCCCGTGGCGTGGGGGGATACCGGCGAACTCATCGTCGGTGGCATTGGTCTGGGCCGCTACCTCGACCCGATCAAAGATGCCGAAGTATACGCGCCGCTTCCTTCCATGGGGTGGGATCGCGCCTACCGTACCGGCGATATCGTCCGCGCCGACAAGGAAGGCATGGTGTTCATCGGTCGTGCCGACGACCAGATCAAGTTCGGTGGTCGCCGCATAGAACTCGGTGAGCTCGATGACGCCCTCACCAACGCCACTGGTGTGTCGTCAGGTGCCGCAGCACTCCACAAAACTGCCGCGGATTCCGATGTCCTGGTCGGCTACCTCGTTTCAGAAGATGGCGAGCCGCTAGATCTGCAGGCCATTCGCCAGGAACTTGGCAGTGTCCTCCCCGCAGGTATCACCCCGGTGCTCCACCAACTGGAGGAAATGCCGATGAAGACCTCGGGCAAGGTCGATCGCAAGGCTCTGCCTTGGCCGCTCCCGTCCGATTCGACCGGCACTTCCGATATCCCGGAACAGCTGAAGTGGCTGGCGCAACGGTGGGCCGATCAGCTGGGCCCGGTCCCCCTGACGACGGCAAGTGACTTCTTTGACCTCGGTGGTTCCTCGGTTGCGGTGGCAAAGCTTGTCACGGAGCTGCGCGAACGGTATCCCGGTGCCGATATCGCCGAGCTCTACAACAACCGGACGCTCGGTGAAATGGGAGCCTACCTGGAGACTCTGTCCTCCAGCAGGGTGGAACGGCCCCTTCCTGAGCCGCTGCCCTGGTACTCGGGATATATCCAGTCAGCTTTCATCGCGGGGCTTTATATGATCAATGGCCTCAAGTACGTGACCGGATCCCTCCTCGTGGTACTCCTACTGTCCGTTGTTCTCGAAGCCGCCTGGGTTCCTCGTCCGCCCGCCATCCCGATTATCGCCGCGTGGTTGTTCGTCTTTTCCATTCCCGGACGCATCATCCAGGCCACCGTGGGTGTCCGCCTCCTGACCCGGGGGCTTCGCCCCGGTGCTTATCGACGCGGCGGTCTCACCCATCTCCGTGTGTGGGCGGCGGAACGTCTGCTCACATTCCAGAATCTCGACTACGTCCTGGGAACTCCGACCGCCCCACTTCTCTACCGCCTCCTGGGCAATAGGGTCGGTAAAGACTGCGTGTTGTCCACACAACCCCCCGTCACGGGCCTGTTGACAGTGGGCGACAATGTCTCGGTGGAGTCCGAGGTCGACATCGACGGGCACTGGATAGAAGGCGATGTCTTCCACATCGGGGCCATCACCATCGAAAGCGATGCCCGCGTCGGGACCCGTACTTTCGTGTGCCCGGGTGTCACTATCCATGAAGGAGCTGAGATCCTCCCTGGAGCCCGCGTCGACCGCGCGGTGCCAGCGCAGGAACTGTGGGGAGGCTCGCCCCTGGTCATGTACGGCCAAGCCGGTCAGAACTGGCCGGCATCCGCCCCCGCGGAACAGATGGGTGCCTTCGACTTCCGGATCCTAAGCTGGCTGGGACTCGCCTGGATCAAAATCCTGCCGCTGCTGTCCATCATTCCCGGTGTGTTCATGATCTTCGAGATGGTGATGTACACCCGCAGCTTCAACGACGTCTTTCCGGTCCTGATGGCCTGGGCTCCCGCGTTCGTATTGTTGACCATGCTCACGTGGGTCTCCCTGGTGATCACCACCGTCCGCGCGATGTCGGCCTGGATTACCCCTGGGTTCTACCCGCAGCGCAGCCTCCCCGCCTGGGCCGTGTGGATGACACAAGCCCTCATGGAGCGCACACTCATCTCCACCTATTTCCTCTACGCATCATGGTGCACCCCGACCCTGCTGCGCCTCATGGGTGCCAAAGTCGGCAAAGATACCGAGATCTCCACGATCGTCACTATCCCCCACCTCACATGGATCCAAGACCGCAGCTTCGTCGCCGACCATGCCCTGGCCTCAGCCCCGCGCCACCGCCAGGGGTGGATGCATGTGGGCACCACCGTCATCGGGGAAGGCAGCTTCGTCGGAAACTCCGGCATCGTCGGACCCGACCGGGACCTGCCACGGGATTCCCTCGTCGCCGTCCTCTCCACGGCCCCGTATCACCCACGCAGTGGTACGACCTGGTTGGGGCGCCCACCAATGGACATCCCCCGCCAACGCATCGAATCGGACACAGCGGTGACCTACCGCCCACCGCAACGCTTGAAGCTGGCGCGCGCCGCCGTCGAATTGCTCCGCATGGCCCCCGCGGTCATCGCCGCCTGGATCGACGTGACAATCATCTACGTCCTCACCCAGATCTACATGCACGGAGTAGCCGCCGACGATCGCGCTTATGGGTTGTTGCTGGCGGCCCTGTGGGCTGGCCCGGTTGTCCTGTGCGGTGGCATCGTCGCAAGTCTCATCCCGATCATTGCCAAGTGGCTGTTGGTGGGCCGTTTCCGCACCGAACAAAAGGCCCTGTTTTCATCGTTCGTGTGGCGCAGCGAGCTGGCCGACAACATCTCAGAACCGCTGGCAGTCCCCAGCCTCGTCCGCATGAGCCTCGGTAGCCCCGTCTTCAACCTGTGGGCCCGGGCCATGGGCACTCGCATCGGTCGCCATGCCTGGGTCGAATCCTGGTGGCTTCCCGAGTTCGACCTGATCACCATCGGCGACCATGCCACTGTCAACCGCGGCACCGTCGTGCAAACCCATCTGTTCCACGACCGCGTCATGTCGCTGGAACCGGTGACACTGCACGCAGGATCCACCTTGGGCCCGAACAGTTTCCTCCTCCCAGGATCCTCGGTCGGTGAGTGCTCCACCATCGGCCCCGCGTCACTCGTTCTGCGTGGAGATTCCATCCCAGCTCACACCGACTGGGAAGGAAACCCCGCCCAGATGGTGCCAACCTCACCCCACCCGTCAGCCAGCGCCTAGGAGCCAGAAGACCATGACCCTACAAGTCAACACTCGCCGTCCCGAGCTCCAGGTCCCCGAAGGTGATCTCACCCCCGGGGAACACCCGCAGCCCGGCCCCCGCCCCGCCCGAGACATCTGGTCCGGAGCTATCGATCCCACCGACCTACCGGAAGAAGAAGTCCGGACCAAGAAGCTCGGACGATTACTCGGGCTCGATGCTGTCCGTGGTTTCGCCCTCCTCGGGATGATCGTGGTTCACGTCGCACCGCCCGTGAACCCCTACACGGGTGACCCGACGTTCCTCCACGCGTTGTTCAGTGGCCGCGCCGCCGCCTTGTTCGCCATCATGGCCGGGCTGGCACTCGCTCTCGTGACCGGCCGCGATAAACCACACACTGGTGCCCGCTGGAGATCCAGCGCCGTCGCTTTGCTAATTCGCGCGATGATGATCTTCGCCCTGGGGCTAAGCCTCAACCACCTTGAGCTCCCCGTATACAACATCCTCCCGTACTACGGTCTGCTGTTCATCCTGGCCATCCCATTCACCGTCCTCAATGCGGTGAAGGCGTTCGTGCTGGCGGCGATCATGCTCGTACTCGGCCCGGTCCTCATGTTCGCCGGATTGTCCACCATCCCCTTCGAGGCGGATCGCGCAGCTGACTGGGTCACCCTCTTCACCCGCCCTAGTGACCTCTTCCTGAGCATGCTTGTTGGCGGCACCTATCCCGCAGTGACATGGATCACCTTCGTCCTGGTAGGAATCGGACTCGGCCGGCTTCCGCTGGGCACGCTGGCCACCCAGATCTACATCCTCATCATCGGCACCGCATTCCTGCTCATCGCTCCGATGCTGTCGAACACGCTGCTGGTGGATTTCGGCGGATGGGGCCACATCACGGAAAAGACCCCGGGTTTTGATATCCAGCGCGCCTACTACGTCGATGTGTACGGCCCGGAGACCAATGCTTCTCTCCCCACTGACACCTGGTGGTGGCTGGCTACTGATGGTCCTCATACAAACACCCCCCTGGCCCTTTTGGGCGGGATCGGATTCGGCCTGATCGCGATCGGACTGTTCCTACTGCTCGCGCAGGTCGCCGGCAAGGGTCTCACCCCGCTGATCGCGACCGGAAGCATGTCGCTGACCTTGTACGCGGTTCATCTGGTCACCATGGGACTCATCCACACCGCTGATCAGCCCTATCTGTGGACCTTCGTCCAACTCCTGGTAGCTGGGTTCTTCGCCACCTTCTGGTACTTTTCCGTGGGACGCGGCCCCCTCGAAGGTCTCGTCTCGACGGTGTCGAAGGGCGTCGCTCGCCGGAGCAGCCGCCCGGCCGTGGCTTAACCCAGGATGTAGCGGATCGTGCCGTACGGATCCTCCAGGAACTCGCGGGTGGCCACCACCGCCTCAGCTTCCTCGTAAACGGTGTCCTCCAACCCGTCTTCGGTGATGTCGATGATGGACGCATCCGGGATGGCCATCATGATGGGTGAGTGCGTCGCGATGATGAACTGGCCACCCCGCTTAACCGCCTGGTGAATCTCCGCCACCAGCGCCATCTGCCGCACCACCGATAGGCCAGACTCGGGCTCATCGAGGATGTACAAGCCTGGGCCGTCGACCTGTTCCTCGAGCACGGACAGCACCGATTCGCCGTGCGACATGGCGTGGCGGGAGCGTTCCGCTTCCTCGCGGGAATCGAAAATTGTCACCGTGTCGTAGTGAGTTTCGGCACGGAGGAAGTAGCCGTGCGCCGGAATATCGTTGCCGCGCAGATGAATCCATTTCGACAGAGGCGAATGGGTGGGGTGAATGACTCCCCTGAAATCCAGATCGCGCAGCGGGCCGCCAGCGGCGTCGAAACCCGCGGCGATGGCTATCGCCTCGACCAGGGTGGATTTACCCGCCCCGTTGTCACCGACGAAGCAGGTCACCGGGGTGGAGAACCTTAAAGCGTCGAACTCTTCGAGGTGGCGCACCACCGGGATTTGGCGGATGAAGGAATCTTCCCGGATGGCCTCCACCCGCACCGAATTGATGAACATAGACCAATGCTAGTCACGCTGCTCACTCCGTGCGGCGCGGCGGCTCCTGACGTCCAGTGAGAATATCGATGACACTGCGGATCGCGGCGTCACCGATCTGGCTGCCCTGCCCGCCGAAAGGGCTGCGCGGCGGTTCCGGGCGGGGTCGCTCCCCCGCTGCGGAAGAGCTGACCTCGTCCCGCTCCGCGGCGTCGGCGGTTACCAGCAGTGTGGTGTCTTCGAGGTCGAGCTTGACTGAGTCCTGGACACCGGCCGTGCGTGCGGCGTCGACAAGCGCACGCAGGTCGGCGAAGGTGGCGTTGTTGAGATCGATCGACAGGGAAAGGGACATGATGGGCTCCTTTACGAGGGCGAACTTTTGTGCCACCCCCAGCGTAGGTGCGAGACTCGGGGGCTGTCACCACCCTTAGGGGCTCCACCTGACCCCGTTTAAGGTTCGATGACCACCTCGCCCCAGAACACCTCGTCGACGACCTGCCGGGCCTTCCTGGTCAGGCGAAGGTAGTGCTCCAGGAAGCCCTGATAATCTTCCGGATCCCAGCCGGCCGCGCCAGCGACCTGCGCGAGTGCCGGTCCAGGGCCGGGCAACTGGTCCGTGCGCCGCCCCTTGACCAGCACCAACGCGTTTCGGGCGTTGGTGGCGCACAACCACGCCTCCCGCAGGACATCCACCTGCTCAGCAGGCAAAATCTCCTTGTTCTTCACCACGTCGAGCACCTCCAGGGTGGAGGTGTTGTGCAGCTCGGGATGTTGATGCGCATGCATCATCGTCAGCAGCTGAGCGGTCCATTCGATGTCGGTCAAGGCTCCGCGTCCCAGTTTGGTGTGGGTGTTGCGGTCGGCGCCGCGGGGTAGGCGTTCATCGTCGATACGTGCCTTCATGCGGCGGATCTCGCGGATATCGCTTGTCGACGCCCCCTCCGCCGGGTACCTGAACCGGTCAATCATGGTGAGGAAACGGGTACCCAGATCCGGGTCGCCGGCGACCACAGTGGCGCGGAGCAGAGCCTGAGTTTCCCACACCTCGCCCCATTTTTCGTAGTAGCGCCGATAGGATTCCAGGGTGCGCACGGCAGCACCCGACCGGCCCTCCGGGCGCAGGCCCAGATCAACCTCCAGTGGCGGATCACCGGAGGGTTTTGCCAGGCGGCGCCGCATCTCATCGCAGATACCGATGGCCCACTTCACGGCATCGGTGTCCTCGACCCCTTCGGCGGGCTCGCACACGAACATGACGTCGGCGTCGGATCCGTAGCCGAGCTCCGCGCCGCCGAGACGCCCCATACCGATGATGGCGATGCGTGCCGGGGGTTCCTCCAGGCCATGTTCCTTCAGGCTCCACCGCACCTCCGCCAGCAGGCTGGCCTGCAGCACAGCATCCCACACCAGCGACAATTCCATGCACACCTGGTCGACGGGCATGAAGTCGAGCAGGTCCGCGGAGGCGATGCGCGCGAGCTCCACGCGCCGCAGGGAACGGGCCACGGACACTGCCCGGTCCGGATCGGCGTGGCGTTTCGATGACGCCACCAACGCCTTACACACCTGATCCGGGGCAGGAACCATAACGCGCGGTCCGGCGGCCCCGTCGCCAAGCTGTTTGACGAAATCCGGGGAAGAAATAATGAGATCAGAAGTGTAGGGAGAGGTGCCCAGGATACGCATGAGCCGCTGACCGACCACGCCCTCATCGCGCAGCATCCGCAAGAACCACACGCGGTTGTACGCAGCGTCGGAAAGCTTACGGTAGTTGAGCAGGCCCGCATCCGGGTCGGCGGTGTCCGACAACCAGGTCATCAGTGTCGGTAGCAGCATGGCCTGCAGCTTCGCCTTGCGTGAGCCGCCCGCCGCGAGGGCGGTGAGATGCTCGAAAGCGCGGGCCGGGTGGCGGTATCCCAACGCTGCGAGCTGAAGTTTCGCCGCCTCCGGGGTGAGCGAGATCTCGTCGATCGAGAGATTGACCACGGTGTGCAGCAGCGGACGGTAGAACAGGCGCGAGTGCAGATCCGAGATGAGCAGACGGATCTGGCGCAGGTGCTTCTGCAGCTCCTCCACTGCAGTCTTCTTACCCGTCGCCGTGAAACCTGCGGTGGCGGCAAGCCAGGTGAGGTTCTTGTCATCATCGTCGGCAGGCATGGTGTGGGTGCGGCGCAGGCGATGCAGCTGCAGGCGGTGTTCGAGGAGCCGGAGGAACTCATAGGCTTCGATGAGCTGATGACCATCCTCACGGCCGACATAACCTCCCTTGACCAGCGCATCCAAGGTCTCGACGGTAGCCAGCACACGCAAGGATTCATCGGAGCGGCCGTGCACGAGCTGGAGCAACTGGATCGCGAACTCGACATCACGCAACCCGCCGGTGCCCAACTTGAGCTCCCGCTCACGCATCGCCTCGGGCACATTCTCCAGCACGCGGCGCCGCATCGCCTGCACATCGTCGACAAAAGAATCGCGTTGCGACGCCGTCCACACCATCGGCGCCAACGCCTCAATGTAGCGGTGACCCAGTTGCATCGCACCCGTCATCGGTCGCGCCTTGAGCAGGGCCTGGAACTCCCAGGTCTCCGCCCAGCGCTGGTAATAGGCGATATGGCTGTCGAGGGTGCGTACCAGCGCCCCGGATTTCCCTTCCGGACGCAGGTTGGCATCGACCTCGAAGAAGGCCTTCGATCCGATGCGCATGAACTCCCCCGCCAAGCGGGTGGCCTTGGTGGTGACCGGCTCGGCGACGAAGATGACGTCGACATCGGAGATGTAATTCAGCTCCCCGGCACCGCATTTGCCCATCGCCATGACAGCCAGCCGCGTATCTACGCTGTCATCCCCGTATACACCGGTGACGGCGACGGCGAGGGCAGCGGTCAGCGCGGCGTCGGCAAGCGCGGTCAGCAGTTCGGTGACGGTGGTGAACTCGATGTGTGGCTGCTCCGGGACCGCATCGCGCCGTGCCTCGAAAGTGCCGGCCAGGTCGTATGCTGCGATGCGCATGACCAACGTGCGGTAAATCAACCGCAATGCGGTGGCCGCTTCCGGGCCGCTCATCCCCGCCCGATAGGTACCGGGGGTGGAGAGGTCCTCAGTGGCGGTGTCAGCGAAGTCTTCAGACTCATCGTCGATCTCAACGGTCGCGGGGCGAGCCTCAACGGCATGCAGCATCGCCTGCATGAGTTCCTCACCGGTGGGCAGCCCCAGGCTGAGCTCGTGCCAGAGGTGAGGGTTCGCCGCGAGGTGATCACCCAGGGCCGTGGAACCGCCCAGCAGGGCAAACAACCGCACTCGCAGGCCAGGGTTCGCGCGCAGCGCTTGGTCGAATTCATCACGGTCATCGCCAAGCGCAGTCATCACACGGATGAGGGTATTGAGCGCCAGATCGGGGTCACCCGCCCCCGCCAGAGCCCACAACAGTGCCACGGATTCCTCGTTGTCCCACCCCAGCCAGGTGAGATCCTCCGCAGCCCGCGGGCCGGAAAGCTTGAGTACCGCCAGGGAGGGGACCGACTTCCGTTTCATGCTCGCCACGTGCGTAGCTCCTTCAGGCTAGTAGTCCAGGGTGTTACGCAACTCCCAGGGCGTGATCTGCTCCTGGTAGTTGTGCCACTCGTTCCACTTGGATCGCAGGAAGTACTCGTAAACCTGCTCGCCGAGGATATCGGCGACGAAATCCGATTTCTCCAGCACTCGCAACGCCTGGTCGAGGGAAGCCGGCAGGTCCTTGTACCCCATGGCCATACGCTCCCGCCGGGTCAGGGCAGAAATATCGTCCTCCGCTGGGTCCTCCAGTTCGTACTCCTCGCGGATGCCCTTTAGCCCCGCGGCCAGTAGAACCGAGAACGCCAGGTAGGGGTTGGTCGCCGAATCGAGGGAGCGGACTTCGACGCGACGCGACTCCGCCTTCGCCAGACGGTAGGTGGGCACACGCACCAGGGCGGAGCGATTGGACACACCCCAGGTGGCGGAAGTGGGGGCCTCATTGCCGAAGACGATGCGCTTATAGGAGTTGGGCCACTGGTTGGTGACCGCGGAGATCTCCGCCGCGTGATGCAAAATGCCGGCGATGAAATGCTTGGCCGTCTGCGAGAGAGAGATTTCATCGTCCGGGTCGTGGAAGGCGTTGGTATCGCCTTCGAACAGGGAGATATGCGAGTGCATCGCAGAACCGGCGTGCTCCGTGAAAGGCTTGGGCATGAAGGTGGCGCGGACCCCGTTTGCCATGGCGACCTGCTTGATCAGATAGCGAAACGTCATGATGTTGTCCGCCATCGTCAGCGCATCCGCGTGCCGTAGGTCGATCTCCTGCTGACCCGGCGCGGTTTCGTGGTGCGAGAACTCGGTGGCGATGCCCATCGATTCCAGGGCGGTCATTGCTTCTCGACGAAAGCGTGGCGCCAAGTTATGCGTCGCCTGATCGAAGTACCCGCCATTGTCGGTGGGGATAATTCCGTGCGGCCCATCCCCTTCGGCGAAGAGGTAGAACTCCACCTCGGGGGAAACCATGCAGGTAAATCCCTCGTCGGCGGCAAGATCGACCTGGCGGCGCAGGATCTGCCGCGGATCTGACCAGGAAGGCTGCCCGTCGGGCATGGTGATGTCGCAGAACATGCGGGCTGTCTGCAGCTCCGGAATATCGGTATCGAAAGGCAGGACCTGGAAGGTGGAGGGATCCGGCAGAGCGATGGTGTCGGACTCGGAGATTCGGGAGAAACCCTCGATGGAGGAACCATCGAAACCGACCCCCTCCTCGAACGCCCCTTCCAGTTCAGAAGGGCTCATCATCACGGACTTGAGGTACCCGAGGATGTCGGTGAACCACAGTCGGATGAATCGGATGTCTCTTTCCTCGACGGCGCGGAGGACGAATTCCTGTTGACGGTTCATGCCCTCAACTGTAATTGCGGCCCCGACATAGCCGTCGCGGAGACAGTAGAGACACCGTCGTCCGGGGGTGACTTCTGGGCACGTCGCCGCAGGCAGTATCTACTAGAACACGTGATCGGGGGTAGCCATGTCGGGGCGGTGTGATGGAGTGAGTCCGTCAGAAACACTCGAACAGTTATTCGCCACCAGGAGAGCGCCATGACCGTCCCCGAAACCACCTCCCCAACTCTGAGCACCCACATCATCGACGCCATCATCTCCGCCGCCCGCCTCGGCTGGACCCCCGATGACCTCAAGCACATCGCCGGCCCCCACGTCCTCCCCTTCCTCCACGCCGCCCGCCTGATGGCCACGGCAGCAGCCGAAGGACAGGTCGCCGCCGCCTGGCAGCGCCAACTCCCCACCCCATCCCGACGCGGGCGGCGGCTACCGTCCCCGGAAAAGTCCGCGGACATCCTAATGCGGCTCAGCCGCCTGTCCCCCGCTACCTGCGCCGCCGCCCTCACCGACCTGTCCGCGCTTCGTGGGCACAACACCAGCACTCTCAGCGAGGAGCAGCGGCGCGCCCAGCAGCGGATCACGGGGCTGTTGAAGAAGGCGGAGTCCACCACCTTCGAGGCGGAGGCTCAGACGCTCATTGCCAAGGCCCAGCAGCTCCGGCAGCGCTACCGTATCGAGTCGGTCGAAGCGGAAACCGCACCCGGGGACTCCGTCGCGGTGCGTGTCCACCTTGCTGCCCCGTGGGTGCGCTATCAGTTCCTGCTCCTCGGCCAAGTGGCCCGTGCCAACTCAAGCCGCGCGCTGCTGTACCCGGACATAGGGATCGCCACCGTAGTGGGACATCCGGATGATGTCCTCCACGCGATTGAGCTGTTCCACAGCCTCAACCGGCAACGTGCCTACTTCATGCGCCACTCCCCCGGTGCACAGTTCGCCCGCGCGAAGAGAGAGACGAAGGCCTACCGCCGCTCCTTCCTCACCGCCTATGCCGGTCGGATAGGTGATCTCCTCACGGAGGCCACGGAGGACACCGTGGTCACCGAACAGGAGCGTACTTCTGCGCTGCCGGTGTTGGCGCGCCGCGCGGTGGCCGCTGAAGAGACTTTCACCACCCTGTTCCCGCATACCTCAACCATGTCCTTTCAGCACAAGTACCACGTGGGCGGCGCCGTCGACGGAATGGCAGCAGCGGAGAGATCACATCTGGGGTCTGACTTGACGGCCGTGGGAAGCGCGTGACAAGTAGATTGGAAGCAACAGATCACACCTTGTCTCTCCGGCACGCGGCCAGAATTCTAGGAGTACACCACTATGTCCACCAGTACCTTTCTTGAAGTCGAAGCGAAGTTCGCCGTCCCCGACACGGCCGTCGTCCCCGACCTGACGCGTCTGGACGGGGTCGAATCCATTGCCTCCACCAAGACCCACCGGATGTCGGCGATCTACTACGACACCGCGGATCTGCGTTTGACTCGCTCGAAGATCACCCTGCGCCGCCGCGAGGGCGGCGATGATGACGGCTGGCACATCAAGCTGCCCGGCATCACCGGTCGCCTGGAGATCCACGCCCCACTGGGTGAGATGGTTGACGGCCGATATGAGGTTCCCGAGGACATCCTCGCCCAGGTGCGCGCCCTGGTGCGAAGGGAGGACCTCAATCCGATCGCGCAGGTGGACAACGAGCGCGTAGAGTCCACTCTCGCCGCCGCAGATGGGACTCCCGTCGCTGAGTTCTGTGATGATCACGTCTCCGCCTGGTCGCTGCTACCGGGTGGTTCCCATTCGGCGTGGCGTGAATGGGAGGTGGAACTCGTCGGGGACTCCCCCTTAGCTGCCGTGGGCAACCCGTTGCTGCTGTCCGCTACCCAGCAATTCCTCAACTCAGGTGCCCGCGTCTCATCTTCCCCCTCCAAGCTGGCGATGGCCCTGGGGGACACGGCGCACGCCGCCCCGCTTCCGCCCTTTCTCGTGCAGGCCGACGTGGACCCGGAGTCACCGGCCGCAGCCGTTATCGCCGCGCTGAAACTCAACCGCGACAAACTGCATGAGTACGACCCCAAGGTTCGACGTGACGAGTGGGATTCCGTCCACCAGATGCGCGTAGCCACCCGTGAACTGCGTAGCCACATGGAGACCTTCAACGGCATCCTCGGCGGCGAAGAATTGGAGTACATCGAATCCGAGCTTAAGCTCCTGGCCGGCATGCTCGGCCACGCGCGTGACGCGGAGGTCGTGGAGGAGCGTTTCCTCAACCTCCTCGACTCGGAGGACTCCGATGTCCTTGACGAGACCACCCGCGAGCACCTGCGCCACGACATGGGTGAGGAATACCGGCGCACGCATCGCCGCGTCATCGCCACACTTAACTCCGACCGCTACCTCGATCTGCTGGACGCCATCGACGCTCTACTGGCTGACCCCCCGGTCGCCGGTGCCCACGCCTACGTCCCCGTGGAGCAGACCGTGGAGCCGGAGCCGGTCACCGAGGAGGAGGCCGCCGCGGACCTGGATATGGGGGCAGAAGGTGGTGCCGGCCAGCCGATCGTGGAGGTGTCCACCGACGGGGTCGACCCGGAGGAGGACACCACCGAGGAGGAGGCCGCAATGGTCGCCGAAGGTGGCCCCGAGATCATTGACCTCCCCGAGGCCACCCAAGCGCATCATGCCCAGAGCCCGGAAGAGGTGGAGCGCATCCTCTCCGAGCACCTCGAACAGGCCTACCGGAAGCTGATGAAGCGCCACAAGAAGGCCGTGGAGAACTGGGACAACCTCGAGCTCACCCTCCACGAGCGCGAGGAGTACTTCCACGACATGCGCAAATCCGCCAAGAAACTGCGCTACGCGGCGGAGGCGGTGGGGTCTGCCACCAAGCTCAAGACCAAGCGCCTATACAACGCATGCAAGGCAATGCAGTCAAGTCTGGGAGACTTCCAGGATGCGGTGACCTCCCGCGACAAGCTCGTCCACATGTCCGCTGCCGCCCGTCGCCGCGGGGAAGACACGTTCGGGTACGGATTGCTCTACCAGCGGGAACGAGCTCTTGGAATGCAGTCCCTCGACGCCTACGCCGAAGAGGTCAAGGCGATTAAGGCCGCCTACCAGCGGCTGCTGAAGTCCGTGGAAGAGGACCGGAAGAAGGCCAAGAAGAAAAAGAAGAAGTAGTACGCACGTGGCCCCGCCCCTCACGATGAGAGGCGGGGCCACTTAACTTGTTGTTATTTCTTCTCCCAGGACGCGGGCTCGCCCCACTCATCTTCTGCCTTGTCCTCCGCGTCGGCGGCGGCGTTGCGGGCGGCGGCACGCTCGAGAGCGCCAGCGGCTTCCTCACGCGTGTCATAGGGACCCATCCGGTCATCCCAGGAGCCTTCCTTGCCCTGGGTCACTTCACCTGTCGACGGATCGAAGTACCACTTCAGGTCGTCGGCTTCCATGCTGTCCTCCTTCATTATCGAGCATTGCTAGTTGCCGCCCAGGCTACCCGCGTCCGGGCCCACCGGTCGACGACTAAGGTGGGGTGGGTCACGGATTAAAGGAGACTGGAAATCATGCCGATGTGGCCTACTGCTGATGCCACCGCCGCCGAGCGGGCGGCGAAGACCCACCAGGACAAGACCGGAAATGCCCCCGCCCACGTGGCGAATGCCCCGGCGACCTGGCTGCTCATCGGTGAGCATGTCGACTATTCCGGCGGTGTCGTCCTCGCGGCCCTGGCCGAGCACCAGGCGGCGGTGGCCGTCTCCCCGCGCACAGATGACCTGGTGAAGGTCACCAAGCTGGTCACCGGACCGGCCGGGGTCACCGAGACCTCCGACGAGGTGAGCATGGGTGTGATCGGTGATCTAGCCGCCGCGCAGCAGCCGGGAATCGATGATCATGGCCGCCCCGAAACTCCTCCCACCCCGCCGGGGGGCCTGGCGGTGGAGCTGGCGGGCATTCTGTGGACGCTGATTAATCGTCAGCTGCTTTCCCGCGACACCGGTGGTGTGGACGTCACGATCATCAATGACATTCCCGACGGCGCTGGCCTGGGCGATGAAGCCGCCCGTGACGTCGCTTTTGTGCTCGCCGTGCTGGGTGATTGCGAAGAGCTGGATGATGCCCCCGGCCGCGCCCGGATCGCCGAGGTCTGTACCCAGGCAGCTGAGATGTTCTCCCCGGTGGCTCCGCTGCGCGCCCGCTACACGGCAGCGCTACGTGGGGCCGGGGACACGGTGTCGGTCATCGACTACGCCGATGGTTCCGTCACCCAGGCCCCGCATCCCCAGTCGGCGGACCTGGAGTTCTATGCCATCACAGTGGATAAGCCCCGGACCGATCGGGCGGAGGGTATTTCGCGTCGGCGTCGTTTCGTTGAGGAGGCGTGTCGTGCTTTCGGCACCGAATCATTGCGTTTGCTTCCCGACGCCCCGCAGCGAGTCATCGAATGGCTGCAGGCTGTCCACAAGGTCCACGGCACGGACAACACCCCGGAGATCGGTGAGGCTGCTTCGTGGTTGGCCTTCGAGGAGCGGGAGACCGTACGCGCCCAGCGCCTGGCCCGCGCTCTGCGGGCACGCCGGACGGACGACATCTGGCCCCTGCTCGCCCAATCCCAGTCGGGCCTGACCGGGCCTTATGGTCTGCTCGGTTCCGAGGCGATGGTGCAGCTGTGCCTGGTCCGCGGTGCGCTGGGGGCGCGGGCGGCCTCCGCCGGCAACGTCGAGGCCGTCATCGCCGGGGTCGACGCCCGCCGCGCCGGGAACTTCACCCGCGATATGTCGGATGACGGGTTGGTCGTGGTGAAACTGGGTCGCGGGCAGGCCGCCAGCCGGGTCTAGTCCGCCGGCCAGGCGAACGCGACGTCGCGCGTGTCCACATCGGCGCGCACCAGGGACACCCGGGTGCGGGTGCCCTGGGGCGGGGCGCCGATGGTGTCGGCCAGGACAGGCGGATCGGAGACGAAGATGCGGGCGCGCTCACGCTCCGCATCAGAGGTCAGCACCACCGCATCGAAGTTGTGGCCCACCCAGGGGGCGAGGACGGTGGCTTCGGTGAGGTCCAGCGCGGCACGGTCGACGTTGTTCGCCAACGCGGAGGTGCGCCGCATGACATCGACAACCTCATCGGCACGTTCGCTCACCCACGCGGGGACGTCGTGCCCGGCGCAGTGTGCCAGGCAGTATTCGGTGGCGAAGCGGTCGACAAGGCGGCGCAGCGGCGCGGTGACATGCGAGTAGTAGCCGCCGATGCCGGAATGGACCTCCGCCTCCCCGGCGGCGAGGTTGACGTAGCCGGAACCGCGGAGCAATTTCTGGGCCTCCCGCATGATGGCCATGCCGCGCGCCTGAGTCGCGTCGATGGACTGGAGGAAGTCGCCGATGGCGCGGTCGTCGGCAAGCTCATATCCCAGGGCGCGGGCCTCGGCGCGGAAGATGTCTTCGGCCTCACTCGTGGCGGGTCTTAAGGTGCGCAGGATGCCAGCGCCGTGGCTCACCATGAGCTGCCCGGCGCACATGCCGGTGAGCAGGGAGATCTCGGAGTTCCAGTCCATCACCTCGTGGCGCGGGTCGACGATGAGGTCAAAGGTGCCGTCCTCCAGTGCGCGGACCCGCTGGGAGGGCAGACGCAGGTTGATGGCCTTGCGGCGCAGGCCCGAAACCTCCCGCAGCTGGCCGACCTCAGGGAGCAGCTCAACTGCCGGGTGCATGTTCCCGGCGAGGTAGTCCTCGTGCACCCCGTCGTAATCAAGTCGCGCGACCGAGTGCACGAGCGCGCGCTCGAGGTGGAAACTCTCCACCTCACCGGCAGAATCCAGATCGAAGGTCCACAGGACGGCGGGGCGGTCGACGTCGGGAAGCAATGACGCCGAGCCCTCCGACAACTCCTCCGGATGAAGACGCGCCGGCGCATCCGGCAGGTAGATCGTCTGCCCGCGGCGCAGAGACTCAGCCTCCAGCGCACTACCCGGTTCGATGAACGCGGCGACATCCGCGATGGCGTAGTGGACGCGGTAGCCGTCACCGCGCCGCTCAATGTGCACCGCCTGGTCCAGATCCATCGAGCCTACCGGGTCGATGGTGACCAGCGGCAGATCACGCGCATCGCGCCGCTGCCCGGCGAAACGGTCAGTGGCGGCGGCTGCCTCCGCGTGCAGTTCCGGCGAAAACTCGGTGGGCACGGAAAATTCCTCGGCGATACCGCGGAAGTTGAGGGGCGCAGCGTAGAGCTTCATGACGCCCCATTCTTACACAGAGGTAACCTCGACACCCATGGACATCACGCTCTCAGAGACCCACCGGGCCCAGCTGGAGATGCCCGCCCTCGAATCCGGCCGCTCGCAGGACCAGGTGGTGGCCGAACTCATTCGCCGGGATTGGGAGCGGTACTGCGCGCGCCAGGGAGTGTGCACGGCCATTGAGAATCTGCAGGCGGCGCGGTCGGTCGTCGAAAAGCACTTGCGTGAGATAACAAGGGGCGAATGAGCCGGCCTATAAGCCGGATTCTGTGCCCTGGAAAAGGGCGGTGATCATCCATCTGGGCAGGCCATCGCTGACCGCCTCAAGCAGCTACCTTCGGACTCGGGCGAGCAGCCCTCGAACGTCCGATCCGGCCTGCGACGTGGCAGACCATGATGCCTTGCTCCCGGTGGGGTTTACCTGGCCGGGACAGTCACCTGCCCCGCCGGTGCGCTCTTACCGCACCCTTTCACCCTTACCCCGACGAATCGGGGCGGTCTACTTTCTGTTGCACGTGCCCGCGGGTCGCCCCGGGTTGCCGTTAGCAACCACCGTGCTCGGTGGAGTCCGGACTTTCCTCGACCCCCTCCTGCCCCGACAACGGGGTGGTGAGGGCGCCGCGATCACCCGGCCGACTCATTCGCGAACCTTCACCTTACTCCGGCGCGGCCCTATGAGGAAGAGCGCAGGTGGGAGGTGTCGTTGAACAGTCGCAGGCTGGAACCGACGCGGGCGGATTCATCGAAGAATTCCACCACTGACAGCGAGGCCAGATCGAGGAACATCCGCGAGACCACCTGCGGACCGGCGTCGAGGGACTGCCTCATAAACGACTTGATCGGCCAGACGTGGCTGACCACCAGGATAGTCTGGCCCGGGTAGCGCTGCTGCAGGTCGCGGCGTACGCGGCGCACCCGGTTGTGCAGCTTCTGCAGGCCCTCGCCTTGCGGTGGGGTGATCGTGGGATCGGCGAGCCATTCGTCATGCAGCTGCGGATCCAGAGCGTGGGCCTCGTCGAAGGTCTTGCCCTCCCAGGCGCCGAAATCCTGCTCGATGAGATCGTCGATAACCTCGACATCCAGGCGCAAGGCCTCGGCGACCGTCTGCGCGGTTTGGCGGCAGCGGGTGAGCGGGGAGGAGACGATGGCGTCAATGCCACCCCGGGCCGCGAGAGTCTGTGCGGCCGCCTGCGCCTGCTGCAGGCCCAGCTCAGTGAGCTGCGGGTTGGAACGGCCGGAGTACTGCTTGGCCGCGGACATTGCGGTCTGGCCGTGACGCAGCAGCACAAAGCGCGTGGGCTGGGAGGTGGCACCCGTCCAGTGGGCGGGAGTGCCGGTCTGGGCGCCCTCGGCGGCGACGATCGCGGAGTCATCCCCGCCGACGATCCCGGGCTCCGCACCCGCGGCCGCGGCATCCATCGCCTGGTTGGACAGGGCGTCGGCCACCGAGTTCTGCGCGCGCGGTACCCAGGTGAAGGTGACCGAGTCGAAGGAGCCCATGACCCGGCGCGCCTGCAGGGCGAGCTTCTGCATGTCGGGGTGCTTGATTTTCCAGCGTCCACTCATCTGCTCGACGACAAGCTTGGAGTCCATGAACACCTCGACGGTGCGGGCCCCCAGCTCGGCGGCGGCTTCCAGTCCGCGCAGCATGCCGTGGTATTCGGCGACATTATTGGTGGCCTTCTTGCCCACCACATAGACAATGTCGCGCAGGACGGTGTGCCCGTCGGCGGCGTAGACGACGGTGCCGGAACCGGCGACCCCCGGGTTTCCCCGGGAACCGCCGTCGGCGTAGACGATCACATGCTCATGGGATGCCGGCACTAGACCTGCTTCCGGATGAGGTAGGTCCCGCACTCGGGGCACTGGGGCAGCTCATCGGCGGGGGCGCGGTTGATGCGCTGCTGGTCGAGACCGGACAGCACGATGTAGCAGCCGCCGCAGGTACGGCCGTTGAAGTCGGCGGCACCGACATCGGAGTCGTTCTTCTGCGCGTCGTACTCGGCGAGGACGGTCTCCGGCAGCTGGGTACGCAGCTCAGCGATATGCGCCTCGGGGTCCTGCACGGCTGCGGCGGCCTCGTTGGCGGCCTCGGCGGCGCGCTTGGCCACCTCGAGCTGGCGGGCGATCTCATCGCACTTGGCGCCGTGGTTGTCGCGGTTGTTGCGCAGGGCGTGGATCTGGTTGTGGCACTCGGTGAGCTCGCCCATGAGGTCGGCGATACGCGACTTGGCGGAGTAGCGGTCATGCTCCAGGTCGCGGCGACGATCCGGGTCGGTCTCGGCGGCGAGCTGGGCCTTGTCGTCGGCGGAGCGCTTGCGCAGCTTACGCTCGTCCTCCTGGATACGGAGGATCTCGGCTTCCATGTCGTCGACGGCCATCTGGGCGGCGGCGGACGCGTTGAGCATGCGCTGCTGTTCCTTGGTCAGCCTCTCCAGTTCCTGCTGCTCCGGGGTGATAAATGCCTGGTCGCCCACGAGGTCGAGGGAGCGTTCGGTGTTGGCCAGTTCGAGCAGGACGGCCTGCTGCATCGGGTCGAGTTTCATGTCTGTTCTTTCTACTCGCTTGCGTGGGCGGACAGGGTCCAGGGGTCGGTGCGCAGGTCGATGACATGCGTATCGACGCCCGCCTGCTCCCCCACCATTTCAGCAGCCTGCGACGTCCAGGGGAATTCGCTGGCCCAGTGGGCGGTGTCGATGACAGGTGGTCCCCCGGCGCGGAGGTACTCGTCGACGGGGTGATGGCGCAGGTCGGAGGTGACATACACGTCGACGCCGAGGCCGCGGACAGCGTCGAGGAAGCTGTCACCGGAGCCGGAGCTGACGGCCACCTTCTGCACCTTCGCATCCGGGTCGCCGGCAGCGCGCACACCCCATTCGGTGACCGGCAGGGCGTTCGCGACCTGCTGGGTGAATTCCCGCAAGGTCATGGGTTCGGGCAGCTCACCGATGCGACCCAGTCCGCAGGCCTCACCCTTGTCGGAGGTGTCGGCCATCTCGAGGATGTCGAAAGCCGGCTCTTCGTAGGGGTGGGCGGCACGGAGGGCGTCGATAAGCGGACGCCGCAAACGGGCGGGGGCGACGAACTCGACGCGGACCTCGGCGGCCCGATATGTCTGGCCGATTTCCCCGTCGGTGGGATCCGCGCCTTCGACGGGGGTGAACTGGCCAGTGCCCTCGATGTCGAAGGCGCAGTCGCGGTAGTTGCCGATCTCGCCAGCGCCGGCGTCGAAAAGCGCCTTCTTGAGGGTATCGACGTCCGCGGGCGGGACATGGACACCCCACTTATCGACGCCCCCGCCCGTCTTCGGCAGGATCGGGCGTCCGGGTTCAACTCCGACAAGCTCCGCGAGGCGGTCGTTGACGCCGGGGCGGGCGGAATCGGCGTTCGTGTGCGCCGCGAACAGGGCCACCCCGCCGCGGATGAGGGTGTGGATGACCTTGCCCTTCGGCGTGTCAGCCGCCACGGAGGTCACCCCGCGCATGAGCAACGGGTGGTGCACGACGAGCATCTGCGCGCCCAGCCGCACGGCCTCCTCGGCGACCGCCTGCGTGCAGTCGAGGGCAAAGGCCACCTTGTGCACTTCATCGGAAGGGTCGCCGCAGATGAGGCCGACGGCGTCCCAGCTCTCGGCGAGCGAGGGCGGGTAGGCGGTGTCGAGAATGGAACGGATATCACCGACGGTAGTCATGGCCCCCAAGTGTAGACGGCCCCGGATGTGGCAGATTGGGGGCCGTGAGCATTCTTCTTCTCGACGTCGACGGCACCCTCATCGATTCCCTCCCCGGCATCCAGGGTGGTTTCCTGCACACCCTGGATGAGCTCGGTTGGCCGCATCCGGACGCGGAGTTCCAGGCCCGCATCGCCGGCCCACCGATGGAGGTGACACTGCGCTCACTCGGCATGACCGCCGAGCAGGCGCACGAGGGACTGCAGATCTACCTGGAGTACACACGCCAGGGTGGTTGGGCCAACGCCACGAGCTTCCCGGGGATGCTCGACGTGGTGCGTGGCTGGAAGCAGCAGGGCCTGACCATCGCCACCGCCACCTCCAAGGGCGAGGGCTTCGCCCGCCTCATCTTGGAACGCGAGGGCTTCATGGAGCTCATCGATTTCCTCGGCGCTGCCCAGGAGGACGGACCGCGGCGCGGCAAATCGGCAGTCATTGACTACGTTCTCTCCACGAACGGGTGGTCGGCGCAGACGCACGATATTCTCATGGTCGGCGACCGCTCCCACGACATCGAGGGGGCGGCCGAACACGGCATTGCTACAGTGGCCGTCTCATGGGGTTATGGAACCCCTGAGGAGTGGGCCACCGCCGCTCACACCGTACATACCCCGAAGGAACTGGAAGGGATCGTCCATGACTGGCACGCCGCACGAGGATGAGCGCTACCACGTCGATTTCGTCTGCACCGGCAACATCTGCCGCTCCCCCATGGCTGAGGTGATCTTTCACGACGCCGTCGAGGCCGCCGGACTCCACGACCAGATCCGCGTCTCCTCCTGCGGCATCGGTGGCTGGCACGTGGGCAACGGTGCTGATCGGCGCGCCATCGCGGAGCTGCGGGCCGCCGGTCACGACGGCTCCGACCACATCGCCTCCCAGCTCGGCCCGGAGGACATGGCCGCTGACCTGTTGGTGGCCCTGGACACCGGGCATGTCTCCGAGCTCATCGCCCGCGGTGTGCCGGAAGACAAGATCCGCCTCCTGCGTAGCTTCGACCCGGCCGCCCCGGAGCAGGCGTCCGTCGCGGACCCGTACTACGGCGGGCCGGAAGGTTTCGTGGAGACACGGGAGCAGATCGAGGCCGCCGTCGACGGCCTGATGATCTTCGTGCGCGACGCCATGCAGGTGGGCACTCGGGCGAACTAGACAGGCCCTGTACACTGAACTTTCGATGGATACGACAAGGCAGCGGTACGGAAGCAACCACAGCTCGGGCAAGAAGGGTCTCAAGACCTTCCTCAAGCCCGGCTGGGTGTTCATGTTCCTGCTTATCGTCGCTTTCTCCTACGTGGCGTTCACGTTCCTCGCGCCCTGGCAGCTGGGCAAGGACGACGCGATCGTCCACCGCAACAACCAGATCGACGCCGCCTTCCGGGCTGATCCGGTGCCGGTCTCCGAGATTTTCGGACCCGCCGGTGAGGTTGATCCGGATGATGAGTGGCGGCGTGTCACCCTCCAGGGCGAGTACCTCCCGGATGATGAGGTCCTGCTGCGCATGCGCCCGGTCGACTCCTCCCCCGCCTTCCACGCGCTGACCCCCTTCCGCCTGGATTCGGGTGAGACGATCCTGGTCAACCGCGGTTTCACCGTCCCCATTGACGGCAACATCCCCGACATGACCGAAGCGCCGAGCGGCCCGCTGACCATCCACGGCCACGCCCGCCTCAACGAGATCGAACCGGGCACCGCCCCCATGGAGGATCAGGGTTACCGCCAGGTGTACGGCATCAACACGCAGCAAGTTGGTGAGGTCGTCGGGGTCGACCTGGCCCGCGACTTCGTTCAGCTCTCTGAAGGCGAACCGGGTGAGCTCAACGCCATACCGGTGCCCAAGCTGGACCGCGGCTCGCACTTGTCCTACGGCTTCCAGTGGATTGCCTTCGGCATCATGGCGCCCCTCGGCCTGGGGTATTTCATCTGGGCGGAACTGCGCGAGCGTCGCCGTGTGCGGGATGAATCGCAGGAGCTTATCGACGCCCCCGTGGAAAAGGCCGCCCCCACCCGCTCCCGTTACGGCGACGCCCACCCTGACCACTACGAACGCTTCGCCAAGCGCGACCGCGAACGCTTCTGACTAGTGTAGGGGCAACCACCCCGACGAATGTCCCGCAGGAGACAGCATGGGCTTCTGGAATCGACTCTTCAGCACCGGCGCCGACCGCATCATCGATGCCCGCGCCGCCGGCACCACTCTCCCCCGCCGCTGGCGCACCCCCGAGCCCGAAGAATTGTGCTGCGACCCCCGCGAGGCCGCCCAGATTCTGCTGTTAGCCCTCGACAACGCGGAGGCTCTCGGGTTCGTCCCACGCCGGGAAATCACCGTCGACGACATCGACTTCAACTTCTACAACGGCCCCCAGGGTTTCCGGCTGGAGCATCTCAGCGCCCTACTGCGCCTCTCCGACGAAGACGGCGGATCACTGTTCCCCCGCGCCATGGTTTTCGACGCCGAATGCGTCGAATCCAACGACACCTATGCGCAGCTACTGTGGCAGATCGCCGACGCCGCCGGCACCACCGATCGCTTCGCCGAGGTCCACTGCGATCTCCACTTCGGCCCTGATTTCGCCGACAACCCCGTCGGCGAAATGAGTTACCTCTGCGGCGGTGAGGCACGGCAGCTGGATATCGCGGTCGAGGGCGAATGGGCCGACCCCGATGTGGTCCGGCACCTCTTCGAAGACGCCACCCCGGAAGGCCACCGCTGGGTCCCTACCGGTGACTACGGCATCCACGTGTGGGTGCCCGAAGAGCACGCCGACGAGGTGGCCCGCATCTTCGCCACCGAGGACACCGCCGCCGAAGCACGCATCGCCGGGCACCTCCACCGGGAGCGTCACGGGGAGTAGGCGTCAAGCGCAGTGTCCGCAACTTGTGGATAACCTCGAACGCCGAGTGAGTTATCCACAGGTTCGAACGAGAGGCCACGCGGATTGCCTGCAGAGCCCAGATACTCGAGGGCATGTCGCCTTCCCTCCTGTCCTTCATTACCCCGATGCGCGACTGGGCGATCGAGGCTCCCCTCATCCATACCGCCGCAGTCCCGCTGAAAGATCACCAACTCCGACTGGCACTTTTGGGCCCCGAGTACACTTTTTAAGCCCGGAGGTCGCGATCCTCACCGAGCGCTGGCGCGGTCTCCCCCGCTGGCAACAAGACGAATGCCGTATCCGGGCCGCCACGATGAGCACCTCGAAAGCAATCTTGGTTGGGCGCTCCGCCGCCCGCGTGTTTGGGATCCCCGTCATCGGCGCCGGCCACGACGTCGAACTCAACCTTCCGTCCCGGCATTCCCGCCGTCCCCGCCACGACTGGCCCCCGAAGTTTCACTACCGGGCGAGGGTTCTGCGGCCCATTGACCTGGACACCTTCAACGGATTGCGCGTCACCAACGTCTACCGCACTGTCATCGACATCGCCCGCCTCCACGGCCTGGTGGAGGGCATCGTCGCCTTCGATGCCCCCGCTCGCGTTGGAGAAGGTGACCCCCGCAAAAGTAGAGAAGGCACTCGCGTTGATGAAGCGGGCACCGGGGATCCGCACCGCGCGCCGGGCCTTTGAACTCGCCGATCCCCGCTCCGAAAGCCCCCTGGAGTCCTGGGGGCGAGCCCAGATCCTGGCCGCTGACATTCCTGGGCTTCACTCCCTGCAGCTGCAGGTGGATGTACTCGACGGAGATCACCGCGTAGACCTGCTGCTTAATGAGCGGACAGTTTGCGAACTCCACGGCGACATCAAATACGACGGCTCCACTGGCACCCCTCTGATTGAGCAGATGAAAAAAGACCGCCGCCGGGAGCGGCGAATTCACAACGCCGGCTACCCACTCATTCACGCTGAGTATGCCGACCTGGCCACCATGGTGGGTAAAGAATCCCGCTTCATCGGGATGGTCCGGGAGTCCTTGGCCTCCGCGATAATTCGCGGGGGATAGTCCACTCCGGATAGTTCACCAGGTGTAGCTTGCAGGTCATTTAGGCGGCCCCGAACCGCGACCTGGGGGACTATCGCCCGTGAACTATCCCTCAACGAAGGAGCAGGCCTGCCCCACCCTGGGGAAGACCTGCTCGTTTAGTGGTGCGCTCTGACGGGCTCGAACCGCCGACCTATTGGGTGTAAACCAATTGCTCTTCCAGCTGAGCTAAGAGCGCTGGGTCAGAACAGACTACCACGGGCCCCGTGGGGCCCGAACGCAGCCCCCTACTTCTGGCCGCGGGCCTCGAGGCAGTTGCCCTGCCAGGCGCCCAGGCGGGTGGCCGTGGTCTGCACCAAGCCGGCCAGCTGCGCGGACTCGGAGATCTCACCGGGGGCAATGGTTCCCTGCTTGCCGGCGCCGGGGGTCAGCAGCCAGATGCGACCGTTCTCGGCGAGGGGGCGCAGCGAGTCGACGAGCCCGTCCACCAGGTCGCCGTCTTCCTCGCGCCACCACAACAGGACGACGTCGCAGAGTTCATCGGTGTCTTCGTCGAGAAGCTCTTCCCCGATGGCGTCCTCGACGGCCTCCGAGATGGCCGAGTCACAATCCTCGTCCCATCCGACTTCCTGGACGATCATCCCCGACTCCACGCCGAGGATCTGTGCGTAGTCCTGGGCGTTCTTCTTCACAACGCCCGGAGCGTCCACCACTGCGTTATTCCTCCTTGTTCGCGGCCGATCCCCGTATGGGATCAGCCTTATACGGTTACTGCTAGGCAGGATACAAGGTGTCTGGCGGTTTTTCCTGCTTTCAACAAACGTTGTCGGGCCAATCCACAGGAGGCGACTTCACAAACCGCGCGGTGCGGACCAGTGCACTGGCTGGAAGGAGGGGGAAGGGGGCGTCGATAAGTGGAAGTTTTCCTTCGCAAAATTTGCAACTCGCCCAATGAACCTTGGCCAAAGAAAACACGTATCCTGGAAACCACCATTCGGGCCCGTCCGGAACACCTTCCCCGGCGGGCCCCATTCTCCACCTCACCATCACAAACACGGAGGCTCACCATGGCAGATGACCTGAACGCGAACGGCGGCAAGGCCAACTCCCACTATCCCGCGATCCGCGACGGGGTCGCGTCTTACCTCAACGACACGGATCCGGAGGAAACCCAGGAGTGGATGGATTCCCTCGACGGGCTGCTCGCCGAGAAGGATCCGGCCCGCGCGCGTTACCTCATGCTGCGCATGCTGGAGCGTGCCACCCTCAAGCGCGTTCCGCTGCCGAACCTGACTTCCACTGACTTCGTCAACACCATTCCGACGAACATGGAGCCGGAATTCCCGGGTGATGAGGAGATCGAGAAGCGTTACCGCCGTTGGATGCGCTGGAATGCGGCGATGATGGTGCACCGCGCGCAGCGTCCGGGTATCGGGGTGGGTGGCCACATCTCCACCTACGCTTCCGCCGCCCCGCTGTATGAGGTCGGTTTCAACCACTTCTGGAAGGGCAAGGACCACCCGGGCGGCGGCGACCACATCTTCTTCCAGGGGCACGCCTCCCCCGGCATCTACGCCCGCGCTTTCCTTGAGGGACGCCTGAGCGAGGATGACCTCGATGGTTTCCGCCAGGAAGTCTCCCGCCCGCAGGGTGGCATCCCCTCCTACCCGCACCCGCACGGCATGCCGGAGTTCTGGGAGTTCCCGACCGTCTCCATGGGTCTCGGCCCGATGGACGCGATATACCAGGCCCGTTTCAACCGTTACCTCCACGACCGCGGCATCAAGGACACCTCTGAGCAGCATGTGTGGGCTTTCCTCGGTGACGGTGAGATGGATGAGCCGGAGTCCCGTGGCCTCATCCAGCACGCGGCCCTGAACAACCTGGACAACCTGACGTTTGTGGTCAACTGCAACCTGCAGCGCCTCGACGGCCCGGTGCGCGGCAACACCCAGATCATCCAGGAGCTGGAGTCCTTCTTCCGCGGCGCCGGTTGGTCCGTGATCAAGGTGATCTGGGGCCGCGAGTGGGACGCCCTGCTGGAGAAGGACGAGGAGGGTGCGCTGGTCAACGTCATGAACACCACCCCGGACGGTGACTACCAGACCTTCAAGGCCAACGACGGCGCCTATGTCCGCGAGCATTTCTTCGGCCGCGATGAGCGCACGAAGAAGCTCGTCGAGGACATGACCGACGAGGAGATCTGGGCCCTGCCGCGCGGTGGCCACGATTACCGCAAGGTCTACGCCGCCTACCAGCGTGCCCTGGAGACCAAGGACCGCCCGACCGTCATCCTGGCGTTCACCATCAAGGGCTACGGCCTGGGCCACAACTTCGAGGGCCGCAATGCCACCCACCAGATGAAGAAGCTGGCGGCAGAGGACCTCAAGGCCTTCCGCGATAAGCAGTCCATCCCGATTCCGGATGAGGTCCTCGAGGCTGATCCGTACCTCCCGCCGTACTACCACCCGGGTGATGATGCCCCGGAGATTAAGTACATGAAGGAGCGTCGCGCGGAGTTGGGCGGTTATGTGCCGGAGCGTCGTCAGGATTACACGCCGCTGCAGGTGCCGGACATCGACAAGCTGCGCAGCGTGCGCAAGGGTTCCGGCAAGCAGGAGGTCGCCTCCACCATGGCGCTCGTGCGTGCGTTCAAGGAGCTCATGCGCGACAAGGAGCTGGGCCGCCGCGTCGTGCCGATCATCCCGGATGAGGCCCGTACCTTCGGCCTCGACTCCTGGTTCCCGACCCTGAAGATCTACAACCCGCACGGCCAGAACTACGTGCCGGTCGACCATGACCTCATGCTCTCCTACCGGGAGTCCACCGACGGTCAGATCCTTCACGAGGGCATCAATGAGGCCGGTTCCGTCGCATCCTTCATGGCCGCCGGTTCCTCCTACGCCACTCACGGCGAGGCGATGGTCCCGCTGTACATCTTCTACTCGATGTTCGGTTTCCAGCGCACCGGCGACGGTATCTGGGCCGCCGCCGACCAGATGTGCCGTGGTTTCCTCATCGGTGCCACCGCCGGCCGCACCACCCTGACGGGTGAAGGCCTGCAGCACATGGATGGTCACTCCCAGATCCTGGCGTCGACGAACCCGGGTGTCGTCTCCTACGACCCAGCCTTCGCCTACGAGATCGCCCACCTACTGCACGAGGGCATTGACCGCATGTACGGCCCGGACCGTGGTGAGAATGTCATCTACTACCTCACCGTGTACAACGAGCCGGTGCCGCAGCCGGCCGAGCCGGAGGACCTCGACGTCGAGGGCCTGCACAAGGGCATGTACCTGTTCTCCCGCGCCGAGGAGCTGGAGGTCGGCGACGAGCTCGAGGCCTCCATCCTGGCTTCCGGTGTGGGCATGCAGTGGGCGCTGAAGGCGCAGCAGATGCTGGCTGAGGAGTATGACGTGAAGGCCAATGTCTTCTCTGTCACCTCCTGGGTCGAGCTGGCCCGCGAGGGTGCGGCGAAGAACAAGGAACAGCTGCGCAACCCGGCCGCGGATATTGAGGAGGCTTTCGCCACCAAACAGCTCAAGCAGGTCGAGGGCGGCACCTTCGTCGCCGTGTCCGATTTCGCCACTGACCTGCAGGAGCAGATCCGCGCCTACGTCCCGGGCGAGTACATCGTGCTCGGTGCTGATGGCTTCGGTTTCTCCGACACCCGCCCGGCCGCGCGCCGCTTCTTCAACATTGACGCCGAGTCGGTGGTCGTCGCCGTGCTCATGGGCCTGGCCCGTGAGGGCAAGATCGACATCTCCGTGGCCCAGGAGGCTGCTGAGCGCTACCAGCTGGATGATCCGACGGCTGTGTAGTTGAACAACCGTCAAGGCCCTGCTTCGGCAGGGCCTTTCGCTTATCGACGCCCCCTTCATCCCCCCGGTATCGTGGTTCCCGTGATGCCGCGCGATGAAGACCGAGAAGAACTGCAGGCCGATCTGACCCGCCTGGTGGGGACGGGACGCCTGGGGGTGGAGGAATTCGACCGGCTGTGTGATGTGGTGTGGTCGACGAGGGATCGCTCCGTGCTCGACCGCATCCGGGCGCAGTACCTCGGGTACCAGCCGATGCCGCTCCCGAACACCCCGGTGCCGATGGCGCAGCCCGGTCAGCACCAGCCGTTCACCATGCCGAATCAGCCTGTGGTGTCGACGATGGGTGAGGTCAAGCGCGTCGGCCAGTGGACCGTGCCGGAGCACTCCACTTTCAAGCTCAACGCCTCCACGGTGAAGCTTGACCTGCGGCAGGCGCAGGCCGCGGCCCCGGTGTGCACCTTCGAGATCAATGCGACCATGTCCACCATTGAGATCATCGTCCCGCCGGGGGTGTTCGTGGAGAACCGCCTGCGCGACACCCTGTGCACGATCAACATCGAGACGACCCAGCCGCACCCGCAGGCCCCGCGCGTGGTGCTGGCGGGTGTGGTCCGCGCCTGCACCGTCAAGGTGATCACCCGGGCAGCGCCGAGCCCGAACTCACTATGGAACCGGATGTTCGGGAGCTGAGAATAAATCTCCACTTTAGGTTGAGACAACGGGGGTTATAGTGGGGGTTTAGAGTTGCGGGTGGGGCGCACGGGGTGGACACTCGACGGCAGTGCAAGCCGAGGCCGTTGGGGAAGACGAACCTCGTCTTACCGCCTTCACGGCGGTTGAATCTGCCGAAGGATCTTCGACATGACCATCCTTGCACCTGCACTCCAGCGCTGGTTGGGCGCCGCCGATTCCTCGGACCTCGATCCCTGGGATGACCTTGACGTGACAGCCCCTCCACTAGCGGTGACCGGCTCCGCCCACGTTGCCGTCTTACATATTTCCGGCATGCCCCGCGCCCTGCGCCCCCGGATTGAGTCGCTCCTCGTCGACCATGTGCCGGATGGCTACGCCCCGCTGGCCCCGGGCCTTGACCCGCTCACCGCGAACTGGTTCACCTCCTGGCATCGCACCGCCGGACCAGATGCCGGGATCTACGTTGGCTGCCGCCAAGTGGTGTACGGGCCGGCGGGCAATCTCCGGGACCTGGCGAAGGAACTGACAAAAATCTCCCGCCACCACGGCTTCGACGCCGAGGTACGGGAGATTTAGACCAGACCTTGACTTAGCGCGGGAGAGAGGACCCGTTCGCGGGGGTGAACTGGGCAAGGAACTCCGACACGATGCGAACCAGGTCCGGCAGAGCCACGGTGCCAACACCCGGGACCGGAACCTCGATGGAAGGGGTACCCGGCACAACCAGCACCGGGATGACCGGCTGGGCCGGAGCCGGCGCGGGCTGAGAGGGCGCCGGACGCTGCGGAGCAGGCTGCGACGGGGCCGCACCGCCGCCCTTGAGGCCACAGCGATTGGCGGCCTCATCCACCCGGGCGAGGGCGTCACGGATCTCCGCGCCACGCGGGTGGAAGGCTGCAACGGCCTGCCCCTGGGCACGCTTGTTGTTGTAGTCGGTTTCGTTGGTCCAGTAGTTGCGGGCCTGCTCACAGGAGATCTGGCCTGCCGGAATGCGGTTGAGCAGATCGTCGACTGCGTCAGCGGAAGCGGCTGGGGCGAATGCTCCGAGGCCTACAGCGAGGCTGGCGGAGACTACGAGGGTACGCGCGAAGAATCGAGACATACGGGGCACTATTCCATATTCCCCGTCGAATGTCAGCCGCGCCCGCGAAAATCACACCCGCCACACAGGCAACATGCATCTCAGCTTTCCACCTCTGCCCAGATCGCCTCGTTGGTCTCGGCCCACAGAGGCTTGGCCCAGTCACCGAAGGGCCGGTCGGTGAGTGCCACCATGGCGCGACCGGTGTCCGGCGCGACCCACAGATACGTTCCCGACTGCCCGAAGTGGCCGAAGGTGCCCGCCGGCATGCTGGGGCCCAACCAGTGGGGGCCCTTCTCCCCCTTGATCTCAAAACCCAGTCCCCAGGGACAGGGCTTCATCATGCCGTAGCCGGGGACAATGCCGTTGAGTTCGGGGAACTGCACGGTGGTGGCTTCCGCCATGGTCGAAGGGTGCAACAGGGTGGGGTTCATGAGCTCGAGGAGGAAGGTGATGAAATCGTGGGCCGTCCCCTCTGCCTCCCAGCCGGCGGAGCCGAGCAGACGGGTCCATTTCATACCCAGCGGTTCGAGGATGCCTGCCTGCAGGTACTCGGCGAATGACATGCCGGCGGCCGCGGAGACCGCGTCAGCGAGGATCTCGAAACCGTAGTTGGAGTAGATGCGACGCTCCCCCACTCCACGAATGCGGTCGCCTTCCCGGAAGCCGACTCCGCTGGCGTGCGCCAGCAGGTGCCGGACGGTGGACCCATCCGGGCCAAGCGGGGTGTCCAGCTCGAAGATGCCCTCCTCCCAGGCCATGAGGAAGCCGTAGGCGGAGAGTGGCTTGGTCACGCTCATGAGGTCGAAGACTTTTCCCAGGTCACCGACGCGATCGATGTCGTCTCCGTTGATCACCGCCGCAGCAAACGTGTCGACGGGCCAATCCTTCACCAGATCCAGAGCAGTCACGCCCCACAGTCTAACGGGAGTCCAGCGTGCGGATCATCAACCGGTCGATCGCGGCGTTGAGCACCTCGGGCGCCTCGAGTGGCACCATGTGCCCGGCATTCTGGGCGATCTGCAACCACGCGTCGGGCCACACCTCAATGAGACGCTCAGCCTGCGACAGCGGGGTGACATCGTCGTTTTCCCCGGCGATGACGTAACCGGGAATACCCTGCAGATGGTCCCCGGCCGCCAGCTCATCATGTTCCTGAAGGTCCTCGAAGTAGCCGACGAAAGTCTCCAGCGGGGTTTCGTGGATCATGGCGGCGTGGAACTCAATGAGGTCGTAGTCGGTCTTGCGGTGAAACACAGTGACTGCGAGGGCGGGAGCGAGGATCATGGCCGCCTGTTCCTTGAACTTGCGGGCCTCCTGCGGGGAACTTTCCACTGCGTTGTAAACCTGATCGGCCACCGGTGAGGCGAGGATCTGCGGCAGGCCCTGGTCGGACAGCGCCTCAATGGAGGTGGCGACCAGGATGATGCCGGCGATGTTGCCGCGCAACTCCGGCGGGCAGCGGCGCACCAGGTTGAGTGCCACCAGGCCACCGAGGGAATGGCCCACGAGGATGATGGGCCCCTCCACCCCGCGGGCGCGGATGACCGCGAGGGTGTCGTCGGCTGCGCCCTCGACGGTGCACAGCGCCGGGTCGACTTTGCCGGTCTGTCCGTGCCCGCGGACGTCGAGAAGCAGCAGCCGGGCGGACGGCCACCGCTCACGCAGGTGATTGACCTGCAGAAAGAAGGATTCGGCCGCGAGGGTGAAGCCGTGAACGAACACGATGGTCACCGAGGAATCGTAGGCGCGGACTTTGCCGTACTCGTACCAGTGGACGAGGATGCCCTCATTGTCCACCGTGCCCACCTTGTCAATGGCGGTCAGGCCGGGCTCGCGCGCTCCGGAGTGCAGTTCGCCGAGTTCCAGGGCGAGGCGGCGGCGACCTCCCGGTGACAGTCGCATCACCCAGCTGCGCGCGAGGTTCGGAATGTCATGCAGGGCGAAATCCATACTTCGAGACTACCGACCGCGTCGCTGCCCACTAGGATCGGTGCCATGACTTCCCCCGCGCCAGAACTCGCCCAGATCATCGAGGAGGCCTCCGGCATCGAGGCCGAGACCCTCACCCCGGATGCCCGGCTGACGGATCTGGGGGTCTCCTCCCTCGCGATGATCGAGATTGCCGTGCGCATCGAGGATACGTTTGGCGTTCGACTGGACGACGAAACTGTGTTCCGGATTTCCACCGTCGGGGAACTGGCTGAGCACGTCGCCGCGAACGGCGCCCAGTAGTCACCGACTGCTTCTCGACGCGCAGTCTCGCCCCGCAGCAGCCACAATGGCAGCCATGACTGTCAGCAGCATCAGCTACCTCACCGACATGGACGGTGTCCTCATCCGCGAGGGTGAAATGATCCCCGGCGCCGACCGGTTCCTCCACGCCCTGCACGAGCATGACATCGAGTTCATGGTGCTCACCAACAACTCCATCCACACCCCCAGAGATCTTTCCGCCCGCCTCGCCTCCTCGGGTCTGCGCATCCCCGCCGAGCGAATCTGGACCTCGGCGACCGCCACCGCTCATTTTCTGGCCAACCAGCGTGCGGAGGGCACCGCCTACGTCGTCGGCGAATCCGGTCTGACCACCGCGCTCCATGCGAAAGGCTGGATCCTCACGGATTCCGCACCCGAGTTCGTCGTCCTGGGTGAAACCCGCACCTACTCCTTCGAGGCCATCACCACAGCCATCAACCTCATCCTCGGCGGGGCTCGGTTCATCTGCACCAACCCGGATGTCACCGGACCCGCCCCGCAGGGCATCCTCCCGGCGACCGGGTCCGTCGCGGCGTTGATCACCGCAGCCACCGGCATGGAGCCCTACTACGTGGGCAAACCGAACCCGATGATGCTGCGCTCGGCGCTGAACACCATGGGCGCGCACTCCGAACACACCGTGATGATCGGTGACCGCATGGACACCGACATCAAGACCGGCATGGAGGCCGGCATGCGCACCATTCTCGTGCGTTCCGGCATCTCCGATGACGCCGCCATCGACCGCTACCCCTACCGCCCAACAAGGGTCATCGACGACATCGGCACCATCGCCGACGTCATCCTCGACCCCTTCGGAGACGGGCACTACCTCTAAACCTGGCAGGGATCCCGCACCCAGAACTTCAGCGCCCCGAGGGTCTCCCGGGCCATGTCACGGGGAACATATCTCCACCGCACGTTGTCGATGTGCGCCACGGTGACGTCCAGGTCGGTGCAGCGGTCAAAGACCATCTGCGTGCGCCGGGTGTGCGGCCGACTGGTCACCACCGTCACCGAATCCCAGGACTGCTCCGCCGCGAGCTTCTCGACGCCCAACGCCTCCCCCGCCGTCGTCGACGGCCGGGGATCCAGGCACCAGGTGTCAGCCTCCCCCGTGTGCTCCCCATGGCAATAGGCCCACCCGACCCGGTCGGCTGATCCCCGGGGAACGGCAACGACGAAAGAATCCGCCAGCCCGTCGTCGATGAACTCCGCGCCGAGCTCATGCCGACCATCGGAGGCCCCGCCGAGTACCACCACTGCATCGGAGGATGACGCCTGCTTCGTCGGCGGCAGCAGAAACCACACCATGCTGGCCAGGAACCCCACAGCGACCACCAGCAGCACAAGCAACGCGACGGTGACGGGGCGTGAGCGCCGATAAAGGCGCTTTCGCTGGCGGACGTGCACGGTTCCACTCCTTCGGGTCGACTTTGTTGCCACCCTACCCGGCAGCACGCGAGGGGCCACCTCGCGAAAACGAGGCGGAGTCACTAGGCTGAGCTGTCGAAGGGCAACCCCGGCCCGGATCATTCAACAGGGGATTTCCCATGTTGAAGCAGGCAACACGCTGGTCCCTTCCAGTATCCGGGTGCGAGTCCCGGTGGGAGAACGTGAGCACTCATAAGACGATCAGCACCCCTGTCCACTACGAGGTCGGCCACGTCCTTGATTCCATCGACTGGAACCGCATTCCGGACCAGACCGACCTGGATATCTGGAACCGCCTGACCTCGAACTTCTGGCTGCCGGAGAAGGTCCCCGTGTCCAACGACATTCCGTCGTGGCGCAATATGACCGCCGAAGAGCAGCTGGCCACCATGCGGGTGTTCACCGGTCTGACCTTCCTCGACACCATGCAGGGCACGGTGGGCGCCGTGTCCATCCTCCCGGATGCCGTCACCCCGCACGAGGAAGCTGTGTACACCAACATCTCCTTCATGGAGTCGGTGCACGCCAAGAGCTACTCCAACATCTTCATGACGCTGGCCGACACCCCGGAAATCGATGCCGCCTTCCGCTGGTCCCGTGAGAACGAGAACCTCCAGTACAAGGGCCGCACCATCATCGAGCAGTACCAGACAGGCTCCCCGCAGCGGAAGAAGATCGCCTCCGTCATGCTGGAGTCCTTCCTCTTCTACTCCGGTTTCTACCTGCCACTGCGTTTCGCTTCGATGGGCAAGATCACCAACGCTGCGGACATCATCCGCCTGATCATCCGTGACGAGGCCGTTCACGGCTACTACATCGGCTACAAGTTCCAGCAGGCCGCTAAGCACCTCTCGGAAGAGGAGAACGCCGCTGACAAGGACTTTGCCCTGGAGATGCTTCTTGACCTCTACGACAACGAAGCCCATTACACCCAGGACATCTACGATCCGATCGGGTGGACCGAGGACGTCAAGTCCTTCCTGCGCTACAACGCCAACAAAGCCATGAACAACCTCGGCTTCGAAGGTATTTTCCCGCCGGACCTCTGCCGCTTCAACGCCGGTGTGATGACCTCACTGGACCCCTCCGCCAACGAGAACCACGACTTCTTCTCCGGCTCCGGCTCCTCCTACGTCATCGGCACTGCCGAGGAGACGACGGACGACGACTGGGATTTTTAGGAAAGGGCATCAGAATTCCATTTGATCCCTAACCTATCGGGGCGACTGGCACAGAAATCACACCGATGAGTAAGAACTCAGCCGCCAGAAGCTTATACCGTTCCCGGGCGATGCTAGGGCGCCGGGGGCTGGTAATGTTATGAGAAGATCCACGGGACGAGCGTAATCGTATCTTTTCGCAGGTTTTTCCGTTCAACCCGGCCCGATTCAGTTTCAGATATTAAGGAGAACCAGTGCCCGCTGGAAGTGTCGCGTTCGTAGGACTGGGTTACATCGGCCTGCCGACTGCCGTTGTTATGGCCAATCATGGACTTAAGGTCGTCGGAGTAGATGTCGCACCGGAAAAGGTTGAAAAGATAAATCGCGGCGAAGTGACGATAGTCGAGCCGGGACTTGAGGATCAGCTTAAAGCGGCCATTGCAAACGGCAATTTCAGTGCTACGACGGAGATGCCGGAAGCCGATTCTTACATCGTCGCCGTTCCTACCCCGTTCACAGAATCCCATGATGTGGACATGAAGTTCATCTACTCGGCAGCTGAAGCAATTGCTCCTCAGCTGCGCGGCAATGAACTCATCGTCCTCGAATCAACCTCACCTCCCCTCACCACCGAGAAGATGGCACGAAGGATCCTGGAACTCCGGACAGATCTCGTTGCTGACGGTGCCGACAATCCACACGGCAAGCCCGTCATCTACTTCGCGCACTGCCCTGAAAGAATCCTTCCTGGTAACGCAATGGAAGAGCTCGTCAGCAACGACCGGATTATCGGCGGTATGACGGAGGAAGCCACACGGCGAGCCCAGGAGGTCTACGGAGTCTTCTGTGTCGGCGAACTACTTGGAACTAATGACCGAACTGCCGAGCTGGCAAAGCTCACTGAAAACTCATTCCGCGATGTAAACATCGCTTTCGCCAATGAGCTTTCCCTCATCTGTGACGACCTGGGGATTGATGTCTGGGAATTGATCGAGTTGGCAAACCACCACCCTCGTGTCAACATCCTGCAACCCGGCCCAGGCGTAGGCGGCCACTGCATCGCGGTAGACCCCTGGTTTATCGTTTCTGCTGCGCCGGAAAAGGCGCGCCTCATCCACCTCGCCCGCATTGTTAACGATGGCAAACCCGAGTGGGTCGTGGATAGGGTCGCGGCTGCAATCGAAGCTAACAAGCCAAAGAAAGTCGCAGCCCTCGGACTCGCTTTCAAGGCCAACATTGACGACCTGCGAGAGTCCCCATCCCTGGACATCGCCGTAGAGATGGCCGAGCGATTCCCAGAGGTGGAAGTTCTGGCCGTGGAGCCTAACATTGAACAGCTTCCGGATGTGCTCAGTTCTTTTGAGAATGTTGTCTTGGCCGACTACAACAAGGCAATTGAAGCCGCGGACATCTTGGTTGTTCTAGTAGACCACGATGAATTCAAGTCTGTCCCAGCAACCTCCATTAAAGGAAAAAAGATTATTGACACTAAAGGGCTTTGGCGCTAAGGTCTGTGAAGGTTAGAGACGGTACATTACTGAGCCTCTCTCAGCGTGCTACTTTACTGGCTCTTCCGGTTTTAGAGTGCGTAGCTGACCGCAAGCCCCGTTCGGTGTGGCACAATATGTAGGGGTCCTGGCCGGTACAAGATGAGAGTTACGACGCCTCCATCTGAACGAAACAGGACTCTACTATCTGCCGAACCGCGGAAATCGGACTGACGATTACCGGTGCCGCCGACGCCGGAACCCTTACCATCATCGACGCCACCCCGGTCGCTGTGGAGGATCACTGCCCCGACTGCGCCCAGCCCGGCAAGCTGCGTGCTCACACTGTTCGCCGACTGGTTGACCTGCCTTTCGTGGGGTTTCCCACCCGCCTGCACGTCCGCGTTCCCCGCTTGACCTGTAGCAATCCAGTCTGCAGCAGGAAGATCTTCCAAGCTTCCCTGAACTGCGCCAATGATGGGCCAAGCTCACCCACCGGGACACTCGCTGGACCCTTCAAGGCTTTGCGGGCGACCGGATGAGCGTGGCCGCCACCGCCAAGGCCTCGGCCTTGGGCTGGGAATTGGTCAACCACGTCGCCGTGGACGCCTGCCGACAGCTCGCTTACGACAACCCCTCCCATCTGGACGGGGTGCGCATCCTGGGGTGGATGAGCACGTGTGGAAGCACACCCAACACCCCGGACAGCCATCGTCGTTTGTGGGCTTTTCCGGATTCAGAGTGCGTTGATCCTGGCCTGTAGCTGGCCGGAGTGGATCAAGGACCGCAAGATGTAGTGGTCCAGATTTCGGAACCCCAGCGCGATGCCACGCAGGTGCTCAAGCCGACCATCGATCGCCTCCACCGGCCCGTTGGACGCCCCAACATCGAAATACGCCAGCACGTCCTCGCGCCGGCGCCACAAAGTGGCCCTTCCGGATCTGGGGTGCGTAGCCGGGATGAGAGAGCCAGCATGAGGATCG
>NZ_JAUNUG010000051.1 GCF_030538285.1 Corynebacterium sp.
GCAGGCCGAGCTCAACGAGATGTACGCCAAGATGGACGATCTCCACATGAAGCCCTTGTGGAACCAGATCGGCGGCCTCATGCCGAACGAGCCGGATCCGCAGGCGGTCGCCCACCGTTGGGACTGGTCCGAGCTGATCAAGCTGGCCCGCCGTTCCGGCGAGCTGGTCCCCGTCGGCCGTGGTGGCGAGCGCCGCGCCATCGGCCTGGCCAACCCCGGCCTGGGCGGCCCGACCTACATCGCCCCCACCCTGTGGGCCGCGATCCAGTACCTCGCCCCGGGCGAGAACGCCCCGGAGCACCGCCACTCCCAGAACGCCTTCCGCTTCGTCATCGAGGGTGAGGGCGTGTGGACCGTCGTCAACGGCGACGCCGTCCCGATGAAGCGCGGTGACTTCCTGCTCACCCCGGGCTGGAACTTCCATGGCCACCACAACATCGCCACCGAGCCGATGGCCTGGCTCGACGGCCTGGACATCCCCTTCGCGTACCAGATGGACACCGGCTTCTTCGAGTACGGCTCCGAGAAGCTCACCGACGAGTCCACCCCGGATTACTCCCGCTCCGAGCGCCTGTGGGCACACCCGGGCCTGCGCCCGGTTGCCTTCCCGGGTGCCACGACATCCTCCACCATCGGCCGTTACGCCTGGGAGCACACCGACGCCGCCCTCAACGACCAGCTGCAGCTGGAGGACGCCGGCTTCCCGGGCGTCGTCGGCCCCGGTCACGCCGCCATCCGCTACACCAACCCGACCACCGGTGGCGACGTCATGTCGACCATCCGCGCCGAGTTCCACCGCCTGCGCCCGGGTGCCACGACCACCCCGGTCAAGGAGGTCGGCAACCGCGTCTTCCAGGTCTTCGAGGGTTCCGCCACCATCAAGGTGGGCGAGGAGACCTTCGAGTTGAACCACGGCGACGTCGTCAACGTCCCGTCCTGGAAGCTGTGGTCCATCGAGGCCGGCGTCGACGGCGTCGATCTCTTCTGCTTCTCCGATCACCCGATCTTTGAGAAGCTGAACCTGACACGTACCTACACTCCGGAAGGAATTTAAATCACCATGCGTCTTGCTACCATCCGCTCCGCCCAGGGCACCTTCGCCGCCCGCGTCGAGTCCGACACCACCGCCGTGCAGATCGACGGTTTCGCCAACGTGGGCGACTTGCTGCAGGAGGACAACTGGCGCGAGGTCGCTGAGCAGGCCGCCGGCGAGGAGGTCTCCTTCGAGCTGAGCGACCTCGAGGCTGTCGTCCCGGCCCCGAAGAAGATCGTCTGCATCGGCCTGAACTACGCCAACCACATCAAGGAGATGGGCCGCGACCTGCCGGAGGTCCCGACCCTGTTCGTCAAGTTCCCGGACGCCCTCACCGGCCCGTTCGACGATGTCCTCGTCCCCGAGTATGCGAACGCCGAGCTGGACTGGGAGGGTGAGCTGGCCGTCATCATCGGTAAGCGGGCCCGCCGCATCAAGGAGGCCGACGCCGCCGACTACATCGCCGGTTACGCCGTCATGAACGACTACACCATGCGCGACTACCAGTACCGCACCCTCCAGTGGCACCAGGGCAAGTCCTTCGAGAAGTCCGCCGGTTTCGGCCCGTGGATGACCACCACCGACTCCTTCGAGCTAGGCGGCGAGCTCGCCACCTACCTCGGTGACGAGAAGATGCAGACCACCCCGACCGACGACCTGGTGTTCAACCCGGCGCAGCTGGTCGAGTACATCTCGCACATCTATCCGCTGGATGCCGGCGACGTCATCGTCACTGGCACCCCGGGCGGCGTCGGCCACGCCCGCAGCCCGAAGCGCTACATTGGCGACGGCGACGTGGTCAAGGTCGAGATCGACGGCCTGGGCTACGTGGCCAACAAGACGGTGTTCGAGTAATGACAAGCTTCCACGACCTGTCCATCGAGGAGCGTCTTAATCTGACCCGCCGCGGCACCGCGCACTACTCGGGCCAGCTCGCGCTCATCGACAACGCCGAGTTCGGTCGCGATACTCTGCTGCCGGACTGGACCGTGGCGCACCTGGCCGCCCACGTGGCCTATAACGCCAATGCCCTGTGCAACCTCATGCACTGGGCGGCGACGGGTGAGGAGACCCCCATGTACTCCTCCCCGCAGGCCCGCGGCGAGGAGATCGCCCGGGGCGCTACCCTTATCCCGGACGCCATCCGTAACCTGCATGATCACACCTTGGTCCGCCTGGACGTCGCCTGGCGTGACCTCCCGGAGGAGGCCTGGCAGGCCGAGGTGAAGACCGCGCAGGGCCGTACCGTGCCTGCTTCGGAGACGCTGTGGATGCGCACCCGCGAGGTGTGGCTGCACGCCGTCGACCTCGATGTCAACGCCGGTTTCACCGACATCCCGACGGTGATCCTGCAGACCCTAGTCCCGGAGATCGCCGCCAAGTGGCGCGGTGCCGGCGACGGGCAGGGCCTCGTGCTCGTGCCTGAGGAGGGCGAGCGCATCGAGGTCACCCCTGGTGGCAACACCGTGGAGATCCACGGCGACTGGGCTGGCCTAGCCCGCTGGGCTTCCGGCCGCGGCGACCGTGGCGTCACCTCCCCGCAGGGTGAGGTGCCCGCTCCCCCGCGCTGGCTCTAGCCCCTGCTTATCGACGCCCCGCTTGCCCTCCCAAGGGCCGGCGGGGCTTTTCCTTTCTCTCGAGTTGCAGAAAGCCAGTCATGCCCTAGGCTCTGCGAACATGCGTACAGTTTAAGTCCTGATGTTCATTGCTTTCTTGCCTTTGGCTACTACTTCACCGGCTCATGCGGAACCACTGGCGAACAGCACACCGTATCCGGCACCGACCCTTCCTGATGATCAGGTCGTGGTTGGCGAACCATTTTACTTCTTCTGGGATGAAACGGCCGAGGGAGAGTCTCCTGAGCCTGGAATCCAGCCAAACGTATCCGTGAGTGGCTGCACAGGAACCATCAGTGCGCCGAGGGATATCGGAGCCGATATTGACTGGGGATTTCATACAGTCTGCTTCGGTACTGGGTTTTTGCCGTTGAGTATCAACGCTACCCTCCAACAGGAGAGGTTCAATTTCGTTTACGAGAATATCAAGACCGAGACGGCGTACGCCCGCGACAACACTGCATCTGTGTATGGCGAGGTCCCGTGTATCAGGGGAGTTGGCTCCCGAGATTTCCGGGTGAGCGCGACAATCCATGCTGGAGGTAGATCGGCCTCGGGCATCAGTCGGGAAGTCAGGTTAGCCTGTGGAGGCTAACGCGCTGATTCTCCATTGCGGTAGATTCTCTCTCACAGTCGCGACATCTCCTTCTTCCTTTCCCCCCGTCGACGACAGCACGGTGGTGTGGGAGTCCCGTACCGCTACTCCAGTGGGCGAGATTGAAATCCGGGCCGCCATCTCCGATGAGCCGCACCACGACGTTCCCGTTCAGGCCCAGCTGACAGCGCCGGATGGTTCCCCCGCACATATCCAGGTGACCTTCACGGTGGGCTCGGCCGGACCACATCCACTGGACCCTCATTCGGCAATGGACCACATGCGCCGGGAAACACACATCCTCAAGTCAACGTCCCAGTCAGCAGCTGACTGGGTCAGCGTAGGTGCCTGTCAGATCGGGCAGCACCTGCTCCTGGCCATGATTGCCGTGGCCAGCGACGGACGAGTGTGAGCTGTTCCTTGAAACCTGCGCTGTCGTCGAAGACACGGCCCGGTTCTCCACGCGGAGTACCGGGCCAATCGCTGAGCCAGCTTGAAGCTGTTCTTAGAAGAGCTACTTCAGGTCAGCGGCCTCCAGGCGGCGCGGGTAGATCTGCGGGCGGGCGCCAGCGACCTCCTCGACGATGCGGATGACCTGGTTGGAGTAGCCGAACTCGTTGTCGTACCAGACGTAGACGACGAGGTGGCGACCGGAGGCGATGGTGGCCAGGCCGTCGACGATGCCGGCGTGGGTGGTGCCGACGAAGTCGGTGGAGACGACCTCCGGGGAGTGGATGTAGGAGATCTGCTGGCGCAGGTCGGAGTGCAGGGAGACCTTGCGGAGGAAGTTGTTCACCTCGTCGCGGTCGACCTCCTTCTCCAGGGTGAGGTTGAGCACGGCCATGGAGACGTCCGGGGTGGGGACGCGGATGGCGTTACCGGTGAGCTTGCCCTCGAACTCGGGCAGGGCCTTGGAGACGGCCTTGGCGGCGCCGGTCTCGGTGAGCACCATGTTGAGGGTGGCGGCGCGGCCACGGCGGGTGCCCTTGTGGAAGTTGTCGATGAGGTTCTGGTCGTTGGTGAACGAGTGGACCGTCTCGACGTGGCCGTGCTCCACACCGTAGCGGTCGTTGAGGACCTTGAGCACCGGGGTGATGCCGTTGGTGGTGCAGGAGGCGGCGGTGATGATCGGCTCGGCGTCGGTGATCTTGTCGTGGTTGATGCCGTAGACGACGTTGAGCAAGTCACCCTTGCCGGGGGCGGTGAGCACGACGCGGGCAACACCCTTGGACTCCAGGTGCTGGGACAGGCCCTCGCGGTCGCGCCAGCGGCCGGTGTTATCGACGACGATGGCGTCCTTGATGCCGTAGGCGGTGTAGTCGACCTCTGCCGGGGAGTTGGAGTAGATCATCTGGATCTTGGTGCCGTTGGCCCAGATGATGTCGTTGTCCTTGTCCACGGTGATGGTGCCGTCGAAGGCGCCGTGGACGGAGTCGCGCCGCAGGAGCGAGGCGCGCTTGACGATGTCGTCCTCGGAGTTCTTACGTACCACGACAGCGCGCAGGCGCACACCACCGTAGGTGGCCTCGCGCTGGATGAGGATGCGGGCCAGCAGGCGGCCGATGCGGCCGAAGCCGTAGAGGACGACGTCGCGCGGCTCGGTCTCGGTGTGCTTGCCGACGATCTCCGCCAGCTGCTCGTCGAGGTAGACACGCAGGTCGGTGCCGCCGGACTTCTCGAAACCGGTGGCCAGGCGGCCCAGGTCGATGGAGGCGGTGCCGAGGTCCATGTCGACGAGCTCACGCAGGACCGGGAGGGTCTGGTCGAGCTTCATCTCGCGGTCCGCGACGCGGCGGGCGTAGCGGTGCGCCTTGATGATGTCGATGTCCGTCGCGCCGACGAGCAGTCGTCCGAAGATGGAGACGACGACGTCGTTGTTGCGGTGGAGCTGGCCGATCAGCGGCAGCATCTCCTGAGCGAGAGCGATCTTCTCGTTCCAGTTGTTCTGCTCGGGCTGCGCGTTGGCGGTCACTGCTGTTCTACCTCCGTGGGTGTGGGGATACGTCCCCCCGAGCCTAGCGCGAAACGTGCTGTTCAGGCGCGAGTCGGGCCAGAATAGTTGCCACGGGGCCACCCCCGAGCTTATCGACGCCCACCCCCACCAAGCAGTAGGCCAGCTCGCGTGGGCGCTGCTTACGGTCCGCCGCTTGCAGCGGCACCAGGTAGGGGTAGACGGGCGGGATGTCCGGGTGGTTCCGGGTGAATTCTGTTTCGAGGCCGCGGGCCACGCGTCCGCTGAAGGCTCGGCTGACGACGGAGCGGCCACCTTCGGCCAGGAGCTCGCGGTTGAGCTGGGAGGTGCCGGCTTCATCGGCGAGCAGGAACGCGGAGCCGCAGGACACAGCGACCACGCTGGGCCAGCCGAGCGCCGCGGCGGCATCTTCGGCGTCGCGGATGCCGCCGGCGGCGATGAGCGGGAGGTCAACGACCTCGGCCACGGAACGGACAAGTTCGGGCAGTGGGCGGGAGTCGGGAGCCTCCTCGACGGACCACGTGGAGCGGTGCCCGCCGGCCTCCGGCCCCTGGACGACGAGGGCGTCGGCACCCACCGCAGCCGCGGCCTGTGCATCAGTGGGATTGGTCACCGTGATCCACGCCTGAATCCCCCGGCCGTGCAGGACGTCGACCTGCTCGCGGGTGAAGGGGCCGAAAGTGGCAGACACCACGACCGGCGGATGCTCGGCTTCCAGCACGGCGGCGAACTTCGCGTCGAAGTCATTGCTCAAGTCCACCTCCGGGAGTGCACGGTCGCCGGCGATGGCGTGGACGTCGGCAAGCGAATCGAAGGGGGCCTGGGCGGTGAAGAGATTGACGCCGTAAGGCCCGGACACCTGCGCCATCTGCTCCCGCAGCAACTCGGCGGGGGCACCACCGGTGGCGAGGAAGCCGAGGGATCCGGCGGTTGCGGCGGCGTCGATAAGCGCGGGCGCGGAGGGCCCACCGGCCATGGGCGCGACGATGATCTGCGGGATGTCCATGTGTGAGACACTAGCGGGCGTGTTCAAGATCTTCGAGCTTTTCCGCCGCACCCCGGCCCCGGACCGCACGCCCGACTGGGTTGTCCTCGGCCTGGGCAATCCCGGCCCGAAATACGAGGCTACCAGGCACAATGTCGGCTACATGGCGGTCGACGAGCTGCTCGACACGACCTCCCTCACTCCCCTGCCCGGTGCCAAAGCACACCACGCCTGGCTACGGATCGCGGAGCAGGACGTATTGGTGCTCCGTTCGACGACCTTCATGAACCTCTCCGGCCAGGCGCTGGCAGGGCTGGAGATCCCGGCGGAACGGATCATCGCCATCCACGATGAACTCGACCTGCCCGTGGGCACGCTGCGGGTGAAAAAGGGCGGCAACGAGAACGGCCACAACGGCCTGAAATCCATGACCGAGCACCTGGGCACCCGTGACTACCTGCGCGTACGCATCGGTATCGCCCGCCCGCCCCAGGGTGTGTCCGTCACCGATCACGTCCTCGGGCCCATCGACGGCGGTGAGAACATCGCACTCGCTGCCGAGGCCACGCGCCTAATCATCGAGCAGGGCCTGAACAAGGCGCAGAACGCGATTCACTCCCGATGAGAAAACCCTCATCGGAGCCTCACGGAGGTTTCATCAGGCGGCGTTGAGATAGAGGTGTGCCACCCCAGGTACACCACCTCAACCAGAAAGGACATCCACCATGGATATCTCCGACCTCCTCGAGTCCCTGTTCGGCAACTTCGGCTTCCTGTCATCCTTCGATGACTGGGACGATATCTTCGACGACTAAGCCACAGGAGAATTGACATGAACATCACCACCATCATCGCCTCCATCATGGCGATGGTCACGTCCCTCGTCGGCGGGGTTGTCCCCGCCACCTCCTCGCTGCCCATCCCGCCTGTTGTGTACGACTGGATGGACTGGGATGACGATGACGACTGGGACGACGACTGGGATGCCGACGACCGCTGGGACGACTAGTCCTACCAACCACAACGGCGCGCCACCGACGGTGATCGGGGGCGCGCCGTTGCGACGTCGATAAGCGAATTACTTCGCCAGCTGCGCGACCAGCTTCTCCAGGTCACCGAGCATGGTGTCCAGTTCACCAGCGCGGCGTTCCTGCGGGGCGAAACCGTTGTCGTCGACGTCGTTGAAGATCGACAGCGACACCTGATTACGCACGTCGTACTGCTCGAAGTTGCCCACGATCTGACGCCACTGCTCCACCGCGCGCACGCCCTCGGCGGCACCGTAGGAGACGAAGGCGACCGGCTTGCCCCACCACTCCATACCGAGGGAGTCGTAGGCGTTCTTCATCGCACCCGGCACGCCGTGGTTGTACTCCGGGGTGATGAAGACGAAGCCGTCGCAAGAGTCGACGGCCTGCGACCATGCGGTGACGTTGGCGTCCTCGTACTGCTTATTCGCCGCGCCCGGGACGGTGGCGGTGGTCAGCAGCGGGACGTTGATCTCCTTGAGGTCAAGCACCTCGTAGGTGGCGGCCTCGCGCTGCTGGGCGGTGTCCGTGACCCACTTGCCGACGCCCTCGCCGAAACGTCCGTCGCGGATGGAGCCGATAACAATTCCGATCTTCATAGTGTTCCCCTCCAGGGTTTGTTGATATGAACGCATCCAAGTCTACCGGGGCGGCTGACCATTTGGGGCTGACGATAAATGCCACTTTCGGGCGTTTCCTGGGCTTTTCCAATTCTTGCGTCAGGTTCAAATGGACGCCGCCGGTGTGACCTGGGTACAGCCGAGCGACTACGCTTCAGTACTTATGAGCACCACCGCCGAAGCCGCCCGCCGCCGCACGTTCGCCGTCATCGCCCACCCCGATGCCGGTAAGTCCACCCTGACGGAGGCGCTGGCGCTGCACGCGCACATCATCTCCGAGGCGGGTGCCACCCACGGCAAGGCCGGCCGTAAGGCCACGGTCTCCGACTGGATGGAAATGGAGAAGGACCGCGGCATCTCCATCGCGTCCTCCGCCCTGCAGTTCGAGTACGCGCCCGAGGGCCATGAGGGTGAGCCGTACATGATCAACCTCGTCGACACTCCCGGTCACGCGGATTTCTCCGAGGACACCTACCGCGTGCTCACCGCGGTCGACGCCGCCGTCATGCTTATCGACGCCGCCAAAGGCCTCGAGCCGCAGACCCTCAAGCTCTTCCGCGTGTGTAAGGCGCGTGGCCTGCCGATCATCACGGTGATCAACAAGTGGGACCGCGTCGGCCGGGAGCCGCTGGAACTCGTCGATGAGATCGTGCAGGAGATCGGCCTGCAACCCACGCCGCTGTTCTGGCCCGTCGGCATCGCCGGTGACTTCCGCGGCCTGGCCCGTGTCGGCGAGGAGGGTGAGGTCGAGGAGTACATCCACTTCATCCGCACCGCCGGCGGTTCCACCATCGCCCCGGAGGAGCACTATTCCCCCGACGAGGCCGAGGCCCGCGAGGAGGACGTCTGGGAGACGGCCGTCGAGGAGGCCGAGCTGCTCGCCGCCGACGGCGCCCTCCACGATCAGGACCTTTTCGAGCAGTGCGTCACCTCCCCGCTCATCTTCGCCTCCGCGATGCTCAACTTCGGCGTCCACCAGATCCTGGACACCCTGTGTGCGATCGCCCCGGCCCCGCGCTCCCGTGACTCCGACCCGAAGGCCGTCGAGGCCGCGACCACCGCCATCGACGAGACCCGCTCCCTCGAGGACGATTTCTCCGGCGTGGTGTTCAAGGTGCAGGCCGGCATGGACAAGAAGCACCGCGACACGCTGGCCTTCATGCGCATCGTCTCCGGTGAGTTCGACCGCGGCATGCAGGTCACCCACGCGCAGTCGGGCCGTTCCTTCTCCACGAAGTACGCCCTCACCGTCTTCGGCCGCACCCGCGAGACCGTGGAGACGGCCTTCCCGGGTGACATCGTCGGCCTGGTCAACGCCGGTTCCCTGGCCCCGGGCGACACTATCTACTCGGGCCGGAAAGTGCAGTTCCCGCCGATGCCGCAGTTCGCCCCCGAGCACTTCCGCACCCTGCGCGCAAAGTCCCTGGGCAAGTACAAGCAGTTCCGCAAGGCACTCGAGCAGCTGGATTCCGAGGGCGTCGTGCAGATCCTGCGTAACGACGCCCGCGGCGAGGCCAACCCCGTCATGGCCGCCGTCGGCCCCATGCAGTTCGAGGTCATGCAGGCCCGCATGGAGGTCGAGTACAACGTCGAGACCGTCACCGACCCGGTCCCCTACTCCGTCGCCCGCCGCACCGACGCCGAGTCCGCCGCCGAGCTGGGACGCCAGCGCGGCGTGGAGGTGTTCACCCGCACCGACGGCGAGCTCATCGCACTGTTCGGCGACAAGTGGAAGCTCGCCTTCATCGAGAAGGAACACCCGGAGCTCACTATGGAACCGCTGGTGGCTGATTAACATGGCGTTCTTCCGACGCAAGGAGCTTGTCGACCTACCCGCCAACCCCGAGCGCCACTCCGTCCCCGGACTGTCCGTGCACACCGCCGAATCCATGGTGGTGCTCACGATCCCCGTGGCAGGTGCCGGGGCGCTTATCGACGCCGCCTCCTCCCGCCGCCCCGCCGCACTCGAGGACGGCGACCTAGTGGTCAACCTGGTGCCGGTTCGCGACGCTCAACTCGTCCCCGCCCACGACCCCAAGCGCGGCTGGATCATCCCGCTGACCTCTGAGGTCGCGGCGGATGTAGCAGCGCAGGTCGCTGGCGGAGTCGGCGCCTACGAAATCGCGGGCCTCAACCTCGGGGTTATTGTGGAGTAGCTGGGCTCGCCAGAGCCTGCGGACTCGGCCTGCACTGTCCGCCGTTGCGGACTCGGCCTGCACTGTCCGCCGTTGAACCCCATCCAGTTTGCACCCCAAACGCAAACTTGCACCCTTCGTGCAATATTCCATAATCTGGGGACATGGCATCTTTCCTCTATCGCCTGGGTAGCGCCGCATACCGCAGGTCCTGGCCCTTCCTCGCTTTCTGGCTCATTCTTCTCCTCGCTGTCGGCGGCCTAGCTGGCACCTTCGCCCAGAAGCCCTCCTCCACCTTTACGATCCCGGGGCTCGATTCCGTGGTCACGATGGAGAAGATGCAGGAGATCTTCCCGGGCGCGGAGGATCCGACGAACGCGCCGACGGGCAACATCGTCATCAAGACTCCGGACGGCACGACCCTGAGCGACGCGGCCGTGAACGCCGAGGTCAACGAGATGCTCGCGGAGGTCCGTGAGACCGGGCTTCTGAGCGACCCGGAGACCATCGTCGACCCGGTCATGGCCGCACAGGGACTGCAGGCGCAAATGGTGCCTGAGATGCAGGCCCAGGGCATGCCGGAGGAGAAGATCGCCGCGGATGTCGCCACCGTGAGTCCGCTCAGCCAGGATGAGACTGTCGGCATCGTCACCGTGCGTTTCGACAAGCCCTCAATGATGGATATCCCGGCCTCCGACATCGAGACCGTCACGGACATCCTCGACCGCTACAACGAGGGTGACCTCACGGTCATGTACAACGGCAACACCTTCGGTGCTGCCTCCGGTGAGATCAACATGACCTCGGAGATCATCGGTCTGGGTGTCGCTGCCCTGGTGCTCATCATCACCTTCGGTTCTGTCGTGGCAGCCGGTATGCCGCTCGTCTCCGCGATCATCGGCGTGGGCATCGGATTCCTCGGCATCCAGCTGACCACGGCCGTCAGCGACGACATCTCCGACATGACCCCGGTCCTGGCCACCATGATCGGCCTGGCCGTCGGTATCGACTACGCACTGTTCATCGTCTCCCGTTTCCGTACCGAACTGATCAAGGCCACCGGCGCAAACGACCTCGAACCCAAGGACCTGGCTGAGCGACTGCGCAGCATGGACCGCGACACCCGCGCCCACGCCATGGGCATGGCCGTGGGCACCGCCGGTTCCGCCGTCATCTTCGCCGGCCTCACGGTGCTCATCGCCCTGGCGGCGCTGTCGATCATCAACATCCCCTTCCTCACGGCCATGGCACTGGGCGCCGCCGCGACCGTCGCGCTCGCCGTGCTCATCGCACTCACCTTCCTCCCGGCGCTCGTCGGCCTGCTGGACACCCGCGTATTCGCCGCCCGCGTTCCGGGTGTGAAGGGCCCGGACCCGGAGGATGATCACCCGACGATGGGACTGCGCTGGGTCCGCCGCGTGCGTAAGCGCCCCGTCGCCCACCTGCTCGTCGGCGTCATCCTCCTCGGCCTGCTGGCCATCCCGGCCGCGAACATGCGCCTGGCCATGCCCACCGACGGCACCGCCACCCCGGGCACCCCGCCGCGCATCGCTCACGAGATCACCGCCGACGCCTTCGGCCCGGGCCGGGACGCCCCCATGATCGCGCTGCTCGACCTCGCCGACATCGACCCGCAGGAACGGCCGATGGTGATGGGCGCGGGCGTCGAGAAGTTCATTGCCACCGACGGTGTCGTCAACGCACAGGTCATCGGCACGACGAACACCCTCGACGCCGCGCAGATCCTCATCACCCCGGAGTTCGGCGCGACGCACCCGCGCACCTCCGAGACCCTGCAGGACTTGCGCAATGCGGACGTCGGCGTGCCCTTCGGCGTCACCGGCGCGACCGCCATCTTCGACGATGTCTCCGATCGCCTGCGGGATGTCCTGCTCCCCTACATCGGCATCGTCCTGGCGCTCGCCTTCCTCGTGCTGCTGCTGGTGTTCCGCTCCATCTGGGTGCCGCTCATCGCCGCGCTCGGCTTCGGACTCTCCGTCGCCGCGACCTTCGGCATCACCGTCGCGATCTTCCAGGAGGGGTGGCTGGGCATCATCGGTGACCCGCAGCCGCTGCTCAGTTTCCTGCCGATCATGCTCATCGGCCTGGTCTTCGGCCTCGCGATGGACTACCAAGTTTTCCTGGTCACCCGTATGCGCGAAGGCTGGTCGCACGGCAAGACCGCGGGCAACGCCACGTCCAACGGTTTCAAGCATGGCGCGCGTGTGGTCACCGCGGCGGCGCTTATCATGATCTCCGTGTTCGCGGCGTTCATGGCGCAGGACATGGTATTCATCAAGACGATGGGCTTCGCGCTGGCCATTGCCGTGGCCCTCGATGCCTTCGTCGTGCGCATGATGATCATCCCGGCGACGATGTTCCTTCTCGACGAGCGCGCCTGGTGGATCCCCCGCTGGCTCGACCGCATCCTGCCGACCGTCGATGTCGAAGGCGAAGGACTCCGCGATGTCCGGGCTCCGTGAGTCGAAGAAGGCGGCCACCCGCGCCCAGATCGCCCGCGCCGCCGCCAGCCTGGCGCTTGAGCACGGCGCTGAAGCGTTGACCGTCGCAGCCGTGTCGGAGGCCGCGGGTGTCTCCACCCGCACCTTCCACAATTACTTCACCGCCATGGATGAGGCACTGCTGGAGTTCATGGTCGGCCGCGTCACACAGCTCATCGATCAGCTGCGCGATGCCCCCTCCGGCGCCCCGCTACTCGACGCCATACAGTGGGTCATCATCGAGGGATTGCGTGGCGAGGCGGGCGCCGATAAGCATCTCGACTCCTTCGCCACCCTCTTTAGGATCTCTGACCTGCTGCTCACCATGCGGGGAGCCGCGGCGATCCATGATCTGGACGAGCATTTGCGGCCGCTGTTCGACAAGCTCTGTGCCCGCACCCCCGACCTCGACCCCTTCGAGGCGGAGGTGGCCATCCGCGCTGCCGCGACCGTCGCCCAGACAGCATTGGAGCACTACTTCGCACTGCCCGAACCGAAGGACCTGACGACAGCCGAGGAGCTGGTCCACCGGGCCTTCGCGGTGGTGCGCCTGGCCTAGCTGCTCAGGTGCCCCCACAACATACGGGAGATATCCGAGGTCCAGGTGGGCGGCACCCCACCGTGACGTGTGTCGGCGATGAACAGGCCACCGATCACCAGATCGATGATCAGGTCCAGGTTGTGATCGGCGGCGAACACCCGCTTCTCGACGCCGTCCACGAGGTACTCCAGCAACTGGTCGGCCAGAGGTGTTACCAGGCCCTCGCGCCACGCTTCCACGTCAGCGCCGGGTTCCGCCATGATCGTGCCGACCGCCGCCAGCCCGACCCGATCCTCGAAAATGGCGCGGATATCCTCCACCAGCTCCCGCATGCCTTCCGCGGAATGCTCATGCGTGCGCTCAGGGGGTGGAGTGAGGGAGGTGGCGACCCCGCGGAGCAGCTCCGTACGATCCGCGTATCGACGGTAGATCGTGGTCTTGGCCACTCCTGTTTCCGCCACCACCGAATCGATGGTCACCGCGGACAACCCTTCGCGGCGGATGAGTGCCAGCACACCGTCCGCAATTTTGTCATCGGTGGCGGCACGGCGGATTGTCCTGCGGGGAGTGGTCATGGTGTCGAGATTAGCGACGCCCCGCCACGTCGATGGCGAGCATCGCCGTGGCGAAGAGCAACACACCGGTAAACCAGGCGTGCCAGGTGGCCAGTGTGTTGCCGTAGAGGCCGAGGAACGGGGAGAAGAAGGTACCAACGGCCACCGCGACCATCACCTTCTCCACTCCGACCGCAGACTTCGTGACCACGGCCCACAGGCCGACAATGATGGTGATGATTCCCAGTGGAATTTGCCACGCGGGATGACTCTCACCCATCCACGCAGGGGCGAGCAACATGATCACCCCGAGCACAATGTTGAAAACATCGGGAGTTCGCCAGGTGAACGTAGGAGTGGGGGCTGCTGTAGTTTGCGTCATGCTACCCAATAGTAGCGCTACTTTTAAGTATCTCTAGCGGGTGTGGGCAGAATCACGTGATGCCGTCCCTCCGATCGGAAGGACGGCACCATACCTGGTCGGCGAAGCTACTGCGCCGGGACCTCGATAGGCTCCTCAGTGACGACGATGCCGTCGGTATCGGCGTAGAGAATGTGGCCCGGGACGAAGTCGACTCCACCGAAGGAAACGGTGATATCCTTCTCGCCCGCGGCATCCTTGGCGGACTTGCGCGGGTTAGTGCCGAGCGCCTTGGTACCGAACTCCATCTCCCCAACAACGGCGGAGTCACGGATGGCGCCGAGGATAACCACGCCAGCCCAGCCGTTGTCGACGCCGGCCTGCGCGATCATGTCACCCATGAGAGCGGTGTGCACGGAAGAGTCACCGTCGACGACCAGAACGCCACCGTTGCCGGGACTGTTGAGGGTCTGCTTCACCAGGCCATTGTCCTGGAAGCACTTGATGGTGGTGATGGGGCCGCAGAACTCGGTGACGCCGCCGAAGTTCTGGAACTGGGTGTCGCAGGAACGCACGACGTCCTCGCCGATAATGTCGACCAGGTCAGCGGTGGGGATGAAGGTGATGGTCATGGTTGTCAGGCCTTTCGTCACGGGGTGGGGAGAAAAACACGAAGCGACGTGCGCCGTGATTTCTCACGATGCACGCCGCTTACAGGGTGTGAGCCGGAAAGCTCAGCAGCTAGTTCCTAGTGGAACTGGCCTTCCTCGGTGGAGCCCTTGAGGGCGGTGGTGGAGGACTCCGGGTCAACGGTGGTGGCGATGGTGTCGAAGTAGCCGGCACCAACCTCACGCTGGTGCTTGACGGCGGTGAAGCCGCGCTCCTCGGCAGCCTTGAACTCGCGGTTCTGCAGGTCGACGAAGGCGGTCATGCCCTCGCGAGCGTAGCCGTGAGCCAGGTCGAACATGCCGTAGTTGAGGGCGTGGAAGCCAGCCAGGGTAATGAACTGGAAGGTGAAGCCCATCGCGCCCAGCTCCTTCTGGAACTTGGCGATCTCGTCTGCATCCAGGTGCGCGGACCAGTTGAAGGACGGGGAGCAGTTGTAGGACAGCAGCTGGTCCGGGAACTCCTCGTGGACGCCGTCGGCGAACTTCTTGGCCAGCTCGAGGTCCGGGGTGCCGGTCTCCATCCAGATCATGTCGGCGTACGGAGCGTAGGACTTCGCACGGGCGATGCAGGGCTCGAGGCCGTTCTTGATCTTGTAGAAGCCCTCAGCGGTGCGCTCACCGGTGATGAACGGCTTGTCGCGGTCATCAACATCGGAGGTGATGAGGGTTGCAGCCTCAGCGTCGGTGCGGGCGATGACGACGGTCGGGGTGTTGGCGACGTCGGCAGCCAGGCGAGCGGAGG
>NZ_JAUNUG010000008.1 GCF_030538285.1 Corynebacterium sp.
GGAGCTCTTCGAAGAGGTTTACGTCGAACACGTAACTCCCTTTCCCCTCCCGGTGTGGGAGGGATTGAATGGCGAATATCGGGTTAGAGGTTTAGGAGGCGTCGACGTCGGAGTGCTCGTCGCGAGACAGGTTGATGCCCAGCGAGGATCCTGCCGAGTCGAGGTCGTCGTCGTCGGAGCCGGACAGTTCCATCGGGGTGCCGTCGGCGGAGAGGACCTCCACGTTGAGACACAGGGACTGCAGCTCCTTGAGGAGAACCTTGAAGGACTCCGGGATACCCGGGTCCGGGATGTTCTCGCCCTTGACGATGGCCTCGTAGACCTTGACACGGCCGACGACGTCATCAGACTTGATCGTCAGCAGCTCCTGCAGGGTGTAGGCGGCGCCATAAGCCTGCATCGCCCACACCTCCATCTCACCGAAGCGCTGGCCACCGAACTGGGCCTTACCGCCGAGCGGCTGCTGGGTGATCATGGAGTACGGGCCGGTGGAGCGGGCGTGGATCTTCTCGTCCACCAGGTGGTGGAGCTTGAGGAGGTACATGTAGCCCACGGACACCGGGTACGGGAAGGGTTCGCCGGAGCGTCCGTCGAGAAGCATGGCCTTGCCGTCGGGGTTGACCATGACCTCGCCGTCGCGGTTCGGGCGCGAGTTGCGCAGCAGACCGGCGAGTTCCTCGTTGGTGGCGCCGTCGAAGACCGGGGTGGCGGTCAGGGACTGGGCGGGAACGTCGTAGAGATCCTCGGGCAGGGTCTGAAGCAGCTCGGCGTTGGCCGGATCGGAGGGGTCGACGGACCAGCCGGCGGCGGCGAGCCAGCCGAGGTGGATCTCCAGGACCTGGCCGATGTTCATACGACGCGGGACACCGTGGGTGTTGAGGATGATGTCGACGGGGGTTCCGTCGGCCATGAACGGCATGTCCTCCGGCGGCAGGATCTTACCGACGACGCCCTTGTTGCCGTGGCGGCCGGCGAGCTTGTCGCCGTCCTGGATCTTGCGCTTCTGGGCGACGTAGACGCGGATCATCTCGTTGACGCCCGGTGCCAGATCGTCGTCGTCCTCGCGGGCGAAGCGACGCACGCCGATGACCTTGCCGTTCTCACCGTGCGGCACCTTCATGGAGGTGTCGCGGACCTCGCGGGCCTTCTCACCGAAGATGGCGCGCAGGAGGCGCTCCTCCGGGGTCAGCTCGGTCTCGCCCTTCGGGGTGACCTTGCCGACGAGGATGTCGCCGGCGCGGACGTCGGCACCGATGCGGACGATGCCGCGCTCGTCGAGGTCGCGCAGGACGTCCTCGGAGACGTTCGGGATCTCACGGGTGATCTCCTCGGCACCGAGCTTGGTGTCGCGGGCGTCGATCTCGTGCTCCTCGATGTGGATCGAGGTGAGGATGTCCTGCTCGACGACGGACTGGTTGAGGATGATCGCATCCTCGTAGTTGTGGCCCTCCCACGGCATGAACGCGACCAGCAGGTTGCGGCCGAGCGACATCTCGCCGTTGTGGGTGCCCGGACCGTCGGCGATGACCTGGCCGGCCTCGACGCGGTCGCCGATGTTGACCAGCGGGGTCTGGTTGTAGCAGGTGCCCTGGTTGGTGCGCTCGAACTTGCGCAGCAGGTAGGTGTCGCGGATGCCCTCGTCGTCCATGATGGTGATCAGGTCGGCGGAGACATTCTCGACGACGCCGGCCTTCGGCGCGATGACCATGTCACCGGCGTCATAGGCGGCGCGCTTTTCCATGCCGGTGCCCGCGAAGGGGGCCTCGGCGCGGACCAGCGGCACGGCCTGACGCTGCATGTTCGCACCCATGAGGGCACGGTTGGCGTCATCGTGCTCGAGGAACGGAATCATGGCGGTCGCCACGGAGACCATCTGGCGGGCGGAGATGTCGATGAAGTCGACGCCCTTGGCGTCGCGCACACCGATGTCACCGTCCTTGAGGCGGACCTCGACGCGGTCGGTGGTGATGTTGCCTTCGGCGTCGCGCTCGGTGGAGGCCTGGCCGATGGCGTAGCGGTCCTCCTCGTCGGCGGTGAGGTAGTGGACCTCGTCGGTGACCTTGCCGTCGACGACGCGCAGGTACGGGGTCTCGATGAAACCGAAGGCATTGACGCGCGCGTAGGAGGACAGGGATCCGATCAGACCGATGTTCGGACCCTCGGGGGTCTCGATCGGGCACATGCGTCCGTAGTGGGACGGGTGCACGTCGCGGACCTCGATGCCGGCGCGCTCACGGGACAGACCACCCGGGCCGAGCGCGGACAGACGACGCTTGTGGGTCAGACCCGACAGCGAGTTGTTCTGGTCCATGAACTGGGACAGCTGGGAGGTGCCGAAGAACTCGCGGATCGCAGCCGAGACCGGGCGGACGTTGATCAGCGAGGTCGGGGTGATCGACTCGGCGTCCTGCGTGGTCATGCGCTCGCGGACGACGCGCTCCATGCGGGACAGGCCGACGCGGACCTGGTTCTGGATGAGCTCGCCGACGGTACGCAGACGACGGTTGCCGAAGTGGTCGATGTCGTCGGTGTTGACCGGGATGGTCTCGCCGGCCGGGGAGGTCATGGTGCGTTCACCGGAGTGCAGGCGGACCAGGTACTCCAGGGTGGTGGCGATGTCCTCTTCGGTCAGGGTCATCAGACCCTCGTGGTCACCGCCGAGTCCGAGCTTACGGTTGACCTTGTAGCGGCCGACCTTGGCCAGGTCGTAGCGCTTCGGACGGAAGAAGGCGTTGTCGAGCAGGGAACGCGCGAGGTCGCGGGTGGGCTGCTCGCCCGGGCGCTGCTTGCGGTAGATCTCCAGCAGGGCCTCGTCGACGTTGGCGACGCCGTCGGATTCGAGGGTAGACATCATGATCTCGGAGAAGCCGAAGCGCTCCTGGATCTGCTCAGTGGTCCAACCGAGGGCCTTGAGCAGCACGGTGACCGGCTGGCGGCGCTTACGGTCGATGCGCACACCGACGGTGTCGCGCTTGTCGACGTCGAACTCCAGCCATGCACCACGCGACGGGATGACCTTGACGGAGTGCAGCGGGCGCTCCGTGGACTTGTCGATGGTCTGGTCGAAGTAGACGCCCGGGGAGCGGACCAGCTGGGAGACCACGACACGCTCGGTGCCGTTGACGATGAACGTGCCCTTGTCGGTCATCATCGGGAAATCACCGATGAAGACGGTCTGGGACTTGATCTCCTGGGTTTCGTTGTTGATGAACTCAGCCGTCACATAAAGCGGGGCGGAGTAGTTGATGTCCTTGTCCTTGCACTCATCGACGGTGTACTTGACATCCTCGAATCGGGGGGCGGACAGGGACAGCGACATGTTCTCGGAGTAGTCCTGGATCGGGCTGAGCTCGTCGAGAATGTCCTCAAGACCACTGGTGACGCGGGCCTCCGGCCCACGCTCCTCCTGCTGGCGGGCGCGCCACTCGGGCGTACCGATCAGCCATGCAAAGGATTCACGTTGCAGGTCAAGGAGACCCGGAACCTCGATCGGCTCCTCGTACTTGGAGAACGAGTAACGCTTCGGAGTTCCAGGGATATCGGCCACTGACTTGGTCTGGCGGGAGACTGCCAAGATGGGTCCTTCCAGCACCTCACGCGGGACGATGGCTGTTTAGGCGTACAACCACCGAATCCGCTGGTAGATTTAGCATTCGGTCTGCTGTGGAATAGCCGTCCCCAGATAGCACAAAATCACCTTGTCAAGTCGATCTTTTCGGATCGTTGAAACAAGGTTCCTGAGCAGTCCAGAGACGAATTCCAGCGCAACGAAGTAGCCTATATCAAGTCAGGCCTTTTGTAAAGCCCCGGGGTGTTGTGCGGGACTCTATCACGAGTTCGCTTATCGACGCCGCCCGAACGCGCCGAACGCACCCGCCAGGCCAAGCAGTGCCAGCACTGCGCCGATTCCGACGATCACCCACCGGATGATGTCAGCTGTCGCCGGATCCCGCACCTCGGCGGCGTCCGCCAGGTGCGCCTCGACCTGCTCGGCGGGCATGCGGCCCTCGAAGGTCAGGATCTGCTCGCGCTTCTCCCCTTCCAGGGTGCCGTAGTAGGAGTCGATGTCCTCGCGGATCTCCACGACCAGCCCGGAGAGTTTATCGACGAGGATGTCGCGGGTGGCGGAGTGGAAACGGTAGCCCTGTCCGTCCTCAAAGTCGATGGTGTTAAAGGGCGAGGCGTAGAGGGTGGCCAGGTTCGTCGGTTCGATCTCCTGGCGGTAGCGGTAGACGGTGCGCCCGTTCATCTCGAGGGATTCGGCGAACTCGGCCGGGCGGGTCTCCCGCAGGGCGGGGTCGAAGACCTCATAGGTGGTTTGCTCGGCGGGGGCCGGCAGTTTCAGCCAGTGCCCCTCCACGGCAACTTCGCTGACAGGGCTGGCCAGCTGGTCGGTCAGCGTCGCGGAGGTGAGGAACTCGCCGCTGACCCGGTCCACCCCGTAGGTCCACACCTCGGCGCTGATGAGGCGGTCGAGCTCCTCCTGCTGGCTGCCGCGCATGAACGTCTCGCCGACGCGCACAGTCGCGGAATCCTCATCGGCCGGGTTCTGGATCTCCATGTGCAGCTGATGGGTGACCGGGGCGGTAGCCACGCGATTATCGGGGAGTCGGGTGTCCGCGGCGTCGTCGATAAGCGAAAAAGTCCTCGCCCCCAGATCAAGCGGAAGCCTGGCGTCCTCATTGATGAAACGGGGTGCGACCAGCCCCGCCACCAGCAGGGCGACCCCGACGCCGAGCAGGAGGAAGGAGAGCAGGCGGGACTTAGGCAGCATGAGGCAGAGTTTACCCCCCACCCCCGGAAACGGGACAACCCCGCCGCGTCCACACGGGACACAGGCGGGGTTGCAACGATAAGGGATCCTCTTACTTGAGGGAAACCTTGGCGCCAGCCTCTTCGAGCTTGGTCTTGGCAGCCTCGGCGTCGTCCTTGGAGGCACCCTCGAGGATGGCCTTCGGGGCACCCTCGACGAGCTCCTTGGCCTCCTTCAGGCCCAGGCCGGAGACGATCTCGCGGACAGCCTTGATCACGCCGATCTTCTTGGCACCGGCATCCTCGAGGACGACGTCGAACTCGTCCTTCTCCTCGGCAGCAGCAGCGCCGGCATCGCCAGCGGCACCTGCAGCAGCGACGGCGACCGGAGCAGCAGCGGTGACCTCGAAGACCTCCTCGAACTCCTTGACGAACTCGGAGAGCTCGATCAGGGTCATCTCCTTGAAGGCCTCAATGAGCTCGTCCTTGGTGAGCTTAGCCATGGTGGCTTCCTTTCTTTGTGGGCCCGTGGGGCCCGAAATATTGGGGGTTGAAAATGGTGCGCCGTGCGGCGACTTTTAGGCTTCCTTCTTCTCGGCCAGTGCAGCGCCGAGGCGTGCGACCTGAGAAGCGGGAGCGTTGAACAGGCCTGCGGCCTTTGCCAGATTGCCCTTCATGGCACCGGCCAGCTTCGCGAGAGTGGTCTCGCGGTTGTCCAGCTCGGCGATGGCCTTGACCTGGTCGGCAGACAGAGCGTTGCCGTCCATGTAGCCACCCTTGACGATGAACGCCTTGTTGTCCTCGGCGAACTTCTTCATCACCTTGGCAGCGTCGACGGCCTCGCCCTTGATGAAGGCGACGGCGGTCGGGCCGGTCAGGTGCTCGTCAAGACCCTCGATGCCCTGTTCCTGGGCAGCGATCTTGATAAGGGTGTTCTTGGCGACGGAGTACTGGACGTCGAAGCCCAGAGCCACGCGCAGCTCAGAGATCTGCGCAACGGTCAGGCCGCGGTACTCGGTGAGGACGACAGAGGATGCCTCCTCGAACTTTGCCTTGAGCTCGTTGAGCTCGGCGGTGTTCTTCGCGTTTGCCATTACTTCGCCTCCTTCCAATTACGTGTCGTGTTGATCCGCCGGAGCTTTTCTCCCATGAAAAAAGCCCCGTGCAAGAGCACAGGGCGCGCATCTCCTCAAGAAAGGAGGTGAGCTCAAAAGTGTCTCCTGCGTGGGCCGTCCCATTCCTGGGAACCTTCGATCCTGCGAGAGGATGACCGACGGTCTTCGGTGAAACTTGAGCGCGGATCCCCCAACAGGGAGCCGATTCAAACTTCGGTGCATGATGTTAGCGCGCACCCACCCACAGCTCCAAATCGCGTGGAAGACTGGGCGCATGATGCGTGATGATCTCGCCTCGCTTGTCGACGATCTGCGTCGACATGACGGCCCCTGGGAGGAACCGGCCGCCCGCGCCCTGGCTTTCCTGGAGGAACACGGACCCGGCACGCACGACTGGCCCACCTGGGAGACGGGCGCGGAGCTCTACGCCGCGCTCACGCCCGAGCGGGCGTCCACCCTCGACCGGGCGACGACCCTCCTATTGCTGTCTGGTCTGGCCCGCGAGGAGGAACACCGACAGGGCAGCTGGGTGGCGATGTTCGAGTCCGGCCGGGGCACCTGGCTCATCGAGCGTTGGCTGGAGCTGACCCCTTAACCGATCCCGAAGTCGACCGTCACTGACTCGCTGACCGGTATCGTCTCGGGCACGAGGTCCATCTCCAGGGTGCGGGGCGGATGTTCACCTGCCCCCGCTTCGGCCGCCAGCATGCACGGTTCGGGGCCTGCACCGCTGTCCTGCCCGCTGTGGATCGCCCGGACCGACCCGAGGGTGCCACCCAGTGCGCCGATCATGATCTCCGCTTCCCGACGAGCGCGCCGCACCGCCTCCGCCAGCAGATTCTCACGCGCGGCCTGCCGCGCGGCCGCGGACAGGCGCCAGTAGGGGCCGGTGACCCCGACGGACGGGACGGCGGCGAGGCGGGACAGTACTTCCTGGAGCCCCGCGAAGGTGCCGGTGGCAGCCACCTCACACTCCCAGGTGGCGTGTGTGATGCCGTCCCACGAGTTCTCGTGGACGTTTTCCTCACGGACCACGAGGGTGGTGTCCGCGATGACCCGGAGGACCACTTCGCGGGCTTCCAGTCGGGTGCGATAGGCCTGCTGGGGGTCGACGTGCCGCCCGGAGACCAGGATCCGCAGGAAGGCGGTGTCAGCGGGGAACTCACCGGTGGCGGTGCCGGTGCACTGGATACTCACGGGAGCATCAGCCCCCGCGCCATGCGCTGCAGCATCCCCAGCACCCGGGCGCGGTCGGCGCCATCACGGGTGATGTGTTCGGCGCCGCGGTGGACGGCGGCGTCGAGAAGCGGGACCGCATCGGCAGGCAAGTCGGCGATGGCGGCCCGCAGGGCGGCGGCCATTGTCTCATGGGATTCCACGACGCGCTCATCAGTGAACGCCTCCGGGTGCTGCTGGGCGGCGGCCATGAGGGGTCCATGGGTGCCGTCGACGAAGAAGTCGAGGGTCTGGGCGAGGTAGGTGTCCACGCGCCCGGCGGGATCATCGCCGACGGCCTCGATGGCTGCGGCGACGCGCTCGGTCCAAGCGGGGATGGTCTCCAGCAGCAGCTGGATGACCAGGTCAACGCGGGAGGAGGCGTAGGCGTAGACGCTGGAGCGGGCGAGGCCGACCTCGGCGGCGACCTCTCCAAGCGAAGGGACCTGGCCGCCGGAGGCCTCGATGAGGCGGCCGGCGGCGTCGAGAACCGCGCGGTGCTGGGCGGCGCGGTGCTCCTCGACGGTGTCCCGGGTGATCTTCGGCATGTCTCTAGCCTAGGCGCCCGTCAAAGCTCTCCTGTCAACGGTCATCGAAATCACTCAACGGGCCCCGCACCACGGCCACGCGCGCGGCGTTGAGCACCGCCACCACGTCGATGACCTCCTGCGCGATTGCGCCCATGAGTGGGGTGAGCAGGCCGAACACCGCCAGCACCATACCGATGATGCTTAACCCCATGCCGCCGATGACCGATTGCAGCGCGATCCGCCGCATGCGGGCGCCAATGTGCAGCAGGTCGTCGAGGCGCTCCAGGGAGGAGTCGAGAATGACTGCATCCGCGGCCTCCGAGGTGACATCTGAATCCGCACCCATCGCCACTCCGACAGTGGCCACCGCCATCGCGGGCGCGTCGTTGATGCCATCGCCGAGGAACATCGTCGGCCCCCGCTGATTGTGCTTCTCGACGATCGCCAGCTTCCCCTCCGGACTGACCCCCGCATGCACCTCTCCGATGCCCACCTGCTCCGCCAGATAGCGGACCTCCGATTCCCGGTCGCCGGAGATGATCATGAGCTTATCGACGTCGTGGTGCTTCGGCAGGTGCGCAATGAACTCACCCGCCGAGGCGCGCGGTTCATCGCGCAGGCGGATCATGGCGGCGTAGGCGTCGTCGACCAGCACGATGGACTCCATGCCGGAGCTGGTGAGCGGGATGAGCTCGCGGCTGGCCGGGGCGATCTCATGGGCGGTACGGCGGTTAGTGATGCGGATGTGCCGTCCGCCGACCCGGCCCGTCAGGCCCTGGCCGGGGCGTTCGGAGACCTCGGTGACGTCGGGCAGCTCCAGTTCCCGCTTCTGCGCGCCTGCGCGGATCGCCTCGGCCAGCGGGTGGCGGGAGTAGCGCTCGACGGAAGCCGCCAGCGCCAGAACCTCATCCTCGGTGAAGCCGGGGCCGGTGTGGATGTCGGTGATGACGGGGCGGCCGTAGGTCAGCGTGCCGGTCTTGTCGAACATGACCGTTTTCACCTGGGAGGCGTTTTCCAGCATGCCGGGGTTCTTCACGATGATGCCGCGGCGGGCCGCCAGCGCGATCGCACCGATGATGGCCACCGGCACACCGATGAGCAGCGGACACGGCGTGGCCACCACGACCACGGCCAGGAAACGTACCGGATCCCCCGAGAACGCCCAGCCCACCGCGCCGAGGGTGAGAGCAATGACGGTGTACCACGCACCGAGCCGGTCGGCGAGGCGCCGGATGGCGGGCCGATTCTCCTCCGCCTCGCGCAGCACACCGACGATCTGTGCATAACGCGAGTCCTCCGACGGGCGGGTGGCCACGATGGTCAGTGGGTTATTACCGTTGACCGCACCAGACATGACCTGCGAGCCCTTCGATTTGCTCACCACATAGGGCTCGCCGGTGAGGTAAGACTCATCCATCGCGCCGTGGCCGTCGACCACCTCACCGTCGACCGGGCACAGTTCATGCGGGAGCACGGCGAGCAGGTCACCGGGGACGATGTCGGCCACCGCCACCTCCTCGGTGCCGTCCAGAATGCTGCCCCCGATAAGCCGGTGCGCGGTGGTCGGCGCGCGGCGGGCCAGCGCGTCGAGGGTGCCGGACGCGCGTTTCGACGCCGCCTCCTCCAGCGCCTCCCCTCCCGAGAGCATGAGCACGATAATCGCGGCGACCAGCCACTCCCCCAGCGCCACCGCCGTGATGATCGACACCGCGGCCAGGGTGTCCGCCCCACCCTTGGTCCTGATCGCCGACTTCAGCACCTCCCACATCAGCGGCAGGCCACCGATGACCACGATGACCACCAGCGGCCACTCCCGCGCCCAGCCCTCCAGCCCGAAACCGAACCACAACACCAGGTGGACGGCGATGGCCACCAGGGTGGCGATGGTGATCAACCCGTCCCGGGAGCGTAGGAACAGCGCCCAGGGGGTGGTGGCAGCAGGCGGGGCGTCGATAGTGGTCATAACCTCAGTATGACCTCAAAAAACGCCCTTGACCAGCAAGTACAGGCTACCCTCACCGCCCTGCTTTCTGTGGTACACATCATAAGGTACTAGTTTTTGATTACCTTGGGGGCCATGGACGGACGCACCGTGATCTATCAGATCTACCCCAGGTCGTTCCAGGACTCGACGGGCGACGGCATCGGCGACATCCGCGGCATCATCAGCCGCATCCCTTATCTCGCCGAGCTCGGCCCCGACATGGTCTGGTTCAGCCCCTTCTTCGTCTCCCCACAACGTGACAACGGCTATGACGTCGCCGACTACCGCGCCATCGACCCGACCATGGGCACGATGGACGATGTAGAGGAGATGATCGCCGGGCTCGCCGAGCACGATATCGGCGTGATGTTCGACATGGTCTTCAATCACACCTCCACCGAACACGAATGGTTCCAGCGCGCCCTGGCTGGCGATAGAAAATACCGCGACTACTACATCATCCGCCCCTCCGCCCCGGACGGCGGTCCACCCACCAACTGGGAATCGAAGTTCGGTGGCAGCGCCTGGGCCCCCTTCGGCGACACGGGGCAGTGGTACCTCCATCTCTTCGATGTCACCCAGGCCGATCTCAACTGGCGCAATCCCGCGGTGCGCCGGGAGATGGCGGACATCGTCAATTTCTGGTTGGACAAGGGGGTCAAGGGTTTCCGCTTCGACGTGATCAACCTGATCGGCAAGAAGGAGGAGCTGCTCAGTTCGGCGGAGGGGGTCGATCCGCGCGTGATGTACACCGACGGCGAGGATGTTCACCCCTACCTGCAGGAACTGCGCCGCGAGTCCTTCGGCCGGGTGCCCGACACCGTCACCGTCGGCGAGATGTCCTCGACGAGTATCGAGCGCTGCGTCGCCTACTCCAACCCGGCTAACGGTGAGCTGGACATGGTGTTCAACTTCCACCATCTCAAGGTCGATTACCCCGCCGCCGGGCAGAAATGGGCACTGAAGCCCTACGATTCCGCGGACCTGAAGCGGGTGCTCAACGAATGGGCGGAAGGTATGCAGGCGGGCGGGGGCTGGAACGCGTTGTTTCTGTCCAACCACGACCAGCCGCGCGCCGTCGGTCGCTTCGGGGATGCGGACACGCTGCGGGCGGAGTCGGCGATGATGCTCGCCACCCTCACCCACACCCAGCGCGGCACCCCATTCATCTACCAGGGCGAGGAGATCGGCATGACCGATCCCGAGTACACCTCCATCGACGATTACGTCGATGTCGAGGCGCACAATGCCTTTTCCTCGCTTATCGACGCCGGCCTCTCCCCCACCGAGGCCTTCGACATCGTCCATGCCCGCGCCCGCGACAACGGCCGCACCCCCGTCCAGTGGGATAACTCCCCCACGGCTGGTTTCACCACGGGTGAGCCCTGGCTCAGGCCGACGAACCAGGACCGCATCAACGTCGCCGATGAGCTGGCGAACGGTCGCATTTTCCGCCACTACCAGCACCTTATCGAGTTGCGGCGCAGGCACCCCGCCATCGCCGAGGGCAACTACGAAGCCTGGGACCGCGAGCATCCGGCGGTGCATGCCTTCCTGCGCACTGAAGGGGATGAGCAACTGGTGGTGGTGTGCAACCTCACCGCCAACCCCCAACAACTGAATCTTCCGGACGGGTTCGAGGACGGCCCCGTGCTGAGCAACAACTACCCCGAGGTATCCCCCACTCTCCAGCCCTACCAGGCGCTGGTCATAGCTAAAGGAGCACAGTCATGACAGACACCGTGGTCGCGCCCATCGCGGGGCGGATCATCGACTTAAGCGAGATCCCTGATCCGGTCTTCGCCGGCAAATCCATGGGCGAGGGTTTCGGCATCCTCGACACCCCCGGCGGTGAGGTGGTTTCCCCCGTCACCGGCAAGGTGTCCATGGTGGCTAAGACCGGCCACGCCATCGGCATCACGGCCCCCTCGGGGCTGCAGTACCTGGTCCACCTCGGCATCGACACCGTCGAACTGGAGGGCAAACCCTTCGAGATCACAGTGAGCAAGGGCGATGAGGTCTCCGCCGGTGACAAGATCGGCACGATGGATAACTCGGCCATCGAAGAGGCCGGGAAATCCACCGCCACCGTGGTGATTGTCACCAACACAAAAAAGAAGCTCGATAACCTCGACGTTGACTACGGCGCCGCCGAACTCGGCCAGAAAGTCGCCCGCGGCACCGCCCGGACGGCGGAGAAGAAGCAGGAAGTGGCGACGGTGAGTGACGGGGACGTCGATAAGCAACGCCCCGCGGAACTCACCGGATTCGACGCCCTGGCCTGGGACATCATCAACAACATCGGCGGGGCGGATAACGTCCGCTCCGTCACCCACTGCATCACCCGCGTGCGTTTCTACCTCAAGGACGAGGCCAAAGCCGACGACGCCGTGGTCGCGGACCTCGACGGCGTCATCGACGTGGTGAAAGCCGGCGGCCAGTACCAGGTGGTCATCGGGCCCGAGGTGGAAAACGTCTACAATGCCATCGAGGCACAGCTCGGCCCCACCGACGACGCCCCCGAAGACGTCCGCGAGAAACCCACCACCGCGGTCGGCTGGGTGAAATACGGGTTCTCCGAACTCATCGGCGTGATCACCGGCTCAATGATCCCGATCATCGGCCTGCTGGCGGCCTCGGGCATCATCAAGGGAATCCTCTCGCTGCTGCTGACGTTCGACGTCATCACCGACGACTCCAACACCTTCCAGATCATCAACGCCATGTCGGACGCGGTGTTCTTCTTCCTGCCGATCTTCGTCGGCTTCACCGCCGCGCGACGTCTGGGCGCGGACCCCATCATCGTCTCGATTATCGGTGGCGTGCTTACCTATCCGACGCTGGTGGAGATGTCCAACAGCGGAGCCGACGCCAACATCCTCGGCATGCCGCTCAACTCCGACTTCTTCGGTATCCCCTTCCACATGGCCAGCTACAGCTACTCCATCTTCCCGATCATCGTCGCCGCCTGGGTGGCCTCCATCGTGGAACCGTGGCTGAAGAAGGTCATCCCCGCCATCCTGCGCATGATCTTCGTGCCGCTGCTCGAGGTCATCATCGTCTCCGTGGTGATTCTCCTGGTGCTCGGCCCGATCGTCATGTTCATCTCCACCGGCATCGCCAGCACGATCCAGGCGCTCTATGATCTCTCCCCGACGATCTCCGGCGCGGTCATCGGTGCCTTCTACCAATCGCTGGTCATCTTCGGCCTGCACTGGGCCGTCATTCCGCTGGTGGCGCAGGACATCGCTGCCTCCGGCAACTCCTACCTCAACGCCATCATCTCCTCCACCATGGTCGCCCAGGGTGGTGCGGTGCTCGCAGTCTTCATCAAGACGAAGCTGGAGAAGATCAAGTCGCTGTCCGGCCCGGCCGCCATCTCCGCGTTCTGTGGTATTACCGAGCCCGCCATGTACGGCGTCAACCTCAAGTACGGCCGCGTGTTCATCATGGCCTCGATCGGTGGTTTCGTCGGCGGCCTGCTCACCGGCCTGTTCAACGTCAACATGTGGGGCTTCACCGGCTCGCTCATCGGCTTCACCTCCTTCGTCAACCCGGCCGGCCTGGACTTCAGCTTCTGGGGCTTCCTGATCGCCTCCGCCGCAGCCCTGGGCACCGCCTTCGTACTCACCTGGTTCTTTGGCTTCAAGGACGCGGACGTGGAGGCCGAACGCACCGTGAAGAAGGTCCGCCTCGGCCGCCGCGACCCGGTGGCGAAGTAGCCGGGCTGTCCATTTGCACCTGACGCAAGCGCCGCATTGCCCCAGGAAGAGCCCAAAACAGGCGATTAACGTCAGGTCCAAATGGACACCTGGGCGGAGCCGCCGCAGCACAAACGACGCCCCGCCTGCTCGACAGGAGCAAACGGGGCGTCGAAAAGCGAAGGGGTTTAGGCCTCGCCGTAGTTCTTCTGAACGTGGGTGTCAACGGGGACGCCCGGGCCGTTCGTGGAAGACAGGGTGATCTTCTTCAGGTAGATGCCCTTGGCGGAGGACGGCTTGATACGCAGCAGCTCGTCGAGCAGCGCGCCATAGTTCTCAGCCAGAGCCTTCTCGTCGAAGGAAGCCTTGCCGATAGCGGCGTGCAGGTTGGAGGCCTTGTCCACGCGGAAGGAGATCTTGCCACCCTTGACGTCGGCGACAGCCTTAGCGACGTCGGTGGTGACGGTGCCGGTCTTCGGGTTCGGCATCAGACCACGCGGGCCCAGGACGCGGGCGACGCGACCGACCTTGGCCATCTGATCCGGGGTGGCGATAGCGACATCGAAATCGATGGTGCCGGCGTTGATCTGCTCGATCAGCTCGTCGGTGCCCACGATATCGGCGCCCGCCTGCTCAGCCTCGGTGGCCTTCTCGCCAGCGGCGAAGACGGCCACGCGGACGGTCTTACCGGTGCCGTGCGGCAGGGAGACGGTGCCGCGGACCAGCTGGTCAGCCTTACGCGGGTCAACGCCCAGGCGCATGGCGACGTCCACGGTGGCGTCGAAGTTCTTGGAGGAGGTCTCCTTGACCAGCTTCGCGGCCTCCAGCGGGGAGTACTCGCGGGACTTGTCGATCTTCTCTGCAGCAGCCTTGTATGCCTTGGAGTTCTTGCTCATTGATGCAATTCCTTATCGGATTGTGTGGTCAGCGGGCCGGAGCTGGCCCTGCCACGGATTCTTTGTACGGACTAGCCCTCGACGGTGATGCCCATGGAGCGGGCGGTACCGGCGATGATCTTCGCAGCAGCGTCGATGTCGCGGGCGTTGAGGTCCTTCTGCTTGGTCTCGGCGATCTCCTTGACCTGCGCCATGGTGACCTTGCCCACCTTCTGGGTGTGCGGGACGCCCGAGCCCTTCTGCAGACCAGCGGCCTTGAGCAGCAGCTTGGCGGCCGGCGGGGTCTTGAGGATGAAGTCGAAGCTACGATCCTCGTAGACGGTGATCTCCACCGGGATCACGTTGCCACGCTGGGACTCGGTGGCGGCGTTGTAGGCCTTACAGAACTCCATGATGTTGACACCATGGGCACCGAGAGCCGGACCGACCGGGGGAGCCGGGTTAGCGGCGCCAGCCTCGATCTGCAGCTTGATCAGGCCAGTGACCTTCTTCTTCTTGGGAGCCATCGGATTACCTCGTTCCTGGGTACCGGTGGGCCGCCACGATGATGACGGCCCCCGTCCGGATGCCGGGCCCCGCTACCAGCCTCAACTGGGTCTTCGCGTATCCCGGCCACCGGGGATGAATGCTTGAATGCGCGCATGTGTACACGCGCGAGGGTCAAGCCTACGGCACGAGGGAGGTGGTGCCCAAATCCTTAAGAGATCTTCTCGATCTGATCCGCGGTCAGCTCCACCGGCGTCTCACGACCGAAGATGGACACCAGCGCCTGGATCTTGCCGGTGACCGGATCGATCTCGGAGATCGTCGCGGACACGGACGCCAGCGCACCGGTGAGGATGGTGACAGCCTCGCCCACCTCGAAGTCGATGGCCACGGTCGGCTTCGCCTGCTCCTCCGGCATGGCGACGACCTTCTCACCGTCAGAGGTCACAGCCGCGGCCTCACCCTCGACGGAAGCTTCCTTCGGCATCAGGAACTTAGCGACGTCGCGGTGCTTCACCACCGTCGCATTGCCCTCATTGCCCACGAAGCTGGTGACACCCGGGGTGTCACGCACCACGGACCACGCCTTATCGTTCATCTCCATCCGGACCAGCACATAACCCGGCAGCAGCTTGCGCTTGCCGGTCTTACGCTTGCCGTCCTTGATCTCGATGACCTGCTCGATCGGCACGACCACGTCGTAGATGTACTCCTCGACTTCCAGGGTCTGAGCACGCATATCAAGGTTGGTCTTCACCTTGTTCTCATAGCCCGAGTAGCACTGGATGATGTACCAGTCACCGGGCAGCTTCTTCAGCTCAGACACGTAGCGACGCAGGCGGCGACGGTACTCGGCCTCCGAATCCTCCTCGGTGGTATCGCCCAAGGCCGCCGCAGCAGCCGCGAGATCGTCCTTTTCCTCGGCCGACTCCTCGGTCTGCTCCTCGGCCTGTTCTTCGGGGATGTCCTCGTCGGTGCTCGGCGCGACAGCCGGCTCAGTGGCCAATGTCTCATCCACGTTAGAGGCGTCATCGCCGAGGATCTGCTCGGCGGCGCTGGTCTCCTCCGAAGGGATCTCGGTCTCGGACTCGTAGTTGGTGATCTCGTCGTTCATTCGTGTCTCCTGTGTAGGGCCTTTGGGGCCAGCTTACCGGCCACTGCCCAATGAATAATCCCGCCTGACCCAGGGCGGATCCGGCGGGATAAAAACTGATGGTGTTTACTCTACCTAAGGAGTAAGAACTTCCTCAACTCCCAGACCGACAACGAAGTCCACACCAGAAACCAGTGCGGTCACCACGATGAGGAAAGCGAACACGACCAGCGTGTACACCACCATCTGGCGAGCGGTCGGCCAGATGACCTTCCTCATCTCAGAAACGACCTCAGGCACGAAAGCGGTGACGCCACCGCCCGGCTTCTCGTCTTCCGGCGCGGTCTTCGCCACACGCTTCGCCTCATAGGAGGAGCTGGTGGTCGTGCCGACACCGGTCAGCTGACGCTTGCCCGTCGGGCGGGCCACACCGGGCCGATTGGGCTGTTGATCGGTCACAGCGCTCCTCGCAGATGGTCGTCACGGATAGAACTTTGATGAGCCTACCAGAGGGCCCCCTCAACAAGCAGAACGGGCCGGTACCGAGGACAACCTCAGTACCGGCCCGTGTTGGCAGGGGCGACAGGACTTGAACCTGCAACCTACGGTTTTGGAGACCGTTGCTCTGCCAATTGAGCTACGCCCCTAGGTGCACTGCTTTCGCAGCACGGTTTACCCTACCAGACCGGATTTCCCTCACGGAACCTCCCGCCGGCCGGCGAACCAGTAGCGATGGCGAGAATTGAACTCGCGACACAGCGATTATGAGTCGCTTGCTCTACCACTGAGCTACACCGCCAGATGGCTGCTTCACACTCTCCCAGCCACCGACGGTGAGCCCGCGACCGAGGGAGAAAAGAAACAGAGCCCCCTATCAGAATCGAACTGATGACCTTTTCCTTACCATGGAAACGCTCTGCCGACTGAGCTAAGGGGGCACAGCCTCTAGTAGCTTTGGCCTTGATTTCTCTTGGCCGCTCCGTTGAAGCCTTGTAAAGGTTAACCCGATACGCGGTATTTACACAAATCGGCAGGTAGGAGCCTATTTCTGGGCGTTCCATAACGGCCCATAAACACCTTTTCTAGACCCTTTAAAGTGCCCCCTTGGGAGCATGCTTGGGCGGGGTGGGGGACGTGGTGCGGGGTGCCCCGGCCTGCCAAACGTCAGACACCCATCCACACCTACGCCCAGAACTCCGCACCTAACCCCCAGCCCCCGTCTGACGTTACGCAGACGACCCCCGGGCCCGAGCACACCTACCGCCCCGGTGTGCCAAACGTCAGACACCCACCCACGCCTACGCCCAGTACTCCGGGCCTAACCTCCAGCTCCCGTCTGACGTTACGCAGACGCGACAAGGTTAAGAGACACAATGTGTGTCTGAGAGCGTGTAGATCTCGCGGCTGGCCTGCGGATAGTCCGCGACATTGAGTTGCACACCCCGGAACGGACTAAGTAGCAGAATGCGTGTCCGGAATTCGGGGTACGCCATGGCCAGGGCAGGAAAATGACCGTTGCATAGCTCCCCCACAGCTACTCCCGGCTTAAGGGACAAATTGTCTGCCTGAAACTGTGCAGATCTAGCACCTGACCTGCGCCTACCCGCTGGCATTGAGTTGCTACTACCCACCAACCCACCAATGAAAAACCCACCCGGGGGATCCGGGTGGGTTTTAAATGGTGCCAGGTAGAAGATTCGAACTTCTGAAGGCTATGCCGGCGGATTTACAGTCCGCTCCCTTTGGCCGCTCGGGCAACCTGGCAAGCACCGTGGTGCGCTACACACTTTACTATGACGTACCGATCAACTAGCAAATCGGCTGGTCACAGCATAGAAACTAGCCCACGCGCCGGATGGTGTAATCGGCGAGCAGGCGCAGAGCATCGGTGGCGGCGCACTCCGGGAGGCGCGCGATCTGGGTTTCGGCCTCGTTGAGGTAGCGGTGGACGTCGGCAAGCGCTTTCTGGCGGCCCTGGGATCGTCCCAGCAGCTCGAGCGCGCGGTCGACGTCCTCATCCGCGGTCAAAGGCCCGGTGAGCAGGCCACGCAGTTCTTCGCCCACCTCGGAGTCCTCGCGCAGCGCGTGAAGGACAGGAAGGGTGAATACGCCTTCCCGCAGGTCGGTGCCGGGTGTCTTCCCGGATTGTTCGTGGGCGGAGAAGATGTCGATGATGTCGTCGACGATCTGGAAGATCATGCCTACCGCCATGCCGATCTTGTGCAGGGCATCGGAGTGTTCTGCGGAGGCGCCGGCGTGGTAGGCGCCGAGGTAGCCGGAGGAGGCGATGAGCACGCCGGTCTTCTCGCGGATGACATCCAGGTAGTGCTCGATGGGGTCGCGGTCGTCGGCGCCGATGGTTTCGCGCATCTGGCCGGTGACCAGGTCCTGGAAGGTGGTGGCGAAGTGGCTGACGGTGTGGGTGTCCAGCTCGCCCATGAGGCGGGAGGCGTGGGCGAAGAGGATGTCGCCGGCCAGGATGGCGACGGCGTTGTCCCATCGCGCGTTGGCGGAGTCGACGCCGCGGCGTAGCTCGGCTTCGTCCATGACATCGTCGTGGTAGAGGGTGGCCAGGTGGACGGTTTCCAACGCGGCTGCTGCCTTGACCACTTCAACGGAGCCGGCGCGCGGCCCGTATTCAGAGGCCAGCAGTGCCATCATGGGGCGAAATCGTTTGCCACCGGCGGCGAGCAGGTGGGTGACTTTGTCGGCGAGGAAGTCCGCGCCTTTGGCCAGTTCCTCGCGCAGCAGGACTTCAACCTCAGTCATGCCGGCCGCGATGCGGTCGTTGAGCTCGGCGTCTCCCAGGTCCACATGCCCGGCCGGGCGGGGCTGGTCGGTTGTGCCGTGGGTCATGTCGGAATGTCCTTGCAACGAGGTGTGCGGGTGATGGTGATCGCGTTCAACCGTAGTCCACAATTGCCGTTCACCGTAGTTGGGGTGCCACAATGGGGCGCATGAGTGTGGTGGATGTCCTTGTCGTTGGTGCGGGTCCTGCGGGTGCGGCGGCTGCGATCCATGCGGCTGATGCGGGGTTCGATGTTCTGCTTATCGATACCGCCACCTTCCCCCGCGACAAAACCTGCGGCGATGGCCTGACTCCGCGCGCCATTCACGCCCTTCACCGACTCGGCCTGGCGGAGGAGGTCACCCGTGACTACCGCAACCAGGGGCTGAAGCTGCGAGGTTTCGGCGGGGCGGTGACGGCACCGTGGCCAGAGGGTTATTACGGCACGGTCGGTTCGGCGATGCCACGCAGTACATTCGATCATCTGCTGGTCCGCGCCGCCGTGGAACGCGGCGCGAACCTGTGGGAGGACGCCACGGCCCTGGACCTGGACGGTGAACTGGTGACGGTGCGTGTGGGGGGCGTCGATAAGCAGGTGCGGGCGCGGTGGATCCTGGTGGCGGACGGGGTGCGCTCGACGTTCGGCAAGAAGCTCGGTCGGGTGTGGCACCGCGGCGAGGTGTATGGCATCGCGGCGCGCTCCTATTGCGAGACGCCGTTGTCGACGGAACCGTGGATCCATTCCGATGTCGAGCTTCTCGACGACACCGGCACCGTCCAGCCCGGCTACGGCTGGATTTTCCCGCTTGGCGACGGCCGCGTGAACCTCGGCGCCGGCGCTTTATCCACTGACGAGCGTCCTGCGAAGGTCAATACGAAGAAGCTGCTTGCCCACTATGCGGCACTGAAGCGCGAGGAATGGCAGCTGGGCCCCGAGCAGGATGTAGCCTCCGCGATGTTGCCGATGGGCGGGGCTGTCTCCAACGTTGCCGGCCCGAACTGGATGCTCATTGGCGATGCCGCCGCCCTGGTCAACCCCCTCAACGGCGAGGGCATCGACTACGGTCTCGAATCGGCGGAACTGGCGGTCGGGCTGCTGCAGGAGGGCCGTGACCTGACCCTCGTGTGGCCACATGTGCTGCGCGAACACTACGGCGAGGCCTTTCTGATGGCGCGCACCGCCGCACGGCTGCTGACCTACCCGCAGTTCCTGCCGATCTTCGGCCCGCTGGGCCTGCGCGGTCCGATCGGGGCGGCACTCATGCCGGCGGCCGCCCGCCTGATGGGCAACCTCATCAGCGACGAGGACCGGGACCTCATCGCCCGCGCCTGGCGGCTGGCTGGCGGGGCGGTGTCCCGGGTGCGACGGGATACGCCGCTGTGGTCTACAACGGCTTAGTGGCCGAGTGCAGTGCCACGATCCCGAAGCTGAGGTTCTGCCAGCCGGCGTTCTCCCAGCCGTTGGCGTTGATCACCTGCGCCAGACCCTCCTGGCCGGGCCAGGCGCGGATGGAGTCCGCGAGGTACTCGTAGGCGTCCGGGTTGGAGGAGAACACACGCGCCATTTGCGGCAGCAGGCGCGTGAGGTACTCCTTGTACACGGTGCCGAAGACGGGCACCACCGGGGTGGAGAACTCGGCGATGGTCAGGCGGCCGCCTGGCTTGGTCACGCGCGCCATCTCACGCAGGCCGGCTTCATGGTCATGGATGTTGCGCAGGCCGTAGGAAATGGTGACGGCGTCGAAGGTGTCGTCCGCGAACGGCAGCTGCATGCCGTCGCCGCAGACCTTCGGTACGTCGCGCTCCCGGCCGGCGGCGAGCATGCCCTGGGAGAAGTCGCAGGCCACGCACCAGGCGCCGGACTTGGCCAGCTCCACGGTGGAGACGGCGGTGCCGGCGGCCAGATCGAGGACCTTCTCCCCCGGCTGGAGGTTGAGCCGCTCGCGGGTGCGACGCCGCCAGCGCGCGTCCTGCCCGAAGGACAAGATGGTGTTGGTCAGGTCGTACTTCTCGCCGACGGCGTCGAACATTGACGCCACGTCGAAGGGTTTTTTGTCCAGGTCTGCCTTAGCCACCCGTTCAGTCTAGGCGAGCACCCGCTTAAGCGACGCGGGCACCCAACGCCTTCGCCGCCCACAGCGGCAGTTCGGGGCGCGGCCCGAAGAAGGTGAGCGGTACGCGGCGGGTCTCATCGATGACCTCGTCGTAGTAGCCCAGGAGCTGCTCGCACAGTGCTTCCCAGGTCTTGTTCTGCACCGAGGTGCGCGCATTGTGGCGCAGGGCGTCGTGGCGTTCATCGTGGAGCAGCCACTCGGCGGCGACGGGCAGATCACGGGTGAAGGTGTCGACGTCGAGCAGCAATCCGTTGTAGCGCTCCTGGATGAGGTCGACCGGACCGCCGGCGCGGGGACCGATGGTGGGCACGCCGGAGGCCTGCGCCTCCTGAATTGCCTGGCAGAAAGTCTCGAACTCGCCCGCGTGGACGAACAGGTCGAGGGAGGCGTAGGCGCGGGCCAATTCCTCCCCGCCCAGCGCGCCGGTGAACACCGCCTTCGGCATGAGGGATTCCAGCTCCGGGCGGGAGGGGCCGTCGCCGACGATCACCAGCTGGATGTCGCGGCGCCCGTGCAGCGAGACCAGGCGGTGCACGCCCTTCTCTGCGGCCAGGCGGCCGACGAAACCGACGATCTTCTTGCGGCCCGAGCGGTCCCACTGGCGGCGCAGGGCCGGGTCGCGCTTCTCCGGGTGGAAACGCACGGCGTCAACGCCGCGGCCCCAGTGGCGGACATTGTTGATGCCGTGATCCTCCAGCTCAGAGATGGTCAGCGAGGAGGGCGCCAGGGTCATCTGGCACATGTTGTGGATGTGGCGGGTCCACTCCCACGCCGCCGCGGCCAGCGGGGCGAGGTGGTATTTCGTGGCGAAGCCGGCGACATCGGTCTGATACAGCGCCACCGCCGGGATGCGCAGCTGGCGGGCGGCATAGGCACCGGCGGCACCGAGCACGAAGGGGCTGGCCAGGTGGATGATATCGGGGGCGAACTCGCGCAACGCGTCGGTAACGGTGGCGTTGGGCACCCCGATCGGCAACGAGTCGATCAGCGGCATGCGCACGGTGGGCACCCGGACGATCTCAAAGCCGAGGTAGGAGTGGATCTCCTCCTGAAAATCGCGGGCGCCGGGGGCGATGACCATCGCCTCATGCCCCTCACGGTGGAGGTGTTCGAGCACCCGGAGGACCGAGTTCGTCACACCGTTGACGTTGGGGAGGAAGGATTCGGCGACGATGGCAACACGCATGCGTGACATGATCTCCTACCTATGCGACATCGCCCTGAGCTTTAGTTCAACTTGGGGCGAACTTCCGGTGAACTGGGGCGGGTGCGGGTGGCCCGTCCGACTGCCCACCACAATACGGCAGCGATAACCGTTGTCACTAGCGCGACGCTGAGAGCAGGGATGATCGCCAACGTCCATTCCCTCCCCTCCACTTTGACGAGGTCGGGGTCGGACTTGGCGTAGGTCACCCACACGCGTTGCCCTTCGCCCAGCCCGGTCGGGTAGAGCAGACCGGTCGGGGGCGAGTGATAGATGCCCTCTTCGTCGCGGAAGTCGATCGTGGTGCGCACCCAGCTGGTTCCGGTCACGGTGGCCAGCGCCCGGCCGGGATCGGCGCCTATGGTGCGGTCGTTGAGGGCGGGCCCGATGACCATGGCCACTGCCCCGAGCAGCGCCGCCGCATACAGCAGCAGCACCAGTTGCCGGCCGCGGCGGCCGATGCTCTCCCTCACTTGCTCAGCGCCTCGTGCATGGCGCGGCGGGTGGCGCGGGTGGTGCGCGCCTCGATGACGCTGAGGCCGTCGTGGGGTTCGCTCAGGGCGTCGAGAAGCTCGCGCAATCCCGTGACCTCCCGGTGTGCGACGCCGAAGCCGGCGCACAGATCGCTTATCGACGCCCCGTGCGGCGTCCCGAACGCCCGCTCAAAGCTGGCGCGCAGCTCGGGGGCACCGATTTCAAGGGTCTCGAAGATGCCGCCGCCGTCGTCGTTGGCGACGACGATGGTGAGGTTCTCCGGGTGGGTGTCCGCGGGCCCGATGAGCAGGCCGCCGATGTCGTGGAGGAAGGTGACATCACCGAGCAGGGCGACGGTGCGCGGGGCGCGCGGTTCATCCGGGTGGGCGGCCTGGGTGGCCAGGGCGATGCCGATGGCCTGGGAGACGGTGCCGTCGATACCCGCGGCCCCGCGTGGCGAATAGGTGTCCACCCCGTCATAGGGCAGGCCGACGAAGCTGGCGTCACGCACCGGGTTCGAGGCGCCGAGCACCAGCGTGTCGCCGGTGCCGAGGGTGTCGGAGATCGCCGCCGCCACGTGCAACCCGGTGAAACCGTGCGCCGGATCCGCGATGACCAGGCGCACCGTATCGGCAGCCAGGTCGGAAGCGGCCTGGCAGATCTTCATCCACTGATCACTTGGCTCGCCCGTGACCTTGACCGTGCTGCCGCGGCGGGAGTCGGGGCGCGGATCGCTGAAATCGGCAGTGCGGCTGAGCGTGATCAGCTCGATGTCCGGGTCATTGATCAGCCCCAGCACATCGCGGTGCAGCGTCGGATGCCCGACAACGATCACCTGTTCCGGCTTGGTGTCCACCACGTAATCGTTGGCGCTGATCTGCGGTTTCCGGAAGATCCCGGCCGCCAGGGGATGCACCGGATGGTAGGGGGCGGGCGCGGTGGGCTCCGCGATGGTCGGCACGTCTTCCAGGCCTTCGACGGCCCAGGCTTCGTCACCGGCGATGACGAGGGTGTTGCGGCTCAGGTCGACGGTGACCTCGCCGTGGTCGTGCGGTCGTGGCCCGGGCGCGCGCCCCAAGGTCCGGCTGCTGGGTTCCGCAGGCAATTGCTTTCCGACGAGCGGGGCCTCCAACTCCACATTGATGTGTACCTGCGCCTGCGTGGTGAAGGCCTCGGCTATCCGGGGAATGTCCGCCGCCGCCACAATGGGCGTCGTCTCTGCGTAACGGCCGAAGATGTTGACCTGGTCGATGGTCTGGCTGGCCCCGGTGCCCTGCATGCGGCGCGGGCGATCAGCGCTGATCACCGCCAGTGGGGTATGAGAATAATGGGCCTCCACCATCGCGGGAAGGCAGTTGGCAACAGCCGTCCCGGAGGTCATCACCACGCCGACGTGCCGCTTCTGCACCCGGGCGATACCGAGGGCGAGGAAGGCGGCGCTGCGCTCGTCGTGACGCACATGCACCTTGATATCCCGGCGCGCCAGCAGCGCCAGGCTCAGCGGCGAGTTGCGCGAGCCCGGGCACACCACGACGTCACTTAAGTGGCGCGAGAGCTGCTCGACGACGCCCTGCGCCAGGTCCATCGACTTGTTATCCATGCCGATGAGTCTACTGAGCGGGCTCCGATCCCAGCAGTTCGTTGAGCCAGCCCTCAATGTCGACCTCCGGCAGGTTCTCCGGCACCTCCGGCAACTGGGTGGGGATATCGGTGGGCAGGGCCCGCTCGGTGGTGGTCTCGGTGACGGTGATCGAGGTGGTCTGGGTAACGGTGGTCGGCTCGACGGGCTTATCGGCCTCCGCGGCGGCCGAGCGCCACAGGAAGAAGAAGGCGACTGCGGCCAGCAGGGTCAGGCCGAAAAGGATGCCCAGCAGCATCGGCCACGCGCCGCCGCTTTTCGACGCCCGCGGCGGCTCCTGGTAGGCGGGCTGCTCATAGCTGTACTGCGGCGGTTGGTAGCCGGGGTCATTGTCGCTGGGGAAGTACTGACGCGGCCGGTCGCCGCCGGTGGGGCCGATATAGCGGGTGTCGTCATCGTTCATGGGGCTTTAACCTACACGTACTGCCAGGCCTGTCGAACCCTCTCGAACCACCAGTCCCGCCGATCCACAGGCGCCGCCAAGGCGCTGAGACGCTCGGGTTCAGGGGCCACCGGATCCACGGACATGTGCCCGTCGCTGATCTCACGCGGTCGCGCCACATCCTCCACGAACAACGATCCGGTGGCCAGGCCCGCGGCGGCGGGTGGGACATCAAGGCCATCATCGTCTTCGAGGACCGGCAGGGCGGCCAGGGCGGCCAAACCGGCGTTCATGCCGACGGCCGTGTCCAGAGCGGAGGCCACCGTGACGTCCATGTGGCGGGCACGCAGGTGCTCCGTGAGGTCGAGGACGCGCTGCACGCCGCCGAGCGGGGCGACCTTGAGCACCGCGACATCTGCGGCGCGCAGCTCCGCCACCCGATAAGGGTCATCGGATCGACGGATCGACTCATCCGCCGCCACCCGCACGAACAACCCGGTGCGCATGAGCTCCCCCCGCAGCTGTGCCAGTTCCTCCACCGAGTGGCAAGGCTGTTCCATATAGTCCAAGGGCCCGAGCGCGCGGGCCGCCTCGAGAGCCTCGGGGACGGTCCAGCCACGGTTGGCGTCGACCCGCACGACCGCCCCGGGCAGCACCTCGCGCACGGCCTGCACGCGGGCGACGTCGTCGGCCAGCGACTGCCCTTTCTCCGCGACCTTCACCTTCACCACCCGGCACCCCGGGTAGCGGGCCAGCACCGATTCCACCTCACCGGGCGCCACCGCCGGGACAGTGGCGTTGACTTCGACCACGCGACGTCGATAAGCAGGAAAACCCTGGAACGCTGCCTCCAGCCCGGCGCGCAACCACGCGGCGGCCTCGACCGCGTCGTACTCCAGGAACGGGGCGAACTCGCCCCAGCCAGCGGGGCCGTCGATAAGCAGGGCCTCGCGGGTGTCCACCCCGCGGAAACGCACCGCCATCGGCAGAGCAACAACGTGGGCGCGGTCGAGGATGTCATCGATGTGCATGGGACCTACAGTAGGCGGGCCTCGTCGTCCTCGATGAGCAGGGCCTGCCCGTCCCGCAACAGCACCAGTTGCCACTCCTCCCCGAAGCGGCGCACCGTCTCCGCATAGAGGTCGATGGGGAACGTCTCGCTACCCTGCGCGTGCGGGATGACCACCAGATCCGTGAACCCGAGGCCGGTGTGCTCAACCAGGTCCGGGGCGACGCCCGGCGAGTCGAGCAGGCTGACCGGCCCGATGTCCGGGCCCGCCACCACCGATCCCGCCGAACACCCGACATAGGTCAGCCCGGCGCGGACATGCCGGGTGAGGATCTCGTCGGTACCGGTCGAGCGCAACACGTGCAGCAGGTCGAAGGTCTCCCCACCCGCGACGTACACGGCGTCAACTTCGCCGAGGATGCGGTCCACCTCCGCGGGCGGGGTCTCGGCCAACGGCAGCTCCACCAGCTCCAGGCCGTGAGCGCGCAGGCCCTCGCGTTCGGTATTCACCCACGGGGCATCCCCGAAGGAGCGGGCGGCATCGGAGACGTAGGCGACCGTCCCGGACACGTGATCGGCGAGGCGGTCGTGGAGGAAAGAGGTCAGCAGCAGCTTCATGGCACCAGCCTAGAAACTTCCGGACAATGGCGACCATGACCGACACCAAGCAGATCCTCACCCCAGAACAGATCACCGACGCCGACCTCCAAGGCTGGGAGAACAAGGGCGATCAGATCGCCGCCACCTTCGACACCGGCGACTTCGCCACCGGCCTACGCCTGGTCAACCTCATCGGAGAATCCGCCGAGGAAGCCAACCACCACCCGGACATCACACTCACCTACGGACAGGTCGATGTCACCTTGTCCAGCCACGATGTCGGCGGGCTGACCATCCGCGACGTCCGCCTCGCCCGGGTGATCAACGAGCATGCGGCAGGCCTTTAAGCTGGGGGCATGAGCTACAGCACAGACAATCCCTTCGATGCCTCCCAGTGGGAGACGGTCGCAGGTTTCGAGGACCTCACCGACATCACCTACCACCGCCACGTGGGCACGCAACGCAAGGACGGCATCGTCCGCATCGCCTTCGACCGCCCCGAGGTGCGCAACGCCTTCCGCCCGCACACCGTCGACGAGCTCTACCGCACGCTCGACCACGCGCGGCGCACCCCCGATGTCGGCGTCATCCTCATCACCGGCAACGGGCCCTCCGCCAAGGATGGCGGCTGGGCGTTCTGCTCCGGCGGTGACCAGCGCATCCGCGGCCGCTCCGGCTACCAGTACGCCCGGGAGCACGACTCGAACGACGCCGCGGCCGATGTCTCCACCGTCGACGAGGCCCGCACCAAGGCCGAGGGCGGGCGCCTGCACATCCTCGAGGTGCAGCGTCTTATCCGCACCATGCCCAAGGTGGTCATCGCCGTGGTCAATGGTTGGGCGGCCGGCGGCGGACACTCGCTGCACGTCATCTGCGACCTGACCATCGCCTCCCGCCAGGAGGCCCGCTTCAAACAGACCGACGCCGACGTCGGCTCCTTCGACGCCGGCTACGGCTCCGCCTACCTGGCCAAGCAGGTCGGCCAGAAGTTCGCCCGTGAGATCTTCTTCCTCGGCCGCGCCTACTCCGCCGAGGACATGCAGCGCATGGGGGCGGTCAACATCGTCGCCGACCACGCTGCGTTGGAGGAGGAGGCGATCCAGGTGGCGCGGGAGATCAACGGCAAGTCCCCCACCGCGCAGCGCATGCTCAAGTTCGCCTTCAACCTCACCGATGACGGCCTCATGGGCCAGCAGGTCTTCGCCGGCGAGGCCACCCGACTGGCGTATATGACCGACGAGGCCGTGGAAGGCAAGGACGCCTTCTTAAACAAGCGCGAGCCCCACTGGGATCAGTACCCCTTCTATTACTGATGCTCTCCCAACTCAACCTTCCGCCCCGCGCCGTGCTGGCCATCGACGGCCACGGCGCCAGCGGCAAGACCACCCTGGCCCGGCGCCTGGCCGCCGAACATGGCGCGGCGTGCGTGGTGGGCACCGATGATCTCGCCTGGCACCACTCGTTCTTCGACTGGGCCGACCTGCTTATCGACGCCGTCCTCCTCCCCTACCGCGCCGGGCACCCGGTCTCCTACCGTCCGCCGGGTTGGGTGAAGATGGACCGTCCGGGTTCCATCGAGGTGCCCGCGGAGACGGAACTACTCATCGTGGAGGGCACCGGCGCGGGCCGCCGCGAGGCGGCACCCTTCGTCGACGCTCTCATCTGGGTGGATGTCGACCTGGACGTCGCCCGCGAACGCGGCCTGGCCCGTGACGTGGCCAGCGGCGTCAACGGCACCCGCGAGGAGGCGGAGAAGTTCTGGGACGAGTGGATGGCCGAGGAGATTCCCTTCCTCGACCATCACCGGCCGTGGGAACGCGCTGATCTCATCGTGGAATGATCATCCGGCAACGGACGGTGGGTCGAGGTAGAGGATCGACCCCTCGACCGCGATGGTGACCTCCTCGGAGACGAGCACGCTGCCGGATTCGAGGATCTTCTGGAACTCCACCCCGTAGTCCCGGCGGTTGATCCGCATGGAGGCAGAAAAACCGACGCGGTACTTGTGCTCGAGGTCGATGTCCGCGCCGCCGAGTTCCACGGTGAAAGTCTCCGGGCGGCTGACGCCGCGCATGGTGAGGGTGCCTTCCACGACGCCGTTGCGGTCATCGTGGAAGTGGGTGGCGGTCGACTCGAAGGTGATGTACGGGTGCTCGCGGACATCCAGGAAATCGGCGCTGCGCAAATGAACGTCGCGGGGCGGGACCCCGGTGTGCAGGCTGGCCGCGCGAATCTCAGCACGCACACGCAGGTCATTGAGGTGATCTCCGGCGCTCAGGGTGGCCGACCAGTCTCTGAACTCGCCGCGGATTTTGGTCACCATCGCATGGCGAGCCTCGAAGAACACCGCCGTGTGTGCATGGTCGAACTCGTACTCACCCTTGATGACGATCATCCGCGGGCCTTTCATCTATGACAGTTTGCTTCTCGAACACACACCATAAGGCCTATTCCTGTGAACACGCTACGATCTTGTCTTTGTGACCCGCCTGCTGGAACCCCTCGTCGTCGACCCGCGCGATCCTGTCGCCATCCTGCCCGCCCTGGAAGAGGCGATCGCCGGGCAGCGGACCCTGCTGCCGGTGCCCGCCGATGACCCCACCCGGGCCGCATTGCTGCGGGATTCCCAACGCGCCGGCCACCCCATCTCCGCGGACATCGCGCTGGTGGTGGCCACCTCCGGATCCACCGGTACCCCGAAGGGCGCCCAGCTCACCCCAGCGAACCTGGTCGCCAGTGCGGACGCCACCCACCGCCGCCTCGGCGGGGAGGGCCAGTGGCTGCTGGCCATGCCCGCCCACCACATCGCCGGCCTGCAGGTGCTCATCCGCTCGCTTATCGCGGGTGTTGATCCCCTGGCCATCGATTTGAGCACCGGGTTCCACACCGCCCGTTTCGCCCGCGCCGCCGCGGAACTCCACGCCACCGGTGACCGTTGCTACACCTCGCTCACCCCGATGCAGCTGGCCAAGCTCATGGACACCCTCCAGGGCATCGACGCGCTGCGGCTTTTCGACGCCATCCTCGTCGGCGGCGCCGCCCTTAACCCACAGTTGGCCCGCGCGGCCGCCGACATGCAGATCACGGTGGTGACCACGTACGGCTCCTCGGAAACCGCCGGCGGCTGCGTCTACGACGGCCAGCCGCTGCCCGGCGCGCGTGTCCGCGTCGACGAGGGGCGCATCCACCTCGGCGGGCCCATGATCGCCCACGGCTACCGCAACGCCCCCGGGCACGAGGCCTTCGCGGAACCGGGCTGGTTCGCCACCTCCGATGCCGGGCTTATCGACGCCGACCGCCTCACCGTCACCGGCCGCCTCGACGCGATCATCGATTCGGGTGGCCTCAAGCTGCAGCCCGAGGTCCTCGAACAAGCGATGCTGGGGGTGCGCGGCGTGACCGGGGCGTGCGTCGTCGGTATCCCCCACCCGCGGCTCGGCCAGGCGATCGTCGCAGCCTACACCGGGCCCGCCACCCCGGGCGAGGTCATCGCCGGCCTCGAACACATCCCCCGCTGGCAGCTGCCCAAGGAACTCAAGCGCCTCGCCGAGCTGCCGGTGACGGGGCCCGGGAAGGTGGACCGGCGGGGCGTCGAGAAGCTCTTCTAGTCCTCCGAACGGCTCGCCGCGACGAGCTTCTCCACGTCTTCGACGCTGTAGACGCGCTGGATCTGCTCATCGTTGCCGCCCATCAGCGTATTGCCGATGACCAACGCACCCGCCTGCGTCGACGGCACCACCGCAAAGTTGCGCGGGTGCGAGTACACCTGCCGCACGCGGTGCCCGGAGCGCAGGGCGCAGGCATGCAGCCAGACGTCGTCGGCACGCGGGGTAAGCTCCTGGAATACATCGCCCTGCTCCACGACGAAGTCGATGAAGGACGGCGGGTAGAGCACCCCGGACACACCGGTGGCGAAGTGCAGGTAGCTGGCCCGGCAGGTGTCGGCGGCGGTCCACTTGACGTAGGGCATAAGCTCCTCGTCGCGCAGTTCGATGCGGTGCGCGCGGTAGGCGATGACAACATCGCTGCGCAAATCACCGATGAACAGCAGGCGCTCGAGGAACCACTCGGGGTAGATCATGTCGTCGTCGATGGTGACCACACGCCTGCCCGTGCCCACCAACTCGCGGAACTGCCCCCAATATTTGGTGTGCGGGCCGTAAAGCCCGTCGGAGCAGCGCACCTGCAGGCCGCGTTTGACCAGGCGGCGGAGAGTTTTCGGCCATTCAGCGTCATAGTCTTTGCGGTCCAGCCACAGGACGACCGGGGCCTTGGTGTGGCCGCGGACGATGGATTCGAGGGTGTAGTGGACGCGATTGAGGCGCTCGCCGTGCGAGGTCAGCGATATGACGACGTCACCGTCCTGCGGGAAGCGGGCCCGCGAGACGCGGTTGTTCCACGCCAGCGGGATCATCCGGAAGAGAGTGAAGAAGAAGCTGACCACCTGGCCGAGCACATATGAGATCCACATAACCCGCTTGATCCTACTTTCGTCGGCTGCAGGCTGCCTGCCAGCCCCTTTAAGGTATGGTGTGGCCGACATGAATGCTTATCGACGCCCCGCCCGCACTTCCGCTGCCTGGAACCGGGCACCTACGCACCGGGCGACCCCCGGGTGAGCGCCGCCCACGCCGATGAAGGACAATAGGCCCCATGTCCGTTGATCATCACACCTACCCGGCCACGGCCCGGGACTGGTGGCAGGCCGCCCGCCCGCACACCTGGCCCAACGCCTTCTCCCCCGTCATTGTCGGTTCGGGAGCCGCCGCCTTCCAAAGTGGTTTCTCCTGGTGGCGGGCGCTGCTGGCACTCGTGGTCGCGTGGGCGCTCATCGTCGGCGTCAACTACGCCAACGACTATTCCGACGGCATCCGCGGCACCGACGAGGACCGCACCGGCCCGGCGCGGCTAACCGGCGGTGGCCTGGCGAAACCAGCGCACGTCAAACGCGCCGCCTTCCTCGCCTTCGGGGTGGCGGCAATAGCGGGTGTGACACTCTCCCTGGCGAGTGCCTGGTGGTTCATCCTGGTCGGCGCGGTAGCGATCCTCGGCGCCTGGTTCTACACCGGCGGCAAAAGCCCCTACGGCTACCGGGGCCTGGGGGAAGTGGCGGTGTTCATCTTCTTCGGCCTCGTCGCCGTACTGGGTACCGAATACACCCAAGCCGGGGCGGTCTCCTGGATCGGTCTCGGCGGGGCGGTGGCCATCGGTGCGATCTCCTCCTCGGTGAACCTGGCCAACAACCTGCGCGACATCCCCTCGGATACCGCCGCCGGCAAGGTCACCCTCGCGGTGCGGCTCGGCGACCGCAACACCCGCTACGCCTACACCGCGCTGGCGCTGACCCCCTTCGTGGTCTCGCTCATCCTGGCCACCCAACTGCTCCCGCTGCTGCTGGGCCTGCTCGCCCTGCCCCTGGCGGTCGGCGGCATCATGGTTGCCCTGCGCGGGGCGCAAGGCCCGGCGCTCATCCCGCTGATCAAGTCCACCGGCCAGGCCATGCTCTTATGGGCCGTCCTCACCACGGCGGTGCTTATCCTCAACGCCCCGGGGGTGTAGATGACCGGCGTCATCACCGGCTTCGCCATCATCCTGGCGGTCATCGCCGTGGGCGTGATCCTCTCGCGCATCGGCATCATCAAGGATGACCGCGAACGCCTGGTACTCAACCGGGTGGCCTTCTACGCCGCTTCCCCGGCACTGCTGTTCACCGCGGTGGCCAAATCGGACGCGCAGACCCTGTTCTCCCCGGTCATCCTGGTGATCTTCCTGGCGACACTGGCCACCGCCATCGTCTACATCATCGCCTCCGCGCTGTTCTTCCGGCAGGACCTGCCCACCACGACGATGGGTGCGGCGTCCGCCTGCTACTTCAACTCCGTCAACATCGGCCTGCCCGTGAGCATCTATGTTCTCGGCGAAGCCACTTATGTCGTCCCGGTCCTGGTGCTGCAGATGGTGGTGTTCACCCCGTTCATCCTCGCGGGACTGGTCGCCGATGACGCCGGTGGCCGCTCCCGACTGGCGCGCATCTGGGAGCCGGTGCGCACGGCAGTTTTCTCCCCGGTCGTCATCGGCTCGGTGCTGGGCCTGGTCGTGGCACTGGTCGGATTGCAGATCCCCGACCCGGTCATGCGCCCCCTGGAGATCCTCGGTGGCGCGTCCATCCCGATGATCCTCATCAGCTTCGGCGCCTCACTGCGCAACACCGCACCGCTGACCACCCCGGCCGACCGCCCCGGCACCATCACCGCCACCGCCCTCAAACTGGTGGGCATGCCCGCCATCGCCTGGGGCATCGCCCTGGCCTTGGGGCTTCAGGGCAACGAGCTCTACGCCTCCGTCATCCTCGCGGCCCTGCCCGCCGCGCAAAACGTGTACAACTTCGCCGCCTCCTACCAGCGCGGCATGATCATCGCCCGCGACACGGTCTTCCTCACTACGTTCGGCTCTCTGCCGGTGATGCTGGCGATCGCCCTGCTCTTCGGGCGTTGATCGGGCCCCGTCCTTCGGTTCGGGGCTCGGGGTTCGCGATCGTGCCGTCGCGATCACCCCGATCAGGGCCCGAAAGACCCTCCCAGCCGTCCCTCCCGAGGGGACGACAGCGAGCCCCGAGCCCACGCGGAGGGGACGCCCCTAGCGGGAGTCCAGCTCTCGCTTCACCCACTCCTTGCGGGCCTTGCGCTGCGCGTTCCACGCCCCCACGGAACGGTTCGCCTCCACGCGCAAGCCCTTGAAGACGAGCATCGACAACGGGAACGCCACGAGCAGCGCCAAGAGGGCGGACATGACGAGGGGGACGGGGGCGTCGATAAGCACCGCGAACAGCTGGATAACAATGGTAAGGACGACGAACAACCCGAGGCGGGCGCCGCCGTACTTGAGCAGCGCCATGTTGGCCTGGCGGCGGACCTGCGGATTAAGCTCCGGGGGTGCGTCGGAAGGGTGCTGGGGATTCTCAGGTGCAGTCACACCTGCAGTCTACTTCGGCCCGTAGAGTGGACTGCATGGGACGCCTGTTACTTCTTCTGCTGATCGTCGTCGCCATTGTGCTCGTGTGGAAGGCCTTCGGGCCGAAGACCTGGAAGCGCAACCAGGCGACCCCGCCTCCCCGCGCGATCAAGGGGCCGGACGATGACGAGGATTTCCTGTGGAAGATCGAGAAGGATCGTTTCAAGGAGCGTCGCGCCCGGGAAGCCGCGCAGCGCGAGGAAGAGGAACGCCGTAAGCGAGCCGAGGAGCGCTACCGTGACCCCGACGACGATCAGCCGGTGGATTGAGGCTGATCGCACCGGCGATCTCGCCGGGATGCGTGCCTGCCTGGCTGCGGATGCGCGCCTGATCTCCCCGCTCACCGATGGTTTTTCTTTCCAGGGGGCGGAAGAGGTCATGGCGGTGTTCGCGGCGGCGTTCGAGCTGCTCGATGACATCACCATCCACCGCACCACCGGTGCCGACGCGGACTGGGTCATTTACGGCACCAATCGGCTCGGCGCGCAGAACCTGGAGGAGATCCAGTGGCTGCGCCTGAACAACGAGGGGCTCATCGCAGAGATCACGCTGTTCATCCGCCCCATGCCCGCAGCCGTCATGCTGCTGGGGCGCATCGGGCCCGGGCTGGCCACGCGCGGGGCGCTACTTCCGGCAGCGAAAGTGGCCTCGACGGCGGCGCGCCCGCTGGGGTGGATCGTGCGCTTGGTGGAGCAGTTTCTCATGCCGCGCCTGCGCTAATCCCATAAGGTGGTCGGCATGACTGACCCCGCTGAGATCGCCGCTGTCGTTGCCGCTGCCCGGTCCATCCCGCCGGAGAATTTCGACGGCTTTGAGGGGGTGTGGCCGGGGGAAATTGCCACCGCGCTGATCGACGCCGTCACCTCCCAAGGCGCCGCGTTCCGCCAGCAGCACCCGCAGGCCCGCGACGATCTCCGCGCCCTCCCCGCGGATGTTCCGCACCGCGTCCACGAGGTGGCGAACAAACTTATCGACGCCCACCTCATCCACGCCGCCGACCTCGTCGACGTTCCTACCGCCCGGCTGCGCGAGATCTACCTCAGTGTCGATGGCCTCGGCGAGACCACCTTCCATCATTTCTGCCTCAACCTGGGGCGCACCGGCCGCAAGGCCGACCGCCTACTTACCACTTTCCTCGGGGATGCTCTCAACCGGAAGGTCAGTCGTGCGGAGACGCATGACCTGGTCACTGCCGCTTATGGTGTGCTCAGCGCCGAGCCGGAGCACCGCTATGGCGCCACGCTCGCTGATTTCGGGGACGGACTGCGCCGGATGAGTCTGGAGATCCTCCGCCAGCCCTACTGAGCCTGCTCCCCCGCCACCTCAAAGTTCATCGTCATGCCCAGCGCATGGGCGACGGCCGCGACCTTTTCCCAGCGGACCCCCGTGCCGCCGTGCTCGATGGTGTGCAGCGTCGAGCGGGAGACCCCGGCCTTTTCCGCGATGTCGGCCTGCAGCCCGCCGATGTCACGGCGGCGCTGAGCCAGCTGGGCCCCGAGCTCCAGCAGGACAGGATCATTGCCTGCCGGTTTACCGGTCTTCTTCCTGGGGGCAGAGGTTCCTGTCACTGTTCTCACTCCTCACTAAGAAGCTGTTGGGCCACAGTTTAGCGCGAAACAGCTCACGAGGGCCGGGTGCTGCTGACACACCATCGAATTCACCCCGTCGAAAGGAATGCTCCAGGACGGATCCCGGGGCTCCTTTCGACGGGGTGAATTCGATGCGGCAGGCAGCCCTAGTTCAGTCCGGCATAGGAGTGCAGGCCAGAGACGACCATGTTAATGAAGAAGAGATTGAAGATAGTGGTGGCCAGGGCAGCGATGTTGATCCAGGCGGCCTTCCAGTTGCGCCAGCCGGCGGTGGCGCGGGCGTGGAGGTAGGCGGCGTAGAGCACCCAGGAAATCAGGGAGACGGTCTCCTTGGGGTCCCAACCCCAGAAGCGACCCCACGCGGCCTCCGCCCAGATGGCGCCGAGGACAATGCCCAGGCCGAAGACGGGGAGGGTGAGGATGGCGGTGCGGTAGGCCATGGCGTCGAGCTTCTTGGCGCTCGGCAGCGGCTTGGCGATGGCCCCGAAAATGCCGTGTTCCTTACCTTGCGGCTGCCAGATACGCAGCAGGTAAAGCAGGGAGGCGATGCCGGAGAGCATGCCGATGGACGCGCCGGAGGACACGACGGAGACGTGGATGGGCAGCCAGTTGGACTGCAGCGCCGGGACGACCGGGGCGGAATCCGCGTAGAGCTTGGTGCCGCCGAAAAACAGCAGCGCGAGGATGGGCACCAGCAGCCAGGGCCAGACGATGCGCCATTCCTTGCGCTGGATGACCACCGCCGCCCCGATCATGATGAAAGCGGTGGTGACCAGCACGTACTCATAGAGGTTGCCGAAGGGGAAACGGTCGGTGGCCAGGCCGCGCAGCACCACGGACACGGAGTGGACGATGATGCCCAGCCATACCAGCGACTGGGTCATGCCGCCGAACTTGTTGGCGCGGGCCTCCAGGCGCTCGACTTCCGCGACCTCGGGGACATCGTCGACCACGGTTGACCCGCCGTCGCCGACGGCCACGAGTTCCTTGCTTTCTGCGCGGGCGAGGGCGCGACGGGCGTCGATAACGCCCTGCATTCGGCCGTAGTAGATGAGCGAGAGCACCAGCGCCAGCGTGTAGATGACGAAGGCGGACTGGAACGCCACATCCGAGAAGTTGGAGAGAGTCTGATTGACAGGCATGAAGGGACACCCTCAGGAGGTAGGCCGATGGTTTTTCCCCAGTGACGCTACCCCACCTGAGCGGGCGAATCCAACTTTAGTTGGTGGCGTGGCGGGCGTCCTCGGGGACGAGCAGATCCTCCTCGACCTCGTCCGGGTCGGGCAAGCCGAGCAGCTGGCGGTGGATGCGGTCGAACTCGTCTCCCCAGCCGGCGCGGTCGGTGCGTGCCAGGCCACCGAGCTCGACGTGCGTGCCTCCCTCGGGCAGCGGGGTGAGTCGGATCCACACGCGCCGACGCTTGATCAGCAGGGAGCCGACGAGTGCGGTGAGCATGATCATGGTGGTCACCAGGACCCAGGGCTGGAAGGGGTCGCGGGAGATCTGGAAGTTGGCGAACTCGCTGGCGCCGTCGAAGGTGATCTCGGTGCCGTCGTCGAGGGTGACGGAATCACCGCGGGAGAGGTTGACGCGTTCGATCTTCTGCAGCTGGCCGGAGTGCAGCAGCGTGGTATCGAGGTCGAAGATGGACTGGCCGCGGCCGGTGTCCAGGCCGGCGTCGCCGCGGTAGATGTCGATGGCCACGGCCGGGTCGGTCATCGCCGGGAAACGCGAGGTGAGCAGTTCGTTGTTCTCACCGTCCCACTGGGCGGTGGGCGCGAACAGACCCTGGATGGCCAGCTGGTTCTGGCGGCGGTCGAAAAGCTCGGGGTACATGCCGGCGGGCGGGTCAAAACGCATGACGCCGGAGGAGAGGAAGAAGGTGAGGTCGTCCGGGCGCCACTGGATGGTCTGGGTGCGGGTCTCCCCGCCTGGCCAGGTGACGGTGAAGGTCGGGGCGAAGCCGTGGCCCTGGAGGTAGACGCGGTCGCCGGCGATGCGCAGCGGGTGGTTGACCTTGAGCTGGTAGTCCTCCCACTCGGACTTGGGGCGGTGGATGTCCTCGCCGACGGCGTAGGAGACGTTCGAGGTGAACATCTCGGCCTGACCGTTGGGTAGGTAGTCGGCGGAGAAGTCGTGGGCGTCGAAGCAGAAGGTGGTCAGGCCGGTGCCGTCGAAAAGCGGGCCGGCGCGGAAGGAGTCGAAGTTAGAGGTTGAGGTGTTGCAGAATTCGGTGGACTGCTCGATCGGCGGGGTTTCGTAGTTGCCGGATTCGGTGACGACGATGACCTGCCCCTCGTAGTACACCATCCGCCCGGCCGCCACGGTGATGATCATGCCGACCAGACCCAGGTGGAAAAGGAGGTTCGCCAGCTCGCGGCCGTAGCCGCGTTCGGCGGACAAGGAGTAGGCCCCGGCGCGGTCCTCCTCTGGCGTGTACTCGGCCGTTTTCCAGCGCTTGAGTAGGCCGCGCGCATCCGCGGCGACCTCGTCCAGCTGCTTGTCGACGCCCCCTTCCGCATGCAGCGGCAACCGTTCCAGCTTGCGGGGCGCCCGGGTGGGCGGGGTTTTCCATGCGACGTAGTGGTCCCAGGAGCGCGGCAGGATACAACCGATGAGGGAGATCGTCAGCAGGACCAGGATGGCGAGGAACCAGGTGGACTCGAAGACGTCGAAAAGCTGGAGTCGATCGTAGATCTCGGCGAGGCGGCCGTTGTTCTCGATGTATTCGATGACGTTGGTCTCGTTGAGCGAACGCTGCGGCAGCAGGGCGCCGGGGATGGCGGCGACAGCCAGCAGGAACAGCAGGGCCAGCGCGGTTCGCATGCTGGTCAGCCAGTTCCATGCCTTCTTGAGATACGTCACGAACGACTCTTCCTAGATGATGGTGGCGCCGTACTCGACGGTCCACTGGCGAACAAAGTTGATGAAGTGCGCCCACACGCCGGTGAGCAGGGCCAGCCCCACGAGGATCATGAGGACACCGCCGAAGATCTGCACCTTGCGGGAGTGGCGGCGCAGCCAGCCGATGGTGCGCATGGCGCGGGCCGAACCCAGGGCGATGAGCAGGAAGGGTAGGCCGAGGCCCAGGCAGTAGGCGATGATGAGGAACACGCCGCGGGCGGCGGTCATGCCCTCCGTGCCAGCGGAGACAGAGATGATCGCGGCCAGTGTCGGCCCCAGGCACGGGGTCCATCCGAGGGCGAAAACGCCACCGAGCAGCGGCGCCCCCACCCAGGTGGTGAGTTTCTTCGGGGCCATGCGGGTGTCGCGCTGGAGCGCCGGGACCATGCCCATGAACACCACGCCCATGAGGATGGTGATGACACCGCCGACCCGCATGAGGGTCTCCGCGTTGAGGGTGAGCATGCTGATCGCGCCGAACACGGTGACCGTGGCCAGCACAAACACCACGGTGAAACCGAGGATGAACAGAAGGGCCGCCCCGGCGACCGCCCACTGGCGTTTTTTCGTCACGACGGCGCCGTGCTCGGCGTCGTGGCGCACCTCACCGCCGACGATGCCGGCGAGATAGGACATGTAGCCGGGGACCAGCGGCACCACGCACGGCGAGGCGAAACTGACCAGACCGGCGGCCGCCGCAGCCAACAGCCCCAAAATGAGGGGACCGGAGGCGGCGGCGTCCGCGAAAAGCTGCCCGAGTTCGGTCATGCAGTGCCCTCGATGAGGGGGAGGGCGACGTCGAGAAGCTCCTGATCCGTGATCTCCTTGAGGAACACCGCCGCCGGGCGGTGCTCACGGTCCAGGATGATCGTCGTCGGGATGACCGAGGACGGCACACCGCCGAGGTGGGCGGCCGAGCGGAACGGCGGATCATAAATCGAGGGGTAGGTCAGACCGTTATCCAGGATGAAGTCCTGCGCGATGGTGCGGTTGTAGTCCTTGACGTTGATGCCCAGCACCGTGCCACCGAGGGGCTCGATCTCCTCTTGGACACGCTGCAGATCATCAGCCTCGGAACGGCACGGCGCGCACCACTGGCCCCAGGCGTTGAGGATGACCACCTCGCCCTCAAAATCCGACAAGGAGATCTCGGTGCCTTCCTCCATGAGGGAATCGCCGCCGAAATCGGGCAGCGGGGCGCGCTCGTCCTCCTCGTAGAAGATCTCCATCTGCCCGCCCGGGGAATGGAACTGGAAGGTGCCGCCCACGGCGACGGCACTCTTCGCAGCGTCCGAATCCTGGCCGCAGGCCGTCAGCGTGAGGGAGACAGCGGCGAGCACGGCCGCAGTCAGGCGCAAGCGCATCAGATGTCCTTCGCGGGGGTGGTGTAAAAGATGTCGGTGATCTCCCCGCCGTCGAAAACCAGCGAGGTCACAGACGCCAGCTCACACTGGCGGCTGGCGTGCGCCAGCGGCAGGCCCATGACGTGGCGCTGCACCATGACGATCGGCAGCTGATGGCTGACCAGGATCGCCTCGTGGCCCTGCGCTTCGCGACGCGTGGCGTGCACGGCGTTCATCATGCGCTCGGCGATGTCGACGTAAGACTCGCCCCAGCTCGGCTCAAGCGGGTTGACCATGAGCGGCCAACGGACGGGGTTCCACAGCTGGGAACGCCAGCCCTTGGTACGCAGCCCCTCGAAGCGGTTGCCCGCCTCGACGATGCCCTCGACGGTGTCTACTTCCAGTCCCGTGACCTCGGCGAAAGGCTCGGAGGTCTCCTGGGCGCGCTGCAGCGGGGAGGCACCCAGGTAGGTGACGTCATGGTCCTCGAAGGACCGGGCCACGCGCGCGGCCTGGGAACGGCCGCGGGAGGACAGGTGGTAGCCGGGGATCGTGCCGTAGAGGATGCGACCCGGATTGTGGACCTCGCCGTGGCGGATGAGGTGGACGATCGTGTGCGACATGACAGTTCCTTAAGCGGTGGCTGCGGCGGCGGCCTGGGCGGCCGGGACGAGTGCTTCCTCGATACGGGAGAAATCTTCGTCGGAAAGCGCCGTCGACACAAACCAGGTCTCGAACACGCTCGGCGGGGCGTAGACGCCGTTGTCCAGCAGGGCGTGGAAGAACGGCGGGTAGCGGAAGGTGTCGGCGGCTTTCATGTCGGTGAAGTTGTGGCCCTCGCCCTCGGCGAAACGGATGGACAGCATCGTCGCGGCGCGCTGGATGTGATGGGCCACGCCCTCGCGGCTCAGGGCCTGCGAGATGAGATCGGCAAGCCGATCGGCGTTAGCGTGCAGGACCGGGTAGATGTCCTCGGAGGCCAGACGCAGGGAGGCCTGCCCCGCCGCCATCGCCACCGGGTTACCGGACAGGGTGCCCGCCTGGTACACGGGGCCGGAGGGAGCCAGGTGCTCCATGATGTCGGCGCGCCCACCGAAGGCGGCGGCCGGCAGGCCACCGGAGACGACCTTGCCGAAGGTGGTGAGGTCACCGGCCACGCCGTCGACGCCGTACCAACCCGAGTAGGAGGTGCGGAAACCGGTCATGACCTCGTCGAGGATGAGCAGCGCGCCGTCGGCGTGGGCGATCTCCTTGAGAGCGGCGTTGAAGCCCTCGCGCGGAGCGACCGTGCCCATGTTGCCGGCCGCGGCCTCGGTGATGATGCAGGCGATCTCCCCCGGGTGCTCGGCGAAAGCCTGCTTCACAGCCTCCAGGTCGTTGTAGGGCACGACGATGGTGTCAGCCGCCGAGGCACCGGTGACACCCGGCGAATCCGGCAGGGCGAAGGTGGCGACACCGGAACCGGCGGAGGCCAGCAACGCGTCGACGTGTCCGTGGTAGCAGCCGTCGAACTTGATGATCTTTGGACGCCCTGTGAAACCGCGGGCCAGACGCACGGCGGACATGGTGGCCTCGGTGCCGGAGTTGACCAGGCGGACCTCCTCGACGGAGGTGCGGTCGATGATCATCTGGGCGAGGTCAATCTCCGCCTCGGTCGGGGCGCCGAAGGACAGGCCTTTGGCGGTGGCATCGACAACCGCCTGAGTGATCTCCGGGTGGGCGTTGCCGTTAATCATCGGCCCCCAGGAGCAGACGAGGTCGACGTAGTCGTTGCCGTCGACGTCGATAAGCGTCGAACCGTGCGCCGAATCAATGAAACGCGCCTGGCCGCCGACGGAACCGAAGGCACGGACCGGGGAGTTCACCCCGCCGGGGATGACGGCGCGGGCGCGATCGTGCAGCTGCGCGGACTTGTGGGTGCGAGCGGAGGTCGGGGGCGTCACAGTCATGCCCACCATCATACGACCGGGGTCAACCGGGGTTAAACTTTCCCCCCGCTCAGTTGACCACCTTCAGGCCGATGATCCCCCCGATGATCATGACCAGGAAGAACGCCTTCGCCAGGGAGAACACCTCCTGGCCGGTAGCGAAAGACCACACGATGGCCAGGGAGGCGCCGATGCCCACCCACACCGCATACGCAGTCCCCACCGGCAGCTGTTTCAGGGCGATGGCCAGCCCACCCATGGAGACAATGAGCGCCGCGACAAACACCACCGAGGGCCACAGGCGGGTGAAACCGACGGAGCGGTCGAGCGCGATGGCCCACACCGCCTCGAAAGCACCGGAAAGGACGAGAATGATCCAGGACATGGTGACGGACATGAGGAAACCTTTCCTGGCCGTCTTGTCGCGACACCGGGTACGGCTCCCTCGTCCGGGCCCGACTCAACCGGGCTGACTACGCTGGTCAGCCTACCTGAACCAGGCGCGCGGCTGCGGCGCGTGCATCGTCGATGACGGCCGGCACGCCCACTCCCCCGGCCCACGCGCCGGCGACCTCCAGACCCGATACCGCCTCAATGCCCGCGCGGACAGCGGCGACGGTGGCCAGGTGGGTCTCGTCGTAGCGGGGCAGGCCGCCGAACCAGCGCTGCACGTAGATCTCGGCCAGGCCGGCCGCGCGGCCGTCGAAGCCGGTGATGTGGGCGAGGTCGTCGAGGGCGGCGTCGACAAGCAGATCTTCCTCGGCGCGCACCAGCGCGTCATCGCCGAAACGGCCGAAGCTGGCGCGGACCAGGGCGCCACCGCGCTCGCCGACATGCGGCCACTTCTTCGAGGAGAACGTGAATGCCTTGGCCTGCACGTCAGGTTCATCGATGGCGACGAGCACACCGGAGTTGTCCGGCAGGCCCTGCGCGGAATCAAACTTCATGCCGACGACCACCGACGACGCCAGCTGCACCGACTTCAGCTGGGCGGAAGCCTCCGGGGCCACCGACTTCAGCAGCACCGCGGACGTCGGCGCGGGAGCCGTGAGCAGCAGGCGATCATAGGGGGCGTCAGGGTGCACGCCCGGGCCGGAGAGCACATAGCGTTCATCTTCGCGGGCGATGCCAGCCACGAAAGCATCGAGATGGATATCCGCGCCCGACTTCTCCGCCAGGGCCTCATACACCTGGGCATAACCGTGACGGAAGGTGGCGAACACCGGGGTCGGCGTCGAACCAGGATCACGTGGGGTGCGGCGTGACTCGCACAGCGCCACCGCCGCCGACAAGGTGATGTTCTTGCCGGCCTCAGCCAACTCATCGAGAGCCTGCGCCAACTGCGGGATCGTGGCGCGCACACCGAGGTCATCAGCGGCACACGAGTACACCCCGCCGAGCAGGGCGGAGACGATCCGGTCGGTGACTTCCGCGCCGTAGCGCTCACTCACGAGCTTGCCGACGCTGGCGTCACCCCCCACTTCCCAGTCGATCGACGGGGCGTTGCCCTCATCGTCGATACGCGCGGCCGTCTCCGCGGACACGAGGTCAGCGACAGGAGCGGAGGAGGACGGGATACCCATGACACCGCCGCTCGGCAGTGCCCGCAGCTCACCGTCGGAGTAGACGAGCGAACGCAGCCCCGAGGGGCTCACCAGATCATCGGCCAGCCCCAGCTCGGTGAAGAAATCCGTGGCATCGGAACGTAAGGCCAGGTAGGCCTCCGCCCCCATGTCAGTGGGACCCGAATCGAAGGCGACGGTGTGCAGCTTGCCGCCGATGCGGTCCTCCGCCTCGAAGACGTGGATCACCGCCTCCGGGTCAGCCTTGCGGATCTCGTAGGCGCTGACCAGGCCGGCCAGGCCCGCACCGATGATGGCGTAGCGGGTCACGCTCAGTTCTCCTTGTGGTTGGCGTTATCTGCGTGAATGGAGGCGACGGCCTCGGTGATGTCTTCTGCCTTCGTGTTCGGCAGGACACCGTGGCCCAGGTTGAAGATGTGGCCGGTGGCATGGCCCGCCTCCATGGCGCGGGCGGCCTCGGCCTTAATACGGGCAACCTCGGAGGTCACCGCATCGCGGCCGGCGAACAGGATCGCCGGATCCAAGTTGCCCTGCAGGACCTTCGGCCCGGACACGGCGTGAATGCGCTGGGCGGCGACATCGAGCGGCACCCGCCAGTCCACCCCCATGACCTCCGAACCGGCCTCCGACATCGCGCCGAGGATCTCGCCGGTGCCCACACCGAAGTGGATGCGCGGGATCTCCCCCTCGATCTCCTGGAGGATCTCCACCGAGTACGGCAGCACGTGCTCGCGGTAATCACGCTCGGTGAGGAACCCGGCCCAGGAATCGAAGAGCTGCATGGCGTCGATACCGGCGTCGATCTGCTGGCGCAGGAAGGCAGACACCGTCGGGGTGAGTCGACGCATGAGGGCGTGCCAGGTGTCCGGATCACCGTGGATCATGGCCTTGGTCTTCTCGTGGTTCTTGCTCGGCCCGCCCTCGACCAGGTAGCTGGCCAGAGTGAAAGGCGCCCCGACGAAACCGATGAGGGTCTGGGCCTCGGTGAGCTCATCGAGGATGATGCGGATGCCGTCGACGACCTCCGTGACCTCCTCCTCCAGGATCGGCAGCGCGTCGATGTCCGCGCGGGTGGTGATCGCCTTGTCCATCACCGGGCCGCGGCCGGGCACGATCTCCACGCCGACCCCGGCGGCGCGCAGGGGTACGACGATGTCGGAGAAGAGGATCGCGGCGTCGACATCATGGCGGCGCACCGGCTGCATCGTGATCTCCGCCAGCAGCTCCGGCATGAAACAGGAGTCCAGCATGGAGATACCCTCGCGGACCTTGAGGTACTCGGGGAGCGAACGACCCGCCTGGCGCATGAACCACACCGGGGTGCGGGACGGGGTGCGGCCGGCAGCGGCGGCCAGAAGCGGGGCATCAGGAATATCACGACGAGTCATGCCCACCATTGTGGTCCAAAAGTTGGATCCGGGGGTAATTGTCAGCCGACCGCGCGTCGGAAAGCACGCGCACTGTTCGACCTCGCCTCAATCAGCAACGACGACCCGAGCATGAGCACCGTCGCCGCCATGGGGTGCAACACCCCCGCCACCGACGCCAGCAGGGCAATGCCGTTGTAGGTCCAGGCGAAGATGATGTTCGTGTCGATGATCCGGCACACCCGGCGCGACTGGGCGATCAGCTGCGGGATCGCGGACACATCCTGGCGCAGGATGATGACATCGACGTCCGGGTGCCCCGAATGCGTGATGTGGTCGACGTCGTCGCTGGTGTCACTATCGCCCATGAGGATGCCCACATCCGCCACCCGCAGCGAGGACATGACACTCACGTCGCCGACCATCGCCACCGTCGCACCCTGGGTGTGCACCGCCCGCACCGTCTGCGGCTTCTTCGCAGGGGCGATGCCCGCCAGCACCTGCGAGATGCCGATCCGGTCCGCGTATCGACGCGCCACCGGGTACGTGTCCCGCGACAGCATCACCGTCTCAATGCCCTGCTGCTCCAGCTGCTCCACGGCCTCCTGCGCATCGGGCTTGACGTTGTCGTGCAGGCTGATGACACCGCGGTCCTTTCCCTTCCACCGCACGACGATGGGGGTGCCTCCGGAGACCACGGCCGCGGCCAGCCGTCCGTGCAGATCAGACATAGTGCGCGGGCGCCACAGGATCGCCTCCACCTGGGTGGTGGTGACGGTGCCATCGGAGCCGCGGAGCGGCAGATCGACATGCCCCCGGAAACTACCTTGGCCGTCATCCTCCGCGTGGGAGACCTCGATCCAGTGGGGGATGTCCTCGCCGCCGGCGCCCGTGTCGCGGGCCTCGCGGGCCGCCTTGACCAAGGCGCGGGAGACCGGGTGATCGGACTCCAGGGCCAGGGCACCGGCCACGCGCAGGACCAATTCCGGGTTCTCCCCGTGCGCGGCGGTGACCGATTCGACGTGCATGTCGTTTTCCGCGAGGGTGCCCACCCGGTTGAAGATCACCGTGTCGATCATCTCCGCCCGCCGTACCGTGGCGCCGTCGCCGAGGAGGATGCCGTTGCGGGCGGCGGCCTCGATACCGTGGCGGATCGCCAGCGCCGGGGACAGCGCCAGGGCCACCGGTGCCACCGAGGCCAGCACCGCCAGGGAGGTGGCGAATGCCGCGTTGAAGTTACCGGCGATGAGCACCCACAGCAGGAAGTCCAGCGCCGCCAGACCAAGCGCCGCCGGGATGAGCATCGCCGCCGTGCGGGTGGACAACAATGTGGAGTGATTCTGCTTGATGTTGGCGTCGGTCACCCAGCGGTGGATCGCCGCCAGGCGGGTGCGGTGGCCGGTGTGGACGACACGCACCTTGATCCGCCCATCCAGGTTGCGGGAGCCGGCGAAGACATAGGAATTAACCTTCACCTGCTCTTGCTCCTGCTCCCCCGTGCTGATCAACCCGCGATGGACAGTGCAGGAACCACCGACGACCGTGCCGTCGACCGGGATGATCTCCCCCGACTGGACAATGACATCGTCGCCGACGTTGACCTCCTGCAGTGGGATCTTCTCCTCCTCCCGGGCCGGGGTGCCGGGCGCCCGGGACTTCGGGGCCAGGCGCACCAGGTGCTGTGGATCGGGTTTACGCGCCTCCATCTCATCGAGCAGGCTCACCCGGGTGCGCATAGTGATCAGCCGCCCAGCCAGGAGCAGGACGGTCATGCCGCAGGCGACATCGAGGAACAGCTCACCATCGACGATGCGCTGCTGCTGGAACGCGAACCAGTGCGGGGTGGACTGCCAGCCGAGATCGCCCGCCGCGGTGAACAGCAACATGACAATCGACCACACCGTCGCCGCCAGCACCGCCACCGAGCTCGCGGCGTCAAGCGCTGTCAGCCCGCGGCGGGCGCCACCGACCATAGCCCGGTGGAAGGGCCAGGCACCCCAAGTCACCACCGGCGCCGCCAGCGCCAGGGTCAGCCACTGCCACCCATCGAACTGCAGGTCCTCGATGTAGGACATGAGCAGGATCGGAATGGTCAGAGCCAAGCAGATAATCAGCCGGGTGGGGGTCAGCAGGTCACGGGCGGTAAACAGCAGATCCTTCGGCTGGGCGTTGACGGCCTGACGGACCCGGTCCTCGTGCTTGCCCAGAAACCCAGAGCGGCGGGCGCGCTCAAGGTTACGTTCCTCATCCTCCAGGTGTCGCCGGTATTTCCACGGCAGGCGGGAGGCGCGGACCGCGGGGCGGGTGCGTTCCACCGGATCGGGTCGCATGATGCGGCGTCGCAGGGAAGCATCCGTGAGCGTGGCACGCAGGCCGAACGCCTTGATGATCTCGGCGAGATCATCCGGGTCGAGGGTGTCAGGTGCCGTGATCCAGGCCGTCGCACTCGGGGCGACGATGCGGGCCCGCACACCCGGGACCTCCTCCAGGGCGCTTTCGATGTCGGCAACATCGGGGGCGGCGAAATCCCCCTGCAGCTCGAAGGCGTAGGAGACCTTGGGACGGTCCTCGCCGACATACAGGGGGCCGGTGTCCATATCGATGCCCACCGCCCGGGCTGCCGCCCGCGCCTCCTCCAGAGCGGAGGTCACCTGATCATTGCGGGTCATGGGACCAGATTAGTCCCGCTCGTCGCTCATCCGGCGGATGTAGGCGTTGGCATCCGGGCGGAACACCATCACGGCCGCCACGCCGAGCAGCACGCAGATGGCCACCATCGCCAGGCCACCGACCTGGATGGCAAAGGCGGCGATGTTGAAGAAGATGGTCAAGGCGATGACACCGGCGAGCACCCGGCGCGAGATCTTTCCGCCGGATTTCAACTGGGCGCCGAGGGCGGCGATGACCAGGCCGGCGATGATGTTGTACACGCCGATGAAGCGGACGTTGCGATGGTAGGCGTCGATCACCTCGGGCGCGGCGTCTGGGTCACCGCCATAATCCTGGGCCAGGGCGATCATGCCGACGAGCACCAGGAGGATCGCGGTGGCCACCAGGACGTAATAGCCCCAGCGCAGCGAGGACGGCCAAGTGCCGGGAGCCTCGCCCGACTGGCGGCGTGGCCCTCGGTTGGGGTCATCCGGGTTGGCGTACATCCCGGGGAACATGCTGGGCATCGGGGCCTACTTCCTTCGCGGGTCGGTCCGGTTGCCGGAGGGGTCGATCTCCCGGGTCCACCGCAGTGTCTCCTCCCGGAAGGTGAACACCAGACCCATGACGGCGGCCACTCCGACGATGATCTGGACGCTACCGTCAATGACATACATTGCCATGGGCACGTCGTTTCCGCCCGGAGTAGCCATGAACAGCATGAGAATGCGGAAGCCGAAATAGAACCCGAAGACCAGGAGCATGCGGCGGGCCAGGCCGGCGTGTTTGGAACGTCGTTGAATGAGCACCAGCATGAACACCAGAAGCCCCATGACGAGGATGCCCACCGCACCTGCCATGATGATCGACCCGGTGACCATGAGCCTGAGCATGTTGTCGGAGATCTCGGTCGCCTGCTCGGCGCTCATCGTCTCCTTCGCGGCGGCGGTGAGTCCGGAGGGGTCGAGCAGTCCGATGGTGATACTGAGGATCTGGTGGAGGATCTCCCCACCGACCGCCACCCCGAACAGCAGCAGCATGAGGCGGACGGCCTCGGGTTTCTTCTCTGCCATCAGCGGGTGAGTATCCGGGCCGCGTCGGTGGCGAAGTAGGTGAGGATCTGGTTCGCGCCGGCGCGTTTGATGGAGGTCAGTGATTCCATCATGACGGCATCCAGGTCGAGCCAGCCGTGGCGGGCGGCGGCGTGCAGCATCGCATACTCGCCGGAGACCTGGTAGGCGGCGACGGGGACGGGGCTGTGCTGCGCGACGGCGGCGAGGACGTCGAGATACGGCATGGCCGGCTTGACCATGATGAAGTCGGCGCCTTCGTCGATGTCCAGTTCCGCCTCCAGGAGGGATTCACGCAGGTTTGCCGGGTCCTGCTGGTAGGTGCGGCGATCGCCCTGTAGGGAGGAGCCGACGGCCTCGCGGAAGGGGCCGTAGAAGGCGGAGGCGTACTTCGCGGAGTACGCCATGATGGACACATCCTGGTGGCCGGCGGCGTCGAGGGCCTCACGGATGGCCAAGATCTGGCCGTCCATCATGCCGGAGGGGCTGATGATGTGGGCTCCGGCATCGGCCTGGGCGACGGCCATGCGCTGGTAGAGGTCCAGGGTCGCATCATTATCGACGACCGCGCGCCCCCACCGGTCCTCCCGTACGACACCGCAGTGCCCGTGGTCGGTGAACTCATCCAGGCAGGTATCGGCCATGAGGAGCAGGTCATCGCCGAACTCCTCCCGCATGGTGGCCAGCGCCCGGTTGAGCACGCCGTCCGCGGCGCAGGAGGGGCTGCCGTCGGCGTCCTTGTCCTCCTCACGCGGCACGCCGAACAGGTCGACGCAGCGCACACCCGCCTCGAGGGCCTCGTGGGCGGCGCGCTTGAGGCTGTCCAGGGTGTGCTGGTGCACGCCCGGCATGGAGGAGATCTCCCTGGGCGTGTCCAGGCCGTCGGCGATGAACATCGGCAGGATGAGATCCGCCGGGCGCAGGGTCGTCTCCGCGACGAGCTCCCGCATCGCCGGGGTGGTGCGCAGGCGGCGCGGGCGGCGGGTCGGAGTGGACAGGAACGGGGTGGACTGGTCAGTCACAGCGGGCGCTGATCCTTCCATATCAAGGTCTTATGCGGGTGTTCCCCGCCATCTTAGGCGTCTGCCGGATCTAGGCTTCGTCGTTTGCTTTACGACGCGTGCGTCGCTTCTTGCGCGGCGGCGGCAACTGACCGGCCGCACGCAGACCGGCGACGTGGTCGGCGAGGGCGTCGACAAGTTCGGGTACCTCGGCGATCTCCGGCACGACATCCACCCGCAGTCCCATCTCCTTGGCGGTGGCCTCGGTCATGGGGCCGATGCAGGCGATGATGGTGCGCGGGTGCGGCTTACCGGCGATACCGACCAGGTTTTTCACCGTCGACGAGGACGTGAAGCACACGGCGTCGAATCCGCCGGACTTGATCATCTCGCGGATCTCGGCCGAGGGCGGGGCGGCGCGCACGGTGCGGTAGGCGACCACGTCGTCGACTTCCCAGCCGAGGTCGACCAGGCCGTCGACAAGCACATCGGTGGCGATGTCGGCGCGCGGCAGCAACACCCGACCAACCGGGTCGAGTTCCTCCACGTACTCGGGGAAGACCTCGACCAGGCCGGCGGCGTTCTGCTTGGTCACCGCCGGCAGCAACTCCGGTGTCATACCGAGGTCGCTGACCGCCTGCGCGGTCTTCGTGCCAACAGCCGCCAGGCGCACACCGGCGAAGGAGCGGGCGTCCAGCCCGTACTCGACGATCTTCTCCCACACGGCCGCCACGGCGTTGACGGAGGTGAACACCACCCACTGGTAGCGGCCTTCGACGATGCCCTTGATGGCGCGTTCCATCTGTGCCGGGTTTCGCGGCGGTTCCACGGAGATCGTCGGCACGGCCTGCGGGATCGCGCCGTAGCCGGAGAGCCGGGCGCTCATCGACGCCGCCTGTTCCTTGGTACGCGGCACAAGCACACGCCAGCCGTAGAGCGGGCGGTTCTCCCACCAGGAGTACTTGGTGCGGTCATCGACACCCTTGCCCAGGGTGACCACGAGCTGCCCGGGCAGTTCCACGTCGAGGCGGCTCAGGGTGCCCAGGGTCGCGTCGTGGGTGCGCTGCAGGCGCGTGGTGCCGTTGACGGTGACGGAGACGGGCGTGTCCGCAGCCATGCCGCGTTCGCTGAGTTCGGTGGCGATGGTGTCCAGGTCCGCCTCGGTGGCCTGCAGCACCAGCGGCTGCGGGGCGGAGGCGAGCTGCTCCCAGTCGACGTTGTTCTCCGTGACGTCGGTTTCGGTGTACGTCGAACCCAGGGCGATGCCCGCGAAAGACGGCACCGTCGACGGCAGAGACATACCCGGCACCACCTGGAACTCCAGGCCTGCGGCGGCGACGGCGGCAATCTCCGCCATCGTCTGGTCACGGGTGAGCGGGTTGCCGGTCACCAGGCGGATGACGTCGCCGTCACCTTCGGCCAGTGCCTCCGACAGCTGCTTCACGACGTCGCCCGTCTCCCCCACCACGACCTCGCGGATATCCGCGGCAGTCGGGGCCGGGGGGCGCGGCGGGCGGCGGCGGGCACCAGCGGCCTTGGCCTCGGCGCAGATGCGCTCGTACTCGGCCTCGGCGGCGTCGATACGCTCCTTCGGCACGGGCAGAGAGGAGGCGACGACCTCGCGTACCCCGGCGAGCACCCCCGGATCGGTCACTGCGATCGAGGTCGTGGCGAGTACCTCGCGGGCTCGCACGGTCAGCAGATCGGGGTTACCGGGGCCTGCACCGACGAAAACGACCTTTCCCGGCTGGGAGGTCTGTGGGGCCATGCTCATACGGATCTTTTCTAGTGTGGGGGATGCTCACAACAGGTCAGGACACACATCGTTGCCCGCGTCACGCCTTTAAGGGGGCCATAAGATCACGGGCAAATGATGGTGTGGTATTCACACCTTAATTTAGGAAGCCCGGATTACGAAAACACGGGCTTGTCCGGTGCGGGCTACTCAGCCGACGATGCGGGCCAGTTCCTCGACATACTCGTCGGCCCGCGGGGTCGAGATGATGATGCGGTTGACGGTCGCGGACTGCAAATCAATGAGGATGCCGGGGCCTTTACCATGACAGACCGCGAAGGTCTGGGCGCCGGTGCCATCACTGGCCGTGAAGGTCCCGGTGCTGGTCACGCCCTTGATGCGGGTGCCGGGGGCACGCTTGTGGGCGGGCACCGCGCGGGCCAGGCTGCAGGCATCGTCGACAACGCGGACGTCGGTGATCACCCGCGTGGGGATGGTCAGGTGCGAACGCCGGGCGGCGATCTTCTCCCACCAGTCCAGAGTGACGGTCACCTGCCGGTCAGTGATCTTGAGTACAGCCATGATCAAACAACTCTACCCCTGCCGGGGGTTAGCGGTCGATGAGCTGGGAGGCACCACGTCCCAGCAGGTCTGCGGCCGCTTCCTCGCCGAGGGTGACCGGATCACGGCCGGTGCCCTCGAAGATCAGCTGCTGCGAGCCGTCGAGGGCGAAAACACCGGCGGTGAGTTGGATGGTGCCGTCGGCGTCGAGGGTGGCATGGGAGGCGACCGGGGCGGTGCAGCCGGCCTCGAGGCGGTTGAGCACGATGCGTTCGGTGCGGGCGCAGGTGGAGGCGGCGGCGTCGAGCAGCTTATCGATCGCCGCGACGGCGTCCGCGTCATCCGCGCGGCACTCGATGGCCAACGCGCCCTGGGCCGGGGCCGGGAGGATGAGCTCCGGGCCGAAGACCTGGGTGGCGCGGTCGCCCATGTCAACACGGGTCAGCCCGGCGTAGGCCAGGACCACCGCGTCCAACTCCCCGTCGGTGACATAGCCCATCCGGGTCTCAATGTTGCCGCGCAGCGGGCGGATGTCCAGGTCCGGGCGGTGGGCCTTAAGCTGGGAGATGCGGCGCGGGGCGGAGGTACCCACCCGGGCGCCTTCCGGCAGGGTGTCCAGGGTGAGGCCATCGCGGGCGATGAGGGCTTCGCGGGCGTCGGCACGCACCGGCACCACGAGGTGGAAGCGCTCGTCGGGGGCGGTGGGCAGGTCCTTGAAGGAGTGCACCGCGATATCGCACTCACCGTCATCCAGCGCCTCGCGCAGCTTCTGGGTGAACACGCCCACCCCGATCCGCTCGACGGGGGCCATGTTGACATCCCCCTCGGTGGTGACCAGGTGCAGCTCCGCCTCATGGCCAGCGGCGATGAGCGCATCGCGCATGTGGCCAGCCTGCGTGGTGGCAAGCTTCGAACGACGGGTTCCGATCTTGAACATTCGGGAGGTCTCCTTTAAGTGGTGGTGAGCTTGCCCGCAGGCAGGTCGGCGACGTCAACGGCGACGGGCGGGGCATCTGTGACCAGGCCAAAGAGTTCCTGCAGCGCGGATTCATAGGACACGACACCGGATTCGGCGGCGAGTTTTTTCACCCGCACGGTCGGCTCGTGGAGGAGCTTATCGACGACCCGCCGCACCGTCCGCGACACTTCCTCAAATTCCGGCTCGTCGATGCCGGGGGTGCGGCCACGCAGGCGGTCCAGTTCACCGTTGATGAGCTCGGCCGCGTGTCGACGCAGCGCCGACACTGCCGGCACCACATCCCGCACCCGCTGTTCGGAGCTGTACTCCTGGAGTTGTTCGGCCACGATGGCCAAGGCCTCCTGATGGCCGGTCGAATGGTCGCCGCGGCCGGAGATGGTCTGGTGCAGGCGCTCGATGTTGACCAGGTGCACGCCGTCGAACTGGGCGACAGCGTCGTCGATGTCACGGGGCATGGACAGGTCGATGAGCATGAGTTCGCGTCCACGTGCGGCGGGAATGTCGGCCGGGGTGATGGTGAATTCATCGGCGCCGGTAGCTGATACCGCCAGGTCAACGTCCCCCAGGGTGGTGGCGCGGTCGCGGAAGTCGACGACCCCGGCCGGCACGCCGGCCTCCCGCGAATGCTCCGCCAGGCGTTCTGCCCGGCTGCGGGTCCGATTGGCGATGATGAGCTTATCGACGCCCAACCGCCCCAGATGCGTCGCCGCCAGCGAGGCCATCGCCCCGGCCCCGAGCACCAGCGCGGTCTTGCCCTGCAGGTTGTCAGTGTGCAGGTGCTCGAGCGCCTCGTCGACAGCGACGGTGACCATGGAGGCACCGGCGTCGTCGATATCTGTCTCCGAGTGGACACGCTTGCCGGTATGCAGCGCAGTCTGCGCCAGTCGGTGCAGGCTCTGGCCGACGGTGCCCTTCTCGGAAGCCTCCTGGTAGGCGGTACGTACCTGCCCGATGATCTGCTGCTCACCGACGACCATGGAGTCCAGCCCGGAGGCGACGACCATCATGTGCTCAGCGGCAGCGTCGGCGTAGCGGACATAGAGGTAGCCGCGGAGGGTATCGATGTCGACATCCGAGATCGCATGCAGCACCTCGACCACATCCTGGACGCCGGAATGAAAGGAGTTGGTCACGCAGTAAATTTCCAGGCGGTTACACGTGGAGACGATCATCGCCTCACTGAGCGAGGGGCGCTCCACGAGCCGGGAGGTGGTGTCGTTGCGGACCGTCTCGTCCATGCTCAACCGCTCGAGCAACGCCACGGGCGCCGACCGGTGAGACATTCCCACGACGAGCACACTCACGTTTTCCTTCACCGCTTTCCATTCAACTACATCGCCCCGGGGCACGCCGTGCACGCACCCTCGGGGCGGATCATACAAAAGGATACCCCCGACTGACAGGAAATCCACACCCGGCCCGCCCGATCAGGCCAGAGCCTCCTGAAGTTCGGCATCGTCGACCTCCCAGCAAGCGAACTCCTCACCGTCGATGACCACCACCGGAACCCGGTCGCCGAACTCCACAGCTAAGGCACGATCATGATCGACGTTGCACACTTGCAGGGTGAGACCGGCCGCTTCCACGATGGGGGAGATCTGCTTCTCGACGCGCGCACACGATCCACACGTCGTCCGGATCATCAGCTCCACCGTTTCCGCCATGCTCCACAGTCTCCTTCGTCGGGGCCTACCATGGACACGATACCGCCCCACCCCACGCCCGATGTACACAGGAAGGCTCGGACACGACCATGAGCCCCTCCCCGCAGGACCCCCTCTTCCCCGGCAGCCCCGGCGAATTCCTCGCCAGCTGGAGCGCCACCCGCGGCAACCTGCGCCGCTTCCTGGAGGACCGCGCCCTGCCGCCCATCGACGAACAGTCCCAGCGCGCCGCAGGCGAAGCCGCCGCAGCCGCCGCCGTGCAGGAGACCTTCGGCATCGAGCTCGACGCTTTCTCCTCCGGCGTCGACTCCGTCTCCGGCTCCATCGAGGCCGCCGGCGGCTTCCACATCTCCCTCCCCGATCCGGACATCCCGCAGGACGTCGGCGCCGCCGCCTTCTTCGACGTCGACAACACCCTCATCCAGGGTTCTTCACTCGTCGTCTTCGCCATCGGACTGGCCCGCAAGAAATACTTCCGACTCTCCGAGATCCTCCCCATCGCCTGGAAGCAGATCAAGTTCCGCATCACCGGCTCCGAGAACGCCGCCGACGTCGCCGAAGGCCGCACCCAGGCCCTGGAGTTCATCAAAGGCAAGCGCGTCGACGAACTGGTCGAACTCTGCGAGGACATCGTCGACTCCACCATGATCGACAAAGCCTGGCCCGCCACCCGCGAGCTCGCCCGCATGCACCTCGCCGCCGGCCACCAGGTGTGGCTCGTGTCCGCCACCCCGGTGCAGCTCGCCCACATCCTGGCCAAGCGCTTCGGGTTCACCGGCGCCCTGGGCACCGTCGCCGAAGTCAAAGACGGCGTCTTCACCGGACGTCTCGTCGGCGACATCCTCCACGGGCCCGGCAAGAAGCACGCCGTCGCCGCGCTCGCCGCCATCGAGCAACTCGACCTCCAGCGCTGCACCGCCTACTCCGACTCCATCAACGACATCCCCATGCTGTCCATGGTGGGCACCGCCGTCGCCATCAACCCCGACGCCAAGCTCCGCAAGGAGGCCGCCCAGCGCGGCTGGCAGGTCCGCGACTACCGCTCCGTCCGCCGCGCCGTCCGGGCATACGGCCTGCCCGCCCTGGCCACCGCCGCCGCGAGCCTGTTCTCCTGGCGGGTCTTCCGCAAGGGCAAGCCGCCCGCCGGCGCGGCCGAGTAGCCGGGTCCGGCCACCCTCTGCGCAACGTCAGACACCCCCACCCCACTACGCCCGACCCGGCGCACCTAAGACCCCAGGGCCGTCTGACGTTCGGCAGATACCGCCCGCCCCTGGAATCACCACGGGCCGCCACCCGGTGAAGGGTGACGGCCCGTGGTCGGCCAAGAATTACTTGCCCAGCTTACGACGCTGAACGCGGGTGCGGCGCAGCATCTTGCGGTGCTTCTTCTTGGACATGCGCTTGCGGCGCTTCTTGATGACAGAACCCATGGGGTCTCCTCGGATTGTTGAGACTTACGTACGTAACCTGCCGACTTCTCCTCGAGGTGCACTCTCGACCGCGCTGGCTGCGCGGGTAGGTACCGTCGGCACGAATGCGGTCCATCATACCGGGGCCCTGCCACTCGACCAAAAAACCTGCGGCGCCGACCACTCCGGAGGAGTGGGCGACGCCGCAGGTCACTGATGCGGGCTTAACCGACCTCGTAGTACGAGGAGTCGAGGTAATCGTTGACCGCCTTCTCGTGGACACGGAAGGAGCGGCCGACGCGTACCGCCGGCAGGTCACCTGAGTGAACCAGCCGGTAGACGGTCATCTTGGAAACGCGCATGATCTCCGCGACTTCCGCGACCGTCAGAAAAGAGCCCTTGTCTGCATTAGTCATATTCATTCAACCCTTCAGCATGTGGCGCGCTGCAGGCTTCCCCTCCCGCAGGACGGTCACGCACGTGCTTGGAACAGCTTAGCGTGAATTGTGTGACTGTTGCGACTTAAGTGCCCGATTTTTTGAGAGTTTCTCCGGGCACCAAATTCGCGCTATGCCCCACCGAGCTCCTTAGAGCGTTCGGCGCAGGCTTCGGTGGCGCGGAAGAAGGCGCCGCGGATGCCCGATTCCTCCAGCTCACGCAGGGCGGCGACGGTGGTGCCGGCCGGGGAGGAGACGTTGGCGCGCAGGGTGGCGGGGTCCTGGCCGGACTCCGAGAGCATGATGCCCGCACCGGCGGCGGAAGTGACGACAAGCTGCTGGGCGACGTCGCGGGTGAGGCCGAGGGAGACGCCGGCGTCGATAAGCGATTCCGCAACGAGGAAGAAGTACGCCGGGGACGAACCGGCGAGGGCGGTGACGGCGTCCATGTCGGATTCCGCGACGGGCAGGACCTCACCGACTGCTGACAACAGCTCGGTGACCTGCTCGAGTTGTTCGTCGGTGACGAAGCGCCCCGTGGCGACGGCGTTCATGCCCCGCCCGACCAGCATGGGGGTGTTCGGCATGACGCGCACGACGGGGGTCCCGGCGACGACAGCGTCCTCCATCGTCGACAGCGGGATACCGGCGGCCATGGAGACCAGCACAGTGGTGACGTCGTTTTCTTCGATCGACTCGCTGATCTCCCCCAGGACGTCGACGATCATCTTCGGTTTGACGCAGAGGAACACCACATCGGCGTCCTCCGCTGCCTGCCGGTTGTCGGTGCTGTCACGCACGCCGTAGCGTTCGCGCAACTCCTCCCCCCGCTCCGCGCGACGGCCGGTGACCGTGATGGACTGCGGGTCAACGCCCGCGTTGACGAGACCCGAGATCAGCGCCTCGCCGATCTTGCCTCCTCCGAGAACCACAATTTTTGTCATGATTCCCAGGGTGCCACATCGGCTACATGAGGACGATGGCCAGCGGCCCGAACGTCATGACCACGCCGACGAGCGCGGCGAGGAACATCGACAGCCCGTCGTTAGCGGTACGCAGCGCCTTGACAACCGCCACCATGCCCACCGTCACCATGATCGCCAGACCGGCGACGATCGGGCGGGACAGGTTCTCCCACAGCATCTCGAAGCCCTTGAACACCACGACACCCAGCACCACGCCGATGACAGCCATGAGGATGACACCGGTAATCGAGGTTTTCTCCTCGACGTCATCGTCGACGGTTTCCACCTCGGCGTGCTTATCGACGTCGCCTTCCTCACCCTCCAGCGCCAACTGTTCCTCGGCGGGTTCCGCCACGACCGGCATCTCACCGGTCTCTGCTTCGCCGGCTGGCTGGGGCTTTTCAGGTCGGTCAACCTTGTCGGTGACCGGCTCAGGCCGCTCCTCGGAGACCTTTCCCAGCACGACGGTCTCGTCGGTAGCCGGGGTCGCCGGCTTCTTCTCAGTCTGTAGCTTCGGCTCGGGCTTAACCTCGGGTGCCGCGGGCTTCTCAGCCTTCTCGGCCTTTTCCGACTTGAGTTTCGGCTCTTCCGGCTCCGGCGCGTCGATAGGCACGGAGGAGTGCTTCGACTCCGCCGGCTTCTCCTTGACGGCCGGGATGGATCCGGTGAGCTCGGCGACAGAGATGCCGCCCTCCTCGAGGCTGCGGCGTCGGCGGCGTTTGCGTGGCACCTCACCGTCCCCGGACTCTTGCCCGGCGCGGGCGAGCAACTCGGCGACCGTCAACTGCTTCTTGTCGTCGCTCATGGTCACTTCCTTTCCTCAGGGAGTGGGTCAAGCCCCTTGTCGATGCGGCGGAGGATGACTCCCTCGCGCAGCGCCCAGGGGCAGATCTCGATGCTCTCAAGTCCCAGGGCACGCATGCTGGCCTCGGCGACAAGCGCGCCGGCGACGATCTGGTGCGAGCGGTCGGAGCTGATGCCCTCCAGCTCAGCGCGGTCGGCGGCGGTCATCCGGGAGATGAAGGCGATGAGCTGGCGCAGGCCCGGTGCGGTCAGGGTGCGCTTGATGTAGGGGCCTTCGGCGCTGGGGGCAGCACCGGTGAGGCGGGCGAGGGTGCGGAACGTCTTGGAGGTGCCCACGGCCAGGCCAGCGGCGCCGTAGGCGCGCATCTGCCGAGCAGGTTCGGTGAGCTCGGCGTCAATGTAGTCGCGGAGCAGGTTGATCTTCTTGCGCTCCGGCGGGTCAGTGTCGAACCACTGGTGGGTGAGGCGGCCGGCACCCAGGTCAAGGGAGATCGCCACATCGGGGGTCTCATCGGAACCGGTGGACAGCTCGAGAGAGCCGCCGCCGATGTCCAGGTTGGTGATCCTGCCGGCGGACCATCCGTACCAGCGGCGCACGGCGAGGAAGGTCAGTTTCGCCTCGTCCTCACCGGAGAGCACCTCCAGGCGCACTCCCGTGTCCTTTTCCACCGAATCGAGGACATCGGCGGAGTTCGTCGCCGAACGCACCGCCGACGTCGCGAAGGACATGACCTCGGAGCAGCCGAGTGTCGTCGCCAAGTCGGCAGCCTCGGCTACGGCCTTGGTGAGCCGCTTGATGCCCTTGTCACCGATGGCACCGTCGCCGTCGATAAGCTCCACGAGTCGCAGACTGGTCTTCCAGTCACTCATCGGGGTCGGATGTCCGCCATTGCGGGCATCGACCGCCACCATGTGGACAGTATTACTGCCAACGTCCAATACACCTAGTCGCACATGTCTTAGGGTAGACGGTCTAACCTTGGCAAGTGTGAATCGCCCACAATCGACCCAGGTTTTTCTGGGGTTCCCGGAGACATCCCCCGCTGGCAGGCAGATCCTGGCCGGCGCGGAGGAGGCTCCCGATTTCCCGCGGGAGTGGTTCGAGTTTGTTAACCCGGACGATCCGCTGCACACCTTCCAGATCGACCTGACCTGGCTCGAATCCCACTACACCTGCCATTTCGGGCAGGAGGCGTGCCAGAGCATCGACTTTGAGCAGACCGACATCGGCTGTTGCGTCCACGGTGCCTACCTGGCGGATGAAACCGACCGGGACCAGCTCTACAACGCCGTCCACGACATGCCGGCGAAATACTGGCAACACCGCCCGAAAGAGGTGGACGAGTTCTTCGCCACCGACAAGGCCGTCGATCTGGAACCCTGGCTGGAGTGGGACGACGACGAGGACGAGCCCTCCCTGAAGACGACGACCGTCGGCGGGGCCTGCATCTTCGCCAACCGCGCGGGCTGGGAGACCGGCACCGGATGCGCCATCCACCAGTGGGCGGTGGCTGAGGGGCGGGAGTTGACCGTCGAGAAGCCGGAGGTGTGCTGGCAGGTTCCGCTGCGCCGCTACGAAGACTATGAGGAGCGCACCGACGGCGTCGAGATCCTCCGTACCGTCATCGGCGAGTATGACCGCCGCGCCTGGGGCAACGGTGGCGAGGACTTCGACTGGTGGTGCTCATCCGCGAGTGCCTGCCACACCCACCCGGATCCGCTGTGGGTATCCATGCGCGCCGAGCTGATCGCCCTGATGGGCCAGCCCTCCTACGACATTCTCGCCGCCCATTGTGAACGCCGGGCGGCCGCGGGACTCATGGCAACGCACCCGGCAACTGCGAGACGATGAACGGTCGGCTGACTCCGGTGCTACGGGCGTCGGCACGCTCAGTCCTCGCGCACCGTGGACGATTCGCGCTGACCTTCCTGTCAGTGGTGCTGGGCACGGCCTTCATTGCTGGGTCACTGCTGCTGACCTCGGCGTTGGCCCGTTCCTTTGACTCCATCGTCGATGCCGGCGTGCACGGTATCGATGTCGGCGTCGTCGGTAGTACGAACTCCCCGCAGGGTGTGCCCTTCGAGGTCATCGACGATATTGCCTCCTGGCCGGAAGTGCGCGCCATCAACATCATCGGCGACGGCCCAGGCCCGCCCTCGGGCACCCGGGCTGTCGGCGGCTCCGGCATCATCGTCATAGGCCCCGATGCCGCGCCCCTGCAAACAGGGTCGGCGGGGGCACATCCGGGGGCGGCGTACGCTCCCGAGGACACCGTCGGTCATATCCCCGTGCTTATCGACGGCGCCTGGCCCACCGCCCCCGACGAGGTCATGCTTAACGCGCATGCAGTGGAGCAGTCGGAGCTGAAGATCGGCGATCGCCTCCTGATCATCAGTCCACGCGAACGTTCCACCGTGCGCATGGTCGGGGTTTATGATTCGCCGCGCGATTCCGCCGGGTGGATCAGCGTGCTGTTCACCCCGGACAGCTACCGCTACCGATTCACCGAGGACGGTTTCGCCTCTCAGGTGGTTATTGCTGTGGAGCCGTGGGCGGACCCGATGCTGGTGCGCAACCGCATCGGCCTGAACTACGGGGCGCTCACCCCACTCCTCCCGGAGCAGATCATTGAGAGGATGGCCGACAGCCGACTCCAACAGTTGGACTTCGTCCGCTACATCCTCGTCATTTTCGGGGCGGTGGCGTTGTTCATCGGCTCGCTCAACATCGTCAACACCTTCGCCATGGTCGTGGGGCAACGCACCAAGGAGTTCGCCCTTCTGCGCTCCATCGGTGTCTCGACTTTCCAGGTGGCGGCCAGCGTGGTCACCGAAGCCGCGATCATCGGGTTCGCCGGCTCGGTCGTGGGAATCGTCACCGCTATCTTCGGCGTCGGCTTCCTGCTGGCGGTCATGCAGGCCACAGGTGGGGAATTAACCTCCGTCAACCTCACGCTGACTGCTGAGTCCGTCTTCATCCCGCTGGTATTCGGGGTGGTCATCACCATGGCCGCCGCCCTGGCCCCCGCCCGCCGGGCCGCGATGCTTCCGCCGGTCCAGGCCTTCGATCTTTCCGACGCCCGCTCCTCCCGCCTGCCCATCCTCCGCCTGCTCATCTCCGGCGCCATGTTCTCCCTCGGAGCGATCCTCCTGATGGGGGCGGCTCTCATCTCCTCAGTGAACGGAAGGGTCGTTGACATTGATGTGCGCCTGATCCTCGTGGCCGCAGGTCTCATCCTGGGCCTATGGTCGCTGGTGTTGTCGGGCCCTTCGCTCATCGTCGCGGTGGGTGGCACCCTGGGCCGCGCCATCACCTGGCCCATGGGAGTGATGGGCCAACTGGCCCGCCAGAACTCCATACGCAACCCGCGCCGTTCCGCGACCTCCGCCCTAGCTCTCGCGCTCGGCGTGGGGTTGGTGGCCGGTGTGGGCACCGTCGGTTCCTCCGCCCGGGCCAGTGTCTTCGGCGCGATCGAATCCTCCGTCACCGCACCTTTTGTCCTCGACAGCCTCTCCGGTGGCTCTGTGCAGGGCCGCGCCACCGGAGGAGCTGGCCTATTCCTCCCTCCGGAGAGCCGCGAACTGGCGCAACGTACCAGCGGGGTCGCCGACACCGGCACACTCATGTCCGCTCCCCTGCAGGCCGACAACTGGAACCATCCGACGACCACCGTCCTGGACAGCGATGTCAGCCTCTTCATGGACCTCAATCTGCGAGCCGGCGCCTTCAGCGATCCACAGGTCCCCGCCGCGGCCCTGTCCGCCGAGTACGCCGAACAAGAGGCCCTGTCCATCGGCGACTACATCCCCCTCACCGTCATGGACGGCGTCGAAGAGAACGCCATCTGGATCCCGGTGACCGCCATCTACGGTGAGACCGCGCTTCTCGGGCACATCGCCGTGACCTGGGCCGCCGCAGATGCCGTCCTGGACAGCACGGAGAGCGCGATCAACCGCACTGCCGTGTTCGTCACCCCCGATGGTTCCGTCTCCGACACGCAACTGCGCGCCAATCTGGAAGCAGCGGTAGCGCCGCTGCTGGTCGTGCAGGTGAAATCCAGCACCGAGTACACCAGCGCCCTGGGCAACCAGATCAATCAGCTGTTGCTCATCATCTACGCGCTGCTGGCGTTGGCGGTGATCATTGCGACGCTCGGCATCGTCAACACCTTGCTGCTTTCAGTAGCGGAGCGCAGCAGTGAGATCGGCACCCTGCGTGCCATCGGCCTGCAGCGTTGGCAGGTCCGCCGGATGATCGAGATCGAATCCCTCATCCTCACCGTCCACGGCGCAGTAGTCGGTGTTCTCGCGGGGACATCCGCCGGCTGGGCCGTGGTCCGGGTGCTGGCGGAAAAAGGCATGACCTCACCGTCGATCCCCTGGCCACAGATCACCGCCATGGTTGGCGCCGCTGTCGTGGTCGGGGTACTGGCGTCCGTGGTACCGGCGCTGAAGGCGGCAGCGACACCCCCGCTCGAAGCTATCGAGCGTTAAGCCTCGAACTTGTAGCCTAGGCCGCGGACGGTGACCAGCTGCTTCGGGCGGGAGGGTTCCTCCTCGATCTTGGAGCGCAGGCGCTTGACGTGGACGTCGAGGGTCTTGGTGTCGCCGACGTAATCGGCACCCCAGATCCGGTCGATGAGCTGCCCGCGGGTCAGCACACGGCCGGCGTTGCGCAGGAGGTATTCCAGCAGATCGAACTCCTTGAGCGGCATGGGGACCGGCTCGCCGTCGACGGTGACGGTGTGGCGCTCGACGTCCATGCGGACGCGGCCGCCCTCGAGGATCTGCTCCTCGATTTCCTCGATGAGCGGCTCGGCCTCCGCCCCGCGGCGCAGGACGGCGCGGATGCGGGCGATGAGCTCACGGGAGGAGTAGGGCTTGGTGACGTAGTCGTCGGCGCCCAGCTCCAGACCGACGACCTTGTCGATCTCCGAGTCACGCGCCGTCACCATGATGACCGGCACGGAAGACGTGGTGCGCAGCTGCTTGCACACATCGGTGCCCGACATGCCCGGCAGCATGAGATCGAGCAGGACGATGTCGATGGCGTTGCGTTCGAACTCCACCAGGGCGGTGGGGCCGTCTCCGGCGATGATCACCTCGAACCCCTCCTTACGCAGAAGGAAGGCCAACGGATCGGCGAGAGATTCCTCGTCTTCGACGATGAGGATGGTCGTCGTCATGTTGTTTTGTCCTTTCGACGTGTCGCTACCCGGGACACTGCCTGCCGCAGCGCACCGGTGGAGCCTGGCTCCTCATCCTGCCCTGCCACCTCAATGGCGGGTTGCTCGGGGATCGGATGGTGGATCGGAAGTTCGATGGTGAACGTAGATCCCGTGCCTGGACGGGACCACACCTTGATGTTACCGCCGTGATTGGCCACGACGTGCTTGACTATCGCCAACCCCAGCCCGGTGCCACCCGTGGAGCGCGAACGCGCCTTATCGACGCGGAAGAAACGCTCAAAGACGCGCTTCTGGTCCTCCGGGGAAATGCCGATACCCCGGTCGGTGACGCGGATGAGCACCACATCCTCGTTCGCCACCTTCTGCGAGACCGACACCGGCACCGACTGCGGCGAGTAGTTGATGGCGTTGGAGATGAGGTTGGAGACGGCCGTGACCAGCAGGGAACGGTCACCCATGACGAACACCCCGGAGTCCGAGCCCTTCGTCAAGGTGATGTCGGCGTTGTCGGCGGCGACCTGATTGCGGTGGAAGGCCTCGTCGATAATGTCGTCGACGGAGACCGGCTCCATCTCCGGCAGCGGCTCCGCACCCTGCAGTTTGGACAGGGAAATGAGCTCGTTGATCATGCTGGCCATGCGGTGGGCCTCCTTATGGAGGCGTTTGCCGAAGTACTCGACATGCTCGGGGTCATCGACCCCTTCCATAAGGGCCTCGGCGAGCAGCGCCATGCCGCCGACCGGGGTTTTCAGCTCGTGCGAGACGTTCGCGACGAAGTCGCGTCGGGCGGACTCCATGCGGACGTTCTCGGACTCGTCGGTGCCGTAGACGATGACGAAGCGGTCGTCGACAAGCGTCAGCGGTTTGATGAGCGCACGCACCGACGACACCCGGTTACCTGTCCGCCGGAAGGGCATGGACAGGTCGAGGGTGCGCGATTCCTTATCAGCGTAAACCTCGCCGGCGACCTGCCAGACCTGTTCGTTGACCGTGCGGTCATGGACGATCGCCATCTCATGCGCGCGCGCATTGGAAAGGATCACCTCTCCCCCGCGATCAAGCACGGTGACACCCGTCGGCGACCCCTGGATGGCCAGGTGCAGAACCTGGCCGACCGTGGTCACCTGGTTATCTTCCAGCGTCGCCGAGGAGCGGTGCCGGATGATGCGCTTACGGGCCCAGTTCAACGCCGGAAGAGCGACGCCGGTGACGGCGACGCCCAACAGGAACGCGAGAAAGGCTGACACGCCTTACAGGCTACTTGCCACCCTGTGCGGCCACAGCGGCTGCACCGGCGGCTGCCGCCTCCGGATCGAGGTAGGTACCACCCGGGTTGGTGACGTTGCCCTCAGCATCGAACTCATAGACCAGCGGGATGCCGGTCGGGATGTTGAGAGCTGCGATGTCCTCGTCGGAGATGTTGTCCAGGTGCTTGACCAGCGCGCGCAGGGAGTTACCGTGGGCCGCGACGAGGACGTTCTCACCGTTGCGCAGGCGCGGCTCGATCTCCTCCTGGTAGTAGGGGATGAATCGCTTGACGACGTCGAGCAGGCACTCGGTACGCGGGACAGTGTCCAGGTGGGCGTAGCGCACGTCATCGGACTGCGAATACTCGGAGTCGTCGGCCAGCTCCGGCGGCGGGGTGTCGTACGAACGGCGCCACGCCATGAACTGCTCGTCGCCGTACTTGTCCTTGGTCTCCGCCTTGTTCAGGCCCTGCAGCGCACCGTAGTGACGCTCGTTGAGACGCCAGTCACGGACCACCGGGATCCAGTGACGGTCGGCGGCGTTAAGGGCGATATTGGCGGTGCGGATCGCGCGACGCAGCAGGGAGGTGTACAGCACGTCCGGGAGAATGCCTTCCTCCTTGAGCATCTCGCCGCCGCGGACAGCCTCGGCGACACCCTGCTCGGTGAGGTCAACGTCCACCCAGCCGGTGAACTGGTTCGATTTGTTCCACTGGCTCTGGCCGTGGCGAAGAAGAATGAGCTTTCCGTTGGTCATGTCTCCAATATGCCACGATTGCGCCGCTCATGTGGGGGTATATACCCCCGTCAGGCCCGGCGCGGTGCGCAGTCGTCGATCTCCCGGCTGAGCACCTCGTTGTAGACGCTCGCCAGCTGGGACGCCGAGGCCGCCCACGAGAAGTTCGCGGCATGAGCGACGGCCTCGCCGGCCATGCGCAGGCGGGTGTCGTCATCGTCGAGAAGCTGCTCCAGCGCGTCGGCCCAGTCCTCGGTGGCGTGGCCGTCGACAAGCACTCCCGTCTCACCCTCCGCAACGGCGACAGGGAGACCGCCGACCCGGGCGGCGACCACCGGGGTGCCGCAGGCCTGCGCCTCCATGGCGACGAGTCCGAAGGATTCGTTGTAACTGGGGACGGCGACGATGTCGGCGGCCTGGTAGATGGTGACCAGTTCCTCCGGCGGGCGGGGATCCAGGAAGCGGATACGTCGCTCGACACCCAGTTCACGGGCCAGTTCCCGGTACTGCCGCTCGGTGGTGGCGGCCCCCGATGCCCCACCACAAATGATGGCCCGGAGTTTGCGTTCCGGGCGACGGCGGACCATCTCGGCGATGGCGCGGATGAGCACCTGCGGGCCCTTGAATTGCTGCAGCCGGCCGACGAACACAACCAGTTCCGCGTCGAGTGGGATGCCGAGCAGGCGGCGGGAGCGTTCGGTGTTGCGGTCTGTGCCGGGGGTGAACAGTTCGACGTCAGTACCCGGGGTGACCACGACGATGCGCTCGGGCTCGGCGTCGTAATGGTCGATGAGATCGTTCGTCTCCTCCGGCGTGTTGACCACCAGGGTGTCCGCATTATCGACGAGCTGCTGTTCACAGATCCGCCGCGCCTCCGATTCGGGGGAATCGTCATCACTGCGGTGGGCGTTTTTCACCGCGGCCAAAGTGTGCGCGGTGTGCACGAGCGGGATCTCCCACAAATCCCGCAGCAGCCATCCGACCTGGCCGGAGAGCCAGTAGTGAGAGTGGATGAGCTCATAGTCAACGTCATGGCACCGCTGGAAGGCCACCATGCCGCCGGCGAAAGCCGCCAACTGGGTCGGCAGGGACTCTTTCTCCAGCCCGTCGTAGGGGCCGGCCACGATGTTGAGCACCCGCAGGCCCGGCTCCACATCGACCACCTCCCCCTGGCTGGGCCGGGTCGCCCGGGTGAAAATGTCCACCTCCACACCCTGGCGGGCCAGCTGGCGGGCGGTGTTGAGGACATAGACGTTCATGCCACCTGCATCTCCCGAGCCGGGCTGCTGCAACGGCGAGGTGTGCATGGAGATCATCGCGACGCGCATGCCCCCAATAATAGGTGGGCGCGCCCGTATACTGGGGCGCACCTTTAAAGCAGACCCCGAGCAGCGGAAGGCATCCTATGTCGGCATTCGAGACCAAGGCCTGGTTGAACTATTACCCGGAGTGGACTCCCCACTCCCTCGACTACGACGAGACGACCCTGCTCGACGTCTACGACAACAACCTCGCCATCAACGCCGAGAAGTCGGCCACCTGGTTCTTCGGTAAGTCGCAGACCTACGCCGAGCTCGACCGTCAGGTCCGGCGGGCCGCCGCGGGGTTGCGCGCCTTCGGTGTGCGCCCCGGCGACAAGGTCGCCATCATCCTGCCGAACTGCCCCCAGCACATCGCCGCCTTCTACGCGGTGCTCAAGCTGGGTGCGACCGTCGTGGAACACAACCCGCTCTACACCGCCCACGAGCTGGAGGGCCCCTTCTCCGATCACGGCGCCCGCGTCGCCATCGCCTGGGACAAGGCAGCGCCGACGCTGGAGAAGCTGCGCGGCACCACCTCCCTGGAAACGATTATCTCGGTGAACATGATCGAGGCCATGCCGGCGTTCAAGCAGCTGGCCCTGAAGCTGCCGATCAAGAAGGTCAAGGAGCAGCGCGAGGCGCTGTCCGCCCCCGCCCCGAACACGGTGCCGTGGGAGGCACTCATCGGTGCGGCGATCGGCGGCGAGGGCGATGACATCGTCTCTGAGCCTTCCGTGACCAAGGACTCCATCGCGCTTATCCTCTACACCTCCGGCACCACCGGCGCCCCGAAAGGCGCCCAGCTCACCCACGGCAACCTTTTCGCCAACTGCCTGCAGGGCAAGAACTGGGTGCCGGGGCTCGGTGAGCAGGATGAGCGGATGCTCGCCGCGCTGCCGATGTTCCACGCCTACGGCCTGACGATGGTGGGCACCCTGTCCGTCTACATCGGCGGCGAAATGGTGCTGCTGCCGGCGCCGCGGATCCCACTGATCATGGACGTGATGAAAAAGCACACCCCGACCTGGCTGCCGGGCGTGCCCACGCTCTACGAGAAGATCGTCGAGGCCGCCGAGGCCGACAACATCGACATCTCGGGTGTCCGCAATGCTTTCTGTGGCGCGGCAACCCTGCCGGTGTCCACGGTGGAGAAGTGGGAGCGCTTCACCGGCGGCCGCCTGGTGGAGGGTTACGGGCTGACGGAGACCGCGCCGGTCATCGTCGGCAACCCCATGAACGATGACCGTCGCCCCGGTTACGTCGGCATCCCCTTCCCGGACACTGAGGTGCGCATCGCCAACCCGGACAACCTCGATGAGACCCAGCCCGACGGCACCGAGGGGGAGATCTTCGTCCGCGGCCCGCAGGTCTTCCCCGGTTACCTCAACCAGCCCGAGGCCACGGAAAACAGCTTCCATGATGGCTGGTACCGCACCGGCGACATCGGTGTCATGGAGGAGGATGGCTTCATCCGCCTGGTGGCCCGCATCAAGGAGGTCATCATCACCGGCGGTTTCAACGTCTACCCCGCGGAGGTCGAGGAGGCCATGCGCGATCACCCGGACATTGTGGATCTGGCGGTCGTGGGTCGCCCGCGCGAGGACGGTTCCGAGGATGTCGTGGCCTGTGTGACGCTTCGCGACGGCGCCGCCATGGATCCCGAGGGCCTCAAGGCCTTCGCCCGTGAGCGCCTCACCCGCTATAAGGTGCCGCGTACCTTCTACCACTTCGAGGAGTTGGCGCGGGACCAGATGGGCAAGATCCGTCGGCGTGAGGTGCAGGAGGACCTGCTGCGGTCGCTGGAACGCTGACTTGCATTCATAGATACCCTCGGGGGTATATTGGGGCCTGTCAGCACAACCCCCACCTCCCGAGGAGTATCCCCATGTGCCGTCCCGTCCCCTGCCCCACCTGCCATAAGACCACCTGGGCCGGCTGCGGCCAGCACGTCGACCAGGTGAAGGCCACCGTCCCCGCCAACCAGTGGTGCACCTGCGATCCCGCCGCCAAGAGCGAGAAGAAGTCCGGGGGCATCTTCTCCGGCCTCTTCGGGCGCTAACATCAGCGCCATGAGCACCAACACCACTGTCATCGTCGGCGGCGTCGCCGGCGGCATGTCGACGGCCGCGCGCCTACGGCGCCGGGACGAGAACATGAACATCATCGTCCTGGAAGCCTCCGGGCACGTCTCCTTCGCCAACTGCGGCCTGCCTTACCACGTCTCCGGGGTCATCCCGGAGCGTTCCTCCCTGCTGCTACAGACCCCGGAATCGCTGGCCGCCCGCTTCAACCTCGACGTGCGCGTCAACACGCGCGCGACCGCCATCGACCGCGCGCAGCGCACCGTCACCACCGACGGCGGTGACGTCATCACCTACGACCACCTGGTGCTCTCCCCTGGCGCAACCCCCATCATCCCGCCGATCCCCGGCATCGAGCGCGCCTTGCACCTGCGCACCATTGAAGACGTCGATGCGATCATCGCAGCCTTAAGCGGCGACGTGTCCTCCGTCGCGATCATCGGCGGCGGCTTCATCGGCCTGGAGGTGGCGGAGAACATGCGTCACCGCGGCCTCGACGTCACCGTCATCGAGCGCGCCCCGCAGATCCTTACTCCCTTGGATGGGGAGATGGCGGCGATCGTCGAGAAGCGGCTGGTCGACAACGGAGTTACCGTCCTCACCGACGCCGACACCACGACCATCGGCCCCGACACCCTCACGCTTGCCGACGCCCGCGTCATCCCCGCCGACCTCGTCATCGCCAGCATCGGCGTCCGCCCGGCGAATGAGCTCGCCGTGGCCGCCGGACTCGACGTCGGCGAGCGCGGCGGCATCAAGGTCGATGACCACCAGCGCACCAGCGACCCGCGCATCTTCGCCGTGGGCGATGCCGCCGAGAAGGCCGACCACGTCTCCGGCGAGGACACCCTCGTCCCCCTGGCCCAGACCGCCAACCGGCACGGGCGCCTGGTCGCCGACATCATCACCGGCCGCGATGCGACCCGCACCCCGACCCTGGGCACCGCCATCGTCGGCGTGTTCGGACTCTCCGCGGGTTCCGTCGGCTGGAATGAGCGCCGCGCCCGGGCCGCCGGGAAGAACCTGCGGGTCATCCACCTGCATCCCGCGAACCATGCCGGCTACTACCCCGGCGCCGAAACCATCCACCTCAAGGTGGTCATCGACGCCGACACCGACCTCATCCTCGGTGCGCAGGCGGTGGGCGGGCAGGGTGTCGATAAGCGCATCGACGTCATCGCCACCGCCATGCGCGCTGACCTGAGCGCCACCGACCTCGCCGACCTGGAGTTGGCCTACGCCCCGCAGTTCGGCTCCGCGAAGGACCCCATCAACATGGTCGGTTTCATCAACGACAACATGGTCGCCGGTGAGCGCACCGTCCAGTGGCACGAGCTCGACGAGGCGCTGGCCGACGGCTGGACGCTTATCGACGTCCGCACCCCAGGCGAGTACCAGCGCGGCCAGATCCCGGGCGCCCTCAACATCCCGGTCGACGACCTGCGCGCGCGTGTCGACGAGCTGCGCGACAAAAAGGTGCTGGTCCACTGCCAGGTGGGTGTGCGCGGCCATGTCGCGGCGACGCTGCTCGACAATCTGGGCCTGGAAGTAGCCAACCTCGACGGCGGATATGTGACATGGACTCATGGCCAGCTCACCAGGAGATAGGATGAGTGGCATGCAGCTCACACCCGAAGAAGCCAAGCCGTCGATCACCCGCCTCAAGCGGGCCAAGGGACAGCTCGAGGCCGTTATCCGCATGCTCGAGGAGGGCCAGGAGTGCGAGGATGCCGTCATGCAGCTCTCTGCGGTGGCCAAGGCGATTGACCGTGCCGGCTACCTCATCGTCTCCACCGGCATGAAGAAGTGCTTCGCCGAGGAAGGCTCCGAGCTCGACGAGAAGAAGCTCGAGCAGATGTTCCTGTCCCTGGCTTAGGCGTCGGCGAGCAGCCCCAGGGCGGAGAGTTTCCGCAGGGGATGACGATTGTTCTGGGGTGGCCCGCCATCGGGTGGGAGGAACACGATCCCACCTTCCCGGCGTTCCAGGCGCCCATGTTTCGGCGGGGCGTTGGGATCATCGTCATTGCGCCCGTTATGCACCCGGCACGCCACCGAGAGGTTGGCCATGTTGGTCTGTCCCTCGTGTTCCCACGCAGTCAGATGATGGAACTGGCAATCCGCCGCCGCAGTGGTACACCCCGGGTTGGGGCAGACCAGGTTCTCCGCCATCGCCAGGATGCGCTGTTTGTCATTGGCAAACCGCGACAGGCGATAGAGATCAATCCCGCCCTCCACCAGGTCGAAGATCCCGAAAAACCCCAACTCGGACAGACCCTTTTCCACCCACTCCTTGCCCGTGATTGTCCTCCCATCGCTGAGACCGAAGACGGTGTCCCCGCCTTCTCCACGGTGATGGGAGACAAAATCCGGGGCCCGCATCACCCCCAGAGGAATAGGCGGGGCCACCTTATCGGCGGCGACACCACCGACACCATGCTGAAACGCGGCATCCGCCATTGCCTGCTCCCACGACAACGACCCATCCGCCTCCCGCAACGCATCCGCGGTGACCTTCAGATGCGCTGTGTAGCGGGCCATATCCCCCGCTGGCAGAGTCAACGTCGCCGTCGACAAGCCCTGGGCATCAACATTCTTGCCACCCCGAAACGCCCGGAAACGCCGGCTATCACCATCCGGGGCCCGGCGATTATGCGCCAACACCCGGGCTGCGGCCTCCAGCCCAATCTCGGCCACCGTGCCGCGCAGCCCGCACAACTCCACCCGCAGCTCCCACACCGACACCCCGGCCTTCGGCGAGAGTTTGCGCAGGTGCTTTTCAATCACCGCCACCGCATCCAACGACAACGGTGCTGCTGCTTCCCGCGCGGCGGCCTGCAGCTTCTTGGAACGTGTCGGCCCGAAATAGATCAGCGCCAACCGCTCCCACAATCCCGCATCCTGAAAACCCCACTGATCCAGATGCGCGCGGGTCAGGTCACCGGAGGACAACTCCCCCAGCACCCGCATGGCCCGCAAGGCCGCCAACGCATCCACAGTGTTCATGCCCCGAACCATAAACGCGGGCCACGCCGGCGTCGATAAGCAAGCACCCCAGCCTGTGGATAACTACCAGTTATCCACAGAAAGCCGCATTTCTATCAACCAACCAGTTGACAAAATCAGATCGACACTCCCACCCACACCGGCTCGGGCACGAGCTCCACGCCGAACACCGAGCGCACCCCATCGCGGACTTCGCGGGCCAGGGCGACCAGGTCGGATGTCGATGCCGAGCCGCGGTTGGTCAGCGCCAGAGTGTGTTTCGTCGACAGGCGCGCGGGCGCCCCCTCTCCGGGATGGCCCTTGGAAAACCCGGCGCGTTCGATGAGCCACGCGGCGGAGAGTTTCTCGCCTCCCGCGGCCGGGAAGCGGGGCATGCGCTCGGCGTCCTCGGCGCCGCGGGAAGCGCGCACCGCGGCCTGCACCGCATCCGCCACCGCGCTGTCCACGACGGGGTTGGTGAAGAAGGAACCGGCTGACCAAGTGTCATGGTCCGACTCGACGACCACCATGCCCTTGCCGTGGCGCAATGCCAGCACGGCCTCGCGCACGGCGGCAACCGGCCAGCGTTCAGCCCCGCCCAACCGGCGCGCGAGTTCGCCGAAGCGCAGGGGCGCGGACAACCCGTCGGTGGACAGCTGTAACTCCACAGCCAGCACCACACCGCGGGAGGTGAATTTGAGGTTGGAGTAGCGGTACGCCAGTTCCAGGTCGCTGGCCGGCACCCAGGACACTTCCCCGCTTGCCCGGTCGAGGAGTTGCACCTGCACGAGCACGTCGGCGATCTCCACGCCGTACGCCCCGACGTTCTGCACGGGCGTCGCGCCAGCGGATCCGGGGATGCCGGACAGGCACTCGATGCCGCCGAGGTCAGCGTCCACGCAGGCTGCGACAACATCGTCCCACACGGCACCGGCCCCGGCGACCACGCGCCCGGTCGCCATGTCCAGCGAGAGGTCGTCGTTTTCCAGCAGCACCACGACCAGGTCCAGGTCCCCGTCGGCGACGACGAGGTTGGAGCCGCCGGCCACCACGAGGAGGGGTACGGAGTGGGCGTCGAGAAGCGTGACTGCCTCGGCCACGGCCGACGCCGTCGCGCAGCGCACCACCAGCAACGGCCGTCCGCCGAGGTGGAGGGTGGTCAGATCGGCGAAGGTGGTGGTGTCGTCGAGCACCACGCCTGTCAGCTGGCTGAGATGTGCCTGGATGTCCGGGGTCAGAGATGAGTCGCTCACGTGCTTAACGGTAGTCTGTTAGCTATGGCAACCCGCAGTGAGAACACCGTAACCATCAACCAGCCGGTCGAGAAGGTCCATGCCGCGCTGACGAACCCTGACTACTGGGCATTTATCGCACAGAACCTCTCCCCCGAGCCGGGCGAGGTCGCTGAATTCGAGACCACGGAGGGCGGCGCTGTCGCCACCCTTTTTGAGGTTCTACCGCTGGACATCCTCCCGGAGGCGGTCCGCGCGATGATCTCCCAGGCGCTGAAGGTCAAGCGTGTGGTCACCGTCGGCCCGCTGGCTGACAACGCCTCCGCGGTCACCTACACCGCTGATGTCAAGGGCACCCCGGTCGATTTCTCCGGTGATATCAATGTCTCCGGCGATGACGCCACCACCACCCTCGCCTACTCCAATGAGGTCTCGGTGAACATCCCGTTCATGGGCCCGGCCATTGAGCCGAAGGTCGCGGAGGCTCTCGGCGATCTGTTCAACAACGAAGGTGAGCTGACCAACCGCTGGATCGGCGAGAACGCTTAAGCGTTTCGCCTTCTTACTGCTTCACCCATGGCCGACCACGCCCACAACCTCCGCGCGGAGGCGGGTCGTGGTCGGCCTTTTGGCGTGATCACCCGCGGCACGACCGGCCATAATCGGCTGCGGCGTTGCGATAGGTGGGTGGTGCATCATCCCCGTATCAGGCGGTTGCTTATCGACGCCGCCTCCCCCCTCGCCGTCGACGTCGGTTACGGTGCTTCCCACGCCACCACCGTCGAATGGGCGCAGCGTCTGCGCACGATCCGCCCGGATCTGGAGGTGATGGGCCTGGAGATCGACCCGGAGCGGGTGCTCCCCCCGCGGGACGGGGTGCGTTTCGAGCTCGGTGGTTTCGAGCTCGCCGGCTACCGCCCGCACCTGGTGCGTGCCTTCAATGTGCTGCGGCAGTACGACGTCGATCAGGTGGAACAGGCGTGGGAGTCGGTGACCTCACGTTTGGCCCCCGGCGGGCTGTTCATCGAAGGCACCTGCGATGAGCTGGGCCGACGCTCCACGTGGCTGCTCATCGACGCCCACGGCCCCGTCTCGCTGACCCTGGCGTGGGACCCGTGGGATGTCGAGAAGCCTTCCGATGTGGCGGAGCGCCTGCCGAAGATCCTCATCCACCGCAACACTCCTGGCGAGCGGATCCATGCCCTGCTCCAGGCGGCGGATGATGCCTGGTTCCGCACCGCCGGCTGGGAACCCTATGGTCCCCGCGTCCGCTGGCGCCACGCCCGGCAGCTGCTTATCGACGAAGGCTGGCCGGTCCACCCCGTCCGCCGCACATTGCGTGACAACCTCCTGACAATCCCCTGGGCGGCAGTTGCCCCCACCCCCTAGGCTGCGCCACACTGTCTGTCATGGCAAAGATCTGGAAGTTCCTCGTCGGCGTGGCCGTCGCCCTGCTCATCATGCTGCTGGTGGCGGAATTTGGCCTGCGGTGGTTCATCGGCAACGAATTGCGCACGAGTTTTCAGGAGCAGGCCGCCGCCGATGGCGTGGCCCTCGAGGAGGATCCGACGATCGGTTTCGGCACCACCCCGCTGGTCCTGTCGGCGGCGCGCGGCTCGATCCCGGAGGTGGAGATCACCACCCCTTCCACCCTGCAGGTCACCGGCCAGGAGATCCTCGGCCAGCCCGGCGCCCACGTGCAGCTCACGGACCTGGATATCTCCGACTCGGACAACCCGGTCGCCGCCCGCATGGTCACCACCACCGAGGTGCCCAGCGAGTTCCTGCTGGCCACGGTGAAAAACGGCATGGAGCAGGAGGGCGCGGCGGGCGGCCTGGTCGACATCTCCAATATCACCGCCAACCCCGCCGAGGGCACCCTCGACGTGGAGTTCAACGGCGGCTTCGCCCAACTCAACCTCATTCCCCGCCCCGTTGACGGCAACCTCACCTTCGAAGCCGCCGGCGCGACACTATTCGGTTTCGATCTACCCTCGCAGGTCACCGACCTCATCTCCCAGGCCCTCCAGCAGGGCGTACAGGAACAGGCCGGCGAGTTCGACATCGACGCCTTCGACGTCATCGACGGCGGCGCCCGCCTCACCCTGGCCGGTGAGAATGTCGCCCTCAGCCAGGTGGCGGACACACAGCTGCCACGTCGCTGACCGCGACCCGGTCCGCGCCCGCCTCCAGCGCGGCGATGACAGCATCGAGGGAATCGGCCAGGATGGTGTGCGGCAGATCCCCGCTTATCGACGCCCCCACCATCCGGTCCACACCCGCCAACCGGGCAGTCGCGGCGTGGTCGCCGAACACGGCAAGAGTAACCGGCGGGGGCACCGCCTCCCGCACGGCGACGAACTCCGCCAACAAGGCGTTGTCGTCGGTGATGGCCGGGTCAGTGGCCAACCAAATCTCCTCCGCCCCCTGCGCCACCGCCAGGCGCGCTTCCGCCGCTTTCACCAGCGTGTGGTGGCATCCCGAGGGATAACCCACCACCGACACCACTGTCAGCCCCGCCGTGTCACCCGCCAGCTGCACATGCGAGGGGTGCAGCACCACCCCCGCCAGGCCCGCGGAGCGGGCCTGGGCGACGGCGTCGGGGATGGTGACGGGGGCGTCGATAAGCAAAAGAAAGGCGCGGCTTTTCAGCCACGCCTCATCCGTTGTCACCACCGGTAATTACCACTGACGATATCCCGCAGGTGCGGGCGCACATCAAACCAGAACACGCCGATGGCCACCATGCCCGCCCACGACAGAAACGGCACGCGGGTGACCACCACGAAGGCGGAACCCATGAGGATGGCCACCCAGATCCACTTCGACTGGCGATTCCCCGCCTCATAGGCGTCATCGCGGGTGGTTGCCGCGAGGAGGGCGCCGACGACGCCGCACAGGGCGATGGCCGCGAAGAGGACCATCTCGAAAATGGTGAGACCGGTGATCAGTGACATGAGAGTGCTAGTTGTCCTTATTCGGGTTCGGGACGTCCTCGGAGCTGACGACCTCGCCGTCAATCATATGCGGCACCTCACCGTCATCGTTCTTCGAGGGGGTCTCTGCGTCCTTGTCCACAGCATCTCCGGCGCGGGCGATCAGATCATCCAGGCGACGGCGCAGATCATCGATGAAGGACTGCTCGCTGGCCTCATCGCCCGTGCCGGCGGCCGCACGACGGGCGCGGGCCTGCTCGACGGTCTCCTCGAAGGTGGCGCGGACCGAGGCGGTGGCGCTGGAAAACGCCGAACGGGCCTCGGAAGCGGACTCGGAGGACTTCGTCTCCCCCGCAGCACGACGCACCGACCCGGCGATGTCACGGATGATGTCCTCCGCGCGGGAGGCGAACGCCAGGGAGACATTCTTGTAGTCCTCGGTGGACTGCGCACCGCTCAGGCCCGTGCGCGCCTCCTGGGCGGCAGTGGCGAAACGCTGCTTAACAGACTCCTGGCCCGCGGTAGCCGCCTCACCGGAGTACACGCTGTGCACATCCGAAGGCGCGTCAGTGCGCTCCCGGTCCGCTCGGTAACGCTCCGTGAAATCGGAGACCACATCACCCAGGCGGGCGCCGGCGGCCACCCACGCCTGGAAAGGCTCACGCAGGTTATCCAGCAGGGAATTGTTGTTGTCGTTCGGGTTGGTCATGGGACTGGCCCTTTCTGTGTGTCGGTTATGCCCCGAAGAGCAGATGATTCACAGTGTAAATAGCTAATCCGGCGAGCGCACCCACGATCGTGCCGTTCAGGCGGATGAACTGCAGATCCTTGCCCACCATGAGCTCGATCTTGTCGCTGGCCTCCTCCGCGTCCCAGCGCTCCACGGTCTCCGAGATGATCGCCGTGACCTCGCCCGCGTAATTGTCGGCGAGGAAGGCCGCCGCCCCGGTGATGCGGCGGTCGAGGCTGGCGCGCAGCTGCGGATCAGTCTGGATATTCGTGCCCCAGGTGATGCACAACTCCGTGATCTTGGTACGCAGGAGGGAGGAGGGGTCCTCGGCGGCGTCGATAAGCGAGGCGGAGGCGGACGCCCAGATCGCGGCCGCCGCACCCTTGACCGGGGTGGAGCCCAGCAGATCCTGCTTGATGCCCTCGATGCGCGCGATCATCGTCGGATCATGCTGCAGATCATCCGCCAGCTCCCCCAGGAAACGACGGATGGCGTGCCGGGCCTCATGCTCGGGATCATTCGCGACGGCCGCCGTGAACCCCACCAATTCCTTGTACACCCTCGCCCCGACCAGGTCCTTGGCGAAACGGGGGGCCCATTGGGGCATGCGCTCGTCGATAAGCGTGATGACCGTGTCCTCCATGCCCAGCACCTTGCGGTGCGCCCACGTCACCACCTCCTGGACGACCGGCTCGGTGCGACCGTCCTCGATGAGATCAGCCAGCAGGCGACCAGCAGGTGGGCCCCACTGCGGCTGCGTGAAACGATCAATGAGCTGCGACTGGATGAGCATCTCCGCATCCGCCGGATCGAGCGCCCGGATGGCGTTGGCGGTGAGCTTACCCGCCTCCCGGGAGGCCTTCGCGGCATTGTCCGGATGCGCCAACCAGGAACCGAGCTTCTCCGGGATATTCGCCTTGGAGACCTTCTCCGTGATCAACTCGGCGTTGAGGAAATTCTCGCCGACGAACTCCGACAACGCCTGCCCCAGCTGATCCTTCTTCTTCGGGATCAACGCCGTGTGCGGAATCGGGATCCGCAAAGGATGCCGGAACAGTGCGGTGACCGCGAACCAGTCCGCCAAGCCACCGACCATTCCTGCCTCAGCGGCGGCACGCACATACCCCACCCACACCGGGGCGCCACCCGGCTGGTTCTGCCACCAACTGCACGCGAGAAAGATAACCGCCGCGACCACCAGCAAGCTGGTGACAAAAATCTTGTGGTTTCGCAGCGTGCGGCGACGCTGCGCCTCCACCTCCGGGCTCGGGCCGGGGACGGTGCGGGCGTCGATAAGCTCCAGCTGGCTGTGTTTTCCCATGTCGACCATTATCCTCAGAGCATCTCAAAGGCGAGCATGAGGATGTTGATCGACGTGAGAATCGTGATCAGCGTGATCAGGACAATGATGATGTTTCGACGCACGCCCTCCAGCCTACGGGGCCCGGGAACGTCAAAGGCCCGCTCCCCGGGGAGGGAGCGGGCCGGACGGGCCGAAAGACGTCAGCTAGAACCTAGTTCCTACGACCGGTGGTGTCGCGGTACTCGCGGTAGTAGCGGCGACCGCGGTGGATAAGACCGAAGCCGGCGATGAGGCAGACAGCCGCGATGACGGCACCAATGATGATGTACATCGTGGTGTCGTACTCGGCAACGGTGACGCCCTGACCCCACAGGAGGGTCGCAGCCATCCAGATCAAGATGCCGAAGCCTGCCAGGGAGGTGAGCAGCAGGCCCATGCCGATCCAGGTGGAGGAGCGCTCCAGGGAGGAGTGCGGGGCACCCAGGGACACCGGGTCATAACCGTCGATGTAGGAATCGTGGAGCTTCGGCTCATAGTCCGGGAAGCTCTCGGATGCCTGATCGGCGACCGCAAAGTTGTTGGAAGCCATAGCTTTCTCGCTTTCGTCTCTCGTGACTCGGGTGACCCCGAGCTTAGTCGTCCTTGCCGCGGAAGGCGGCGCGTGCGCGCTCCTTGGTGACAGCGGCGACGGCGGTCAGCGGGATACCCGCCGGGCAGACGTCAGCGCACTCACCGAAGAGGGTGCAGTGACCGAAGTTGGTCTCCAGCTCATCGACCATGTGACGTGCTCGCTTGCCACGCTCCTCTTTGCCCAGCGGCATGAGGGAGAGGTGAACCAGCTTCGCGCCGGTGAACAGGTGCGCAGCACCGTTCGGGCAGGCCGCGACGCAGGCGCCACAGCCGATGCAGGCTGCGTGATCGAGTGCGAACTCGGCGGTCTCGTGGTTGACGTGCAGGGTGTCGGCATCCGGGGCGGTGCCGGCGTTGATGGAGACGTAGCCACCCTTCTGCATGACGCGGTCCAGGGCGGAACGGTCGACGACCATGTCCTTGATGACCGGGAAAGCAGCGGAACGCATCGGCTCCAGCTTGAGCACGTCACCGTCGTTGTAACCGACGAGGCGCTGCTGGCAGGCCGGGGTGTTCTGGCCGGCGCCGTGCGGGCGGCCGTTGACCAGCAGGCCACAGGTGCCACAGATGCCCTCGCGGCAGTCCGAGGCGAACATGAACGGTTCCTTGTTCTCCTCGATCAGGCGGTTGTTGACGTGGTCGAGCAGCTCCAGCACCGACATCTGCGGCACGGCATCCGGGACCTCGACGGTCTCGAAGGCGCCTTCGTGAGTCGGTCCGGCCTGACGCCAGATCTCAAGTGTCAGCTTCATTACTTGTAGTTCCTTGTCTGCAGCGGGATCGATTCGAAGTAGAGCGGGTCAGCGTGGCGGATGAACTTGCCCTCGCCGGCCGGCTCCCACGCGGAGACGAAGCACCAGTTCTCATCGTCGCGCTCGGCCTCGCCGTCCTCGGACAGGTGGTCGTCACGGAAGTGTGCACCACAGGACTCATCGCGGTCGAGTGCGTCGACACACATGAGCTCGCCCAGGTCGATGTAGTCAGCGACGCGTGCCGCGTACTCAAGAGCCTGGTTCATGTAGTTCTGCTCGCCCGGGATCTGGACGTTGGTCCAGAAGTCCTCGCGGATGGCGCGGATCTTGACGATCGCGTCCTGCAGGTCCGGGACGTTACGGGACACGCCACAGGCGAAGTACAGCAGCTCGCCCAGCTGGCGGTGGTAGTACTCGGCACCGTGCGGGTTCGGACCCTGGATGTTGAGCAGACGGTCGATGCGGGCCTGGGCACGCTCGACAGCCTCGGCAGCCTCAGGAGAGTCAGCCGGCAGAACATCCTCACCGAGGTGGTTGGCCAGGTAGTTCGGGATGGTGAACGGCAGGGTGAACCAGCCGTCGACGGAGGCGGACAGCAGCGAGTTGGCGCCCAGACGGTTCGCACCGTGGTAGGTCCAGGAGGCCTCACCGGCGGCGAACAGGCCGTTGATGGAGGTCATCTCGTTGAAGTCGGTCCACAGGCCACCCATGGTGAAGTGGCAGGTCGGGGCGATACGCATGGGCGAGGTGTAGGGATCCTCACCAATGGCGTCCTTGTACATCTCGAAGAGGTTGGAGTAACGCTCACGGATGGTGTCCTGGCCGAGACGCTCGATGGCGTCACGGAAGTCCAGGTACGCGGAGTTGTGCAGCGGGCCCACGCCGAGACCGGCGTTGATCTGCTGGGAGATCGCACGGGAAGCGACGTCACGCGGGACCAGGTTGCCGAAGGCCGGGTAGCGGCGCTCCAGGAAGTAGTCGCGCTCCTCCTCCGGGATGGAGTTCGGATCGCGGTCGTCCTTGGGCTCCTTCGGGGACCAGATGCGGCCGTCGTTACGCAGCGACTCGGACATCAGGATGGTCTTCGACTGCCAGGTCGCGTTGACCGGCAGGCCCGTCGGGTGGAACTGGATGAACGCCGGGGACGCGAAGTAGGCGCCGTGCTCGTAGGCACGCATGAGGGCGCCTGCGTTGGAGTTCTTGGCCAGCGTGGACATGTGGTACACGTTGCCGTAACCGCCGGTCGCCAGGATGACGGCGTGGCCGGTGTGGGCGGTCAGCTCACCGGTGATGAGGTTACGGGTGACGATGCCCTCACAACGCTTGTTGCCGTCCTTGTTGGTGACGATGAGGTCGACGACGTCAGCGTGGGTGAAGATCTCCACGTTGCCCAGGCCGATCTGGCGGGTGAGCGCAGAGGCGGTGGACAGCTGGAGCTGCTGGCCCGTCTGACCACGGGTGTAGTAGGTGCGGGAGACCTGCACGCCACCGAAGGAACGGGTGGCCAGGGTGCCGCCGTACTCACGGGCGAACGGGGCGCCGATGGCGTTCATGTGGTCGATGACGCGACCGGACTCGATGGCCAGGCGCCAGCAGTCGGACTCGCGGCAACGGTAGTCGCCGCCCTTCACGGTGTCCTTGACGTGGCGGTATGCGCCGTCGTTGTCGACCTTCTTGCCACGGGCGGAGTTGACGCCACCCTGGGCGGCAATGGAGTGCGCACGACGCGGGGCGTCGTGGTAGGTGTACACCTTCACGTCGTAGCCGAGCTCGCCGAGGGCGGCGGCGGCGGCACCACCGGACAGGCCGGTGCCGACGACGAGGACCTGGAACTTGCGGCGGTTCAGGGGAGACACAAGGTTCATGTGCTCCTTCTGGTAGTCCCACATCTCCTTGGTCGGGACGCCCTGGGGCTCGGCGTTGTCCAGGATGGTGCCGGGGACGACGCCCTCGACGATGGACTCGGGGTGACGGAACTCGGGACGAGAAGCGGTATCAGTGTTGCTCATATTTTTCTAAACTTCCCTTCGGGACCTAGCTGAGCCAGCCCAGTGCGATGGACAGCGGCATCGAGATGTTGCCGATCATGACGATCGCCGGCACCAGGTAGGCGACGACGAGCAGAACCTTGCGCCAGCGCTTGCCGGTGATGCCGAGGTCCGACACTGCGAGCCAGATGCCGTGGGACAGGTGCAGGAACAGGACGACCATGGCGAGGATGTAGAAGATCGCGACAGGCCAGCGGGAGAAGCTGGCGATGAGGTTCGCGTAGATCTCACCGTGCGCGAAGGTCTCCGGCGCGGCGGGGGTGACACCCATGGTCAGGTCGAGGATGTGGAAGACGATGAACAGCAGCAGGATGATGCCGGTGATGAGCATCGTGCGGCTGGAGAAGGTGTTCAGGCCACCGACCAGGTTGGTGCGCTGGAACTTGCCGCGGGAGACGCGGGAACGTCCGTGCAGGGCGAATGCGCCGTGGATGTGGAGCACGACGGCAGCCAGGAGCACGATGCGGAAGATCCACAGGAATCCTTCGCGCGGGAAGATCGGCGCACCCATGGTGCGCAGCCACTCGCCGTACTCGTTGATGGCAGCCACACCGTTGTGGTCCGGCATGAAGATCTTCAGGTTACCGACCATGTGGACGAGGACATAGAGTCCGAAGATGAGGCCAGTAATGGCCATCACCAGCTTGATTGCCCAGGTCGGGTAGGACGGCCGCTCGCGCAGCGGCTTCTCAGTGATTTTGCCGTGGACGATTGCGTCCCGGTCTGCGTTCTTAACAGTCATGGCACCTCCAGTGTCGCTCATACTTTACGGTCCCGTCCCCGATCCCGACGAGTTTCCGGGCAGCTCTTCGGCCACTTCCCCCCATTGTCACACCCGCAACAGCCGCCACCTGAGGGCAGCCTAACCTTAACTCGTGGCCCGGAAAGTGTGCATAAAAGCCCCCCACAGGCGCCCCAACAGCACTAAAGGCAGGTGTCCGGTTGTGCCGACACGCGCTGACCGGCCGATTGTGAGGTTAGTCACCCGTACTAGAGGTAGCCTCCCGCCCCACCCCGATAGGTATCAAACTTTTGGTTATTCCGAGGTGTCGACACATCTTCCCGCCACAAGATTCGCCGAAAGTAAAAGGTTGCCCACGCAAAGTTCGCAAAGTGGCCGACACGTGAGCCTGGTCACGCTACTATGTCGGACATGGGAAAGACCTACGTGGGTTCGCGCCTGCGCCAATTGCGCCGCGAACGGGACCTCAGCCAGGCCTCACTGGCCGCCACCCTCGGCCTGTCAGCCAGTTACGTCAACCAGATTGAACATGACGTACGCCCGCTGACCGTGCCCGTGTTGCTACGCATCACCGAGGCCTTCGGCGTCGACGCCACTTTCTTCTCCCGCGACGATGATTCGCGCCTGCTCGCCGAGATCCAGGACGTGGTGCTGGACAAGGAGCTGTGCCCCAGCCCGGTAGAGCTGCAGGAGCTGTCCGAGCTCGTGTACAACCACCCGGCGATCGCCCGCACCATGGTCGATATGCACCGGCGTTACCGCAACGTGCGCGACAAGCTGTCGATCGCCACGGACACCCGCCGCCACGCGGGCCCCTCCCACGCCGCCGGCCCGCAGGCCCTGTCGATGCCCCACGACGAGGTCCGTGATTTCTTCTACGCCCGGCAGAACTATCTCGACGATCTGGACACCGCCGCCGAGCAGATCTCCGGGGAGTTGGATATCCAGCGCTTCTCCATCCGTTCCACTGAGGAGGCGTTGGCGCAGCGCCTGCGGGAGCAACACGGTATTGAGATCTCCACCTCGGCTGAGCTTGACGGCACGCTACACACCCTGGACCGCAACACCGGCCACCTGCAGCTGGCCAGCCGCCTCAACACGGGTCAGCGCGCCTTCCGCATGGGCATGGAACTGGCTTATCTGGAGGCGGAGAAGGACATCGAAACGCTGGTGGCGGGCGCGAATTTCACTTCCGAGGCCTCGGCGAATCTGGCCCGCCGCGGTATCGCGAGTTACTTCGCGGCCGCCGTTCTGCTGCCGTATCAGGGCATCCATGCGGAGGCGGAGCGTTCCGGCTACGACGTGGACTTCCTCTGCCACGTTTTCGGTGTCGGTTACGAAACCGTGGCGTCCCGCTTATCGACGCTCCAGCGCCCCAACCTCCGCGGTATCCCCTTTACTTTTGTCCGCGTCGACCGGGCGGGGAATATGTCGAAGCGGCAGTCGGCGACCGGTTTCCACCTGGCGAATTCCGGCGGCACGTGCCCGTTGTGGAACATCTACGAGACGTTCACCAACCCGGGGACGATCCTGCGGCAGCTGGCGCAGATGCCGGATGGTCGCAATTACCTGTGGATTGCCCGCACGGTTCGCCACCACCGCGGACGTTTCGGGGACACCGGCAAGCTCTTCGCCATCGGTTTGGGCTGCGAGGCCCGGCACGCTGATCGTACGGTCTACGCGGAGGGGCTCGACCTCGATGACCTGTCGAGTGCCACCCCCATCGGCGCCGGGTGCCGCGTGTGCCCGCGCGAGAAATGTACCCAGCGCGCCTTCCCGCCGATCCATGAGGAACTGACTATCGACGCCCACCGCTCCTCCGTCGCCCCCTACAACTAGTCGCCCGCCCAGCGGCGGGCACGGCGTTCGTGTTCGCGGAGATTGTAGGTGGCGGAACGTATCTCCACGTCGCGGTCGAAATTGGAGCCCAGGGCACCGGCCATCGCGCCGAGGGAGGCGCTGAGCCAGGCGATGGACAAGTAGGTGATCATCCCGACGTCGCGCTCGAGTTCCCCTTCGAGATAGGCCCGCGGGATCACCGCCACCGACGCCAGCACCATGATCAGCCACACCGCGAAGTGGAGGGTGATAGCGGCCATCCCGATGGTTCCCACGGTGGCGAGGTTGTCCACCATTTCCCGCCAGCGGGATTCCTGCGTGTGGCGGCGTTGCCATAGGCGGTTGTGCACGATGAGCCAGCCGGTGAAGGAGACGGTGGCGAACACACTGATGAGCAGCAGCCGCCAGAAGGTCAGCTCTTCGGCCAATTGCCAGATCGAGCCGTAGAAGATACCGAAACCACCGGTGGCCACCATCGCCGCCAGCGAGGATGACAGGACGGGCAGCAATCGACCGGGCTCGTTGCTGCGGACCATGCCGGCCACCATCCGCAGGGTCAGGCCCGGGTGTTGCAGGACCCGCGTCTCGACGCCCGGCTGATCCGCCGAATCCGCATGTTCCGCCGGGTCGGGGCCCTCACGAAACACCCCGGCACTGAGTTCATCGTGTTCCACCAGGCCGCTCAGTTCGCGGCGCAGACGCCGCCGGACACCGAAGGCCCCGAGTGCAGGCAGGGAAAGCAGGACCGCTGGCACCTCGGCAAAGCGCTGGCTGACCACCGGTTTCTCCCACGCCGATAACGGCAGATCGGTGAGATAGATCAGGCGGGACCAGCCGTGAGCGTCGAGAAGCTCGGCGGCATGTGCGCCGAGTTCCACCTCCCCATCCGGGGACATGGGGACGGTGCCCTCCCGCAGTTCCACGGGCCCGATTCCGGGCCACGTGCCGCGCAAGGTGTCGCCCTCCCGGATGTCGCTGAGCACGGAGCGGAGGATCCGCGAGGCGTCGGCGAGCGGCTGTCCGGAGTCCGCGAGAATGCCGATAGTGGGCATCATGTTCCTTTCCTGGCATGCAAAAAGGGGCCTCCGGGAGGAGACCCCTTGTCGCAGATCGTACCTATTAGAAGTTGATCATGTGGCCGGAGATACCGTGGGCGGCTTCCTTGACAGCCTCCGACAGGGTCGGGTGGATGTGGACGGCGCGGGAGATTTCCTCGGTGGTCAGATCGTAGTTCTGCGCCAGGACCAGCTCGTTGATCAGCTCGGAGGCGTTGGCACCGACGAGGTGTCCGCCGAGCAGCTCGCCGAACTCAGCGTCGGCGACGATCTTGGCGAAGCCATCGGTCTCAGCCAGGCCGACGGCCTTGCCGTTGGCGGAGAACGGGAAGGAGGCGACCTTGATCTCGCGGTCCGGCCACTTCTCCTTGGCCTGCTCCTCGGTGTAGCCGAAGGAGGCGACCTGCGGGTTACAGAAGGTGGCGCGCGGCATCATCATGTAATCGCCCAGCTCATGGGTCTCGGCGCCCGCGATGGTCTCGGCGGCGACGATGCCCTGTGCCTCTGCGACATGGGCCAGCTGCAGCTTGGCGGTGACGTCACCGATGGCGTAGATGTTCTCGACGTTGGTGCGCATGAAGTCGTCGATGGCGATGGCGCCGCGCTCGGTCAGCTCGACACCGGTGTTCTCCAGTCCGAAGCCCTCGACGCGCGGGCGGAAACCGACAGACACCAGCACGCGATCGCAGGTGATGGTCTCCGTCTTGTCGGAGCCCTTCTTCTGGTAATCGACCTCGACGGAGTCACCGTTGTCGCGCACGGCGGTGGTGGCATGACCCGGCAGCAGCTTCACGCCGAGCTTCTTGTAGGCCTTGGCGATGACCTTGGACACCTCGGCGTCCTCGTTCGGCAGGACGCGGTCCATGTACTCGATGACTGTGACGTCGACGCCGTAGTTGGACAGCACGTAGGCGAACTCCATGCCGAT